>NZ_LGEG01000211.1 GCF_001280125.1 Streptomyces sp. NRRL F-6492
CCCGTACGGGGCCCAGGGGGGCGGGGGCGGGTTCCCGGGTGTGCTCGGGCGGCACGGCGGCGGTGGAGGCCGGGTCCGGTGGGGCGGTCGCCGGGTGGGGGGTCGGGTGGTCCCGTACGGGAGGTCGGGGCGCCCCGTCCCGTACCGGGTGCGGTCCTTCGTCCCGTACGGCCTCGGGGGCGTCCCGTACGGGAGTGCCGTACGCGCCCGTCTTCCGGTGGGCGCGGACCGCGCGCCAGCGGACCACGGTGCCCAGGGCGAAGACCGCGAGGACCGCGAGGACCATCGCCTCGCCGATCAGGAGGCCCCAGAAGAGGCCGTACCCCGACAGCTGGTCCGGCGGGGTGGCCGGCCAGGCCGCCGGGAGGTCGGTCGGGGCCGTCGCCAGGGAGCGCAGGGCCGACGGCGTACCCGTGAGGGCGACGCCGTCCGGCCAGGCTCCGCGGGCGAACAGGCCCGCGAGGCCGGTCGCCGTCCACACCAGGGCCGTGAGACAGAGGAGGAGGGCGAACAGGCCGAGCAGCAGCCCGTCCGAGACCCCTCCCCCTCCCTTCCGTGCCGTGTCCATCTGCCCCACCTGTCCTGCCTGCCTGCCTGCCTGTCCTGTCCCGCCTACGCCACCGTCGACTGCGAGGAGCCGTTCAGCTGCTGCTCGACGAGGATCGCCCGCTGCTCCGTCTCCCACTCCAGCTCCGGGTCGGTGACCGAGGCCTCGGTCATGGCGCGGTCGGTGTAGACGAGCGGGCGTTCCTTCTCGGTGATGAGGTGCTTGACCACCTGCACGTTGCCGTTGACGTCCCAGACCGCGATGCCGGGGGTGAGGGTCGGGATGATCTCGACCGCCCAGCGGGGCAGGCCGAGGACCCGGCCGGTGTTGCGCGCCTCGTCGGCCTTCTGGGCGTAGATGGTCCTGGTCGAGGCCATCTTGAGGATCGCCGCGGCCTCCTTGGCCGCCGCTCCGTCGACGACGTCGGAGAGGTGGTGGACGACGGCGACGAAGGACAGGCCGAGGCGTCGGCCGAACTTCAGCAGGCGCTGGAACAGCTGGGCCACGAACGGGCTGTTGATGATGTGCCAGGCCTCCTCGACCAGGAAGATGCGCTTCTTCCGGTCGGGGCGGATCCAGGTGTGCTCCAGCCAGACGCCGACGATCGCCATGAGGATCGGCATGGCGATGGAGTTGCGGTCGATGTGGGAGAGGTCGAAGACGATCAGGGGCGCGTCGAGGTCGATGCCGACGGTCGTCGGGCCGTCGAACATGCCGCGCAGGTCGCCGTCGACCAGGCGGTCCAGGACGAGGGCGACGTCCAGGCCCCAGGCCCGTACGTCCTCTATGGCGACGTTCATCGCCTCGGCGGACTCGGCCTTGGGGTGGCGCAGTTGCTCGACGATGTCGGTGAGGATCGGCTGGCGGTCGGTGACGTGGTGGGTCACGTACGCGTGGGCGACCTTGAGGGCGAAGCCGGAGCGCTCGTCGAGGCCGTGGCCCATCGCCACCTCGATGATGGTGCGGAGCAGCGCGAGCTGGCCCGTGGTGGTGATCGACGGGTCGAGCGGGTTGAGGCGGATCCCGGCGTCGTTGGCGACCATCGGGTCCAGGCGGATGGGGGTTATCCCCAGCTCCTGGGCGATGAGGTTCCACTCGCCGACGCCGTCCTCGCCCTGGGCGTCGAGGACGACGACCTGCCGGTCGCGGAAGCGGAGCTGGCGGAGCACGTACGTCTTCTCCAGGGCCGACTTGCCGTTGCCGGACTCGCCGAGGACCAGCCAGTGGGGGGCGGGGAGCTGCTGCCCGTACAGCTGGAAGGGGTCGTAGATGTAGCCCTTGCCGCTGTAGACCTCGCGGCCGATGATGACGCCGGAGTCGCCGAGGCCGGGGGCCGCGGTCGGCAGGTAGACGGCCTGGGCCTGTCCGGTGGAGGTGCGGACGGGCAGGCGGGTCGTCTCCACCTTCCCGAAGAGGAAGGAGGTGAAGGCGTCGGTGAGGACGGACAGCGGATCTCGCATGGGTCTGTGCCCCTTCGGCCCTAGCGGCGGATGCCGGTCGCGAACGGCAAGGTGTTCACAAAGGCCCGGTGGTGCTCGCGGTCGCACCACTCCAGCTTGAGGTACGACTTGCCGGCGGAGGCCCTGATCGTGCGCTTGTCCCGGGCGAGGGCCTCGGGGGAACGCGACGACACCGTGATGTACCCGACGAGGTTCACCCCGGCAGCGCCGCTGGCGAGATCTTCACCCCGCTGGTCGAGCCGGCCGTGGGCGGCGATGTCGCGCGGGTCGACCGTGCGGTTCATCTTGGCGGCGCGGCTGGCGTCGGCCTCGTCGTTGGTCTTCTCGGTGAGCATGCGCTCGATGGCGACCTCGGTGGGCTCCAGGTCCATGGTGACGGCGACCGTGCGGATGACGTCGGGGGTGTGGACGAGGAGGGGGGCGAGGAAGTTGACGCCGACGGGGGTCATCGGCCACTCCTTGACCCAGGCGGTGGCGTGGCACCAGGGGGCGCGGGTGGAGGACTCGCGGGTCTTGGCCTGGAGGTACGTCGGTTCCATCGCGTCGAGCTCGGCGGGCCAGGCGTTGCGCTTGGTCATGGCCTGGATGTGGTCGATGGGGTGGTCCGGGTCGTACATGGAGTGGACGAGGGACGCGAGCCGGGACTGGCCGAGGGGCTGGCGGACGCGGATGTCGGCCTCGGCGAGGCGGGCGCAGATGTCGGTGAGCTCGCGGGCCATGACGACGGCGAGGCCGGCGTCGCGGTCGAGGCGGCGGGCGCCGGAGGCGTGGCGGGCGGCGCGGGCCATGGCGTTGGCCTCGGCGGCGAGTTCGCGGGTGTAGTGCATGCAGGCGACGAGGTAGGCGCGGTGCTGCTCGCTGGAGGTGGAGACCATGGACTGGAGCTGGTCGTAGGACTCCATGAGCCATACGGGCGCGTGCGGGTCGCCGCGCTGGCCGACGTCCTTGGCGTGGGCGTCGGGGTCGGCGGGGAGGGTGCGGGCCAGCATCTGGAGGCGGGTGACGAAGCCGTCGCCGTTGGCGACGTGCTTGAGGAGGGTGCCGAAGCGGTCGACGAGGGCTTCCTGGTCCTCGCTGTCGCGCAGGCCGACGCCGGGGCCCTCGATCTCGATGGCGGCGGTGACGGTGCGGCGGTCGGCGTGGAGCAGGACGGCGATCTCGTCGGGGCCGAAGGGGGCGGCGAGCCAGCCGACGCGGCCGATGCCGGGGGGCGGGCCGACCTCGACCTCGCGGCCGTCGAGGCGGGTGCCGGCCTCGGTGGCGACGGAGCGGTAGGCGGTGCCGCGCTTGAGCATGCGCTTGTAGCTGCGGTTGATCTCGAACCACTTGTAGAACGTGCGGCCCTTGTACGGGAGGTACACGGCGGCGATCGCGAGCATGGGCAGGCCCGCGAGGAGGGCGATCCGCAGGGGGAGGAGGGGGACGAGGAGTCCGCTCATCATGCCGAGGAAGGCGCCGACGATGATCAGGGCGATCTCGCCGGTCTCGCGGTTCTTGCCGACGATCGCGTTCGGCCGGGCGCGGCCGACGAGATACGTGCGGCGGGGCGCGACCGGCTGGGACTGGGTCGTCAACGCCCTGCACCTCCAGAGTTCTTGCGGTTGCTGTGCGGGGTTCCGGCGGTGGGGCTGCTGCTGCGGGGGGCGGGCGGGGGCGTCGCGCCGCCGCCGGCGCCGCCGCGGCCGCTGTGGGCGGCCATGCCGCCGGAGAGCTGGTTGGCGGGGCGGGGGGCCGCGGAGGCCTGACCGCCGCCGCCGTCGCCGCGGGAGCTGTGGGTCTTGATGCCCTGGGAGACGAGGGAGGCGGGGGAGGAGATGACGGCGGCCGCGGTGTTCTCGCCCGCGCGGTGGAGGCGGTTGTTGCGGGAGGCGGCGATCTCGTCGCCGAAGCCGGGGACGAAGCGGTAGATCATCGCGGAGGCGAAGATGGCGAGCAGGATGATCGCGAGGCCGGAGACGACGGCGGAGAAGGAGTCCGGGCCGGTGCCGGAGGAGAGGGCGCCGGCGAGGCCGAGGACGATGACGATGACCGGCTTGACCATGATGATCGCGATCATGATGCCGGCCCAGCGGCGGACGTGGCCCCACATGTTCTTGTCGACGAGGCCGGAGTAGACGACGACGCCGAGGAGGGCGCCGACGTACAGCATGACGGCGCGGAGGAACAGCTCCAGGTAGAGGACGCCGGCGGCGATCACGGTCACCAGGGACACGATGATCAGCATGATGGGGCCGCCGCCGATGCTGTCGCCCTTCTGGAGGGCCTCCTTGAAGCTGCCGAAGAAGACGTCGGTCTGCTGTCCGGTGCCGGAGGCGATGACCTCGGTGACGGCGTCGGTGGCGTTGACGACGGTGTAGAGGATCAGGGGGGTGAAGGCGGAGGCGAGGACCGTCAGCCAGAGGAAGCCGATGGCTTCGGAGAGGGCGGTGGTGAGGGGGACGCCGCGGATGGCGCGCTTGGCGACGGCGAGGAGCCAGAGGAGGAGGGTGAGGACGGTGGAGGCGGCGAAGACGACTGCGTAGCGGCCGAGGAACTCCATGTTGGTGAAGTCCACGTCGGCGGTCTCTTTGACGGCCTTGGAGAGGTAGTCGACGGTGGTTACGGCGGCGTCGGCGAAGCCGCGGGAGAGGGAGGCCAGGGGGTCCAGGGCGGAGCCGGGATCGGTCACTGACGGTGTGGAACCACCGCCTCCGCCCCCGCTGTCGCCTCCGCCCTCGCAGTAGTCCCGTGCGGAGTCGCGGAGGAGTTCGCAGGGGTTGGCGCTCGCGCTCGGGGAGGGCGTGGGCGTGGCCGGCGGTGTGGGGTCCGCGAAGGCCCGGCCGGCGAACAGCACGGCGGCCGTCTGGACCGCGCCGAACGCGGTGATGATTCCGGCGCTGCGGGCGAGGGGCCTACCGGGCATAAGTGAAGCCTCCGAACTGACCGACGGCGTCCGCCATGTCCTGGGCGCCGGAGGCCCGCTGGTCGCGGGCGACGGGCACGGGTCCGTCCTTCTGCGTGGTCGTGGTGACCTTCCAGTCGCCGTCGGCCCACCGCAGTTCGAACGTGTCGGTGTACCAGGCCTCGGAGACGGGGTTCTCGGAGGCCTCGCCCGCGAGGCCGAACAGGGTCGAGTACCAGACCGACACCGTCGCCCGGTCGGTGCCGTAGCTCTCCACCTTGGAGCCCACGGGGATGACCCGGGAGATGAACGTCATGCCCTGCGGGGCCGTGCCGTCGGTCCGCAGGCCGATGCGGGTCAGGAGTTCTTTGGAGCCGTAGGCCTTGTCGAGGTCGGCCCTGCGGGCGGCCGCGGCGTCCGGGGTGTAGACCGTGGTGACGATCTCGTCGCGTCCGGCGGTGGTGAACATCGCGGCGGACCCCAGCGCCACCGCGTAGTTCGTCGCCGCGCTCTGGGCCCCCTGTTCGTCCCGGGCGTAGCCCGTGGGGATCGGGCCGTTCCTGCTCGTGACCGGGGGGACGCCCGTCGCCGTCGTGGGGGCCGTCTTGCCCGGGGTGCCGGCGCGGGGGGCGGACGGGTCCGCCGGGTCGCCGCCGCCGCGGTTGGCGAGGGCGATGGCGCCGACGAGGAGGACCACCACGCCCACGACCGTGACGAGGGAGCGGGAGCCGCGGGCGGGGCGGCGGCCGGCGCCGTACACGTCGCCGCTGTTGCCCTCGGGCAGGCGGGTCCGGGTCTGGCCCGAGCCGCCCACGCCGCCGAAGCTGTCGTGCTCGTCGCCGGGACTCATGCCGGGTACGCCCCCTCACTCGTTCGCGGGTACGGCAGTGCTTCAACAGGACTGGGCATCAGGTAGGGCAATCTCGGAGTGGTCGGGTCCGACGGGACGTCAGACGGCCATCCCGTACACGATGGTGAAGAGCGTCCCCAGCGAGCCGATGATGAAGACGCCGGTCAGGCCGGCCACGATCAGCCCCTTGCCCTGTTCCGCGCTGAACGTGTCGCGGAGGGCGGTCGCGCCGATGCGCTGCTTGGCCGCGCCCCAGATGGCGATGCCCAGGCAGAGCAGGATGGCCACGGCCATCACGACCTCGATCATCACCTTGGCCTCGTTGCCCAGGCTCCCGAAGGGCCCCCAGTTCGGGGCGATTCCACCGATAATGGTGGTGATGTCGCCCTTTTCGGCCGCCAGGTACATGTAACTCACCGCCCCTGTATGGGTTGTTGGCCGCCCCTCCCGGACGGCACGGGTCATCGCCCTATCTTCGCTGATGAAACCGCTCGCGTGTGACTGCTTGACGGCTCTCTTTACCCGATCCCCGCACACTTGACCGGTCTGACCGTCTTGACCTGCGGTGGTGTGGCCGGTTTCCGCGTGAAGAAGCGTATGGTCACTCTGTGTATCACGGAGGGTGACTCCGGGCAATGATCGTCGTTGTTCCACTCTTGGGGCGGCGCGCGGACGGCGCCCGGGCGGTCCGCGGGCGGCCCCCCCTGGGGACGGTCCGTGTGACGAGGTCGTCGCGCACCGTCCCCAGGGGGGCCCGCGCCGCCTAGACTGACTCCCGGGCGTACTGCCATGGGCCGAGGGGTGGTTGACGGTGCGTAGGGCGGGCAAGGCGTGGCTGGTGGCCGGCGGGGCCTTCGGGGTCTGTCTCGCCTTCGTGGCCATGCTCGTCGTCGGCACGTACTCTGCCGCCTCGGGTCTCGCCGCCGGCGCCGGCAGCGGCAAGAACGGCACCGTGGCGCTCGCCAAGGGCGCCGTCCCGGCCCTCTACCAGGGGCTCGTGCAGCGCTGGGGGAACCTCTGCCCCGCCATCAACCCGGCCCTGCTCGCCGCGCAGCTCTACCAGGAGAGCGGCTGGAACCCGCGGGCTGTCTCCCCGGCCGACGCCCGGGGCATCGCCCAGTTCATCCCCGGCACCTGGGCCGGTCACGGCATCGACGGGGACGGGGACGGGGACCGGGACATCTGGGACCCGAAGGACGCGATCCCGTCGGCCGCCTCGTACGACTGCGAACTCGCCAAGTACGTCCGGAACGTGCCCGGCGATCCGGCGAGCAACATGCTGGCCGCGTACAACGCGGGCGCGTACCGGGTGATCCGGCACAGGGGGGTGCCGCCCATCAGCGAGACCCAGAACTACGTCCGCATCATCAAGTCCCTGGAGAAGAGCTTCGCCCGGCCCCTCGGCCGCGTCGACCCGTCCCGGCAGGCCGCGGGGGCGATCCACTACGCGCAGCGGAAGCTCGGCACCCCCTACCTCTGGGGCGGTACGGGCACGGCCGCGCAGAACGGCCGGTTCGACTGCTCCGGGCTCACCCAGGCCGCGTACGACAGCGTCGGCGTCCGGCTGCCGCGCGTCGCCAACGACCAGTACAACGCCGGTCCGCACCCCTCGCGCGAGGAGCTGCTCCCCGGGGACCTGGTCTTCTTCTCGGACGACCTGACCGACTCGCGGGCCATCCGGCACGTCGGCGTCTACGTCGGCGGCGGCTACATGATCAACGCGCCGCGGACCGGGGCGGTGATCCGCTTCGACCGGATCGACACCCCGGACTACTTCGGCGCCACCCGGGTCACCCCGGAGGGAGCCGCCGCCCTGCCCACGCACCCGCCGCAGGCCTAGGGGGTGTTCGGGGCGTACGGGACATGGCCGGAACTCTCCGTCATGCACAGGCCCTGAGCTGCGGCGGGCCGTCACTCTTCGATAACGTCGGCATGATCCACCGGAGAGAGCGGAACGCACGCCTCAGGCGGTTCGTTCCCTGATCCGACCGCTCTGACCACGGGGGTTGGAAACACAGACACGAGAGCAAGGGGCCGCAGCAGATGGCTGTACTCGCATCGGACGGTTCGAACCCCGATGTCAGCCTGCTCTACGACATCAACGGGCTGGCCAGGTCGGCCCCGCCGTGGTTCGACCGCGGCATGGCGTACGTGGGCGAGTACGGGATCGTCCTCGCGATCGTCCTCACCGTGCTCGGGTGCTGGTGGACCGTCCGCCGGCGCGGCACCCCCGCCGACTCCGTCTCGGCCGTCGCCGGGCTCGTCTGGGCCCCGCTGGCCGCCGGGGCCGCCCTCCTGGTGAACATCCCCATCCGGGGCTTCGTCGAGCGCCCCCGCCCCTTCGTGGACCACCGGGGCCTGGAGGTCCTCGTCGGGGGGAAGACCGACTTCTCCTTCGTCAGCGACCACGCCACCCTGGCGATGGCCCTCGGCGTCGGCGTCTTCGTCGCCCACCGGGGCTTCGGCCTCGCCGCGATCGGCCTCGCCCTCGCCGAGGGCTTCGCGCGGGTCTACATGGGCGTCCACTACCCGACCGACGTCATCGGCGGCCTCGCCCTCGGCACGGCGGTGGCGCTGCTCCTCGCCCCGCTCGCGCTCGCCCTGCTGACCCCGGTCGTCTCCGCCGTCGCCCGCTCGGGCCGCGGCGCGCGCCTCGTCCGCTCCCGGCGGGCCGGGGGGACGCGGCGCCCGGAGACGGTCGACATCCACGGGTCCCGCGTCGGCGGCCCGTCCGCCGGGACCGGCAGCAAGGACCGCAAGGACCTGGCCGCCTGACGGCGGGTGAGGAAGAAGGACCCCAGGGTCCGAAGAGGCCCCAGGGTCCGAAGAGGCCTCAGGGCCTCTCCGGGCCCCAGGGCCTCTCCGACCCCTAGGGCCTCTCCGGGCCTCAGGGCCTCTCCGGGCCCCAAGGCCTCTCCGACCCCTAGGGCCTCTCCGGTTCCGTCGCCGTACGGGAGTGGTCCGCCGCGTCCGTGCGGGCCCGGTCCCTCGATCTGCGGGCCGGTCCCGACCAGCCGCAGCTGCAGCGGGCCAGCGCGAACGAGCCGCGCTCCGTCGTGGTGGTCGTGTGGGGGGAAGCCTGCGCGTACACGCGACCACCGTACTGCGCGTGACGGCTCGCCCGGGCCGTCGTTATGCGGAACGGACGTCCCCGGGCCGGGGGCGAGGCGGTCCCGGGCGGACAGCGGCGAGGCGTGGGGGGTTGGCAGGCGATGGTGGCGCAGGAGTACGGACGTCCGCACGGCCGGGGGAGCGGGGCGTTGGCCGTCACCGTCGTCCTGGTCGGCTCCCTCGTCGGGTCCGCCGCCTCC
Organism: Streptomyces sp. NRRL F-6492; assembly: GCF_001280125.1. Lineage (GTDB taxonomy): Bacteria > Actinomycetota > Actinomycetes > Streptomycetales > Streptomycetaceae > Streptomyces. Next base: position 9,050 of record NZ_LGEG01000211.1, read on the forward strand.
GGGTGCGCCGCGCCCCCGGACCCCAAGCCCGCGGCCGATCCCGCGCTCGCCGTGCGGGGCGCCGCCGACGCGCTGACCCGGGCCGGCACCGCCAAGGCCAGCACCGCCATGGAGATGGCCTCGGGCGGGACCCGGATCACCATCCGGGGCGAGGGCGGCTACGACTTCCGGCGCCGGACCGGCCACCTCCAGGTGGTGCTGCCCAAGGACCCGGCCGGCACCAGCGGCCACCGGCCGATCACCGAACTCCTCACTCCCGGCGCCCTCTACATGAAGAACCGGGGGGCGGGGGTGCCCGCCGACAAGTGGGTCCGCGTCGACACCACCGCCCTCGACGACGGGAACCTCGTCACGGGCGGCGCCACCGACCCGGCCGCCGCGGCCGAACTGCTGCGGGGCGTCCGGGAGGTCGCGTACCTCGGCGAGATCGACCTCGCGGGGGTGCGGGTCGGGCACTACCGGGGGGTCGCCGACATCGCGCACGCGGCCCGGCTGGCGTCGCCGCAGCTGCGCGGGCCGCTCGCCGCGGCGGCGAAAGGGTTCTCCGACGACGCGGTGCCGTTCGACGCGTACCTGGACGGGGAGGGGCGGCTGCGGAAGGTCCGCCACCGGTTCAGCTTCAGCAACCAGGGCCGCACGGTCGCCGTCGCGTCGACCACGCTGCTGTACGGCTTCGGGGTCCCCGTCCGGGTCGCGCTGCCGGACCGCCGGGACCTCTACGACGGGAAGGTCGAGACCTGACCCGCCCCGCCTCCCCGACCTCGGGCGACGGTGGCACGGGCCATCGGCAAATGGTCCGGACGTGTCATGCGCGGTGCGTGGCCCCGTCCCTACGCTGGGAGACCGCTGGGAGACCGACGCCGGCAGGAAGAGGTGGATGCGCGTGGCCCCGCCCGGTACCGCGACCGTGCCCGCAGACCAGGAGCGCGTCGCCCTCGCAGAGATAGAGCTGTGCGGCGAGCTCATCATCGCCGCCTCCGCCGCCGACGGGGAGCGGCTCAGCGCCGACCGGATAGACGAGGTGCTGAGGGTGGCGGCCGAGCGGGCCGTGCGCGGCCGCTGAGCGTGCGGGGCCCGGGGCCCGTGTGCGCGATCAGGTGCGCATCATGCGGGCGATGGCCTTCGTGGCCTCCTCGACCTTGGCGTCGATGCCGTCGCCGCCCCTGGCCGCCGCGTCCGCGACGCAGTGCCGCAGGTGCTCCTCCAGGAGCTGGAGCGCGAAGGACTGGAGCGCCTTCGTGGAGGCGGAGACCTGCGTGAGTATGTCGATGCAGTAGACGTCCTCGTCGACCATCCGCTGGAGGCCCCTGATCTGGCCCTCGATCCTGCGGAGGCGCTTGAGGTGCTCGTCCTTCTGCTTGTGGTAGCCGTGCACGCCGTGCTCGTGGCCGGCCGCCGCGGCGGTCTCGACGTCCTCGACGGGCTCGGGGGTGACCTGGTCCGTCTCGGTGGTCGTCATCGCGTCCTCCCGTTGTCCAGAAAGGGGGTGTATACCCCTCGTGGGTATATGGTACCGATCCCCGCCGAACCGGGCGGGGGCCCGTGCAGATCACTGTGCCTGATGGGCGACACTGAGAGGACGCCGGTTAGCCGTGGCCGGATGATGCGCCTAGCATCAGCCTGACCCAACCCAGCACCCCGAGGACCTCACGTGCGATTTCGTCTGACCCCCAGGGAGACGAGCTTCTACGACATGTTCGCCGCGTCCGCGGACAACATCGTCACGGGCTCGAAGCTCCTGATGGAACTGCTCGGAGCGGAGCCTTCCGCCCGGGCCGAGATCGCGGAGCGGATGCGGGCAGCGGAACACGCCGGTGACGACGCCACCCACGCGATCTTCCACCAGCTGAACTCCTCCTTCATCACGCCGTTCGACCGCGAGGACATCTACAACCTCGCGTCGTCCCTCGACGACATCATGGACTTCATGGAGGAGGCCGTCGACCTGGTCGTCCTCTACAACGTCGAGGAGCTCCCCAAGGGCGTCGAGCAGCAGATCGAGGTCCTGGCCCGGGCGGCCGAGCTGACCGCCGAGGCCATGCCGAACCTGCGGACGATGTCCAACCTCACCGAGTACTGGATCGAGGTCAACCGGCTGGAGAACCAGGCCGACCAGATCCACCGCAAGCTGCTCGCGACGCTCTTCAACGGCAAGTACGACGCCATCGAGGTGCTGAAGCTCAAGCAGATCGTCGACGTGCTGGAAGAGGCGGCCGACGCGTTCGAGCACGTGGCCAACACGGTGGAGACCATCGCGGTCAAGGAGTCCTGAGGCTTCGTGGACACCTTCGCTCTGATCGTGACCATCGGTGTCGCGCTCGGTTTCACTTACACGAACGGATTCCACGACTCCGCCAACGCCATCGCCACCTCGGTGTCGACCCGGGCGCTGACGCCCCGGGCGGCCCTGGCGATGGCGGCGGTGATGAACCTCGCGGGCGCCTTCATGGGCCAGGGGGTCGCCAAGACCGTCAGTGAGGGGCTCATCGAGACCCCCACCGGCGACAAGGGGATGGGCATCCTCTTCGCCGCGCTCGTGGGCGCGATCATCTGGAACCTGGTCACCTGGTACTTCGGCCTGCCGTCCTCCTCCTCGCACGCCCTGTTCGGCGGCATGGTGGGCGCGGCGCTCGCCGGCGGTACGGAGGTCATCTGGGGCGGCGTTCTCGACAAGGTCGTCATCCCGATGTTCATCTCGCCGGTGGTCGGCCTCGTGGCCGGTTACCTGGTGATGTGCGCGATCATGTGGATCTTCCGCAAGGCCAACCCGCACAAGGCGAAGCGCGGCTTCCGCATCGCGCAGACGGTGTCGGCGGCCGGCATGGCCCTCGGCCACGGCCTCCAGGACGCCCAGAAGACGATGGGCATCGTGGTGATGGCCCTGGTCATCGCCGACGTGCAGGAGGCGGGCGACGACATCCCGGTGTGGGTGAAGATCGCCTGTGCGGTGATGCTGTCGCTCGGTACGTACGCGGGCGGCTGGCGCATCATGCGGACCCTCGGCCGCAAGATCATCGAGCTGGACCCGCCGCAGGGCTTCGCGGCGGAGACCACGGGCGCGTCGATCATGTTCGGCTCGGCGTTCCTGTTCCACGCGCCGATCTCGACCACGCACGTCATCACCTCCGCGATCATGGGCGTGGGCGCGACGAAGCGCGTCAACGCGGTCCGGTGGGGCGTCGCCAAGAACATCATCCTGGGGTGGTTCATCACCATGCCGGCGGCGGCGCTGGTCGCCGCCACGAGCTTCTACGTGGTGCGGCTCTTCTTCGGCTGACGCCGATCGATGGCTTGAAATGGTCGGGCCCGGCTCCCCTGTGGGGGAGCCGGGCCCGTCGTCTTACGGTGGCACCGCCATGCAGCACCGTAGGACGAGTCTTTACCCGAAGCGGCCGGAGATGTAGTCCTCGGTCGCCTGGACGCTCGGGTTGGAGAAGATGCGCTCCGTGTCGTCCAGCTCGATCAGCTTGCCGGGCTGGCCGACGGCCGCCAGGTTGAAGAAGGCGGTGCGGTCGGAGACGCGGGCGGCCTGCTGCATGTTGTGCGTCACGATGACGATCGTGAAGCGCTCCTTCAGCTCGCCGATCAGGTCCTCGATGGCGAGGGTGGAGATCGGGTCGAGGGCCGAGCAGGGCTCGTCCATCAGCAGGACGTCGGGCTCGACCGCGATGGCGCGGGCGATGCACAGGCGCTGCTGCTGGCCGCCGGAGAGGCCGGAGCCCGGCTTGTTGAGGCGGTCCTTGACCTCGTTCCAGAGGTTCGCGCCCTTGAGGGACTTCTCGACGACGTCGCTGAGCTGGGCCTTCTTGTAGCTGCCGTTGAGCCGCAGGCCCGCCGCCACGTTGTCGAAGATCGACATGGTGGGGAAGGGGTTCGGGCGCTGGAAGACCATGCCGACCGTGCGGCGCACGGCGACCGGGTCGACGTTCGTGCCGTACAGGTTCTCGTCGTCCAGCATCACCTTGCCCTCGACGCGGCCGCCGGGGGTGACCTCGTGCATGCGGTTCAGGGTGCGCAGGAAGGTGGACTTGCCGCAGCCGGACGGGCCGATGAAGGCCGTCACGGAGCGGGGCTCGACGGTCATCGAGATGTCGTCGATCGCCTTGTGGGCGCCGTAGTAGGCGGAGAGGCCGCTGACGTCGATTCGCTTGGCCATGGGGATCACTTCCAATTGCCGCGGTCAGCGGCCGGTCTTCGGGGCCTTCCAGCGGGCGATGCCGCGGGCCACCAGGTTGAGGATCATGACGAAGGCGATCAGGACGAGCGCGGCGGCCCAGGCGCGGGCCACGGCGGAGTCGGTGCCGACCGCGTACTGCTCGTACACGTAGAGCGGCAGGGAGGACTGGGCGCCTTCGAAGGGGTTCGGGTTGATGAGCTTCGTACCGAACACGAGGAGCAGGACGGGGGCCGTCTCGCCGGTGATGCGGGCGACCGCGAGCATGACGCCCGTGGTGATGCCGCCGATCGCGGTGGGCAGGACCACCTTCAGGATGGTGCGCCACTTGGGGATGCCGAGGGCGAGGGAGGCCTCGCGGAGCTCGTTGGGGACGAGCTTGAGCATCTCCTCGGTGGAGCGGACCACGACCGGCATCATCAGGATGGCGAGGGCCATCGCGCCGGCGAAACCGGAGGGGCCGAAGTCGAAGATCTGGTTCCAGGTGGCGAGGACGAAGAGGCCGGCGACGATCGACGGGATGCCGGTCATGACGTCGACGAAGAAGGTGACGGCCTGGGCGAGCCTCCCGCCGCCGTACTCGACGAGGTAGACCGCGGTCAGCAGGCCGATCGGGGCGGCGATCAGGGTCGCGATGCCGACCTGCTCGATGGTGCCGAGCAGCGCGTGGTAGACGCCGCCGCCGGCCTCGGCGTCGAGGACGCCGTTCATCGAGTGGGTCAGGAAGTAGCCGTCGAGGACGGCCGCGCCCTTGCTGATCGTGACCCAGGCGAGGGAGACCAGCGGGACGACGGCGAGGACGAAGCAGACCCAGACGAGGCTGGTGGCGACGCGGTCCTTGGCCTGGCGGCTGCCCTCGACCTTGCTGGTCAGGGCGTACGTGACGAGGACGAAGAGCAGGGCCGAGACCAGGCCCCACTGGATCTTGCTGTGCCAGCCGGCGGCGAGGCCGGTGCCGACGCCCGCGAGGACCGAGCCGACGGCGACGGCCGCCGGGGTCCAGCGGGGGAGGCGGGCGTGGGAGAGGGACCCGCGGCGCGGGGCCACCGAGAGCGGACGGTCCTGAATGGCGTGGCTCATGCCGCTGCCCCCGAGTACTCCTTGCGGCGGCCGATGATCCAGCGGGCCGCGCCGTTGACGAGCAGGGTGATGGCGAAGAGGACGAGACCGGACGCGATGAGGGCGTCCCGGCCGAACTCGTTGGCCTCGTTGAACTTGGCGGCGATGTTCTGGGCGAAGGTGCCGCCGCCCGGGTCGAGCAGGTGGCCCGAGATGAGGAAGCTGGGGGAGAGGACCACGGCGACGGCCATGGTCTCGCCGAGCGCGCGGCCGAGGCCCAGCATGGAGGCGGAGATGATGCCGGAGCGGCCGAAGGGCAGCACCGACATGCGGATGACCTCCCAGCGCGTGGCGCCGAGGGCGAGGGCGGCCTCCTCGTGCATCTTCGGGACCTGGAGGAAGACCTCGCGGGTCACGTTGGTGATGATCGGGAGGATCATGATCGCCAGGAGGATGCCCACGGTGAAGAGGTTGCGGGCGACGCCGTCCTGCGACTTGTCGAAGACGTACGTCCAGCCGAGGTACTGGTCGAGCCACTCGTTGAGGCCGGCCAGGTACGGGACGAGGAAGATCGCGCCCCAGAGGCCGTAGATGATGCTGGGCACGGCGGCGAGCAGGTCGACGACGTACGCGAGGGGCTTGGCGAGCCGGCGCGGGGCGTAGTGCGAGATGAACAGCGCGATGCCGATCGCGACCGGTACGGCGATGACCATCGCGACGACCGACGAGACGACGGTGCCGAAGGCGAGGACGGCGATGCCGAAGACCGGCGGGTCGCCGGCCGGGTTCCACTCGAAGGTGGTGAAGAAGTTGGTGCTGTCCTTCGAGATGGCGAGGACGGCGCGGTAGCTGAGGAAGACCGCGATCGCGGCCATGATGACGAGGAGGGTGATGCCGGAGCCTCGGGAGAGCCCGCTGAAGACGCGGTCCCCGGGGCGGGAGGCGCTCTTGGCGCTCCGGCTCCTCTTGAGCTCTGGTGTGGTGGTGGCCATCTGCTTCTCCGGTCTGCGGGGCCGGTACGGGGTGTACGGGCTCCTGGCGGCGGTGCACCGGATGCCGGGCCGGCCCCTCCACGGGAGGCGGGGGGCCGGCCCGGCCGGGGGGTCAGGACAGGGTGGGGACGATCGTGCGGACCTTGGCGGCGATCTCGGCCGGGAGCGGGGCGTAGCCGGCGTCGGTGAGGACCTTCTGGCCCTCCTCACTCACGGTGTAGTTGAGGAAGGCCTTCAGGGTCGGCAGGGTCTCCGCCTTGTTGCCCTTGTCGCAGGCGATCTCGTACGTGACGAGGACGATCGGGTAGGCGCCCTCGGCCTTGGTGGCGTAGTCGAGGGAGAGGGCCAGGTCGCTGCCGGTGCCCTTGACCTTGGCGGCGGCGATGGCCTTGGAGGCGTTCTCCGAGGTGGCGGTGACCGGGGCGGCGGCGCCGGTGTTGATGCTGACCGTGGAGATCTTGTTCGCGGTGGCGTACGAGAGCTCGAAGTAGCCGATGGAGCCCTCGGCGTCCTTGACCGCGGTGGCGACGCCGGAGGAGCCGTTGGCGGCCTGGCCGCCCTGGGCGGGCCACGACTTCGACTTCGGGTCGTGCTTCCAGTCGGCCGCGGCGGCGGTCGAGAGGTACTTGCCCAGGTTCTGGGTGGTGCCCGACTCGTCGGAGCGGTGGAAGGCCTGGATGGTGGAGTCGGGGAGCTTGGCGCCCGGGTTCAGCTTGGCGATCGCCGGGTCGTTCCACTTGGTGATCTTGTTGTCGAAGATCTTGGCGATGGCGGAGGCGTCCAGGACCAGGTTGTCCACGCCCTCCAGCTTGTAGCCGATGGCGATGGGGCCGCCGACCATGGGCAGGTTGACGCCCTTGCCGGTCTTGCAGATCTTCTGGGACTCGGCGACCTCTTCGTCCTTCAGGGCGGAGTCGGAGCCCGCGAAGGCGACCTGGCCCTGGTTGAACTTGGTGATGCCGCCGCCGGAACCGATGGCCTGGTAGTTGATCTCGACGCCGGAGCAGGCGGCCTGGAAGTTCTTCACCCACAGGTCCATCGCGTTCTTCTGCGCGCTGGAGCCGGCGGCGAGAAGCTGACCCTTGGCGCCCTCGCAGGCGATGTTCGAAGCGGCGGCCGAGGTGCTGGCGCCGTCCTTCTTGTCCGGGGTCGCCGTGTTGTTGTCCGAGCCACACGCCGAGAGGACCAGGGCGCCGGAGACGACGAGGGCACCGATCGCGGAGGCGCGAAGCCCGTTCTTGCGCGAAAGCTTCACTTTCGGGTGTTCCTTCCAGAAGCCGCCTTGTCGCGGACCGAGTGTCCTGAACGTTCTACGGCGGCGTGTGTCGGTTTGGCGGGTGCTTCGCTGTGCTCCGAGCACCTCGTAAGGCCGAAATTAGGCAGAACAGGTGAAGCGGTCGACGGGGGAGGGTGAACGGGAAGTGAACCGTGCCGGAAGCCCGGGTGCGGGCCCCTCGGGGTGGGGGCGGTCGGGGGTGGGGGGTGCCGTGCGTGGCGGGGTGAGGGTTTTTCCGGCCTTCGGCCGGGGGCGTCTCAGTGGCGGGTCGTCTTCAGCGCCGTGTCCAGGAGTTCGCGGTCCCTCGCCCGGGTGAGGCGGGGGCGGGCCTCGGCCGGGGGGAGCCAGAGGAGGGCGTCGACCTCCCGGGACGGGGTGAAGGAGCCGCCGAGGGCGCGGGCCGACCAGTAGGCGACCTCCTTGGGGCGGCCCGCCACCGCGTAGTGGACCGTGGGCAGGCGGGGGCCGAGCGCGCAGTGGCGGCCCGTCTCCTCCAGGACCTCGCGCCGTGCGCACTCCTCCGCCGTCTCGCCGCGCTTCAGCTTCCCCTTCGGGTGCGACCAGTCGCCGTACTTGGGCCGGTGGACCAGCGCGATCTCGATCCCCCGCCCCGAGGGCGACGGGCGCCACAGGACGCAGCCCGCCGCCAGGATCGGGTCCCGGGCGGTGGTCATGGGACCGGGGCCGTCGTTCTGCGCCAGGCGCGCTGGAAGGCGAAGCGGGCGGCCTCGACCTCGTGGCGCTGGTCGGCGTGGAGGACGCCGAGGGCGTAGGCCGTCGCCGGGGCGATCCGGGGGGTGCGGGCGGCCGCGGCGGCCGCCGACGCGGCCTCGGCGGCGTCGCGGTGCCGGTCCAGGGCGCGGGCCGCCTCGTACAGGACGGGGTCCGGCTCGCCCCCGGTGTACAGGGCCTCGGTGGCGTACCGGTGCAGCCGCAGCAGGAGCCGGGTCTGGTGCCAGGGCGCGTCCTGGGTCTCGCCGGCGAGGGCGTCGGCGTTGTACGGGTGGGCCGCCCGGGTCAGCGGGAGGGCGGCGACCGCGTCCAGGAGGCGTCTTTCGGCCACCCCGGCGGAGGCGTCCAGGACCTCGGCGGCGGGCGCGGCGGAGGCGGGCCCGAGCGGCACCTCGGAGGCGAGGAGGGCGACGGCGTCCGCGACCGCGTGGAAGCGGGCGGAGCCGAGCGCCTGGAGGGCCGCCGAGTGGGCGCGCGTACGGGCCAGGGTCAGCTGGCGCTCCAGGAGGGCGCCGGCCCGGGCCGCGCCGACCGAGAGCCCGGCGGACTCGCTGCCGCGGGCGGCGGGGACGGGCCCGCCGCCGCTCGACAGGCGGGACAGCGCGTCCACCAGGCGGACCAGGCGCGAGGTGCAGGCCTGCTCCACGGCCAGGGTGCCCGAGAGCCAGGCCAGCTCGGTGCGCAGCTCGTCGGCCCAGGCGCCGTCGAGCAGCGGCCGGAAGGTGTGGAGGGTGGCGCCGATCCGGCGGGCGGCGGCCCGCAGGGTGCGGGCCGCCTCCTCCGCGCCGGCCGTGTCGGAGCCGCTCTCGCCGTGCAGGCGCAGGCCGCGGAGGAAGTCCGCGGCCCGGGCGTGCAGGTAGGGGGCCAGGGCCTCGCCCGCCGTGACGTCCTGCGACTGGTCAGGGTTGTGCACGCCTGCGCCTCCGCGCGTCGATGAGCATCTCCTGGACGTGCCGCAGGGGCCGTCCCTCGGGGTCGGTCGCGTGCCGCGTCCAGTTCCCGTCCGGGCCGAGGTGCCAGGAGGTGGTGGTGTCGGACATCCCGGTCTCCAGGAGCCGGGTGAGGGCCGCCCGGTGCCCCGGGTCGGAGACCCGTACGAGGGCCTCGATCCGGCGGTCCAGGTTGCGGTGCATCATGTCGGCGCTGCCGAACCACACCTCGGGCTCGCCGCCGTTGCAGAAGGCGAAGATCCGGGAGTGCTCCAGGAAGCGGCCGAGGACGGAGCGGACCCGGATGTTCTCGGAGAGGCCGGCGACCCCGGGCCGTACGGCGCAGATGCCGCGGACCCAGATGTCGACGGGGACTCCGGCCCGCGAGGCCTGGTAGCAGGCGTCGATGACGGCCTCGTCGACCATCGAGTTGACCTTGATCCGCACGTACGCGGGCCGGCCGGCGCGGTGGTGGGCGATCTCCTTGGTGATCCGGGAGACCAGGCCGTCCCGCAGCGACTTCGGGGCGGTCAGCAGGCGCCGGTAGGTCTCGCGCCGGGAGTAGCCGGAGAGCCGGTTGAACAGGTCGGAGAGGTCCGCGCCGACCTGCGGGTCGGCGGTGAGCAGGCCGAGGTCCTCGTAGAGCCGGGCCGTCTTGGGGTGGTAGTTGCCGGTGCCGACGTGCGAGTACCGGCGCAGCAGCTCGCCCTCCTGCCGTACGACGAGCGACAGCTTGCAGTGGGTCTTGAGGCCGACGAGGCCGTAGACGACGTGGCAGCCGGCCTCCTCCAGCTTGCGCGCCCACTTGATGTTGGCCTGTTCGTCGAAGCGGGCCTTGATCTCGACCAGGACGAGGACCTGCTTGCCGGACTCGGCGGCGTCGATGAGGGCGTCCACTATCGGGGAGTCGCCGGAGGTCCGGTACAGCGTCTGCTTGATCGCCAGGACGTCCGGGTCGGCCGCCGCCTGCTCCAGGAAGGCCTGGACGGAGGTGGAGAACGAGTCGTACGGGTGGTGCAGGAGCACGTCCCGCTCGCGCAGCGCGGCGAAGACGTCCGGCGCGGACGCGGACTCGACCTCGGCGAGGTCCCGGTGGGTGCCGGCGACGAACGTCGGGTACTTCAGCTCGGGCCGGTCCTGGCCGGAGATCCCGAAGAGGCCGGTCAGGTCGAGCGGGCCGGGCAGCGGGTAGACCTCGGCGTCGGAGACCTTCAGCTCGCGCACCAGCAGGTCGAGGACGTACGGGTCGATGGACTCCTCGACCTCCAGGCGGACCGGCGGGCCGAAGCGGCGCCGCATGAGCTCCTTCTCCAGGGCCTGGAGCAGGTTCTCGGCGTCGTCCTCCTCGACCTCCAGGTCCTCGTTCCTGGTCACCCGGAACATGTGGTGCGCCAGCACCTCCATGCCGGGGAACAGCTCCTCCAGGTGCGCGGCGATGACGTCCTCCAGGGGGACGTACCGCTGCGGGGAGGCCTCCAGGAAGCGGGAGAGCAGCGGGGGCACCTTCACGCGCGCGAAGTGGCGGTGGCCGCTGACCGGATTGCGCACGACCACGGCGAGGTTGAGCGAGAGCCCCGAGATGTACGGGAAGGGGTGGGCCGGGTCGACGGCGAGCGGGGTGAGGACGGGGAAGACCTGCTGGCGGAAGAGGGTGAAGAGGCGGGCCTGCTCCTTCTCCGTGAGCTCGGGCCAGCGGATCAGGTGGATGCCCTCGTCGGCCAGGGCCGGGGCCACGTCCTGCTGGTAGCAGGCGGCGTGCCGGGCCATGAGCTCGCGCGAGCGGGTCCAGATCAGGTCGAGGACCTCGCGGGGCTGGAGGCCGGAGGCGGAGCGGGTGGCGACGCCGGTGGCGATGCGGCGCTTGAGGCCGGCGACCCGGACCATGAAGAACTCGTCCAGGTTCGAGGCGAAGATCGCGAGGAAGTTCGCCCGTTCGAGGAGGGGGGTCGTGGGGTCCTCGGCGAGTTCGAGGACGCGCTCGTTGAACGCGAGCCAGCTGCGCTCCCGGTCGAGGAACCGTCCCTGCGGCAGCTCGTCGCCGAGCGCGCCGTCGCTCTCGTACGTGTCCGGATCGGTGTCCAGACCGGAGTCGAGGTCGGTGGCCGCCCGGGTTCGGTGCGCGGCTATGGAACCGAGGGGGGAGGAGGGCGGCGTGGCGGACGACGGCGTGGCGGAGGACTGGACCGGGACCTCGGCGGGCTGCTGGCTCATGACCCCATTCTTCCGCGCGAGGGGCTGCTCGGGCGCGTCGGAGCGGGCCGTGGGGGAGGGAAGCCTCCCTTTGGGAAGGCCGGACACGGAGCGCTTCATTGCGTGAGCGTCGCAAGCGCTTCTGAATGGCCGGTAACGACGACATGTCGTACGGGAATCGGGGGCGGGGCCGTGTGCGGGCCCCGCCCCCGATTCTTCTCCCGTTTCTTCTTGCGGAGGGTTACGGGTGCCGGGCGCGCAGGACGCGGAAGGCGACGTAGGCCGCGAGGGCGGCGAGGGCGAGGAGGATGCCGGTCTCGACGAGCTGGAGCGGCCAGTAGTGCGAGGCGGGGTGGATGTCGGCGAACTCGACGACCCCGCCGCGGTCGGTCATGCACTGTCGGACGTTTTCCGGCCGTGCCACCTGGCAGTCTTCCCAGAGGAGACGTTCGCCGGACGAGGTGAGCATCCCGCTGTCCAGACGCCACACCTCCCCGTCGAGGGAGAGTCCGGAGCCGGTCAGGGTCCTGAGGGGCCAGAGGCCGTCGCGTAGGCGGGAGAGGAGGGCCACGGCCGCGCCGGTGAACAGGACGGTGACGCCCATGGCGATGACGGTGCGCCGGACGAGGACCCCGACGGCCGTTCCCAGACCGAGGCCCAACAGGGCGTGTGCCGTCGGCACGATGCCGAACGAGACGAACATGGTCGGTTCGTGCCAGTGGGTGGGGAAGGTGTGGCTGGGGCCGGTCGACCACGACCAGTAGAAGACCAGGCTCAGCAGTGGGACCACCGTGAGGACGAGGGCGGCGGGCACCGCGATCTTCGCCGCGAGCCAGCGCGCCGGACTGACGGATTGCGTCCACGCCAGCCTGTACGTCCCGGTCTCCAGTTCACGAGCGAGCACCGGGCCCGCGACGAACGCCCCGAGGAGCACGGGCAGGACGAGCATCCCCAGGGCGGCGTACTCGACGAGGTGCCGGGCCAGCCATTGGCTGTCGGCGTAGTCGCGGGCGGGCTGGAAGCAGGACCGCTCCAAGCTGCCGTAGGTGCAGCCCGTCGCGCGCAGTGCCTCCGTCGCGCTGTCGGACCACAGCCGTGAAGTGATCAGGACCGCCACTGCCGTCCCGGCCAGAGCGAGGGCGGTCCACAACGCCCATCGGTGTTGCCGGCACGTCACCCAGTAGGGGCCCTTGAGGGCGAGGGCGGTCATGTAGGGACTCCCTCGGGGGTGCGGAGGTGGGCGAGGAGGAGTTCTTCCAGGGAGGGTTCGGAGGCCTCCCAGGGGCCCTCGACCGGGCCCTCGCGGCGGATCAGGGCGGTGAGCTGGCGGCCGGTGGTGCGGGCGTCGACCACCGTGTGCGGGGCGAGGTCGGCGACCGGGCCGGTGAGCAGGGTGTGTGCGGCGACCAGTTCGTCGATCGCGCCGTCGAGGCGGATCCGGCCGTCCTGTACGAGCAACAGGTGGTCGCAGGCGTCCTCCAACTCGGTGAGGATGTGGGACGACATGACGACAGTGGTGCCGCGCTCGGCGGCGTCGGCCATGAGGGCACCCATGAGTTCGTGACGGGCGAGCGGGTCGAGGTCGGCCATCGGCTCGTCGAGGAGGAGGACTTCGGGACGCTTGCCGAGTGCGAGGGCGAGCGCGAGACGGGTGCGCTGGCCGCCGGAGAGGGAGCGGACCCGCGCCTTCGACGGCAAGGAGCCCGTGGCGACGATGTTCTCGGCGATGGTCGCGTCCCAGCGGCCCGGATTGAGCTCACGGCCCATTCGCAGTGTTTCCGCGACGGTGAACTGGTCGTACAGGGGCTTGCCCTGGGCCACGTACGCGAGGCGGTCCCGCGAAGGCGCCTCGATCCGTCCCTCCGAGGGGCGCAGCAGGCCGGCGGCCAGCGCGAGGAGGGACGACTTGCCCGCTCCGTTGGGCCCGACGACGGCGGCGATCCGGCCGGCGGGTAGGGCGAAGGTGCAGTCCCTCAACGCCCAGGTCCTGCCGCGCCGGCGGTAGTGCAGGCCGAGTCCTTCGGCCTCGATGACCGGATCGGTCATTCCTCCCCCTTGGATGGTGCGTCCGTGAAGTGCTGGTCCAGTACGGATGTGAAGAGCGCGGCCACGTCGTCCCGTTCGAGTCCCGCGGCCCGGGCCCGGCGTGTCCAGTCGGCGAGTTCGCCGCGCAGGGGCGAGTCGGCGGGGCCGGTGCCGAGGGTGGCGCGGACGAAGGTGCCGAGGCCGCGGCGGGCCTCGACGAGGCCTTCGCGTTCGAGTTCGCGGTAGGCCTTGAGGACCGTGTTGGGGTTGATGGCCGTCGCCTCGACGACCTCGCGTGCGGTGGGCAGTCGGTCGCCGGGCTCCAGGAGGCCCATCCGGAGGGCCTGTTTCGTCTGCTGGACGATCTGGAGGTAGGTGGCGACGCCACTGCGCCGGTCGATGCGGTACTCGACCACGATCCCTTTCACCACCCTTTCACTAATCAAGTAGTGAAAGGGTGGTGGAAAGAAGGGGGCGGTGTCAACCGCCCCCGGAAAGAGGGTGCTCACGACTCCGTGCGTACGGGTCTACGACTCCGTGCGTACGGGTCTACGACTCCGTGCGGTACATCAGGTCCACCTCGTGCGTGGTGAAGCCGAGCCCCTCGTACACCCGCACCGCCGTCGAGTTGTCCCCGTCCACGTACAGCATCGCCGTCGGCAGCCCCTGCGCCGCCAGGTGCCGCAGGCCGGTCGCGGTGAGCGCCTTGCCGAGGCCGCCGCCCTGGGCCTCGGGCAGGATCCCGACCACGTACACCTCGCCGAGCTGCTCCTCGGCGTGCGTCTTCGTCCAGTGGAAGCCGACGAGCCGTCCGTCCTCCTCCGCGAGGAAGAAGCCCTTCGGGTCGAACCACGGCTCGGCGGTCCGGTCGTCCAGGTCCCGCTGGGTGAGGGAGCCCTGCTCGGGGTGGTGGGCGAAGGCGGCGGCGTTGACGGCGAGCCAGGCCGCGTCGTCCTGCCCGGGGACGAAGGTGCGGACGGTGACGCCCTCGGGCAGCACCGGCTCCGGGAGGTCGAGCGGCACCAGGGACCGCCGCAGCTGGCGCAGTTCGCGGAAGAGGGTCAGGCCGAGGACCTGGGCCAGGTGCCGGGCGGCCGGCTTGCCGCCGTGCGCCCAGACGCGCAGCCGCTTGCCGGAGGCGTCGAGCAGGGCGGTGCCGAGGGCCCGGCCGTGTCCGCGTCCGCGCCGGTCGGGGTGGACGACCAGCTCGGCGGCCGGGGCCTCGATCGGGTCGGTCTCCTCCAGCTGGGCGTAGCCGTAGAGCCGGGGGCCGACGGTCAGCAGGAAGTGCCGCACGCCCTCGCGCCGGCCGTTGCGCAGGTAGAGCCGCCCCTGTTCGGACACGGCGTGCATGCCGTCGGCCCGGTCGGCGGCCTCCAGGAGCTCCGATACGTCCCGGACCTGCTCGGGCGTGAGCTCGTCGTACGTGTGGATCTGCCGTCCGGGTTCGAGGGCCGGTGCCGCGTCGGAAGTCATGGCACGAGCCTACGGCGGCCCGCCGCCGCCCGGCGGAAAGCGGGCGGCAACCGTCTTGTAATCCACACCCCCCTGTTGCGCTACGCGCGTTGACCCTAGGCTGCACCGGCATACGGGAAGTGCGTCCCGTAGAGGCGCAAGGGGAACAGAGGACAGATGGCAGCGACACCGAGGAAGAACAGGACGGCGCGGCGGATCCTCGCCGCGGGGGCCGGGCTCGTGACGGTCGGGGCGCTCGTCGCCGCGATGCCGTCGGCCGGTGCGGCCGGTGACCGGTTCGGCGGCGGACACGGCCACGGGCACGGCAAGGGGCAGGGCCGTCTGGTCGACGTCCAGCTGCTCTCCTTCAACGACCTGCACGGCAACCTGGAGCCGCCGACCGGTTCGGCGGGCCGGCTCACCCGCCTGAAGCCGGACGGCACCTCCGAGACCGTCGAGGGCGTCGGCGGCGTCGAGTACCTCGCCACGCACCTGCGGCAGGCCCGCAAGGGCAACCGGTACTCCGTCACCGCCGCCGCGGGTGACATGATCGGCGCCTCGCCGCTGGTCTCCGGGCTCTTCCACGACGAGCCGACCATCGAGGCGCTCAACAAGCTGGAGCTCGACGTGACCTCGGTGGGCAACCACGAGTTCGACGAGGGCGCGCGCGAGCTGGCCCGCATCCAGAACGGCGGCTGTCACCCGGTCGAGGGCTGCTTCGTCAAGGGCAAGAAGTTCAAGGGCGCCGACTTCCCCTACCTCGCGGCCAACGTGACGAACGAGAAGAGCGGCAGGCCGCTGCTCGACCCGTACTTCGTCTGGGAGCGCGACGGCGTCAGGATCGGCTTCATCGGCGTCACCCTCGAAGGCACGGCGAACATCGTGTCCGCCGAGGGCATCAAGGGCCTGAAGTTCGGCGACGAGGTCGAGACGATCAACAAGTACGCCAAGGTGCTGGAGCGCAAGGGCGTGAAGTCGATCGTCGCCCTGCTCCACGAGGGCGGCCTGCCCGCCTCGGGCGCGTACAACTACGACTGCGACAGCCCGGGTCCCGGCAACGGCGTCTCCGGCCCGATCGTCGACATCGCCAAGAACGTCAGCCCGCAGGTCGACGCCCTGGTCACCGGCCACACCCACCAGGCGTACGCGTGCACGATCCCGGACCCGGCGGGCAAGCCGCGCACGGTCACCTCGGCGGCCTCCTTCGGCCGGCTGTACACCGACACGACGCTCACCTACGACCGCCGCACGGACGACATCGTCCGCACCGCCGTCGCCTCCGCGAACCACGTCGTCACCCGTGACGTGAAGCCGGCCAAGGACATGAGCAAGCTGATCGACCGGTGGAAGACCCTGGCCGCGCCGATCGCCAACCGCCCCGTCGGCCACATCTCCGCCGACATCGAGAACCCCCTCGACGCCCAGGTGTACGAGAAGCCGCTGGGCGACCTGATCGCGGACGCGCAGCTGGAGGGCATGGCCCCGGCCGACAAGGGCGGCGCCCAGCTCGCCCTGATGAACCCGGGCGGCATCCGCGCGCCCCTGACCCGCAAGGCGTCCGGGTCCGAGGGCGACGGGGTGGTGACCTACGGCGAGGCGTACACCGTCCAGCCGTTCACCAACATGATGACGGCGGTCGACCTGACCGGCGCCCAGCTCGTCACCACGCTCCAGCAGCAGGTCAGCGGCGCCAACCTGGCGTCCCCGAAGATCCTCCAGGTGTCGAGGGGCTTCACCTACACCCTGGACATGACGAAGACCGGCGCCGACCGGATCGTGGTCGGCTCGGTGCGGCTGAACGGTGAGCCGATCGACCCGGCGAAGACCTACCGGGTCGCGATGAACGAGTTCCTGTCCGGCGGCGGCGACGGCTTCGCGGTCCTGAAGGAGCACAGGAACAAGCTGGTCGGCGCGTCCGACCTGGACATGTTCACCGCCTACCTGACGGCCCACTCCTCGGCCTCCGCACCGCTCCCGGTGCCGGCCGCGGACCGCATCACCGTCATCAAGTAACCCCCGAGGGAGGGGCGGCGGACCGTTTCGGCGGGCCGCCGCCCCTTTTTCGTCCCTTGCCGCGCCTCGGCGATTTCCTCCGTGCCGCACCCTGGCAAGGGTTGAAGTGGACCTGTCATAGTGCGGTGCCATGGACCGACGACGATTCCTCGTGGGAGCCCTGGCCGCCGGAGCCGGAGTGATGCTCGGGGCGCCCCCCGCCTCGGCCGTGGACGTACGGGCGTGGATGGCCGCGCACGGGGACGGGACCGCGCTGGCCCGGCTCACCATCCCCGGCACGCACGACTCCGGCGCCCGTTTCGGCGGGCCCTGGAGCGAGTGCCAGAACACCACGATCGCCCAGCAGCTGGACAGCGGCATCCGCTTCCTGGACGTGCGGTGCCGGGTGACCGGCGGGTCGTTCGCGATCCACCACGGCGCCTCGTACCAGAACGCGATGTTCGGCGACGTGCTGATCGCCTGCCGGGACTTCCTCGCCGCCCACCCCTCCGAGACCGTCCTCATGCGGGTCAAGCAGGAGTACTCCGAGGAGTCCGACGCCACCTTCCGGGCCGTCTTCGACGACTACCTCGACCGGCGCGGCTGGCGCTCCCTCTTCCGGATCGGCGACCGGCTGCCGCTCCTCGGCGAGGCCCGCGGGAAGGTCGTCCTCGTCGCCGACAACGGCGGCCTGCCCGGACTGAAGTGGTGGGACGGCTCGCAGATCGCCCTCCAGGACGACTGGAACGCGCTGCCCGACGCCAAGTACCCGAAGGTCCAGGCCCACTTCCGCGCCGCCGTCGCCCAGCCGGGCCGCCTCTACGTCAACTTCGTCAGCACCTCCGCGTACCTCCCGCCCCGCTGGAACTCCGACCGGCTCAACCCCCGCGTCCACGGCTTCCTCGACGGCGCCGAACTGGCCGGCCGGACCGGGCTCGGGATCGTCCCCCTGGACTTCCCCCACACCCGGTCAGGGCTTGTCGAGGCCCTCCTCCGGCACAACTGAGGCCCCGCCCGGCGGCGGTGTCGGCGCCCCCGGCAGCCGCACCGTCGCCACCGTCCCGCCGCCCTCCGCCGGGGCCAGCGCGACCGTGCCGCCCGCCTGCCGCACCGTCCGCGCCACGATCGACAGGCCCAGGCCCGAGCCCGGCAGGCTGCGGGCCGAGGGCGAGCGCCAGAAGCGGTCGAAGACGTGCGGCAGCTCGTCCGCCGGAATGCCCGGACCGTGGTCCCGGACCGTCAGCTCGCCCCGCATCAGGGTCACCTCGACCGTCCCCCGGGGCGGCGAGAACTTCACCGCGTTGTCCAGGACGTTCACCAGGGCCCGTTCGAGCGCCGCCGTCTCCGCCCGTACGTACCAGGGCGCCAGGTCCGTCACGAAGGCCAGCTCCGGGCCGCGCAGCCGCGCCCGGTCCAGGGCCGCCCGCAGGACCGTGTGCAGCGGCACCACCCCCAGGGGCCCCGACCGCCCCGCGTCCGGCCTGGCCAGCTCCTGGAGGTCCCCGATCAGCGACGCCAGCTCCGTCATCTGCGCCTTCACCGAGGCCATCAGGGCCCGCCGGTCCTCCGGCGGGATCGCCCGGCCGGTCTCCTCGCTCCGCGCGAGGAGCTCCACGTTCGTGCGGAGCGAGGTCAGCGGCGTCCGCAGCTCGTGCCCCGCGTCCGCGATCAGCCGCGCCTGGAGGTCCCGGGAGGTCGCGAGCGCCGCCGTCATCGCGTTGAACGAGCGCGACAGACGGGCGATCTCGTCCTCGCCCTCCACCGGGATGCGGACCGTCAGGTCCTCGGTCGCCGCCACGTGCTCGACGGCCCCGGTCAGCCGGTTCACCGGCTCCAGGCCCGTCCGCGCCACCCACAGCCCCGCCGCGCCCGCGCCGACGACCCCGATCCCGGAGACCAGGAGCAGCACCCAGCGCAGCGTGGACATCGAGTTGTCGATCTCGGCGAGCGGCCGGGCGAGGGAGACGGCGAGGCCGGGCGTCCGCTCCTGCGGATAGGTGTAGACGCGCATCTCGCGTCCGCCGGCGTCCTTCACCGTGTGCAGGACGTCCTCCAGGCGCCCCTGCGCCACCGCGAGGTCGGCGCTCCCGACGGGGATCGCGGCCTCCCCCGAGGTGCACACGCTCCCGTCGGCGAGGATCACCTGCACCGTGTACGAGCCCGCCACCGACGGCGGCGTGGTGCCCTGGCGGCAGAACGACAGGAGGTTCTGCGCCCCGCCCGGGTCGAGCCGGGTGGAGCGCAGCGCGGAGTCCAGCTCGGCCTCCAGCTGCTCCCGGGTCACGAACCA
Source organism: Streptomyces sp. NRRL F-6492 (assembly GCF_001280125.1). Taxonomy (GTDB): domain Bacteria; phylum Actinomycetota; class Actinomycetes; order Streptomycetales; family Streptomycetaceae; genus Streptomyces. Next base: position 28,164 of record NZ_LGEG01000211.1, read on the forward strand.
GCACGCGAGGGACACCCCCGCCACCGCGAGCGCCACCGCGACGGCGGTGAGCAGGGCGAGCCGGGAGCGCAGCGGCCGGGAGCGGAACCAGGCCAGGGGGCGGAAGCGGCGGCCGGGCCGGTCGGCGGACGGGTCGGCGGGCGCGGGCCGGTCGGCGGGCGCGGGCGGGAACGGGGGCGCCGTCACTCCCCGCCCCCTCCGCGCAGCGCGTACCCCACGCCCCGCACCGTGTGGACCAGGCGCGGCTCGCCGCCCGCCTCCGTCTTGCGCCGCAGGTACATCACGTACACGTCGAGCGAGTTCGAGCTCGGCTCGAAGTCGAAGCCCCACACCGCCTTGAGGATCTGCTCGCGGGTCAGCACCTGGCGCGGGTGCGCCAGGAACATCTCCAGGAGCGTGAACTCGGTCCGCGTCAGCTCCACGGGCCGTCCGCCCCGGGTCACCTCGCGGGTGGCGAGGTTCATCCGCAGGTCCTCGAAGGACAGCACGTCGTCCCCGGCCGGGGCGCCGGCCGTCGCCGCCGCGTACGAGCTGCGGCGCAGCAGGGCCCGGATGCGGGCGAACAGCTCGTCCAGCTCGAAGGGCTTCACCAGGTAGTCGTCCGCGCCCGCGTCGAGCCCGGTGACCCGGTCGCCGACGGTGTCGCGGGCGGTGAGCATCAGGATCGGCACGGTCGAGCCGGACGCCCGGATCCGCCGGGCCGCCGTCAGGCCGTCCATGCGGGGCATCTGCACGTCGAGGACGACGAGGTCGGGCGCGTACGACTCCATGGCGGCGAGCGCGTCCAGGCCGTCGACGGCGTCCCGCGTCCCGTACCCCTCGAAGGCGAGGCTGCGGCGCAGGGCCTCCCGGACGGCGGGCTCGTCGTCGACGATGAGGATGCGCTCGGCTTCGTTCTGCTGTCCCGTCATGGGGGCAGCGTCCCATGCGTTCAGTTGTCGCCGCCCGAGCGGAGTCCGTCCAGGTCGGCCTTCACCGTGTCGACCGGGATCGCGAATCCGAGGCCGACGCTCCCGGCGGTGGAACCGTTCGAAGAACTGGGCGAATACATGGCCGAATTGATTCCGATGATCTCACCGTTCATATTGATCAGCGCGCCGCCGGAATTCCCCGGATTGAGCGAGGCGTCGGTCTGGAGCGCCTTGTACGTGGTCTTCGACGAGCCCGTGTCGCCGTTGAACTGCTGTCCGCCGAACTCGAACGGCCACCCCTGCCGGGGGTCGTACTGCTGCTGGCCCTGCCCCTGGTCCTGCCCCTGGTCCTCGTCCTTGGCCACGGTCACGTCCCGGTCGAGGGCGGAGACGATGCCGCTGGTGACGGTCCCGGTCAGCCCCTCGGGGGAGCCGATCGCCACGACCTCGTCACCGACCTTCACGTCCTTCGAGTTCCCGAGCGCGGCGGCCTTCAGGCCGGAGGCGCCCTTCAGCTTGATCAGCGCCAGGTCCTTGTCGGGGTCCGTGCCGACGACCTCGGCCGGGTGGGTCCTGCCGTCGTTCAGCCGCACGGTGATCTCGGAGGCGCCGGAGACCACGTGGTTGTTGGTGACGATCTCGCCGTCGGAGGTGATGATCACGCCCGAGCCGGTCGACTTGCCGGAGCCCGAGGCGGCGGAGATCTCCACGATCGAGGGGGAGACGGCCTCGGCGACCCCGGCGACGGTGCCGGCGCCGCGCGCGGCCACGTTCGTGCCGGGCACGGGGGCGGCGGCGGAGACCGTCGCCGGGTCGGCGGTGAGCCGCTGGACCAGCGTTGCCGTGCCGCCGCCGATCGCGGCGGCCGCGATGGCCACGGCCGCCATGAGCCCGACCCCGCGCTTCGCGCGGCGGCGGGGGCCCGGGACGGCATCCGTGGCGGCGGGCGCCGGGTCCGCCGACGGGACGTGCCCGCCGTGCCCGCCGTGTCCGCCGGACGGCCAGATCGTGGTGCCGTGCTCGGTGGTGAACGGCCCGGCGGCGGAGGGCGGGGTGGCGATCGGCTCCGTGAACGGCCCGTACGGCGGCCGTGCCGGCTCGTACGGCGGCCTCGGCGGGTAGTACGGCTGCTGCGGCTGCTCCTGGTGATCCGTCATGGGAAGACTCTCGGAGCCGTACATGAGAGCCGCCTGAGGAGCGGCTGAGAAGCCCGACAGAAGCCTGTATGCCCGATATAAAACTCTGCGGGGCCGGGGCCGGGGGCGTCAGCGCAGGGTCGAGACCGGCGCCAGGGCCGGGCCGCCGCCGTCGCAGCCGCAGGAGCGGCGCACGATCAGGGCCGACGGGAAGAGCCGCACCCGCTCGCGGCGCGAGCCCGCGACCCGCAGCGAGTCGTCGAGGACCAGGTCCACCGCCGCCCGGGCCATCGCCGGGCGGTCCGAGAAGACCGTGGTCAGCGGCGGATCGGTGAGCGCCGCCTCCTTCACGTCGTCGAAGCCCGCGACCGCCAGCTCGGTCGGCACCTCGATCCGCAGCTCGCGCGCCGCCCGCAGCACGCCGAAGGCCTGGTCGTCGGTGGAGCAGAAGATGGCCGGCGGCCTGTCCGGGCCCGCGAGCAGCTTCAGGGCCACCTGGTAGGCGTCGTAGCGGTTGTACGGGGCCTCGAAGAGCCGGCCCTCGGTGGAGCGGCCCGCCTCGACCATGGCCCGCCGCCAGCCCTCGACGTGGTCCGCGACCGGGTCGCCGACGGCCGGGGTGTTCGGGACGCCGCCGAGGCACGCCACGTACGGGTGGCCGTGCTCCAGGAGGTGCCGGGTGACGAGCTGGGCGCCGCCGATGTCGTCGGTGACGACGGCCACGTCGTCGATCGCCTCGGGCCGCTCGTGCAGCAGCACCACGCGCGCGTCCCAGGCCTCGATCTCGCTCGCGGCCTGCTCGCTCATGCCCTGGCTGACCAGGATCAGACCGGAGACCCGCATCCCGAGGAAGGCGCGCAGGTAGTGGATCTCGCGCTCGGTCCGGTAGTCGGAGTTCCCGACGAGGACCATCTTGCCGCGCTCGGCGGCGGCCTGCTCGACCGCGTGCGCCATCTCCGCGAAGAACGGCTGGCGCGCGTCCGGGACGATCATGCCTATGAGGTCGGTGCGCCGGGACGCCATCGCCTGGGCCACCCGGTCGGGTCGGTAGCCCAGCTCCTTGATGGCGGCGAGGACACGCTCGCGCGTGGCCGGGGCGACCGGCCTGGGTCCGTTGTTGATGACGTAGCTCACGACCGCGGTCGAAGTACCCGCCAGTCGAGCTACGTCATCCCGCGTCACCTTGGCCACGCGCGGCAGTCTACGCGGGGGGACCTACCTGCCGGCAGGCCGCACTGTGGCGTCTGCCACGTTCCTGTCCTCCGAGGGGGTGACGTCGTCCGTGGCGCCCTTGACGCGGGCGGCGCCCTCCTTGGCGCGCGCGCCCTCCTTGGCCCGGGCCTCCTCGGCCGCCCGCTCCACCTTCTCGGGGGTCACGAAGCGGTAGCCGACGTTGCGGACGGTGCCGATGAGCGACTCGTGCTCGGGTCCGAGCTTCGCCCGCAGCCGCCGTACGTGGACGTCGACCGTGCGGGTGCCGCCGAAGTAGTCGTACCCCCACACCTCCTGGAGGAGCTGTGCGCGCGTGAAGACCCGGCCCGGGTGCTGGGCGAGGTACTTGAGCAGCTCGAACTCCTTGAAGGTCAGGTCCAGGACCCGGCCCTTGAGCTTCGCGCTGTACGTCGCCTCGTCGACCGACAGGTCGCCGTTGCGGATCTCCATCGGGGAGTCGTCGGAGACGATCTGCTGGCGGCCCATGGCGAGCCGCAGCCGCGCCTCGACCTCGGCCGGTCCGGCCGTGTCGAGGAGGACGTCGTCGATGCCCCAGTCGGCGGTGACGGCCGCGAGGCCGCCCTCGGTGACGACGAGGATCAGCGGACAGCCGGGCCCGGTGGACCGCAGCAGTTGGCAGAGCGAGCGGACCTGCGGGAGGTCGCGCCGGCCGTCGACGAGGATCACGTCCGCGCCGGGGGTGTCCACGAGGGCCGGGCCCTCGGCCGGGGCCACCCGGACGTTGTGCAGCAGCAGGCCGAGTGCGGGCAGCACCTCGGTCGACGGCTGGAGAGCGTTGGTCAGCAGGAGCAGTGAACTCATCGCCCACCACCTGCTCCGGTCGTGGTCATGCGATCGTGCTCGGTTCGCTCGCCCATAAGGTCGGTTCCTCCTCGGTCCCTGCGAGGACGTGCACTGCTTCGTACGGATCACTGCCTGCTCTCGCGCCCTGAGAGCTTTTGTTCATCCGTCCGTAACAACGGTCGGAAAACGCAAAAGGACCCGGTGGCTGCGTCGCCCGGATCCTCTGCTCAGCAGAATAGCCCACATGCGTTCCTGGCGAGAGGGCGGATTTCACATCGTGGATGTCTCTTCGCTCACTTCCCGCACCCGGAACGCAATGTTGCGCACGGGTGAGGTGTCCGTATCGCGGCGGTTCACGAACCCTCTCCCGTACGGATCACCGGGGCGGCGGTCACCGGTCCGGCCCGCGCGCGCATGGCCCATCATGGGGAGCGGCGCGCACACGAACGAAGGGAGCGCCGCTATGGCAGCGGGAACCATCCGCTACTGGGCCGCGGCCAAGGCGGCCGCCGGTGTCGCCGAGGAGCCGTACGCCGCCGAGCACCTGGCCGAGGCCCTGGACACCGTCCGCGCGAAGCACCCGGGCGAGCTCGCCCAGGTGCTCCGGCGGTGCTCGTTCCTGGTCGACGGCGACCCCGTCGGCACCCGGAGCCATGAGACCGTACGGCTTGCCGAGGGCGGCACGGTCGAGGTGCTCCCCCCGTTCGCAGGAGGGTGAACCCCAGAGCAATGAGCAACGACCAGCACTACGGCGGGCAGCCGTACGACCCGTACGCGGGCGGGCAGCAGGACCCCGACGTCACGCAGACGTGGGAGGGCCAGACCTGGGACACCCAGTACCAGCCGGCCGTCCGGCCCCGGCCGCAGGCTCCCGGCCCGTACGAGCAGTCCCACGGAGAGCAGTCCTACGGGGAGCAGTCCCACGGAGAGCAGTCCTACGGGGAGCAGTCCTACGGAGAGCAGCCCCACGGAGAGCAGTCCTACGGGGGTCAGCCATACGGGGGTCAGCCATACGGGGAGCGGCAGCCGTACCCGCCGCAGTCGTACGGGGGACAGGACCGGGCCCACGAGTCGCAGGCGTACGGGCAGCCGCAGCCGCAGACGTACGAGCAGCAGCCGCAGCAGCAGCCGTACGCGGGGGCGTACCCGGCGCAGTCCCAGCAGGCCGCCGCTCCCCGGGCCGAGGCCCCGGTCCCGGCGCCCGCCCCGGTCCACACCCCGGCCCCGGCGCCCGCGCCCGTGGCCGACGGCGGGCCCGCCTACTCCTCGCCGACCACCTCGGGGAACACCCGGATCACCGACGCCCAGCGCGCCCGCGCCGAGGGCCGCTCGCCGGTCATCGAGCCCGGGACGCAGCCCGCCGCCCTGACGGCGGCCCTCGGGCTGCTGCTCGCCGGCGGCGCCGCCCTCGGCCCGTACGGGCTGCTGCTCCCGCTCGTCCTGCTCCAGGGGCTCACCGCGGCCGGCTGGTTCCGGCTCAACGGCATGTGGCCCGCCCGGCAGGGCATCGCCCTCGCCTTCGCCGGCGGCCTCGTCGCCGACGGCGCCCTGCTCGCCGTCGGCCGGGAGAACGCCGCCCCCGCGATCCTGGGCACGCTCGGCGCCTGGGTGCTGCTCTGCCTCGTCCTCCAGCTGCGCAGCCACGCGGACCCGGACGAGCGGATGTACGGCCTGATGGCCACCGTCGCCTCGGCGGCCCTGACCGTGATCGCCACCGGGCACCTCGGCGCGGCCCCCGACGCGGTGGTCGTCGGCGGGATCGCGGTCGCCGCCGCCGTCCTCGCCAAGGCGCTCCCGCTGCCCGGCCCGGTCTCCGTCGTCGCCGCGCTGCTCGCGTCGGCGGGCGCCGGGATCGCGGCCGGCGGCCTCACGGACCTGGGCGCGTCCGGTGCGCTGCTCGGCCTCGGCGCCGGGGTCTGCGCCCTGGTCGGCCTGCGGGCGGCGAGCTACGACTACCCGTCGCGGTTCGTCCACATGACCGCGGGCGTCGCGCTGCCGCTGACCGCCGCCGCGCCCGCCGTGTACCTGCTGGGCCGCGCCCTGGCCTGACGGGTCACCCCTCCGGGGCGACCCCGACCCGTCCCGGAGACCGTCCGGGCGCGGGAACCAACCGGACCCCCGGCACGTCGATCTTCGTGTCGGGGGTCGAAAACTTTCACGGGGGGACGCACATCCCATGCGAGCACTGCGGATTCTGCTCATCCTGGCCGTCGTCCTCGGCGGGATCTTCGTCGGGATCGACCGGCTCGCCGTGGCGTACGCGGAGTCGGAGGCGGCGGGCCGGATGAAGCTCTCCGGCGCGCAGAGCGACTCGATCGAGGTCGACGTCAAGGGCTTCCCCTTCCTCACCCAGGTGGCGGCCAAGCGGCTCGACCGGGTCGACGTGCGGGCGACCGGCATCCAGGCGCGGGCGGGCGACCGGAAGATCCGGGTCGGCGAGCTGGACGTCGTCCTGCGGGACGTGACCGTGACCGGCGACTGGTCGGGCGCGACGGCGGGCTCCGCGACCGGCACGGCCCTCCTCTCGTACGCGGACCTCACCGCCGCCTCCGAGCGCGAGGCCACCGTCGCCTACGGCGGCGACGGCAAGGTGAAGGTCACCGGCACGGCCGAGGTCCTGGGTCGCACCCTGACCCGGACGGTCCTCTCGACGGTGTCCGTGGTGAACGGCGACACGATCCGGTTCCGCGCCGACGAGGTGCCCGGCGAGGGCATCCCGGGCGTGGAGGAGCTGGTCCGCGCCCGCACCGACTTCGAGCGCCCGCTCCACGTGCTCGCCGGCATGAAGGTGGAGAAGGTCGAGCCGCGCCCGGAGGGCCTGGCGGTCACGGTCTCGGGCAAGGACATAGCCCTGGCGGGCTGAGCCCCGGGGGCCACGCGGCTCTCCGGGGGCCGTCCGGCCCCTTTTCCCTACTCGCTGGTCACATGCTGAGACGGCACTGTCCGATCCGCAGAAACAGAACCGGACACCCCGGTGCGGAGGCGCCCGGAGCGGTCCCGTGGCGCGGTTGCGTCTCGCATCTCGGACGATCGCGTCTCAAAATACGACACGCCGGTGACACGGCCGCCTGTCCGTCCCTACGATCGTGGCCATGAAGCGACAGGCGGATCTCACGAAGCGGCGGGCAGTAGACCTGTGCCGCGTCGCCGCCATGCTCTGTCGCCCCGTCTGAGCGGGACGTCCGACCCCGCCTTCCCCACGGCCCGCCGACCGACGTCGGGGCCGCATCCCGCGCAGCCGTACGCCGTCGCCGCACGCTTCCGACGCGTACCCGCACCACCCCGCACCACCCCGCCGCACACTGCCCCGGAGGAGAACAGCATGGCTCGCAGCGACGTCTTGGTCGACGCGGACTGGGTCGAGGCCAACCTCGACAACCCGCAGGTCGCCCTCGTCGAGGTCGACGAGGACACCTCGGCCTACGAGAAGAACCACATCCGCAACGCCATCCGCATCGACTGGACCCAGGACCTCCAGGACCCGGTCCGCCGCGACTTCATCGACCAGGAGGGCTTCGAGAAGCTCCTCTCGGCCAAGGGCATCGCGAACGACACCACGGTCGTGCTCTACGGCGGCAACAACAACTGGTTCGCCTCCTACGCCTACTGGTACTTCAAGCTCTACGGCCACCAGGACGTGAAGCTCCTCGACGGCGGCCGCAAGAAGTGGGAGCTCGACTCCCGCGACCTGGTCGACGGCTCCCAGGTCCCGAACCGCCCGGCCACCGCGTACAAGGCCAAGGCCCAGGACGCCTCGATCCGCGCCTTCCGCGACGACGTCGTCTCCGCGATCGGCGCGCAGAACCTGGTCGACGTGCGCTCGCCCGACGAGTTCTCCGGCAAGCTCCTCGCCCCGGCGCACCTCCCGCAGGAGCAGTCGCAGCGCCCCGGCCACGTGCCGAGCGCCCGCAACATCCCGTGGTCGAAGAACGCCAACGACGACGGCACGTTCAAGTCGGACGACGAGCTCAAGGCCCTCTACGAGGACGAGCAGGTCGACCTGGCGAAGGACACCATCGCCTACTGCCGCATCGGTGAGCGCTCCGCGCTCACGTGGTTCGTCCTGCACGAGCTGCTCCAGGTCCCGAACGTCAAGAACTACGACGGCTCGTGGACCGAGTACGGCTCCCTCGTCGGCGTGCCGATCGAGCTCGGCGCCGCCAAGTAACCCCTCCGGACCTCCCCTTCTTCCGGAACCCCCGACCGTAAGGACAGAACAGCATGTGTGGAGCGCAGCCCGGCGGCCCCGACGCCTCGACGATCAAGCCCGGTGAGACCACCATCCAGGGCTTCGTGACCAAGGACGGCGAGCCGGTCACCGGCTACGTCCGTCTCCTGGACTCGACCGGCGAGTTCACGGCCGAGGTCCCGACCTCCGCCACCGGACAGTTCCGCTTCTACGCGGCCGAGGGCACCTGGACCGTCCGCGCCCTGGTGCCGGGCGGCACCGCCGACCGCAAGGTCGTGGCGCAGAAGGGCGGCCTCGCGGAGGTCGCCATCGCGGTCTGACCCGCGACGACCGATCGGCCGAAGGGCCGTGCCTCCTGGGGGTTGGACGCCATTCCGGGACTTGGGGCACGGCCCTTCGGTCTGCCCGGACGTAGGCTGAAGGGGTGTACGCACGCCGTCGCCACGTCTACTTCTGGATGATGGGCACCTGCCTGGCGCTCTTCGTGGGCGCCTGGGCCGTCGTGCGCCTCTTCTCGATGCCGGCCGCCGTCGCCATGTGCGTCGTCGCCATGCTCATCCCCCCGGTCGCCGCGATGACCGCGAACCGCCGCGGCCCCGACGACCGCTGGTGGGACGACCCCTCGGGCGACCCGCAGTCGGACGAGTGGTGGGACGAACTGGACGGCAGGAAGCGCCGGGAGCGGTAGGGGCCGGTAGGGGGGCGTCCGGCGGTCGGTCCTCAGGAGGCCCCCTGGGGCGCCGGACGGGATTCGCCGGGCGGAGTCCGGCGCAGCGGCCCGAAGCCGGGGAGGCCCCTCGGGCCGAGCCGTGCGAGGGGTGCGTCGGGAACGGGTCCGCTGGTGGGACGACCCCTCGGGCGACCCGCAGTCGGACGAGTGGTGGGACGAACTGGACGGCAGGAAGCGCCGGGAGCGGTAGGGGCCGTCAGTAGACCAGGGCCTGGGTCTCGTCCGACGTCGCCTCCTGGACGAAGACCTGGGCGCCGGCGATGCGGACGCCGTTCAGGACGTCCTTCTCCGTGATGTCGCGGCGGGCCGCGCACTGCGTGCAGAGCGTCACGCGCCCGCCCGCCAGGATCGAGTCGAGCAGGTCCGGCAGCGGCGCGGCGTGCGGGAGCTCGAACTCGGCGGCCCGGCCCGGGAGGGCGAACCAGGCGGATTCGCCGGTCAGCCAGAGCGACACCTCGACCCCGCTGGCGACGGCCACGGCGGCCACCGTGAAGGCCTGCGAGCAGCGTTCGGGGGAATCGGCCCCCGCGGTCACCTTGATCACGAGCTTCTTCGCCATACACCGAACTGTAATGCGAGACGCCGCAACCTCATGCACACCTCACGTGTCAGGTGGGTGCGCGGGTTGTGGAATCCGCGCTTCAGGTCTCGTGGGGGGACTCTTGAACGACGAAGAAATCATCCCTGAACAGGGAAGAACACCACCGGCCGCGGCTCCGGACGCCTCGGAGACGCCGGCCGGAGCCACGCCCGCCGCGCGGCCCCGCCGCAGGGTCCTCCGTACGGTCGGGCTGATCGCCGTCGCCGCCGTCCTCGGCCTCGTCGGCGGGACCGCCGTCGGCTACGGCGTCCAGGCCGAGCGCGAGCCGACCCCGCTCCCGCCGCTGAACCAGCCGGCCCTCGCGCACCCGAAGCCGCTCCCGAGGGGAGAGGGGCCCGAGCCGTTCTCCGCCGCGGAGGACCGGCAGGTGAAGGCGGAGGGCGATCTGCGGAAGCTGCTCCTGCCGCGCCCGGCGGGTGCGCGGCCGGACGGAGCGGACGGCTGGTGGTCGCTCGCGGACTACGCCGGCGACTTCACCCGGCCCGGCAACGCCCTGGAGCACCAGCTCCAGCTGCGCATGCGGCGCGTCGCGGTCCGCTCCTGGCTGTCGGGTGAGCACCGGTCCGTCTCGGTCAGGCTCGTCCAGTACCGGCCCTCGTCGATGATCGGCGCCCTGGAGTTCGTGGAGGACCAGCAGCGCATCGCGATGCAGGAGGACGAGTCCGACTCCATCGGGACGGAGGTGAAGGGCTCCGGCAACGGCCGCTACTTCCTCTATCCGGTGGAGCGGAAGGCGGGGTTCCTGGACTTCTACCAGGCCCGGGCGTTCGTCCAGAAGGACGACATCGCGATCGAGATCCTCGTCTTCGACACGCGGAAGATCGCCGAGAAGGACATCCGTTCGCTGGCCGAGCGGCAGCTGGAGCGCCTGTGAACGAGAAGACCGTGACCGACGAGACCGTGACCGTGACCGTGACCGAAGAGCCTGTGACCGACGAGACCGTGACCGAGAAGCCCGTGGCCCGGAGGACCGCCGGCCGCGGCCGCGGGCGCCGGCTCGTGGCGAACGTGCTGACCGGCGTGCTGGTGCTCGGAGCCGTCGGCGGCGGTGTCGCGTACACCGCCGTCACCGTCGACGGCGCCGACCGGACGGCCCCCACCGTCGGATGGGTGGAGCCCACCGCGACCGCGACCCCCGCCGACCCGGCCGCCGGTTTCGACAGGGGCCGGGCCTCCACCCCGCTGAGCGGGCTGCTCCTGCCGGTGCCGGACGGCTACGCGCTCGGCGCGGACGTCGAGGGGTACGGCAACGACCACGAGGTGGCCGCCAAGGACGCCGTGGCCCTCTTCAAGCGGATGAACAAGAGCCTCTACGGCAAGAAGCGCCGGGCGTACGAGAAGGGCATCGACGAGCTCGGGATCCAGGGCATGGCGATGCGCTCGTACGCGTCGCAGGACGAGGACCTCCAGGTGGAGGTGCTCGTCCTGCGCATGAAGGACAAGAAGAAGGTCCGCGAGTTCTTCGAGCTGCGCCAGGAGCTGGCCGACCTCGTGGGGCTGGACGAGGGGCCGAAGATCAAGGGCCACGCCGAGAACGCCGCCTGCTTCGCGATGCCGGACCCCGAGCGGCCGGAGGACCCCGAGGACAGGGAGCGGTGGCGGGACCGGCTGCGGGGCACGGCCTGTTCGGCGTACGACGGCGAGGTCCTGGTCTCCGTCACGTCGGCCGGAGCCGGCGAACCGCACACGAAGGCCGTGGCGGACCTCGTGGAGAAGCAGCTCCGCCACATCGAGTCCCCGGGGGAGTACGTATGACCGAGCAGCTGACCACGACCACGGGACCCGCTCCCGTCCAGGAGCCCCCGGCCCCCGCCCCGGCGCGGGAGCCCGCCGCCCCCGGCCGGGCCCGCCGCGTCCTGTGGGCCGTCGCCCGCTGGACGGCCGCCGTCGTCGTGTGCGGCGGCGTCGGAGCCGGTACGGCGACGGGCATCACCGCACTCGACCGGACCGACGTGCCCGGTCTCGCGACCGAGAACGACGGCCGCTGGGAGTACCCGCGGCTCCGGCTGCCCGCCCTCCCGGCGGACCGGCCGCGGCCCTTCACCGAGGGCAACGAGGCCGAGATCCACTACGCCGACGTGCGGCAGCTGCTGCTGCCCGCCCCGGCGGGCGCCACCGTCGACCCGGAGCTGAACGGCGGCTGGGTGCCCGAGGACACCTACCTCGCGGGCTACGGGAAGGAGGACCGCGCCCGGGTGGAGCGGGTCCTCGACGACGTCGCCCTGCGCCACATCACGGGCCGCGCCTGGACGATGCCGGACGGCACGAGGACCCGTGTCCTCCTGCTGAGGTTCTCCTCCGTCGCCCACGCCGACCACCTGGACAGCAGCCTCACCGGCGACGGCGACGAGGCCCTCCCCGCGGGGGTCGGCGGGGCGGAGATCCTCGACCGCGTGGCGGGCGACGTCCGGGTGCCGGACGTGACGGCGTACGCGTACAAGGAGAAGGCGCCGTACGGTCCGGAGGAGACCCTGTGGGCCCACGTCAGGGCGGGCGACACGCTCGCGGTGGTCACCCAGACCCGCAAGGGCGGGGCGCTCACGGTGCCGTTCCAGCAGACCCTCGTCCTCCAGGCGCAGCTGCTCGGCTGACCGCTCCGCCCGAGACCCACCTCACCGAGTGGGCCGGACCCCGGGACACTAAGCTGGGGTCCGGCCCGTTCCGCCTTCACACCTCAGCCGAGGAGCACCCCGTGATCATTTTCTTCGAAGCTCTGCTGGTCCTCGTCTGCGTCGGCGTGCTCGCCTTCACCGGCCTGACCGTGAAGAAGCTGTACCAGGGCCAGCGCTAATCCACCTCTAGAGAACGCCAGAGCTGCTCATGATCGAGATTCCGTCCGACCTCAACCCGGACCTCGTCCCCCTCGCGTTCCTGCTCGGCACGTGGGAGGGCGCGGGCGTCTCCGACTTCCCCGGCGCGGAGAAGTGCAACTTCGGCCAGTCCGTCACCTTCAGCCACGACGGCCGGGACTTCCTGGAGTACCAGTCGCACTCCTGGGTCCTGGACGAAGGGGGCAACAAGGTCCGTCCGCTGGAGAGCGAGAGCGGCTACTGGCGGATCGACAAGGACCGCAAGGTCGAGGTCGTCATGGTCCGTGACCAGGGCATCGTCGAGATCTGGTACGGCGAGCTCGCCGACCAGAAGCCGCAGATCGACCTGGCGACGGACGCCGTCGCCCGCACGGCGGCCTCGGGCCCGTACAGCGGTGGCAAGCGTCTGTACGGCTACGTCAAGAGCGACCTGATGTGGGTGGGCGAGAAGGCGACCCCGGAGGTCCCGCTGCGCCCGTACATGTCGGCGCACCTGAAGAAGGTCGTCACGCCGGAGGAGGTCGCGGAGATGGCCCGCAACCTGCCCGACATGCCGGACGACGGCATCGCCTTCTTCCGTTAGACGAAGGCCTGGGGTCGCGCGCCGCGCCCTCCTACACTGGGGGGCGTGGTGAGCACCGACTGGAAGAGCGATCTGCGGCAGCGCGGCTACCGGCTGACGCCGCAGCGCCAGCTTGTCCTGGAGGCCGTCGACGCGCTGGAGCACGCGACGCCCGACGACATCCTCTGCGAGGTCCGCAGGACGGCCTCCGGGGTGAACATCTCCACCGTGTACCGGACCCTGGAGCTCCTGGAGGAGCTCGGGCTCGTCAGCCACGCGCACCTGGGGCACGGCGCCCCGACGTACCACCTCGCCGACCGGCACCACCACCTCCACCTGGTCTGCCGGGACTGCTCCGGGGTGATCGAGGCGGACGTCGAGGTGGCCGCCGACTTCACCGGGAAGCTCCGCGAGACCTTCGGCTTCGAGACGGACATGAAGCACTTCGCGATCTTCGGGCGGTGCGGGGACTGCGCCGCGAGGAAGCGCGAGGAGGCCCCGGAGACGGGGGAGGCCCCGGCGGGCGAATAGCCCCCGGCCCGTGCGCCAGGCTGCTTCCCGTCCGGGCCCCGCCCCGGACGGCGGGCCGCTTCCCGTCCGGCCCCGGCCCGTGCGCCGGGTGGGCCCTGGACACGGAGTCGTAGGCTTTCCCCATGCAGCGACATTCCACGACCAGCCCCCTGCTGTCCCTGCCCGGCGCCGTCGCCGCCGAAGGGCGTGACGAGGGCGTCGCCGCGCACTACGGCGACCTGTTCCGCGAGCAGCGCGTCCTCTCCGACGGCGAGGGCTTCGTCGACCTCTCGCACCGCGGCGTCGTCGCCGTCTCCGGCGACGACCGGCTGAGCTGGCTGCACCTGCTGCTCACCCAGTACATGACCGACCTGTCGCCCGGGCGGGCCACCGAGGCGCTGGTCCTCTCCGCGAACGGGCACATCGAGCACGCCCTCTACCTCGTCGACGACGGCGAGACGGTGTGGGCGCACGTCGAGCCGGGCACGCAGGGCGAGCTGATCGCCTACCTGGAGTCGATGAAGTTCTTCTACCGGGTGGAGGTCGCCGACCGCACGGAGGACACCGCGGTCGTCCACCTCCCGGCCGGCTCCATCGCCGAGGTGCCCGAAGGGGCCGTCGTACGGGAGACCCCGCACGGCCGCGACCTGTTCCTGCCCCGCGCCGGACTGGAGTCCTTCGCGGCCTCGCACGGTCCGGCCGCCGGGATCCTCGCGTACGAGGCGCTGCGGGTCGAGGCGTACCGGCCGCGGCTCGGCTTCGAGACCGACCACCGGACCATCCCGCACGAGATCGGCCTCATCGGCAGCGCCGTCCACCTCCAGAAGGGCTGCTACCGGGGGCAGGAGACCGTCGCCCGGGTGCAGAACCTGGGCAAGCCGCCGCGCCGCCTGGTCTTCCTGCACCTGGACGGCAGCGAGGTGTTCCTGCCGGGCCACGGCACCCCGGTCCGGCTCGCGTCCGACGGCGAGGAGGGGCGCCAGCTCGGCTTCGTGACCACCGCCGTCCGCCACCACGAGCTGGGCCCGATCGCCCTCGCCCTGGTGAAGCGAAACGTTCCGGTGGACGCCCCGCTGATCGCCGGGACGACCGCGGCGGCGCAGGAGACCGTCGTCGAGCCGTAGGGGCCCTCAGACCTCGACGATCACCGTGAACGGGCCGTGGTTCGTGAGCGAGACGCGCATGTCCGCTCCGAAGCGGCCCGTCTCCACGCGCGCGCCCAGCTCGCGCAGCCGGCGCACGACCTCGTCCACGAGGGGCTCGGCGACCGGGCCGGGCGCCGCCGCGTTCCAGGTGGGGCGGCGGCCCTTGCGGGCGTCTCCGTAGAGGGTGAACTGGGAGATCACGAGCAGCGGCGCGTTCACGTCGGAGCACGACTTCTCGTCGTCCAGCACCCGGACGGACCAGAGCTTTCCGGCCAATCGGGCGGCCTTCTCCGGGGTGTCGTCATGGGTCACCCCGACCAGGACGCACAGCCCCTCGCCCTCGATCTCACCGACGGTCTCCCCTGCGACGACGACGCGCGCGCCGTCGACCCTCTGCACCACTGCTCGCATGCGCACCAACCTACCCACCCGAACCCGGGAGGGGCCGAACGGGTGCAGAGCGCCTGCACGTGCACGGGTGGGAGTGGCACCATGCCTGTCAGGCGGTGCGGCTCCGCACCGGTCGAGGGGACGAAACTCATGAGTGCACCTGGCACCGGGCCCACGCCGCCCGGTTCCGTACCGCTGACGAGGGCCGGCGGTCCCTCCGTGACGCGGCCGCCCGCGCAGCGGACCTCCGAGCCCGCCCTGCCGGACCGGGCGCAGCCGGACCTCGGCACGCTGAGACTGCCCGAGCTGCGCGCGCTGCGCCGGGACGCCCAGAGCGACGAGGCCGACCTGAGCTACGTGCGGCGGATGCTCCAGGGCCGGATCGACATCCTGCGGGCGGAGCTGGCGCGCCGGACCGACCCGGAGGCGCCGGTCCTCGACCGGCTCTCGGAGATCCTCGCCGACGTGCCCTCGCGGCACCGCAGTTCGGCCCGGCACGTGACGCTGTCGACGCCGCGCGGGGAGGAGTACCGGCGGCTCGCGGCCGAGATGCTGTCCGAGGTCGAGCTGTCGGACCTGACGGCCCGTACGGACGACGAACTGCACGCGGGGATGGGGCGGCTCGCGGGGTACGAGCAGCAGATCTCCCGGCGCCGGCAGCAGCTCCAGCGGACGGCCGACGACTGCGGCGCGGAGATCGCCCGCCGGTACCGGGAGGGCGAGGCGCAGGTCGACGACCTGCTGGCCTGAGGCCTTCCGGGGCGCCGCCGGACCGCCTTCCGGACCGTCTTCCGGACCGTCTTCCGGACCGTCTTCCGGGCCGTCTCCGGGGCGCCTTCCGAACCGCCTTCCGGGCCGTCTTCCGGGCCGTCTCCGAGGCGCCCGAAAACCCGGTGCGGGCCCGCCGGGGGCCTGCGTAGGGTCGGGGGATGACTGTCGACGTACGCGCGGTGACGGAGTCCGAGTTCCCCGACTGGCTGCGGGGCCTGCGCACCGGTTTCCTCCGTCCGCCCGTGGTGCCGGACGGGGACGTGGCCGACCGGCTGCCGCACGTGGACCTGGCGCGGACCCTCGGGGCGTTCGACCGGGACCGGATCGTCGCCACCTTCCGCTCGTTCCGGCAGGAGGTCAGCACGGTCGGCGGGGGGAGTCTCCCCGCCGACGCGATCACCCAGGTGACGGTCTCGCCGACGCACCGGCGCCAGGGCCTGCTGAGCCGCATGATGGCCGCCGACCTGGCCGCCGCGAAGGAGCGGGGCGACGCGCTCGCGACCCTGATCGCCGCCGAGTACCCGATCTACGGCCGCTTCGGCTTCGGCCCGGCGAGCTGGACCACCGACTGGAGCGTGGACCTGCGGCGGACCGGGCTCGACCCGCGCCGCTCGGGCCGCCCCGAGGACGGCGGCCGCGTCGACCTGTCCGACGGCGACGAGATCCGCAAGATCGGACCCGGCCTGCACCGCCGGCTCGCCGGGGTCCGGGCCGGGGTCACCGACCGGACCGAGCGCACCTGGGCGCAGGGCACCGGCCTCGGCTTCCAGATCGACCCGTGGACGGAGCCGTACTACGCGGTGTACCGGTCGGAGTCCGGCGAGCCCGAGGGGTTCGTGTCGTACCGCACCGACGACAAGTGGGACGACGCCAAGCAGCCGGTGAACACCGCGACCGTGCGGGACATGGTCGCCGTCACCCCGGCCGCCGAGCGCGCCCTGTGGCTCTACCTCTGCTCGCTCGACTGGGTGACCACCGTCCGCTCCGGCTACCGCGCGCCCGACGACCCGCTGCCGGACCTCCTGCCGGACCCGCGCGCGGCCAGGACGGTGACCCACGCGGACATGCTGTGGGTCCGGGCCCTGGACGTGCCCCGGCTCCTGGAGGGCCGCGCGTATCCGGTGGCGGACGGCCTCGTCCTGGACGTGCGGGACGCGGACGGCCTCGCGGGCGGGCGCTACCGCCTCGACGCCTCGCCGCAGGGCGCCGCCTGCGTCCGTACGGACGCGTCCGCCGACCTCGTCCTCGACGTCGCGGAGCTGGGGACGCTGCCGTTCGGCGACCGGTCGGCGGTACGGCTGGCCCGGCTCGGGCGCGTCGAGGAGGCGACGCCCGGTGCGGCGGCCCGTGCCGACCTGCTGTTCCGCACCCCGCTGCGCCCGTTCTCGCCCGACATCTTCTGAACCGCTCCCGGGGGCGTCGGCGGGTACGGAGACGTCAGCGGGTACGGAGGCGGAAGAGGAAGCCGGAGGCGGCGAGCGCCAGGACCAGCAGGGCCGCGCACCAGCCCAGCGCGATCCACGGCGCGTCGCCGGCCGGCCGGTCGAGCAGCAGGCCGCGCATCGACTCGACGAGCGGGGTCACCGGCTGGTGCTCGGCGAAGCCGTGCAGCCAGCTCGGCATGGTCTCGATCGGGACGAACGCGCTGCTCGGGTACGGCAGGAACATCATGAGGAAGGTGACGGCCCCGGCCGCCTCCGCCGTCCTGGTGACGAGTCCGAGCGCCGCCGACAGCCAGGAGACGGCGGTGATCCAGGCGAGCAGCAGCCCGATCGCCGCGAACCAGCCGGCCGCGGTCCCGGCCGGGCGGAAGCCGATGGCGAAGGCCACGCCGAAGACGAGGGTGGTGGAGAGCGCGTTGCGGGCGACCGTGGCGGCGACGTGCCCGGCGAGGAACGGCGTGCCGCCGATGTCGAGGGTGCGGAAGCGGTCGACGACCCCGAGCCGCATGTCCTCGCTGACGCCGACGGCGGTGCTCGCCGAGCCGAACCCGGCGCACAGGACGAGGACGCCGGGGACGACGTAGGTCACGTACCGGGTGCCGGTGTCGATGGCTCCGCCGAAGAAGTAGACGAAGACCAGCATCAGCATGACCGGCAGCATCATCGAGGTGATGACGGCGTCGAGGTTGCGGCGGCTGATCCGGATGCCTCGGCCGGCGAGGACGCTCGCGGCGGAGAGGGCGTCAGACACGGCTGGTCTCCTTGTCGTTCGCGGGAAGGGGGGCGGTGTCGGTGAGGGCGAGGAAGACGTCGTCGAGCGTGGCCGTGTGGAGGGCGAAGCGGGCGATGTCCCGGCGCTCCGGGTCGAGCAGGTCGAGCAGGTCGCAGACGTGGGCGGCGCTGCCGTCGGTGGGGACGCCGAGGGTGAGGGTCTCGGGGGCGGTGGTGACGGGGGCGGCGGCGGACGTGAGCCGCAGGTAGCCCTCCCGGTCCCGGGCGACGAGGTCGAGCCGGTGTCCGGCGTAGCGCGACTTGAGTTCGGCGGGGGTGCCCGTGGCGAGGGTGCGGCCCTTGCCGAGGACGGTGATCCGGTCGGCGAGCCGGTCGGCCTCCTCCAGGTACTGGGTGGTGAGGAAGACCGTCGCGCCGGCTGCGGAGAGTTCGCGGACCGCGTCCCACAGCTCCTGGCGGCTGCGCGGGTCGAGGCCGGTGGTGGGCTCGTCGAGGAACATCACCCGGGTGGTGCCGGGGTCGCGGACGAGCCCCGCGGCGAGGTCGAGGCGGCGGCGCATGCCGCCCGAGTACGTCCTGGTGAGGCGGTCGCCGGCGTCCACGAGGCGGAAGCGTTCGAGGAGTTCGGCGGCGCGGCGGGCGGCGGCGGGCCGGGAGAGCCCGGAGAGCCGGGCGACGGTCCGCAGGTTCTCGGCGCCGGTCTGGGTCTCGTCGACGGCGGCGAACTGGCCGGTGAGACTGATCGCGCGGCGGACCGGGGAGCGCTCGGCGACGACGTCGTGCCCCGCCACGCGCGCGTGGCCGGCGTCGGGTGCGGTGAGGGTGGCGAGGATCCGGACGGTGGTGGTCTTCCCGGCGCCGTTGGGGCCGAGCAGGGCGAAGACGGACCCCTCGGCGACCCGCAGGTCGAGGGCGTCGAGGACGCGGACGGAGCCGTGGCTCTTGGACAGGCCGGTGGCTTCGACGGCCGTGGGCATGGGCGTGCTCCCTGGGCTCGTGGAGGGCACGGCGGAACACCGCGCCGGTACTGCGTATGCCTTACGCGTTACTGTGTAAGGGTTACGCATTACTAGGATGGCCGTCAAGCGTGCGGGACCCTGCGGGCGGCGGGCGCGGTACGGGCCGTGCATGCCGTACGGGCCGTGCGCGCCATGCGAGTGGCGCGGGCCGTGCATGCCGTACGGCTCGTGCGGGCCGTGCGGGCCGTACGACTGGTGCGGGCCGTGCGCGTCCTGCGGGACGGGGCGTACGAGGTGCGGAGGCGGAGGGTCATGGCGGACGGCGCGAGCGGTCGGGGCGACGGGCGGGCGGGAGCCGGGGCGGGCGGCCCGGCGGGCGGCGGTCCGGTGGGCGGCGGGTCCTTCCTGCCGCCCGCGATCGAGGCGGCCTGGGGAGTGCGGGAGCGGCCCTCCAAGGGGCCCAGGCCCGGTCTGACCCTGGACCGGATCGTCGGCGCGGCCGTCTCCCTCGCCTCGGCCGAGGGGCTCGACGCCGTCTCCATGGGCCGGGTCGCCAAGGAGCTGGGCGTCTCCACCATGTCGCTCTACCGGTACGTCTCCGCCAAGAGCGAGCTGTACGTCCTCATGCAGGAGGCCGCGACCGGCGCCCCGCCCGAACTCCCCCCGCCCGGCACCGACTGGCGCGAGGCGCTGGCGGCCTGGGCCTGGGCGATGCGCGAGGTCTACCACCGCAACCTCTGGCTGCTGCGGGTCCCCGTCGCCGGGCCGCCCGCGACCCCGAACATGGTCGCCTGGTGGGAGAAGGCCCTCGCCGCCCTGGAGGGGACGGGCCTGGACGAGGGCGCCGTGCTCTCGGTGACCCTGCTCGTGGCCGGCTACGTGAAGAACGAGGCCGTCCTGACGGCCGACCTCGCCGCCGTGGTCGCCGCGAGCGACGACCCGCCGCAGGAGGTCATGGCCCGGTACGCCCGCACCCTGCGACGGCTCGCGGACCCGGAGGAGTACCCCCGGGTGACGCACATGCTCCGCTCGGGCGTCCTCGACGTCGCCGACGAACCGGAGGACGAGTTCCGCTTCGGCCTGGACCGGATCCTGGACGGGGTCGCGGTCCTGGTGGCGGGCAGGGGGGCCGCGTCGTGACGGGGCGGCCCGGCGGGGGCGCGGCCCCGGCCCCCGGCCTTCGCGAGCGCAAGAAGGCCCGCACCCGGCGGCTCCTGTCGGACACGGCGGTCGCGCTCTTCCTGGAGCGCGGGTTCGACGGGGTCTCCGTCGCGGAGGTGGCCGCCGCCGCCGAGGTCTCGAAGCCGACGCTCTTCCGGTACTTCCCCGCCAAGGAGGACCTGGTCCTCCACCGGTTCGCGGACCACCGGGACGAGCCGGCCCGTGCGGTGGAGGCGGGGCGCGCCACCGGTGCGGCCCCGCTCGACGCCCTGTACGCGCACCTGCTCGACGGCCTGGAGCGGCGCGATCCGGTCACCGGGCTCTGTGACGCGCCCGAGGTGCTGGCGTACCACCGCCTCCTCTACGGCACCCCGGCGCTGCTCGCCCGCCTCCACGCGTACCAGGCCGGCGCGGAGGCGGCCCTCGCGGGCGCGCTCGGCGGCGACCCCCTGGTGGCGCGGCTCGCCGCAGGACAGGTCGTGGCCGTGCTCCGGATCCTCGCGGACCGGAACGTCGGCCGGATCGCGGGTGGCGAGACGGCGGACGCGGTGGCGGCGGACGCGGTGGCGGAGGCGGGGAGGGCGTTCGGGACGCTGCGGGAGGGGCTTCCGTACGGAGCGCCCGCATGACCAGGTAAAAAATGTAACTCGGTAACGTTTTCCGTTAGGCTCGTCGGAATGACGTCACAGGACACCTCCGCGCACCCGGAATCCGAGCTCGCCCGCGAGCGCTCCCACCACGACGCCTGCCGCGCCGCCCTGGCCCGCATGACCGAGGACGCGGCCGGACAGGTCGTCACCGGCGAGGACACGGCCGCGTCCGGCGCCGACGCCGAGGCCCTCGGCCGCCATCTGCGCAGCCGGGCCAGGGAGATGGGCGAACAGCCGCCGGGGCCGCTGTTCTTCGGCCGCCTCGACCGCGAGGACGGCCAGACCCACCACATCGGCCGCCGCCGGATCGCGGAGGACCCCGCCGCCCCGCCGCTCGTCGTCGACTGGCGCGCCCCCGTCTCCCGCGCCTACTACCAGGCCGGCGCCCACGACCCGCAGGGCGTCCTGCGCCGCCGCCGCTTCGGCTGGGCCCCGAACGGCCCCGGTGCCTCGGAGGACCTGACGGCCCTGGAGGACGAACACCTGACGGACGGTGGGGGAGGGGCGGCCGGGACCCTGCTCGCCCGGGAGATCGAGCGGCCCCGGACCGGCCCCATGCGGGACATCGCCGCCACCATCCAGCCCGAGCAGGACGACCTCGTGCGCTCCGACCCGGCCGCCTCCCTGTGCGTGCAGGGCGCGCCCGGCACCGGCAAGACCGCCGTGGGCCTGCACCGGGCCGCGTACCTGCTCTACACCCATCCGCAGCGGATCCGCCGTTCCGGCCTCCTCGTCCTCGGCCCGCACCGGACCTTCCTCTCGTACATCGCGCAGGTGCTGCCCGCGCTCGGCGAGACCGGGATCCGCCAGACCACCCTGGACGAGGAGATCGCCCGCCATCCGGTGCGCGCCGAGGACGGCGACGCGGCGGCCCGGGTCAAGCACGACGCCCGGATGGCGGAGGTGCTGCGCCGCGCGCTGTACGCCCGCGTCGATCCGGCCCCGGCGGACGACCTGACCGTCCCCGACGGCGCGTACCGCCTGCGCCTCCCGGCCGGCGAACTCGCGGAGATCGTCACGGCGGTACGGGACGAGGCGCCGCCCTACGCCACGGGCCGCGAGCGGGTCCGCGCCCGGGTCGTCCGGGCCCTGCGGGCCCGTGCCGAACACCGGTCGGGGCCGAAGGGCACCGCCTGGACGCGCCGGATCGAGCGGTCGCGCCCGATGACGGCGTTCCTGGACGCGTGCTGGCCGAAGGCGGTCCCGGAGGAGGTCCTCGCGGAGCTGCTCACCGATCCGGGCGGCGCGACGGAGCTGACCGCCGCCGAACGGGACGCGATCCGCCGGGAGCGGCCCCCGCGCTCGTACCGCACGGTCCGCTGGACCGCCGCCGACCTCGTCCTCCTCGACGAGCTCGCGGGCCTCGTCGAGCACCCCGGGGGCTACGGCCACGTCGTCGTGGACGAGGCCCAGGACCTCTCGCCCATGCAGTGCCGGGCCGTCGCCCGCCGCACCGCGTTCGGCTCGCTCACCGTCCTCGGGGACCTGGCCCAGGGCACCACGCCCTGGGCCGCCCGCGACTGGGGCGAGCAGCTGGCCCACCTGGGGAAGCCGGAGGCGCGGGTGGTGCCGCTGACGCTCGGCCACCGGGTCCCGGCGGCGATCGTGGACCTCGCCAACCGGCTCCTGCCGCACCTGGACGCGGACGTCCCGGCGGGCCGGTCGGCGCGCACGGACGGGGAGGTGACCGTCCACCGGGCGGCGGACCTCCTGGCCGGGACCCGCGCGGCCGTGCGGGCCGCGCTCGCGGCGGAGGGTTCGGTGGGGGTGATCACGGCCGACGGCCTCGTGGGGGCGGTGGCCGATGCGGTCTCCGGCGCGGTGGCGGAGGCGGCGTCGGAGCGGGTGACCGTGCTGACCGCCGCGCTCGCCAAGGGCCTGGAGTTCGACCACGTCGTGGTGGTCGAACCGGCCGCCGTCGCGGCCTCCGGACCGCGCGGCGCGAATCTGCTGTACGTGGCCCTCACCCGGGCCGTGTCGCGCCTGGCGCTCGTGCACGCGGAGGGGCTTCCGGAGTGCTTGCGGGAGCCGGTTCCCCCTACGGCGCGGTGAGTTCGGCTCCGGTCCGGGGCTCAGTGCGCGGCCGAGGCCTCCGTGCCGCCGGGTTCCGTAGGACGAGGGCCGCGACGGCCAGGGCCGCGAGCAGGAGGCCGGTGCCGGTGCCGAAGGCCAGGCGGTAGCCGCCGGTCAGGGCCTCGGCGGCGGGCCGGCCGGCCGTGGCGAGGGACTCGGTGCGGGCGGCGGCCAGGGTGGAGAGGACGGCGACGCCGAGGGCCATGCCGATCTGCTGGGTGGTGTTGAAGAGCCCGGAGGCCAGGCCGGCGTCCGACTCCTCGGCGCCCGACATGGCGAGCGAGGTGAGGGCGGGCAGCGCGAGGCCGAACCCGGCGGCGAGCAGCATCACGGGGAGCAGGTCGGTGGCGTACGAGGCGCGGACGGGGACGCGGGTCAGCAGGCCGAGGACGCCGACGAGCAGCACGATCCCGGTGAGCAGGACGTTCCGCTCGCCGAAGCGGGCGATGAGCCGGGCGGACGCGCCGAGCGAGACGGCTCCGATGACCAGCGCGGCGGGCAGCATCGCGAAGCCGGTTCCGGCGGCCCCGTACCCGAGGACCTTCTGCAGGTAGAGGGCGACGAGGATCTGGAAGGAGAAGAGCGCGGCGACCATCAGCATCTGGACGGCGTTCGCGCCGGCGACGCTGCGGGAGCGGAGGATCCGCAGGGGCATGAGCGGGTGCGCGGCCTTCGCCTGGCGGAGGAGGAACCCGGCCAGGAGGGCGGCGGAGAGGGCCCCGAAGCCGAGCGTGTGCGCCGAACCGGCCCCGTGCTCCCCGATCGTGACGACGGCGTAGATCCCGGCCGTGAGCCCGGAGGTCACGAGCAGCGCGCCGCTGACGTCCGCACCGGCGCGGAGGCCGGGGCCCCGGTCGGCGGGGAGGGCGCGGAGCGCGGTGAGGAGGGTGGCGACGCCGATGGGCAGGTTGATCAGGAAGATCCAGTTCCAGGCGAGGGCGTCGGTGAGGACGCCGCCCAGGACCTGCCCGAGGGAGGCGCCGGCGGCGCCGGTGAAGCTGAACACGGCGATGGCGCGGGCCCGTTCGCGCTCCTCGGTGAAGAGGGTCACGAGGATGCCGAGTCCGACGGCCGAGGACGTCGCGCTGCCGGCGCCCTGGAGGAAGCGGGCGGCGACGAGGACGCCGGGGGAGTCGGCGGCCCCCGCGAGGAGCGAGGCGGCGGTGAAGAGCGCGGTGCCCGCGAGGAACATCTTCCGGCGGCCGATCAGGTCGCCGAGGCGTCCGGCGAGCAGGAGGAGCGCGCCGAAGGCGATGAGGTAGGCGTTGACGACCCAGCTGAGGCCGGCGGGGGTGAAGCCGAGGTCGCTCTGGATGGCGGGCATCGCGACCGTGACGATGCTGCCGTCGAGGATCGTCATCAGCAGGCCGGTGGCGAGGACGCCGAGGGCGAGCCGCCGGGAGGGGGCGGGGGCGGGCGTGGACGTGCGCATGGGAGCTCTCCTGTCGTGGGGAGGCGACAGGAAAGACGCTAGCAGAAGGTTTTGTTGCAGACTATTTTTTACGGAACTAAAGCCGGGTCCCGTCGTGGTCGCTCACCCGCGCTGACGGGCCCGGCGGGCCGGCCTCGGGCTCTCGACGGGGGTCTCCAGATGACCGGTGGCCAGGCGTTCCAGGGCGCGCAGCAGCACCGCGCGCTCGTCGTCGGGGAGCGAGGAGAGGGCCTCCTCGTGCACCCGGTCGACGATCCTCTGGCTCTCCGCCGCGACCTCCGCCCCCGCCCCGGTCACGGCGATGATCCGCGCCCGCCGGTCGGTGCTCGAAGGCCGCCGCTCGGCGAGACCGGCCTTCTCCAGGGCGTCGACGGTCACCACCATCGTCGTCTTGTCCATGTCCCCGATCTCCGCGAGCCGCGCCTGCGTGCGCTCCTCCTCCAGGGCGTGGACCAGGACGCAGTGCATGCGGGCGGTGAGCCCGATCTCCCCCAGCGCGGCCGACATCCGCGTCCGCAGGACGTGGCTGGTGTGGTCGAGGAGGTAGGAGAGGTCGGGCTCGGTGCGGGCGGGGGCCATGGAGGTCATGCCGCCAGGGTAGCGAGGGTCGATCCGTCGCGGATTGTCGGAAAGGGGAGGAACGAGGGGCTCGCGGCCGCGACCGCCGTCTGTGCGCGGTTCTCGGCCGGTTCGGCGTCTCCGCCGCGACCGCCGTCTACGCCCGCCGGCCCCCCAGCCGGTTCAGCGTCTCCACCGCCACCCGGGCGCGCGCGTCGGCGTGCGGGGGCGCGGCGAGGGTGACGCCCGCGCCGGTGAGGATGCCGAGGTCCAGCTCCCAGTCGTGCCGGGAGCGGTGGTCCCAGACCTCGAAGGCGACCTCCACGTGCTCGCGCGCCCCCGCCTCGCTCATCCCGGTGACCTTCCGCAGGTGGGCGAGGGCCCGGTCCTGGAGCCCGCGCACCTGGGCGAGGCCGAAGTGCGTGACGGTGTGGCAGTCGGTGCACAGGCAGATGAGCCGCCCGAGGGTCTGGACGCGGGCGGCCTCGTCGAAGGTCCAGCGCTCGTGGGCCTCCAGCCACCGCCGGGCCGCACGGTCCTCGCCCGCCCCGCAGGCCTCGCAGCGCTGCCCGGCCCGGCGGGTGATCATCCGGCGCAGCCGTTCCCAGTCGGCCGGGGCGACACAGGACCGTACGTTGGTGAACCAGCAGGTGCGGGGCACGAGGTCGACGAACAGACCGCTGCCGAGGCTCCGGTCCTCCCCGGGCAGCAGCTCGGGCACGTCGGCGGCGGCGGTCCACCGGGCGAGCCCGGCCATCCCCGGCCGGGGCGCGTACCACCTCCTGGCCGCCGCGTCCCAGCGGGCGCCGCCGCGCTTCGCCTCGTCCTTCTCGGCGTACGGAACGTCCAGCCAGACCCGCTCGACCGCCATGCCCGTCCTCCCCGTCGGCCCCGCACCATGCTGCCACGCGCGGCTCAGCCGGTACGCCGCCGGGCGAAGCGGATCATGTTCCCGGCCGGGTCGCGGAAGGCGCAGTCGCGGACGCCGTACGGCTGGTCGAACGGCTCCTGGAGGACCTCGGCGCCGGACTCCCGGATCCGTTCGAAGGTGGCGTCGACGTCGTCGGTGGAGAAGATCACGCCGCGCAGCAGGCCCTTGGCGAGCAGCTCCGCCACGGCCTGCCGGTCGGCGGGGGAGGCGCCCGGGTCGGCGAGCGGCGGTTCGAGGACGATCTCCACGCCGGGCTGCGCGGGCGATCCGAGGGTCACCCAGCGCATGCCCTCGAAACCGATGTCGTTGCGCACGTCGAGGCCGAGGGCGTCGCGGTAGAAGGCGAGCGCCTTGTCGTGGTCGTCGACGGCGATGAAGCACTGGGAGAGGGTGATGTCCATGTCCTCGACGCTACGGCGGGGACCCGGGACTCCGCTTCTCCGATCCTGACCGTTCGGGAAGGGACCCGGCCGTCATCCGTTCCTGACGGGCCGGGTGAGGACCTTCGCGACGCACGCGGGGATCTCGGCGCCCTCCTCGTGGTCACGGGCCCGGTAGGCGCTCGGCGTCTCCCCGACCAGCTCGGTGAAGCGCGAGCTGAACGACCCGAGCGAGGTGCACCCCACCTCGAAGCAGACCTCGGTCACGCTCAGGTCGCCCCGCCGCAGCAGGGCCTTGGCCCGCTCGACGCGGCGGGTCATCAGATAGCCGTACGGCGTCTCCCCGAAGGCGGCGCGGAAGCTCCGCGCGAAGTGCCCGGTCGACATCAGGGCCACCTTCGCCAGCGCCGGGACGTCCAGCGGCGACGCGTAGTCGCGGTCCATGGTGTCGCGTGCGCGCCGCAGCCGCACCAGGTCCTCCAGGTTCACCTTTCCAGCATGGCACGGCACGGGGGCCGCGGGCCCGGCCTTTCCCGCCGCGTACGGCGCCGACGTGACCGCACAACAACGGAGCCGGCGGCGGAACCTCCCGCCCCTTCCGCTCCTCTTCCTGGACGTCGACGGCCCTCTCATCCCCTTCGGAGGGCCGTCGACGCGCTCCCCGGAGGGCTACCCGACCTACCTCCCACCCGCCGGACGGCCGGACGAGGGCATGGACCCGTTCCTCGCGCGGGTCGACCCCGGGCTCGGGCCGCGCCCGGCGGCGACGGGGTGCGAGCTGGTGTGGGCGACGACGTGGATGGACGACGCCAACGCGTACGTCGTGCCCTGGCTCGGCCTGCCGGAGCTGCCGGTGGTGTGCCGGCCGGACGAGACCGACGAGGACGTGGCCGAGCGCGCGCGCACGGGCCTCCACTGGAAGACCCGCCCCTCGTCGCCCTGGCCGCCGGCCGGCCTTTCGTCCGGGTGGGCGACGAGATCACCGGGGCCGACCGGGCCTGGGTGGCCGCCCACCACTCCGGCCGGGCCCTGCCGCACCGCGTCGACCCCCGGGACGGCCTCACGGACGCGGACTTCGGGGCCCTGGCGGAGTGGCTGGACGGCCTCGCGCGACGGGTGCGCCGCGTTTCGGCGCGGGACGACCCGGGCGAGGACCGGCAGGTGGTCGCTGCCGGTGGCGGGCAGGGCGCGGATCCGGCCGACGGCCGCCGAGCGGGCCATGACCTGGTCGATGCGGGCCACCGGGAAGGCGGCGGGGAAGCTGAGGGCGAGACCGCGCCCGGCCACGTCCATCCGCGAGGTCAGCGGGTCGAGACCGCGGTCCTCGACGGTGCCGTTGAGGTCGCCGAGCAGGATCACCGTCTCCGTCGCCTCGGCGGCGACGGCGTCCCCGAGCCGCCGGGCGCTCTCGTCGCGCCGGGAGGACGCCAGACCGCCCGCCCCGATCCGCACCGAGGGCAGGTGCGCGACGTACACCGCGACGTCGCCGCCCGGCGCGCGGGCCACGGCCCGCAGCCCGCGCTCCCAGGGCCCCGTGATCCCCCGGGGCCTGATGTCCACCGGTCGCGCCCCCGTGAGCGGATGCCTCGACCAGAGCCCGACCGTGCCGTGGACGACGTGGTACGGGTACTCCGGCGCGAGCGTCTCCTCGTAGACGGACAGCGCCGGGGGCACCAGCTCCTCCAGGGCGACGAGGTCGGGCCCGGCGGCGGCCAGCGCGCGGGCGGTGCCCGCCGGGTCGGGGTTCTCGTCGCTCACGTTGTGCTGGACGACGACCAGCCCGTACGAGCCGCTCCCCGGCCCCTCCCCGGGCAGGAGCGGCCCGCCGAACGCGTGTGCCCAGGCCGCCGCCGGCAGGAGGAGCGCCGCCAGTGCGATGCCGGAGCGGCGCAGCAGCGCGAGCCCGAGCAGCACCACGACCACCAGGCCGAGCCAGGGCAGGAAGGACGCGAGGAGGCTCCCGGGGGGACCGGGCACGGCCCGGTGGAACAGCAGCAGGCCGGCGGTCGCCACCGCGCACCCGCCGATCACCCGCCCGGGCCTCCGGGCCTTCCCCCACCGCACCGCGGCCTCCGGTGTGCACACGCCTTCGGAGCGGCCCCCCGCTCCCCGTCGTTCCGCCCCGCCGGACCGCCCGGTCCGGCGGATCGCCCTCTCCTCCGCGGGCCCGCACGAGTATAGGAACGCGAACCGGCCCGTACGCGCCCGGGTGTGGACACGGGGGTGACTTTTGCAAGCGGTCGCTTGCAATAGTTAGCACGGGCTGGCATGGTCGGAGCATGGCATCGCTCAACGTCGGCAATCTCGGTGACTACCTCCGCGAGCAGCGGAGGACCGCGCAGCTGTCGCTGCGGCAGCTCGCCGAGGCCGCCGGGGTGTCGAACCCGTACCTGAGCCAGATCGAGCGGGGGCTGCGCAAGCCCAGCGCCGAGGTGCTGCAGCAGGTCGCGAAGGCGCTGCGGATCTCCGCCGAGACGCTCTACGTACGGGCGGGGATCCTCGACGAGAAGGAGCGGGAGGAGCTGGAGACGCGCGCCGTCATCCTGGCCGATCCCTCGATCAACGAGCGGCAGAAGCAGGTGCTGCTCCAGATCTACGACTCGTTCCGCAAGGAGAACACCGCCGAGGCCGAGGCCGCGGCCGCCTCCGGGCCCGCCCCGGCGCCCGCGCCCGTGCCCGATGCCGACGAACCGCCTTCGAGCTAGTACGTACGCCACATCCGGGAGGACCACCAGCATGGCCATCATCGACGAACTGCGTACCCCCCTCTACTTCGCCGCCGGCACCGCCGACCTCGCCGTGCGGCAGGCCCGGAAGGTTCCCGGCCTGATCGAGCAGATCGCCGCCGAGGCGCCCGCGCGCATCGAGGCCGTCCGGAAGACCGACCCGAAGGTCGTGCAGGAGAAGGTGACGACCCAGGCCAAGGAGGCCCAGGCCACCGCCCGGACGAAGTTCGCCGAGGTCGTCGAGGTCCTCGACACCGACCTCAAGAAGCTCGGCGAGACCGCCCAGGATCTCGCCCTGCGCGGGGTCGGCGTCGCCGCCGAGTACGCGGTCAAGGCGCGCGAGAAGTACGAGGAGGTCGCCGCCCACGGCGAGGAGACCGTCCGCGCCTGGCGCGGCGAGGCCGCCGAGGAGATCACCGAGATCGCCATCGCCGTCGAGCCCGACCCGGAGCCGAAGGCCGCCGAGACCTCCGAGACCGTCGGAACGGTCGAGGTCACCGACGCCCCCGGGGCCGGGAAGCCGTCCGCCAGGAAGACCACCGCCCGCAAGGCGCCCGCCAAGAAGGCGCCGGTCACCGCCGAGAAGGAGTAGGGGCGGGCCCCGTACGGGTGCACGGAGCGCCGTACCGGGTACCGTGACCGTGAGGCGCTCTCTCCCATCCCACTAGGCGGTGCTCAGCATGTTGCGCGCGGGATTCGATTCCCTCCTTAACCTGGTGATGTTCCTGGTCTTCACCGGCTTCGCCGTCGCCGCGCTCGTCTTCGCCGCCATGGCGCGCGAGGACGCCTACCGTGCCGCGGACAAGCAGACGAAGAAGTTCTGGCTGATCGTCCTGGGCGTCAACCTCGTCCTGAACCTGCTCCTGCCGATGCTGTTCCTGCAGATCGCCGGAGTGATCGCCGCCATCGTCTTCATGGTGGACGTGCGCCCCGCGCTCGCGCAGGTCTCGGGCGGCGGCCGCGGCCCCCGGGGCGGCGGCTCCAGCAGCGACGGACCGTACGGCCCCTACAACGGCGGCCGGTAGCGGACCGGGAGCGACGAGCGGGCGGAGACGGGGTCCGGGGTCATCCCCGGGCCCTGTCCCTTTCCAGGGCCAGGACGGCCACGTCGTCCGTCAGTTCGCCGCCGTTCAGGGACCGGACCTCCGTCACGGCCGCCTCCAGGAGCTCCTCGCCCCGCAGGCCCCCGGCCAGCTTCCGGTTCATCATCGCGACCATCCCCTCCTGGCCGAGGCGCGGCGAACCGGGCCCGGCCGAGCGGCCCTCGATCAGCCCGTCCGTGTACATGAGCAGGCTCCACGCCGCGCCCAGCTCCACCTGCCGGCGCGGCCAGCGTGCGCGCGGCAGCAGGCCGAGGGCCGGGCCGCCGTCCTCGTACGGGAGGAGCCGCGCGGCCCGGCCCTGCCGGGCGATCAGGGGCGAGGGGTGTCCGGCCAGGCACAGGCCCGCCCGGCGTCCGTCGGGCGCGATGTCGACCGTGCAGAGGGTCGCGAAGATCTCCTCGCTCTCCCGCTCGTGCTCCAGGACCTGCTGCATCGTCGAGAGCAGCTCGTCCCCGCACAGGCCCGCGAAGGTCAGGGCCCGCCAGGCGATCCGCAGCTCGACCCCGAGTGCCGCCTCGTCCGGGCCGTGGCCGCAGACGTCGCCGATCATGGCGTGGACCGTGCCGTCGGGGGTGCGGACGACGTCGTAGAAGTCGCCGCCGAGCAGCGCGCGGGACCGGCCGGGCCGGTAGTGGGCCGCGAACCGCAGGTCGGAGCCCTCCAGGAGCGGCGTCGGGAGCAGCCCGCGCTCCAGCCGGGCGTTCTCCTGGGCCCGCAGCCGGGACTCGGCCAGCTTCACCTGCACGGCGTCGGCCCGCTTGCGCTCCACCGCGTACCGGATGGCCCGGCTGAGCAGCCGCCCGTCGAGCTCCTCGCGGAAGAGGTGGTCCTGGGCCCCGACCCGCACCGCCTCGGCGGCCAGCTCCGCGTCGGCCGAGGCGGCGAGCGCGAGGACGGCGTGGCGGGGGGCGAGGCGCAGGATGTGCCGGAGCGGGGCGAGCGGGTCGTCCCCGGCGGCGGCCCGGGGGCCGGGCAGCGAGAGGTCGACGAGGACGCAGTGGACGTCGTCGGTGAGGAGCCGCTCGGCCTCGGTGAGGTTGCGGGCGGTACGGATGCGGACCCGGGTGCCGGCGGCGTCCGCCGCGTCGAGGAGTTCGGGCACGGCGAGGGCGCCCGCCGGGTCGTCCTCGACGACCAGGAGGGTCAGATCGGTGCGGTCGGTGCCTGTGACTGTGCCTGTCATAGCGGTGGCGTCCATGGCGGTGGCGTCCGTATCGGTGGCGTCCGTATCGGTGGCGTCGCCGGGGCCCGAGGCGGCAGAGACGTTTCTCTGACGCGGTGCGGATACGGGCATCGGTCCGGTTTTCCTTCCCTCCCCCCGGAGGCGGGCGGGGCGCCGGGTGGCACTCCGCCCGTCCCGGACCATAGCGGTAGGGCGGTGCGCAGCGGAATGGTGATCAGCTGTGAGTGCGCGCGTCGCGGTTGGCATATGCCGCGGAAGGGGAGGTACTCGCCCCCGTACGGCCCGTGGGGCGGGCCCGGGGGCAATGAGAAAGGTCACGCGGGCGGGGGCGGAGGCCCCGGTGACCGGACGTTTCTCCGTCACGTCGGGGGAGGCCCCGGAGCCCTGGGGGAGGGGTGGGTCACAGGGGCAGGGGCCCCTGGTTTCCCGGTCGCGCCGACGGACCGGCCGGGCCCGTCGACCGGCCGGGCTCACCGATCGGCCGGGCTCACCGGCCGACTGGGCTTACCGGCCGACTGGGCTTACCGGCCGACTGGGCTTACCGGCCGACTGGGCTTACCGACGGTCCGGGCTTACGGACGGTCCGGGCTCACCGGTCGGCCGGGCTCACCCATCGTCCCGGCCTCACCGATCGGCCGGGCTCACCGCTCCCGCCGGGCGGACGACGCCCAGGATCTCCATCGAGCCCGCGCCCGCGAGGGTGATGTTCCGCCCCGGACGCGGCGCGTGCACCATCATCCCGTCCCCGACGTACATCCCGATGTGGCTCGCGTCCTTGAAGTAGACGATCAGGTCGCCCGGCCGCATGTCCTTGACGTCCACGCGCGGCAGCAGCCGCCACTGCTCCTGCGAGGTGCGCGGGATCCCGAGGCCGGCCGCGCTCCAGGCGCTCTGGGTCAGGCCGGAGCAGTCGAACGAGTCGGGGCCCTCGTCGCCCCAGCCGTACGGCTTGCCGATCTGGGCCGTCGCGAACGCGACCGCCTTCAGGCCCTCCGCGGTCGCCTCCGCCTTCGACCCGGCGAGGGCGCCGGCGCGGAGCCAGGTCTTCTGGGCCTCCTTCTGCGCCAGTTCCTCCAGGCGGCGCAGCCGCTCCCGCTCCTCGGCGGCGAGCTCGGACTCCAGCTTCCTGGCCGCGTCGATCTTGGCGTTGATCTCCTTCTTCGCCTTGGCCTGGCGGACGCGGTTGGCCTCCAGCCTGGTCCAGTGGTCGCTCGCCTCCTTGGCGTAGACGTCCAGCGAGGCCTGGGTGCGGGTCATCTCGGCGAGGAGGTCCTTGGTGGCCTTCGCGCCGTCCTTGATGCGTCCCGCGGCGTCGAGGAAGAGCTGCGGATCGTTGGTGAGGATGAGCTGCGCGCCTTCGGGGAGCCCGCCGTTGCGGTACTGGGAGCGGGCGGCGACGCCGGCCTTGAGCTTGAGGCCCTCGATCTTCTCGCGGCCCTCCGTGAGCATCCGGTTGACCCGGACGATCTCGGCGGACTGCTCCTTGGCCTTCTCCTCGGCGAGGTTGTACGCGTCGGTGGCGCGGGCGGCCTGCCGGTACAGGCCGTCCATCTCCGCGCGCACCTCCTCCAGGCTCCTCTTCGGCGGCGGAGGCGGCAGCGGGGCGGCGGAGGCCTGGAGGGTCAGCGCGGGGGAGGCCAGCACGGCCAGGGCGCAGATCACGGTGATCGCGGCGGCACGGCGGCGTCGGTTCACGAGCTCCCCCTACTGGTGACCCACAACTGATTTACCGTCAGTAACCCGGCGGTGGCCTGGCGATAGTGCCATGCGAAACCGGGAAGTAACAAGGGAGAGCGAGGCCCGTCGGACGTGTTCCCCCTCTAGGTGACGTGTGGGGCGGGAGAGGCGTTCCCCGCGAGGGGGGAATTCACCGGGAGTCGGGAAGAAAGGGAGGGAAGCGACCGCTCGACCGCGAAGCACCCACTCCGGCCCCCGGCCCCCCGGCCGCCGCCGCCCGGTCACCCGCGGGGCGCCAACGCCTCCCACCGCACCGTCACTTCCCCCTGGCGCCACCGCCGCGGACCGTCCGTCAGGGGCCAGTCCGCCGCCAGGTCGCGCACGGAGCGGATCCAGCGCTGGCGCGCGCCGAGCGAGGCGTACGGGGCGGCCGCGGCCCACGCCCGGTCGAAGTCCCGCAGGAAGGCGTGCACCGGCTCGCCCGGCACGTTCCGGTGGATCAGCGCCTTCGGCAGCCGTTCCGCCAGGTCCGACGGCCGGTCGAGCGAGCCGAGCCGGGTCGCGAAGGTCACCGTGCGGGGCCCGTCCGGGCCGAGCGCCACCCACACGTGCCGGCGCCCGATCTCGTCGCAGGTGCCCTCCACGAGCAGCCCGTCCGGGGCGAGCCGCCCGCACAGACGCTCCCAGACGGCCGCGACCTGCTCCTCGTCGTACTGGCGCAGCACGTTCGCCGCCCGGACCAGGGCGACCCGGCCGGGCACCGGCACCTCGAAGCCGCCGTGCACGAAGGAGAGCCCCTCGTGCTCGTACGGCCGGGCGGCCTCGACCCGGGCGGGCTCGATCTCGACGCCGTACAGCCGGGTGCGGGGGTCGGCGGTGCGCAGCCGGGCGAGCAGCTCGACGGCGGTCCAGGGGGCGGCCCCGTACCCGAGGTCGACGGCGAGGGGCGGGCCGGGGGAGCGGCGCAGGGCGGCCCCGTGGACGGCGGCGATCCAGCGGTCCATGCGGCGCAGCCGGTTGGGGTTGGTGGTCCCGCGGGTCGGGGTGCCGACGGGGCGGGTGGTGCGCGGGGCCATGCCAAGAGCGTACGGGGTACGGGGGGAGGGGCCGGGCGGCCCGGAGAGCGCGGGCACGCGGGGAGCCCGGCTCCTCCGCTCCTCCGGCTCCTCCGGCCGCTCCGGCTCCTCCGGCGGCGAACCCAGCAGCGAGCCTCCGGTCACGGCCCCCGCCCGCGAACCCCGGACCCCGAGCCCCGGCGACGAACATCCCGCAACGACCCCCGCCCGCGAACCCCGCCCAAGGCCCTCCTCCTTCCCCTCCCCCGGCAATGAATTGGCAAAGCGCCCCCGCCCCCGGAAATGAAAGGGCTCATTCCGGTGTTGTCGCCGCCGGAGGACGTGCCACGCCCTCCGGACCGCCATGCCCGACCCAGCTCAGCCCGGAAGCCGGCAGACCGCGGGCCCAGGTCCGCGACCACGGACCGGCGCCCCGGCCCCGGCCCGAGGGCCCCCGAGCGGAAGGACCGCCGACGTGAGCCAGTACGTGTCCCGGTTCGCCGGTGCCCGGCACCGGCACCCGGCGCCGGCCCGGCTCCGGCTTCCCGGCCGGGCCCGCACCCCCCGCCGCGTGGCCATGCTCAGCGTCCACACCTCGCCGCTGCACCAGCCGGGCACCGGCGACGCGGGCGGCATGAACGTCTACATCGTCGAGCTGGCCAAGCGGCTCGCCGCCATCGACATCGAGGTGGAGATCTTCACCCGGGCCACCACCGGCGGCCTGCCCCCGGTGGTCGAGCTGACCCCGGGCGTGCTCGTGCGGCACGTCGACGCCGGTCCGTACGAGGGTCTGGCCAAGGAGGAGCTGCCGGCGCAGCTCTGCGCCTTCACGCACGGCGTGATGCAGGCGTGGGCGGGCCACCGCCCCGGCCACTACGACCTCGTCCACTCCCACTACTGGCTCTCCGGCCACGTCGGCTGGCTCGCCGCCGAACGCTGGGGAGTCCCGCTCGTCCACGCCATGCACACCATGGCGAAGGTCAAGAACGCCTCGCTCGCCGAGGGCGACACCCCCGAGCCCGCCGCCCGGGTGATCGGCGAGACCCAGATCGTCTCCGCCGCCGACCGGCTGATCGCCAACACGGCCGAGGAGGCCGACGAGCTCGCCCGCTTCTACGACGCGGACCCCGGCAAGGTCGCGGTCGTCCACCCGGGCGTCAACCTCGACCGCTTCCGTCCCGCCGACGGCCGCGCCGCCGCCCGCGCCCGGCTCGGCCTGCCCCCGGACGCCTTCGTACCGGTCTTCGCCGGCCGCATACAGCCGCTGAAGGCCCCGGACATCCTGCTCCGGGCGGCCGCCCGGCTCCTGGACCGGGACCCGTCCCTGCGCTCCCGCATGGTCGTCCCGGTGGTCGGCGGCCCGAGCGGCAGCGGCCTGGCCAGGCCGGAGGGGCTCCAGAAGCTCGCCGCCCGGCTCGGCATCGCGGACATCGTGCGCTTCCACCCGCCGGTGGAGCAGGACCGGCTCGCCGACTGGTTCCGCGCGGCCAGCGTCCTCGTCATGCCCTCGTACAGCGAGTCCTTCGGCCTGGTCGCCATAGAGGCGCAGGCGGCCGGCACCCCGGTCGTCGCGGCGGCGGTGGGCGGTCTGCCCGTGGCCGTACGGGACGGCGTGACCGGCTTCCTCGTGCAGGGCCACGACCCGGCGGACTACGCGCGGGCGCTCGGCCGCTTCGTGGCCGACCCGTCGCTTTCGGTCCGGATGGGCGAGGCGGCGGCGGCGCACGCCGGGTCGTTCGGCTGGGAGACGGCCGCCTCGGCCACGGCGGACGTCTACACGGCCGCCCTGCACGACCACAGGCTGCGCGACCACCGGCGTCGCGTACGCTCCCACCATGGCTGAGGACAGGACCGCCGAGGGCGTCCGGCAGATCATCGAGTCCACCTTCGACGAGGCGGAACTGGAGTGGGAGTCCCCCGAGCCGGGCTCCTACGTCGTCAAGCTCCCGGGCACGCGCAAGCTCTTCACGACGCTCTCCCTCCGCGCGGGCCGCCACTCCCTCTCCCTCAACGCCTTCGTCGTCCGCCACCCGGACGAGAACGAGGCGGGCGTCCACCGCTGGCTCCTCGAACGCAACCTGAAGCTGTACGGGGTGGGTTACGCGATCGACGGCCTCGGCGACGTCTACCTCACCGGCAAGCTCCCGCTCGCCGCCGTCACGCCCGAGGAGCTGGACCGGCTGCTCGGCTCGGTCCTGGAGGCGGCGGACGGCGACTTCAACACGCTCCTGGAGCTGGGCTTCGCGACGTCGATCCGGCGCGAGTACGAGTGGCGGGTCTCGCGGGGCGAGTCGACCCGGAACCTGGACGCGTTCAAGAACCTGCTGGAGAAGACGCCGACGAAGCCGACGGACTGAGCGCGGCCTCCCGTCCCTCCCGCGTTTCTCGGACCCCTCGCACTTCCCGTCCCACCCGGCCTTCCCGTTCCTCCCGGTACCGTCCCGGCGTGACCCCGAACTCGCGCCGGAACGCGTGCGAGAGCGCGTACGGCGTGCCGTAGCCGACGCGGCGGGCGACGGCGGCCAGCGGGTCCGTGCCGTTCCGGAGCAGCGCGGCGGCGCGGGTCAGCCGCCACCAGGTGAGGTACGTCATCGGGGCCCGGCCGACGCGGGCGGTGAAGCGGCGGACCAGGGTGGCGCGGGAGACGCCCGCCTCGGCCGCGAGCCGGTCGACGGTCCAGGGCGCGGCCGGGTCGGCGTGCAGCGCGCGCAGCGCGGCGGCGGCCACCGGGTCGCCGAGGGCCGCCGGCCAGATCCCGTCCGCGCTCCCGGCCATCCAGGACCGGACCATGTAGACGAGCAGCAGGTCGAGCAGGCTGGGCAGCGCGATGCCGGACCCGGGCCGCTCGCCCTCCGGCCCGCCCAGTTCACCGGCCAGCAGGCCGACGGCGGCGCGGAGTTCGGGGTGGGCGCCGTCGCGGTCCGGCAGGTGGACGAGGGAGGGGAGCTCCGCCAGGAGCGGGTGCGCGTGGCTGCGGTCGAGCCGGTACTTGCCGCAGAGCATCACCACCCCGGTCTCCCCCGGCCGGGGCGCGGGCACGGTCCCCCTCGCCGGGCCCTCGCCGCCCCAGCGGGCGAAGGGCTCGGCCCGCGCGACGGTCTCCGCGTCGGCGGGCGAGTCGGCGATCACGTGGCCGGTGCCGTGCGGGAGCAGCACGGCGTCCCCCGGCCCGAGTCCGACCGGGTCGCCGCCGTCGGGCAGCAGCCAGCAGGTGCCGTCGAGGACGACGTGGAACCCGGCGCCGTCGTACGGTTCGAGCCGCGCGCACCAGCGCCCGCCCGCCCGCACTTGGTGGGAGAAGGGCCGCCCGACGCGTACGGCCGAGATCGCGTCGCTCACCACGTCCATGGCGGCACCGTACCGCCGACTCCGCGTGAGCCGTACGCGTATCCACGGGAGCCACGGGAGCATTGAACGGCTCATCGGCGCCTCCCTAGGGTCGATGACATGAGCGACGAGACGAACGACGAGACGAACGGCGAGACGAACGACGGTACGAACGACGGCGTCGGCGGCATCGGCGGCGTCGGCGGCGAGAGCGCACAGCGCATGGTCCTGGGGGACGTCGAGGTCGTCCGGGTCGTGGAGTGGCGGGGTCCGTTCGGGCCCGCCCGCGACCTCGTGCCGGGGGCCGGGCCCGGCCTGTGGGAGGACAACCGGGAGTTGCTGGTGCCGGACCACTGGAATCCGGACGACGGCAGCGCGCAGATGGCGCTGCAGAGCTGGGTGCTGCGCAGCGGGGGCCTGACCGTGCTGGTCGACACGGGGGTGGGCGACGGGCGCGAGCGCCCGGAGGCGCCGCTCTTCCACCGGCGGCGGGACGACTTCCTCGGGAGCCTGGAGCGGGCGGGCGTACGGCCCGAGGACGTGGACGTGGTCGTGAACACCCACCTCCACGCGGACCACGTCGGCTGGAACACCCGGCCCGGCGACGCGCCCGGCGCGTGGGTGCCGACGTTCCCCAACGCCCGGTACCTCCTCCCGGCCGCCGACGACGCCCACTTCGGCCCGGAGAACGCGTACGGCGGCGGTCTGCGCGCGCAGGACCGGCTCGTGTACGAGGACAGCGTCGCGCCCGTGCGCCGCGAGGGCCGGACGGTGCTGTGGGACGGGGAGCACCGCATCGACGGGAACCTGACGCTGGAGTCGGCGCCCGGCCACACCCCCGGGTCGTCGGTGCTGCGCCTGGAGTCGGGGGGAGACCGGGCGGTCTTCGTCGGGGACCTCGTCCACAGCCCCGTACAGCTTCTCGACCCCTCGCACGGCAGCTGCTTCTGCATGGACCCGGCGCGGGCGGAGGCGAGCCGCCGCCGGATCCTCGAACGGGCGGCGGACCGGCGGGAACTGGTCGTGCCCGCGCACTTCGGCGGCGCGGGCGCGGCCGAAGTGCGCGGGGAGGGCGGGGGCTTCGTCCTGAAGAACTGGGCGCGGTGGACGGGGCGGTGAGGGTCAGGCGCTGACGGAGGAGCCCTCGGCGTCCTCGCCCTTCACGACGACGGGCGCGGGGGCGGGGGACGGCACGGGACCGGGGACGGGAACGGGCGGGGGCACGACGGCCCCGGTCTCCTCGTCCTCGGCGAGGGCCTTCCGCAGCCGGGTGGCGTAGCCGGCGGCGGCGAGGACGCCGATCACGGCCGTGGCCGCCCACAGGACGTCGGGGCCGGGCCCGCCGACGACCGCGCCGGCGAGGACCGGGGCGACGAAGCCGGCGACGGCCCAGGACATGCCCATCACGCCCTGGTAGCGGCCCCGGGCGTGCTCGGGGGCGAGGCGGGCGGTGGCGGCGGCGTTCGTCGGGACGTGGATCATCTCGCCGACGGTCCAGACGACCACGGTCGCGGCGAAGGCGACGGAGGAGCCGGCGAGGGCGGTGGCGCCGGTGCCGAGGGCGAAGAGGAGGGAGGAGAGGGCGAGGAGCAGGACGGGGGAGCGCTTGTCGGTGAGCCTGTTGACGAGGAGCTGGAAGCCGACGATGACGACGCCGTTGACGGCGATGACGACGCCGTAGGAGGAGGGGGAGAGCCCCTGGTCGGCCATGGTCAGGGGGAGCCCGATCCAAGGGGCGGTGAACACGAGGCAGACGAGGAGGTTGAGCAGCACGAGCGTCCGGAAGGGCGCGTCGCGCAGCACGGTGAGCGTGCTGACCTTCTCCTCGGCGACGGGCTTCCCCTCCTCCCGGGGCCGCCGCTCGGGCCGGGTCTCGGGGAGCCGCAGGAAGACGATGAGGGCGCACAGGACGGTGGCGACGGCGTCGACGACGAAGAGGGTGCGGTAGCCGAGGAAGGCCGCGGCGCCGCCGCCGATGGAGGCGATGGCGAAGCCGAGGTTGAGGGCCCAGTAGTTGAGGGCGTAGGCCCGGCGCACGTCGTGGGCGGGGACCATGTCGGCGATGGTGGCGTTGATGGGGGGCCGGACGGCCTGCATGGCGACGCCCATCAGCAGGACGACGACGGCGATGCCCCAGGCGCTGGTGACGAGGGCGAGGGCCCCGGCGCAGGCGGCGCCCGCGAGGTGCATGGTGACCATGGTGGGGCGGCGGCCCCAGCGGTCGGTGAGCACGCCGCCGAGCGGGGAGCCGGCGACGCCGCCGAGGCCGTGGAGGGCGACGACGAGCCCGGCGAACCAGGCGGAGTGCCCGAGTTCCAGGGTCAGGTAGAGGGAGAGGAAGGTGAGGACGAAGGCGCCGGTCCGGTTGACGAGGGTGGAGAGCCAGAGCCACCAGAAGCCGGGCGGGAGGCCGGAGACCGTCTCACGGGCTGATCGTCTGAGCGTACTGATGGACATGCGTGACCGACCCCTAGCTGATGTAAGCCCCTGTGTAGCCAGTCGTAACTTACGCATCTCTCAT
Organism: Streptomyces sp. NRRL F-6492; assembly: GCF_001280125.1. Lineage (GTDB taxonomy): Bacteria > Actinomycetota > Actinomycetes > Streptomycetales > Streptomycetaceae > Streptomyces. The sequence continues at coordinate 67,845 of NZ_LGEG01000211.1, forward strand.
GCCGGACACCACTCAATTGACGACGCGCGTCAATCGTCGGAGGTCGATTAGGCTCGTACGCATGGCCGACGCACCGTACAAGCTGATCCTCCTCCGCCACGGCGAGAGCGAGTGGAACGAGAAGAATCTGTTCACCGGATGGGTGGACGTGAACCTCACCGCGAAGGGCGAGAAGGAGGCGACGCGCGGCGGCGAGCTGCTCAAGGACGCCGGCCTGCTGCCCGACGTGCTGCACACCTCCCTCCAGAAGCGCGCCATCCGCACGGCGCAGCTCGCGCTCGAGTCCGCGGACCGCCACTGGATCCCGGTGAACCGCTCCTGGCGCCTGAACGAGCGCCACTACGGTGCCCTCCAGGGCAAGGACAAGGCGCAGACGCTCGCCGAGTTCGGCGAGGAGCAGTTCATGCTGTGGCGCCGCTCGTACGACACCCCGCCGCCGCCGCTGTCCGACGACAGCGAGTACTCGCAGGCCCACGACGCCCGCTACCAGACGATCCCGCCGGAGCTGCGCCCGCGCACGGAGTGCCTCAAGGACGTCGTCGAGCGGATGCTCCCGTACTGGTACGACAACATCGTCCCGGACCTCCTCGCCGGCCGCACGGTCCTGGTCGCCGCCCACGGCAACAGCCTCCGCGCCCTGGTCAAGCACCTGGACGGCATCTCGGACGCCGACATCGCGGGCCTCAACATCCCGACCGGCATCCCCCTGTCCTACGAACTCGACGAGGACTTCAAGCCCCTCAACCCGGGCGGCACCTACCTCGACCCGGAGGCGGCGGCCGCGGCGATCGAGGCCGTGAAGAACCAGGGCAAGAAGAAGTAGCCCACGCGATCACGCCCCCCGCCCGCTTTCTCTCCGCAGGCGGGGGGCTGATTCGTTCCGCCGGCGGCAGAACGCCGACCGGAGCATGCCGGGGGTGTCCCCCTGGATCAGGACTCCAGGGAAGTCGCGGCCCGGCAGGCGCACGACAGCGTCGTTGCCGCCATCGGTGAACAGCTCGGCCTCTACCCGTTCCACCGAATCCGCCGCGCTGATCCACAGAGCGCGCGTGAACGCGGGTGAACAGTCTCGTACACCGGCTCCCACCGCACCAACGGACCGCGTTCCCGAAGAGGACGGAACGAGGCGTCGACCGTACGCGGGCGACACGTGCCGGGCAGCCGTACGAAAAGGTTCGGCAGGCCCTTGCCCCGGCCCTGGAGGAGGAAGGCGCTCGCCCGGGGGCGCCGCAGGTGGTCGACGAGCCGGCACGACGGATCTCCGAGGAGACCAACCGCTGATACGTCCCGCTGGTCGCCGGCTACCACCAGGTCGGTGACCGGAGTTCAGTCATCGAACACGTTCAGGAACTTGGTGGACGCCCACCGGAACTCCTCGTCGTCGTCGCGCGACTCCAGCAAGCCGGCTTCCACAAGCGCCAAGAGGGTGGCGTGGAGAGCTCGCCCGGCCGGATTGTCTACCCAGAAGATCCTCTTGCTCTTCGAGAAGGGGACGTCGGCCGTGAGCACACCGAGGCTCAACCCCAGCTCGTATGCCGCCTGGTCCCAGTCGGTCCAGTCCTCCAGCGCTTCCGAGAAGACCATGTCAGTCACTCACCCTTTCCTCGTCACGGTTCCATTCGGGTCCAGAGGTCGCTCGTCGGACCGTGGGTAACTCCCGGACCCATCGGCATCGATCATGGAACAGGTTCGCGCGGTGACTCCCGGAGCCGTCGACGAACGACTCCCATTCCGGCGGGCAAGGCCGGCCGTGGAACCGCGTGGTGCGCGGCGGCGTCCGTCCAGGCGTCGACGCGATCATGGACCCGACGGAGGACCCGCCCATGCCGGCAACAGCCGCCCGCTACCTGTACCTCGCGCGGCACGGCGAGGCCTCGCCGGACGAGAGCGCGCTGTCGGATAAGGGCCGCCGCCAGGCCGTCCTGCTCGGGGAGCGGCTCCGGGGGGCGCCGCTCACGGCGATCCACCACGGGCCGCTCGCGCGCGCGGAGCAGACGGCGCGGCTGGTCCGCGAGCAGCTCGACGGCGTGCCCCTGCGGCCTTCCGCACCGGCCGGCGACTACATCCCCCACCTGCCGAGCCGCGAGGAGCTGCCGCCGGAATCGGCCGACGCCATGCTCGGTCACCTCGCCCGGTTCCCGGCCGAGGAACGCGAACAGGGCCCCGGTCTGGCCCGGGAGGCCCTCGCGCTGTTCACGGGACCCGTCGCCGGCGACGAGCCGCGCCACGAACTCGTCGTCACCCACAACTTCCTCGTCGGCTGGCTCGTCCGGGCCGCCCTCGACGCCCCGGAGTGGCGCTGGATGGGCATCAACCAGGCCAACGCCGCGCTCACCGTCATCCGTTACGCGCCCGGCCGGGCCCCGTCCGTCCTCCTCTTCAACGACACCGGCCACCTCCCCGCCGACCTCCGGTGGACCGGCTTCCCGCCCGAACTCCACATCTGAGGGCCGTTCGGGAGCGGCGGTCGGCGTACGCGCGGACGTGTGAACCGCACGACGGATCCGTACGCCCCCGCTGACGTCCGGATCATGAGCAGCGCGTCCAGTACCGCACTCCGCCCGGAGAAGGTCACCCCGGCCGACGTCGGCGCCGCCCTCGGCCTGCGCGTCCACCCCCACCAGGAGCGGAACGTCCCGCCCGTCGCGCGCTCCCTCGCCGAGGCCCACGCCTTCGGGGAGGCCGCCTGGCCGCGGCTGATCCTCGACGGGGACCGGCTCGTCGGGTTCCTCATGGCCTTCCTCGACCTCCAGTGGAGCGAGGAGGACCCCGGCGACCGTCGCGGCGGCCTCCGGCGGCCCAACGTGCTCGACCTCCGGTAAAGCCGCCGGTGGGGAAGGGGTGCGGATCGCCGCACCCCTTCCCCGTACGCACGCGCCCGTACGCGTCAGCCCGAGCAGCCCCCGCACTGGCACGGCGCACCCGACTGGCAGCCGCAGCCGCAGCCCGAGCCGCAGCCGCAGGCGCCGAGGACGGGCAGCAGGACCGCCGCGCGCGGCGGCTCCGTCCCGGATTCGGTCGTCATCGGGGAATCGGCCATGGGGGTCCCTCCCTTTCGAGGCGCGGATCGCCTCCCCCCATTGCATGCCCACCCGGACCGGCGCATCAACGGCGCACCGGAGCCCGCACCCCCGTGCGCCCCCCGGAGAGGGCCTACGCCCCCTCCACCGGCGCGTCCGCCGCCTGGAGCTCGTCCGCGTGCTCGCCCGTCACCAGGTAGACCACCCGCTTCGCCACCGACACCGCGTGGTCCGCGAACCGCTCGTAGTACCGGCCGAGCAGCGTCACGTCCACCGCCGTCTCGATGCCGTGCTTCCACCGGTCGTCCATCAGGTGCCGGAACAGCGTCCGGTGCAGCAGGTCCATCTCGTCGTCGTCCTGCTCCAGCTGGAGCGCCAGGTCGACGTCCTTCGTGATGATGACCTCCGCCGCCTTCGCCATCAGGCGCTGCGCCAGCTGACCCATCTCCAGGATGGTCGCGTGCAGGTCCCGCGGCACCGCCGACTCCGGGAACCGCAGCCGCGCCAGCTTCGCCACGTGCTGCGCCAGGTCGCCCGAGCGCTCCAGGTCGGCGCTCATCCGCAGCGAGGTCACCACGATCCGCAGGTCCGTCGCCACCGGCTGCTGGCGGGCGAGCAGGGCTATGGCCCGCGCCTCCAGGTCGTGCTGGAGGTCGTCGACCTTCTGGTCCGCCGCGATCACGGTCTCCGCGAGCTTCAGGTCCGCGTCGAGCATCGCCGTCGTGGCGCGCCCGATCGCCGACCCGACGAGCCGGGCCATCTCGACCAGGCTCTCTCCGATCGAGTCCAGTTCCTCGTGGTACGCGTCCCGCATGGATGTCCCTCTCTACGCAAAGCTGCAAAGCTCCGGAGGCTCTGGGGGCTCCGGAGGCCCCGGGGTACGGGTGGGGTCCGAACCCCACGCTCCCACGTTCGGCTCCCTACGCGTCCGGTTCCACCCCCTCGTGTGAACCGCCCCCGTCCCCCAGGTGAACTCTGGGCGACGCACGCCACCGCGCCCGCCGGGGCAAGTGAACCGGCCGCATCTCCACGGTGAACTCTGGGCGACGACTGTTCGAGCAGCCACTCGGACGGCTGGGAGAGTGTCCGGAAGCCCGCATAACCTTGAGGCATGGACGTGAACGCGGCGGTCGCCGCATTGGCAGCGATCGCCGGCGTGTGCACCGGCGTGATCGCCATGCTGGCGTTCCGCTGGAGCGAACGCGACCAGACGCGACCCACCCGTACCTCGCTGCACACCGACGCCGTGCTCCCGCCCGGCGTCGACACCGTGCTGTCCGTACTGCGCTCCTCCGCGGTCGTCCTCGACGAGAGCGACTCCGTGGTGAAGGCCAGCTCGGCGGCGTACGCGCTCGGTCTGGTCCGCGGCGGCAAACTGGCCGTCGAGCCCATGCTCAACATGGCCCGCGACACCCGCAGGGACGGGGAGATACGGCAGGTCGAACTGGACCTGCCCCGGCGCGGCACCGGACGCGGCGAGGCCCTCGCCGTCTCCGCCCGGGTCGCCCCCCTCGGCTCCCGGCTCGTACTGCTCCTGGTCGAGGACCTCACCGAGGCCCGGCGCATCGAGGCGGTGCGAAGGGACTTCGTCGCCAACGTGAGCCACGAGCTCAAGACGCCCACGGGCGCGCTCTCCCTGCTCTCCGAGGCGGTCATGGACGCCTCGGACGACCCCGAGGCGGTCACCCGCTTCGCCGGCCGGATGCAGATCGAGGCGACCCGTCTCACCAACCTCGTACAGGAGCTGATCGACCTCTCCCGCGTGCAGAACGACGACCCGCTGGAGGACTCCGAGCCGGTGTCCGTGGACGAGCTGGTCGCCGAGGCGATCGACCGCTCCCGGCACACCGCCACCACCAAGCAGATCACGATGGTCTCCGGGGGCGCCGCCGACCTGCGGGTCTGGGGGAGCCGCGGCCAGCTCGCCGCCGCCCTCGGCAACCTCGTCGAGAACGCCGTCAACTACTCACCCGCCCACACCCGCGTCGGCATCGCGGCCCGCAAGATCGCCGCGCCCGGCGGCGACCTCATCGAGATAGCCGTCACCGACCAGGGCATCGGCATCCCCGACAAGGACAAGGAGCGCGTCTTCGAGCGCTTCTACCGCGTCGACCCCGCCCGCTCCCGTGCCACCGGCGGCACGGGCCTGGGCCTCGCCATCGTGAAGCACGTGGCCGCCTCGCACGGCGGGGAGGTCACCGTCTGGAGCACCGAGGGTCAGGGCTCCACCTTCACCCTGCGGCTGCCCGAGGCGGGCTCCGCACGGGACCGCCGGCCCGCCTCTCCCACCCCCGATCTCATGACCGAACCGCTTCCCGCCCCGGAGGTCCTTCCGTGACCCGAGTGCTCGTCGTCGAGGATGAGGAATCCTTCAGCGACGCCCTGTCGTACATGCTCCGCAAAGAGGGCTTCGAGGTCGCCGTCGCGGCGACCGGGCCCGACGGCCTCGACGAGTTCGAGCGCAACGGAGCCGACCTCGTCCTCCTCGACCTGATGCTTCCGGGCCTTCCCGGTACCGAGGTGTGCCGCCAGCTGCGCGGCCGCTCGAACGTCCCGGTGATCATGGTGACCGCCAAGGACAGCGAGATCGACAAGGTCGTCGGCCTGGAGATAGGGGCCGACGACTACGTGACCAAGCCCTTCTCCTCGCGGGAGCTGGTCGCCCGCATCCGCGCGGTGCTCCGCCGCAGGGGGGAGCCGGAGGAGGTCACCCCGGCGGCCCTGGAGGCCGGCCCGGTCCGCATGGACGTCGACCGGCACGTGGTGACGGTCTCCGGCGGCAAGGTCGACCTGCCCCTGAAGGAGTTCGACCTCCTGGAGATGCTGCTGCGCAACGCGGGCCGCGTCCTGACCCGCATGCAGCTCATCGACCGCGTCTGGGGCGCGGACTACGTGGGCGACACCAAGACCCTCGACGTCCACGTCAAGCGCCTCCGCGCCAAGATCGAACCGGACCCGGGCGCGCCGCGCTACCTGGTGACGGTCCGGGGCCTGGGCTACAAGTTCGAGCCGTAGGCCGTCGAGCGGGCGGCCCGGCGGGGCCGGACGGAGTCCGGCGCGGCGCCCCGAGGCCCGTGAGGTCCCCCGGGGGCCGAGCGGTGCGGGGGGCGCACGCGGAACGGTGCTCGAACCGGACCCGGGCGCGCCGCGCCACCTGGTGACGGTCCGGGGCCCGGCCCGCAGGTTCGAGCCGTGGGAACCGCCGTGCGGACACGGGAAAGGGGCGCCCCCACCGGGGGGCGCCCCTTTCCCGTGCGTACGAGGGTCAGTGACCGGCCTCGTGGCTCGCCTCGCCCGACGGGGCCTCGGCGTCGCCGCCGTGCTCGGCGCCGTGCTCGGCCTCGCCCGACGGCGTCGCCGAGGCGGTCGGCGTGGCGCCCGGGGGAGCGGGGACGACCTCCGGGCCGAACTCCGTGAAGTAGCTCTTCGCGGGGACGACGAAGGCCTCCAAGCCCACCTCGCCGGTCTTGCTCAGCTTGAAGACGACCTGCTGCGCGTCGCCGAGACGGGCGGACTCGGTGCCGTTCTCGATCACGGCGGTGGCGTTGCCCGCGCCGCCGATGACGACGGAGCCGCCGGCCGGGACGGTGACCGCGCCGGTGCCGCCGGCCGGCGTCAGCTTCACGCTGGCACTCGAACCCGGCAGGGTGATGGCGTCGAGGGTCTGCGGCTGGGAGCCGTTGTTGAAGACCGTGGCCGAGACGGCGGCCGGGCCCTTGACGCCGATCTCGGGCTGCGTGATGACCACGGCGTTCTGGATCTTGACGTCGTCCACCGTGACGGCGGCGTTGTCGGGCCGGACGCCGAGCGTCTGCGCGTCGTTGCCCGCGCCACAGGCGGACAGCGCGGCGATGGAGAACACGATGGCAGTAGCGGCGAGGGCGCCGCGTCGAAGGCTGCGGCTCACGGCGGCGGCATCTCCTAGGACGTACGGACGGGCTTGGGTGTCAAAGGCCAACCAAAGGCGTGTCAGCGCGCTTAGGTTACCGAGCCGCACTCTCCGTCCCGCACCCGACCCGCCCCTAACCGGCCGCGCCCGTCTCCCGCCTTTCCGGGGGCGCTCCCGGGGGCGCTCCCCGCGGCCCGACCGGGCCGCTCCCGGGGGCGGCTCCCCGGGGAGACCGGGCGTGGTCGCTCCGCGTGGCCGGATCGCGACCCATTGACCTGTTGTTCACATAACCGCCTTGATCAATTCGCGGGCCGCCGCGCATTCCCCGGAGCCGCCCCTCCGGGAAATCCCCGACCGGTGTCGGCCGATCTCGGCTGATCAATTTCGGGAATCGTCCCGTGATGCATCCGTACGAGTGACCGATCCTCGAACGGAGTACGTGAAGAAGGCCACTCCGAACCAGACAAAACGGGACATCGCACGCTCTTCGTGGAGGCCCGAGTAGGTGTAACGTGCGCGTTTCTCTCCGTCCGTACAGCCGCTCCGACCTGCGAATACCCCCTTCCGGAACCTCTCCGCAGCACGCCCGCGTCGCTGTTGTCAAGCCCTGAGATATGCCCTGACCTGCGAAAACGCCATTCAGAAGAAGCCGAATCCGTGTTACTCTGGATAGCCACGGAAGGGGTACCTGTCACATGACGTTCAAGGTTGGCGACACCGTGGTCTATCCCCATCACGGGGCCGCGCTGATCGAGGCCATCGAAACTCGCCAGATCAAAGGCGTGGACAAGACCTACTTGGTGCTCAAGGTCGCGCAGGGTGACCTGACGGTCCGCGTGCCGGCGGACAACGCGGAGTTCGTCGGGGTCCGCGACGTGGTCGGGCAGGACGGGCTGGACCGGGTCTTCGAGGTGCTGCGCGCGCCGTACGCCGAGGAGCCGACGAACTGGTCCCGTCGCTACAAGGCGAACCTGGAGAAGCTCGCCTCCGGCGACGTCATCAAGGTCGCCGAAGTGGTGCGCGACCTGTGGCGGCGCGAGCGCGAGCGGGGTCTCTCCGCAGGTGAGAAGCGCATGCTCGCCAAGGCCCGGCAGATCCTGGTCAGCGAGCTGGCCCTCGCGGAGAACACGAACGAGGACAAGGCCGAGGCTCTCCTCGACGAGGTCCTCGCGTCCTGAGCGTGTTCCGGCCACACCGGAGCGCGTTTCTGAAGTGAAGCGATGCCGCGGTGCCCGCTGGCGTGCTGTGATCCACACAGTGCTGTCGCCGGGCGCTGCGGCATGTCCGCGTACGGGCCACGTGCGCGGGCGCACGAAAGCCTCCCCGATCCGAACACCGACCCGGACCAGGATCCAGAACCAGGACCCGACGGGGGCGTCCCCGCGCGGAAATCCCCCGATCCGTCCGAACCCACCCGTGCCGGGCGGCGACACCTCGACCGTCGTCACGGAAAGGGCCCGGTCAAGGCGGTGCGTCCGGCACGGTGAGTGCCATACCCATGTCGGCCGCGGAAACAAACCTGCCGGAGTGCAACCGATGTCAGACGAAGCGCGTCCCAGTCGTACCGCCGTCGTGATCCCGGCGGCCGGACGGGGCGTACGCCTCGGCCCGGGCGCCCCCAAGGCGCTGCGCGCGCTGAACGGCACCCCCATGCTCGTCCACGCCGTCCGCGCGATGGCCGCCTCCCGCGCGGTCTCGCTCGTCGTCGTGGTCGCACCCCCCGAAGGCGCCGCCGAGGTCAAGAACCTCCTCGACGCCCACGCCCTCCCCGAGCGCACCGACTACCTGGTCGTGCCCGGCGGCGAGACCCGCCAGGAGTCCGTGCGCCTCGGCCTCGAAGCGCTCCCCGAGGGCGTCACCACCGTCCTCGTGCACGACGCGGCCCGCCCGCTGGTCCCCGTCGACACCGTGGACGCCGTCATCGAGGCCGTACGGGACGGGGCCGTCGCCGTCGTCCCCGCGCTGCCCGTGGCCGACACCGTCAAGGAGGTCGAGCCGGCCCAGGGGCCCGGCGACCCCGAGCAGGTCGTCGCCACCCCGGTCCGCGCCCGCCTCCGCGCGGTCCAGACCCCGCAGGGCTTCGACCACGACACCCTCGTGAACGCCCACGCCACCGTCGCCCTCGCCGGAGAGGGCGCCACCGACGACGCCGGCATGGTCGAGAGGCTCGGCGCGCCCGTCGTCGTCGTGCCCGGCCACGAAGAGGCCTTCAAGGTGACCCGCCCCCTCGACCTCGTCCTCGCCGAGGCCGTACTCGCCCGCAGGAGGGCCAACGATGGCTTCTGAGCCGAAGAACCTGCCCCGTACCGGGATCGGCACCGACGTCCACGCCTTCGAGAAGGGCCGCGAACTGTGGTGCGCGGGCCTCCTCTGGGACGCCGCCGAGAACGACGGCTACGGCCTCGCCGGGCACTCCGACGGCGACGTCGCCGCCCACGCCGCCTGCGACGCGCTCTTCTCCGCCGCCGGGATCGGCGACCTCGGCGCCCACTTCGGCACCTCGCGCCCCGAGTGGTCCGGCGCCTCCGGCGCCACCCTGCTCGCCGAGGCCGCCCGGATCGTCCGCGCCGAGGGGTACGAGATCGGCAACATCGCCGTCCAGGTCGTCGGCGTCCGCCCCAAGGTCGGCAAGCGGCGCGACGAGGCGCAGAAGGCGCTGAGCGAGGCGGCCGGCGCGCCCGTCTCCGTCTCCGGCACCACCACCGACGGCCTCGGCCTCACCGGCCGCGCCGAGGGCCTCGCCGCCCTGGCGACCGCCCTGGTCTACCCCGTACGGAAGTAGGGGCGGCGAAAAACGTGCCCCGTGGCCGGGAATAGGTCGCGGGGCACCACCACACGCCCACTACCCTGGAGGGGTGACTATTCGCCTGTACGACACCAGCGCCCGGCAGATCCGTGACTTCACCCCGCTCACGCCGGGCTGTGTCTCGATCTACCTCTGTGGCGCCACCGTCCAGGCGGCCCCGCACATCGGCCACATCCGGTCGGGGCTGAACTTCGACATCATGCGCCGCTGGTTCGAGTACCGCGGCTACGACGTCACGTTCGTCCGCAACGTCACCGACATCGACGACAAGATCATCACGAAGGCGGCCGAGCAGGGCCGCCCCTGGTGGTCCATCGGGTACGAGAACGAGCGCGCGTTCAACTCCGGCTACGACGCCCTCGGTTGCCTGCCGCCGACCTACGAGCCGCGCGCCACCGGGCACGTCCCCGAGATGATCGAGATGATGCGCGGGCTCATCGAGCGCGGCCACGCCTACGAGGCGGACGGCAGCGTCTACTTCGACGTGCGCTCCTTCCCGGGCTACCTGGAGCTGTCCAACCAGGACATCGACGACTTGCGCCAGCCCGACGAGGGCGTCTCCGGCAAGCGCGACCCGCGCGACTTCGCCATGTGGAAGGCGACCAAGCCGGGCGAGCCCGACTGGGAGACCCCCTGGGGCCGCGGCCGTCCCGGCTGGCACCTGGAGTGCTCGGCGATGGCCCACAAGTACCTGGGCGCCGCCTTCGACGTCCACGGCGGCGGTCTCGACCTGATCTTCCCGCACCACGAGAACGAGATCGCCCAGGCCAAGGCCTTCGGCGACGAGTTCGCGCGGTACTGGGTGCACAACGCCTGGGTCACCATGAGCGGCGAGAAGATGTCGAAGTCGCTCGGCAACAGCGTGCTGGTGTCCGAGATGGTGAAGAACTGGCGGCCCATCGTCCTGCGCTACTACCTGGGCACCCCGCACTACCGCTCGATGATCGAGTACAGCGAGGAGTCCCTGCGCGAGGCCGAGTCGGCGTTCGCCCGCATCGAGGGCTTCGTCCAGCGCGCCACCGAGAAGGCCGGGGCGCCCGTCGCCCCCGCCGCCGAGGTGCCGCCGGCCTTCGCCGAGGCCATGGACGACGACCTGGGCGTGCCGCACGCGCTCGCGATCATCCACACCACCGTCCGCCAGGGCAACAGCGCCCTCGCCGCGGACGACAAGGACGAGGCCATCGCCCGCCTCGCCGAGGTCCGCGCCATGCTCGGCGTCCTCGGCCTGGACCCCCTCGACCCGCACTGGGCCGAGGAGTCCGGCGGCGGCGAGGAGCTCCACGGCGTCGTCGACACCCTCGTACGGCTCGTGCTCCAGCAGCGCGAGTCGGCGCGCGAGCGGAAGGACTGGGCGACCGCGGACGCGATCCGCGACCAGCTCAACCAGTCCGGCCTCGCCATCGAGGACAGCCCCGACGGCCCCCGCTGGACGCTGGGCAACCGTTAGAAGACGTGCCGCTCGGACCTCCGGGCGGCACACTTCAGTTACAGACTTCGTACGTCAGCAGAGGAAACAGGTAGTCATGGCCGGGAACAGCCAGCGCAGGAACCGCCGCACGTCGAACAAGAAGGGTGCGACGGTCGGCAGCGGTGGCCAGCGGCGCAAGGGCCTCGAAGGCAAGGGCCCCACGCCCAGGGCCGAGGACCGCAAGGGCCACAAGGCGTTCCGCGTCTCCAACGCGATGGCCCGGCAGGCGGCCAAGCGCAAGCCCGTCGCCCGCCGCGGCGGCAAGGGCCAGTCCGAGATGGTCGTCGGCCGCAACCCGGTCTTCGAGGCCCTGCGCGACGGCGTGCCCGCCACGACCCTGTACGTCCAGCAGTTCATCGACAACGACGAGCGCGTGCGCGAGGCCCTGAACCTCGCCACCGGCCGCGGCAACATCCACATCATGGAGGCGCCGCGCCCCGAGCTGGACCGCATGACGAACGGCCTGAACCACCAGGGCCTCGTCCTCCAGGTCCCGCCGTACGAGTACGCGCACCCCGAGGACCTGGCCGCCGCCGCGTTCGACGACCACGAGGACCCGCTGATCGTCGCCCTCGACGGCGTCACCGACCCGCGCAACCTCGGCGCCGTCGTCCGCTCCGTCTCCGCCTTCGGCGGCCACGGCGTCGTCGTCCCCGAGCGGCGCGCCGCCGGCATGACCGCCGGCGCCTGGAAGACCTCGGCCGGCACCGCCGCCCGCACCCCGGTCGCCCGCGCCACCAACCTGACCCGCTGTCTGGAGCAGTACCAGAAGGCCGGCGTCACGGTCGTCGGCCTCGCCGCCGACGGCGACCGCGAGGTCCACGAGCTGGAGGAGCTGGGCGGCCCGGTCGTCATCGTCGTCGGCTCCGAGGGCAAGGGACTGTCCCGGCTCGTCGGCGAGACCTGCGACTTCCTCGTCCGCATCCCGATGCCGGGCGGCGCCGAGTCGCTCAACGCCGGTGTCGCCGCCGGCGTCGTGCTCTACGAGGCGGCCCGCCGCCGCATGGCCTGACACCGGCCGGAGCGGTACCCCGGCCCCTGCCGTGGCGTGATCTTGACGGGTCTCGGACATTTGCGGACCGTCAAGGCAGTGTCCTAAACCCAGATCACTCGGTTAGATGAGTGTGGACACCAGAACGCCCCGGCCGGGGTTCGACGATCAGCCCGCGCTGAGCATGGTCAAGGTGGATTCCGATCCCGCCCAGGTGATCGTGAACCACGCCAGCTTCCGTGTGCGGCTCGCGCCGGCCCCGCAGCCGAGGTTCGCCGCCGGCGCCCGTACCGCAGCCCTGTCCGGAGCCGGCGCCCGAGCGGGCGGCGGTCCGCGCCGGCGCCCCGTCGTGTGGACCGGGAAGTCCACGCCGGGCGCGACCGGCCTCCTCCAGGCCGTGCGCGAGTCCTCCGTCGCCACCCTCGACCCCGTCGGCGGCCCCGACGCGGGCGCCACCCAGGCGATCCCGCGCGTCGGCGACACCATGCCCACCCCCGTGGTGCCCGCCGGCGCCGCGCCGCTGCTGCCGCCGATGCGGCGCGCCGAGGGCGCCTACGACGACCTGTACGAGCCGCGGCCCGAGCCGGAGGACGCGTACGGGGACGAGGAGGCGCGGCCCGGCCGGGCCGAGCGGCGGCACGGACAGGACTCCGTCCGGCACGCCTACTACCCCGGCCGCCGGATGAACCTCGGCGTCGTCCTCCTCCCGCTCCGCGTCTTCCTCGGCCTCATCTCCGTCTACGCGGGCATGGGCAAGCTCTGCGACCCCGTCTACTTCGACGGCGGCGAGCGCGGCTCCATGGTGAAGTGGCTCAACTCCCTCCACCCCTGGGCCCTCGCCGAACCGCTGCGCGACTTCGCCCTCCAGCACCCCGTCGGCGCGGGCCTGACCGTCGCCTTCCTCCAGGTCGTCGTCGGCGTCCTCACGATCCTCGGCCTCTGGCAGCGCGTCGCCGCCGTCGTCGGCGCCCTGCTCTCCGCCGCGCTGCTGCTCACCGTCAGCTGGAAGAGCGTCCCGGTCTACGACTCCGCCGACATCATCTACCTGGCCGCCTGGTCGCCGCTGATCATCGCGGGCGCCCCCGTCTACTCGATCGACGGCCGCCTCGCCGGGGAGGCCTGGCGCACCCTCGGCCCCCGCGCCGACCTCCTGGACCTGCGCCGCCGGGTGCTGCGCCGCGGCACCCTCCTCGCCGCCGTCGTCGTCGGCCTCACCCTCCTCGTCGGCTCCGTCCTCGGCGGCGCGGTCCGCTCCACCGAGATGGTCACCGTGCCGGGCCCCAACGACGACCCGATCAACCACCTCCCCGGCCGCCCGCTCCAGGAGCCGATCGGCGACGCCCCCTCCCGGCCGGCGTCCACCCCGCCCGGCCCCGCCGCGACCACCGGGGCGACGACCGAGGCCCCGGCGAAGAGCGAGCGGACCCGGGAGGCGACGGAGCGCCCGACCGAGCCGACCCGCGAGTCCACCCGCACGCGGGAGCAGCGCCCGACCGCCACGCAGGGCACCGGCACCGGGACCGGCGGCTCCGGCAGCCGTACGCCCACCCGGTCGGACCCGGAGCCCCCGCCGTCCACCAGCGACACCCCGAGCGGCACGGGCGGCACGTCGAGCGGCGGCTCCACGGGCTCGACCGGCTCGACCGGCACCCCGTCGGAGAGCGGTTCGACGACGAGCGGCGGCGGGGACGGCGGCGCCCGGAACCCGATCGGCGGCCTGCTGGGCTGAGACCGCGTCCGTACGGACGGGAAAGGGCGGCACCGCTTCGTGCGGTGCCGCCCTTCTCCGTGTGCCGGGCTTCTCCGTGTGCCGGGGCCCTCCGGGGGTGTCAGGCCCTCTGGGCGGCGAGCTCCTTGGCGGCCTCGGTGAGGTCCTTGGCGGTGTCGATGGCCCGCCAGTACGCCCCCTGGGGCAGCGGGAAGCCGGCCAGGCGCTGCTCGCGGGCGAGCCGGGGGAAGGTGGTCCGCTCGTGGTCGCCGAGGTCGGGGAGCAGCTCGGTGAAGTCGGCGGAGAAGACGTACACGCCGGCGTTGATGAGGAACGGCGACGGCGGCGCCTCGATGAAGTCGGTGATGTGCCCGAAGGTGTCGGTCTCGACGGCGCCCCACGGGATGCGGGGGCGGGCCAGGGCGAGGGTGGCGAGGGCGTCGCGCTCGGCGTGGAAGGCGGCCATCTCGCGCAGCGAGAAGCGGGTCCAGATGTCGCCGTTGGTGGCGTACCAGGGCTCGTCGGGCGAGGGCAGGCGCGCGGCGGCGTACTTGAGGCCGCCGCCGCGCCCCAGGGGCTCGGTCTCGACGACCGTGGTCACCTGGAGGGGGAGGTCGGCGGTTCCGAGCCACTCCTGGAGCACTTCGGCGAGGTGGCCGCAGGAGACGACGGCGTGGGTGACGCCCTCGGCGGCCAGCCAGGAAAGCTGATGGCCGATGATCGGGGTCCCGGTGCCCGGGATCTCGACCATCGGCTTGGGGCGGTCGTCGGTGTAGGGGCGCAGCCGCGAGCCCTGGCCGCCCGCCAGGATCACGGCCTGCGTCGGAGTGGAGTGCATACGGGGAACGATAGGCGCCCGGCGCTCCGTCACCGCGGTACGGGGCGGGGCCCTGCGGGGTCGGGCCGGTCGCCCGGCCCGGTGCGGGGTTCGTCAGCCGGCGCGCATGACCCCGGTCGCGTACGAGGTGTCGCAGACCGGCCGGGAGAAGGACTGGGCGCGGGCGGGGCCGTAGCGCTGGACGGCGGCGCGGCCGAGGTCGCGGGCGATCGACACGCAGTGCCGGGCGAGGGAGGGCCGGTTCTCGACCTCGCGCTGGAGGTGCGTGAGGGCGGTGCCGGGGTCCTTCGCCCGGAGCTCGGCGAGGAGCTGGTCGCGCAGGACGTCCTGCGGGGCGCGGGACTTGGCCGGGACGGAGACGTCCTTGGCGGACGCCGTCAGCTGGGTCGCGGAGTCCTGGCCGGCCCACGGAACGGCGGACACCGCGAGCGTTCCCGAGAGCACCAGGACGACGGGCAGGACGAGGGCGAGGGAGCGGCCGATTCGGCGGGCAGAGTGGGTCACGCAGGCGAGCGTAGCGGGAGGTAGTGATATGGCGACATTTAGTCACTCTCGCGGGGGATGGTTCGAAGCGGCTTTTCGAATTACGTGTTGACGCCGCGGGCGCCGCGGTGGCGGGGCGGGCCCGGAATGCCGGGGTTTCCCACCGTAAACCCCTCGGGGGAGACCGAATGGCCGAACGGCCCCGCGTCCGGGAGGGACGCGGGGCCGTTCGGGTGATCCGTCTTGCGCTGTCTGTCCTGCTGTCCTGTGCCGTCTACCGCGCGAGGGTCAGTCGCTGAGGCGGGCGCCCGTGGAGGTGGAGAAGACGTGCAGCTCGCCGGCGCGGGGCACGACGTGGAGGGTGGAGCCCTTGGCGGGGACGTCACGGCCGCCGACGCGGACGACCAGGTCCTTGTCCTCGCCGCCGACGCGGGTGGAGCCGTAGACGAAGCCGTCGGAGCCGAGCTCCTCGACCACGTTGACGGTGACGGCGAGGCCGTCCTTGCTCGTCGGGCCCGAGACGTCGAAGTGCTCGGGGCGGACGCCGACGGTGACGGTGGTGTCGCCGTTGGCGGAGGCGGCGGCGATGGCGTCGCGGGAGACCGGGACGACGCTGTTGCCGAACTTCACGCCGCCGTCGGTGATCGGGACCTCGACCAGGTTCATGGCGGGGGAGCCGATGAAGCCGGCGACGAAGAGGTTCGCGGGCTTGTCGTACATGTTGCGCGGGGAGTCGACCTGCTGGAGCAGACCGTCCTTGAGGACGGCGACGCGGTCGCCCATGGTGAGGGCCTCGGTCTGGTCGTGGGTGACGTAGACCGTGGTGATGCCCAGGCGGCGCTGGAGGCTCGCGATCTGGGTGCGGGTCGAGACGCGGAGCTTGGCGTCGAGGTTCGACAGCGGCTCGTCCATGAGGAAGACCTGCGGCTCGCGGACGATGGCGCGGCCCATGGCGACGCGCTGGCGCTGACCGCCGGAGAGCGCCTTCGGCTTGCGGTCGAGGTACTCGGTGAGGTCGAGCATCTTCGCGGCCTCTTCGACCTTGGCGCGGATCTCGGCCTTGTTGACACCGGCGATCTTGAGCGCGAAGCCCATGTTGTCGCCGACGGTCATGTGCGGGTAGAGCGCGTAGTTCTGGAACACCATGGCGATGTCCCGGTCCTTGGGCGGCAGGTGCGTGACGTCGCGGTCACCGATGCGGATGGAGCCGGCGTTGACGTCCTCGAGACCCGCGAGCATGCGCAGGGAGGTCGACTTGCCACAGCCGGAGGGACCGACGAGGACGAGGAACTCGCCGTCGGCGATCTCGATGTCGAGCTGGTCGACGGAGGGCTTGGTGGCACCGGGGTAGATCCGGGTCGCCTTGTCGAACGTGACGGAAGCCATGGTGATGTGTCCCTTCACCGGCAGGAACGTGCCGGACGATCCGAGTAAAGGAGTGATTGAGGTCTAGTCCACCTGGGTGAACCACGGGTGACGCTACCTCCCACGGGGTCATCTGTCAGCACTCCCCGCCCCGCGGGATTCCCGACCACCACGGGACCGTCGTTGGATACACTGCACGGGCTGCCTCCTTAGCTCAGCTGGCCAGAGCACCGCTCTTGTAAAGCGGGGGTCGTCGGTTCGAACCCGACAGGGGGCTCTGTAGGGAAAGTGCCTGCTCAGAGTGGGTGCACATGAGACTGCCCGCCAAGATCACCTTGGCGGGCAGTACGCATTCCGTACACGCTGGATCTTCGGGCCCTACGCGGCGAGCACCGCTCCCCGCCGCTCCAGTGCGGCGAGACGGCCCTTGTCGAGCGCATCCGCGACCTCGTCGAGCCGGTCCGGCCACAGGTGCCCGTACACGTCCAGCGTCATTGCCGCGGACTTGTGACCCAACATCGTCTGCACCACCTTCACGTCGGCGCCGGCCGCGATCGCGAGCGAGGCCGCCGTGTGCCGGAGCTTGTGCGGCGTGATGCCGAGGTCCCCGAGACCTGCCTCGACGACGGCCTTGTCGAACGCGCGCTGCCGGAAGTTCCGGTAGCGCAGCGGCCCGCCCTCGGGTGCGGTGAACACGAGGTCCTCGCGCTTCCGTCCGTCCAGGAGAGGGCGCAGCTCCTCGGCGAACGACCGCGGCACCGGGACGGACCGCTTCTCGTGGTTCTTCACCGGCCCGGCTTCCAGCTTGCCCTTCACGTCGGAGTACGCCTGGACGATCCGGATGCGGCGCGTGTCCATGTTGAGCCGGGCGGCCTTGATGGCGATGGCCTCGCCCCAGCGGATGCCGCTGTACGCGAGGACGAGGACGAGCAGCCGGTACGGGCCGGACGCCTCGGCCAGGGCCTCGACCTGGTCGTGCGTGAGGTAGACGTGCTCGTCTTCCTCGGACGGCCGGGGCAGTGTGTGCTCGCTCGCCGGGTTGACGGCGATCCGGTGCGTCTTGATCGCGTGCTTCATCACGCCGCCGAAGACGTAGAACGTCTTGGCGATCCGCCCGGGGCTCAAGGGCTTGCCGGACGCGCCGGGTTTGTTGATCAGGTCGTCCACCCATGCGGACACGTCGTCCCACTGGATCGCCGCGACCTGCCAGTCGCCCCACTTCGGGATCACGTACAGGTCGAGCAGCTCGCGGTAGTCGTTCTTCGTCCGCCGGGACTGCTTGCGGAGGGTCTTGAACCACTCCTCAGCCACGAGGGACGTGGCGGCCTTTCCCGAGCGGGGGTCGCGGTACGAACCCTTGTCGAGCCGGGCCGTGATCGCGTGCACCTCGGCCTCGGCCTGGGGCAGCTTCCCGAACGTCTTGGCCTTGCCCTTGCCGTCCGGGCCGTACCAGCGGACCCGCCAGCGGCCGGGCGGCTGCCGCTTACTGCCGGCGCGCTTCGCTTCCTGCCACTTGGCCATGGACTCCCGGTAGTCCTCGTGGTTCTCCCGGTCCTCGATCCAGACCCTAGCCATCCCGCCCCCCGTCGTCCGGCTTCTTCCGCACGACCAGCTTCCCGTCCTCCTCGCCCGCCAGCTCCAGGCCCAGAGGCTCAAGGAACTGCCCCAGCGGCACCGGTCGGGACGCGGGACCGACCGGACCACCGGCCTGCCGCTCAGCCTCGGCCGTGACGAGCCGGCTGTACTCGTCGCCCTGCTCGTCTTCCATCTCGATCAACCAGTGCGGCCGGCCGTAGAGGCGGTATTCCATGAGGGCGCGCATGTAGGCGCGGCCGCCCTGGACTCCCTGTCCGAGCGTGGACAGGGGGGCCTTCCCGTCGGCCCACTGCCACGCGGCGTACGCGGTCACGGGGGTGCTGCCGGTGATCTGCACCTCGTCGTGCAGCTCGACGTCGACGGGCAGGAGCAGCGCGGACGGCGAGACGCCGAGAACGACCGCGAGGGCCGCCAAGTCGTCTGCGGTTACCTGTCGCTCCTTCTTCTCCATGCGGGTGATGCCTGAGGCGGGGATGGGCCGACCGTTCTGCTCCAGGAGCGCGGACAACTGGCGGGTGGTCAGTCCGCGGGCCTTCCTGAGGCGCGCCAAATTGGTGGCTACGGCCTGTCCGGTGGGGCCGGTCTCGATCGCTCGTCGTCCGCGCTGCTGCTCAGTCATAGGACTCAGCGTAAGCACCGGTGGAGCGTTTGTTTCGCAGCGGGGATGCGCTACTCTCAGCTTCATGGGTGCAGCATAGGACCATGTGGTCCTTGTTAGCAACGAACGTTCCCGGAAGGGTGAGAACGTGGAACAGAAAGCCAGTCACGCCAATGACCTCCTGACCCCCCGCCAGGTATGCGAGGAGTACCCGATCTTCGGTACGCCGGGGTCTCTGGCGGAGCGCCGTTGGAGGGGAAGCGGCCCCGCCTACATCAAGACCGCGGCCGGACGAGGAGGGCGGGTCTTTTACCGCCGGAGCGCTATCGAGGGGTGGCTGAACGAGCGCACCGTGAGTGGAGGCGCGGCAGCGTGACGACCAACGAAAAAACCCCCGGCCTGCGGGAACAGGACGCGGGGGAAAGTGACTACCTGGCGGGCGAGTCACCTGACATCGTGCCACACGGACAGCTCTGGGTGAACGCCCTCGCCGACGCCACCGAAGCACAGCGGCGCGACCTCCTGTCCTTCCCGATCGGCCGGACGAAGATGCCCGCGATCCGCTCCCCCCACCGGGACGACCCGCGCGGCACCCCGAAGTGCCGCGGCGAATGCGGCCGCCCCGGACACGGCGTGCACGACGCCACCAGCGACCCCAGCAAGCTCGCCAAGCTGTTCGCCGCCGCGCCGCACGCCACCGGCTACGGCATCGCCTGCGGCCGCGGCGAGCGGCCCCTGCTCGGGGTCGACCTCGACCGGAAGAACGGCGTGGACGGCGTCGCCTCCCTCCGCCAACTCGCCGAGCAGCACGGCTTCGAGGTGCCCGAGACGATCGTCATCGCCACCCCCTCCGGCGGCATGCACCTGTGGTTCACCGGACCGGCCGCCGCCACCGTGCCCAACAGCGCGGGCAAGCTCGGCCCCGGCATCGACATCCGCGGTTATGGCGGCTACCTCGTCGGCCCTGGCTCGTGGACCAGGAAGGGCACGTACCGGGTCGCGGCACCCCACCCCGTCGCTCCGGTGCCCGCCGGGCTGCTCGCCCTCATCATCCCCAGACCCGTACAGCCGGCCGTGCCGTCCAGCACGCTGCGCCGGATGCCGGTACGGCAGCGCTCTGCCGTTCTCACCGGACTGGTCAAGTTCGTGCTCCAGGCGCCCGACGGCGAGCTGAACAACCGTCTGTACTGGGCCGCCTGCCGCGCGTTCGAGACCAACGTCGACCCGATCGCCGTCACCAATGCGCTCATCGACGCCGCCGTCGCGGCCGGTCACCCCGAATCTTCCGCCGCGGGCACCGTCGCCAGTGCCCGCAACGCACCTTCAAGGACCCGTGCATGACCAATCGCGATGACGAGAAGGCCCGGGAGATCCTGGAGGCGAACGGCATCCTCGATGTGCCCCCGCAGCGGCAGCTTGTCCTGACCCGTGCGTCGGACATCGAGCCCGAACCCGTGGACTGGGCGTGGGTCGACGACGGCGAGGGCCGCGTACCGGCGGGCGCCCTGTCCGTGGCGGCCGGTCGCGAGGGTACCGGCAAGTCGTCCTTCGGCATGTGGATGGCCGCGCACATCACCCGTGGCACCCTGCCGGGTAACTTCTTCGGGCGGCCCCGGGCGGTGTTCTACGTCGCCGTCGAGGACTCGTGGAAGCAGACCATCGTTCCCCGACTCATCGGCGCCGGCGCCGACCTCGACCTCGTATACCGCGTCGAGGCGGTCGAGGCCGAGTACGGCGAGACGACCCTCAGCCTCCCACAGGACAACTCCCTCATGGAGGCGGCCGTCAAGGAACACGGCGTCGCCCTGGTGGTCCTCGACCCGCTCATGTCGTGCATCGGCAAAGGCATCGACACCCACCGCGAACGCGACGTCCGTACCGCCCTCGATCCCCTCGCCCGCATGGCCGACCGCACCGGCGCTGTCCTCCTCGGTATCGCCCACTTCGGCAAGGGAGCGGGCACCGACCCCGCCTCCCTGATCACCGGCTCCGGGGCGTTCAAGAACGTGCCCCGGGCCGTGTTCGGGTTCGCCCGCGACGAGGACAACGACTGCCGGGTCATGACGCAGGCGAAGAACAGCCTGGGCCGGTCCGACCTCCCGTCGCTCGCCTACAACATTGAGTCGGCCGAGGTCCCCACCAAGAAGGGCCTCGCCTTCGTCGGCCGGTTCGTATTCCTCGGCCAGGCCACCCGCAGCGTGCAGGACATCCTCGCGCAGGGCAGCGACCCCGACCGCGGCGAGCGTGACGAGGCCGCCGAGTGGCTGCGCGGCTACCTCATGGACCAGGGCGGCGAGGCGCCCGCGAAGGACGTGAAGAAGGCCGCCGCCGCCGACGACATCTCCGAGCGGACCTTGCAGCGTTCCATGCGGAAGGCCGGCGTCGTCTCTGCCCGAGCAGGGTTCGGCAAGGGTGCCGTCTGGCGCATCGAGTCCCTAACCGCCGACACGGAGAGTGAAGACGCTCCCGCAGTCGCGCCACAGTCGCGCCATTCGCGCCAAGCCTCAGTCCCTGGCGCGAATGGCGCCAATGGTGGCGCGACTGCGCTCGACACCTTCGAACCGTCACCGAATGTAACCGCCGAAACGGGGCGCTGCACGGTCTGCCGGTTCCCTCTCGACCCCGTTCACGCCATCAGCGGCGAGACCGTCCACCCCAACTGCGACCCCGCAGTCTGATCACGAAGGGCACCACCATGACCGACACCACCACCGAGCGGGACCCGTTCGCCATCGCCCGCAACGCCATCCCCGGACTCCGCGACCACCTCGCCGCCGACACCGTCCTGCAGCAGCGGATCGCCGAACTCCGGTCCGCCGACAGCCTCCCGGCCGTCGACCTCGGCGCCGAGACGTTCCAGGCGCTCACCTCGGGCGGGTCTCTCCCGGAGAGTATCGGTCGCCGCGCGTGGGAAGTGCAGCAGGCGCAGGTGTTCCGCGAGGCCGAACTGCGGGTCCTCCTCGGCGTTGAGAAGCGGATGAAGAACAGCGGCGAGAACCTCGCGAAGGCCGGCGTCGACAAGGGCCTGCGCGCGCTCCGCCCCGTCCTCGCCGAACTCCTCGACCAGGCCCGGCCCATGGTGGCCGCGCTCCGCGGTGTGCACGACGCCCAGACCGCCATCGACCGCGGCCCCGACGCCATCGCCGCATGGACCGGAATCGGCGACGTCGTCTCCCAGTACGCCGAGATCCGCAGCGCACAGCACACGCTCACCCGGCTCGCCGCCGGCCAGGACTTCCGCACCGAGTTCGGGCACCTCGGCTTCAACGCGGTGTACCAGGTGTGGTCCGAGATCGAGAACGTCACCGAGGTCTGGCCCGAGTGGGCCCCCGGGGAGCAGGACACCGGCGCCCCCTGGCCGATGGTCCACCGCAGGCGCCCGTTCGAGGTGAAGCACGACCGTGAGTGGCTGCTGTGGCTGCTGACGAACCCGAAGGTGCGCCTGTGGGTGCCGACCCTCGGCGAACTGGTCAAGGCGTATGAGGGCCAGCGCAAGGCCGCCATTGAGCGCCGCGACCAGAACGAGCAGAAGCCCAGGACCGGAGAACGGCGGCACCGCCCCGTGCTCGTGTCCGACGGCACCGCCGTACACACCTACTTCGAGCGGATCGAGGACTGAGACATGACCGACAAGAGCAAGCGGGGATCCCTCGCCGACGGCGCGAAGCTGTACCGGCACCTCTTCGGCTCCGTGACGACCAAGACCGACGAGGAGCAGTTCGCCGCACTCAGGGACACGCCCCTGAACCGGGGCCAGCTCGCCTACTACGTCCAGCAGGGCGGCGAGCTCGGCAAGGCCGCGCGCGCCCGGCTTGCCGAGTGGGAGTCCAACGACGGCCCGCCGGCCGCCTGACTACGAACCGACAAAGCCCACAGCGGCCTCGATCACTTCCGTGGCAGTGCGGAAGTGATCGAGGGATCGAGCCCCACCACCGGGAAGGTGGTGGGGCTCTTCCGCGCGTGTAACGCCTATAGTCCGCTCACCTGCGGAAATGCGAGACAGGGCGACACGCCGAAGCGGTACGTCCCCGTGCGCCAGATCGGGGGTCAGAACAGCCCACGAGACCCGTGAACGCCCGCCTGCGGGTGCTCCAGGACCCGGGAAGGCCAGAATCCCCAGACCCGTACAGACCGACAGCCGCAGCACCTCCCGGGCCCCAGACGGGCCGGGGGAGGGGAGTCACCCCCCACCCTGAGCCTGCTCGGCGGACATCAAAGTTCAGCCTCCAACCCCATTAGCCCGCCCATACACTGCCGCGATGGATAAGGGGTGGATGGCCGTATGGCCGGTGGCAGCGTTCTTCCTGGGCGGCTTGGCTACTCAGCTAACGGGCTGGCTGACGCACCGGCGGCAGCAGAAAGAACGCCAGCAGGACGCGGCGGCGGCTCTCCACGAGCGTCGGGAGACGTTCGAGCTGGAGCACCTACAGAGGCTTAACGAGGCGCTGCAGGTGCTTAGCAGGGCTACGGCGCAGGCGCACCACGCAGACATGATGGCGAGCCGTGAAACCCGCCTTTACGGCGGGGAGATGCTTCCTGACGAGCTGGACGAGGCACTCCGCGTAGCAAACCAGGATGTGTACATGTTGGCGGGCCTGGTGCTCGATGACGAGCTGCGGGAGCAGGTGAAGGCGGCCAGGTCATCGCTCAATCAACTCGCGGGCATGATACGCGTGGATCCCAGCGAAGCGGACGCGGTGTTCATGGCTGGTTACCAAGAGGTCTGGGAAACACAGGACCGGATAGCAGCCCGGATCCGTGAGATCTACCTGTCGTCGGCTTCTGATCTGACGCCCGCTCGTCGTGCGTGATGGTCGGGTCATGACGTACGAAAGCCCCTGCCGCAACTCTTCTGTGGCAGGGGCTTTCTACTCCGCCTTAGGTCAGTCAACCTGGCGCCCCCGTCCGCGCAGGGCGCTCTGGTGTAGGCCGCGAACCGGGGTTACCGTCCCGGCACACCACGACCCGAGGGGAACCCATGGCACGACACCTGCGCAAGGTCGGTACGAACTCCGGGAACAACGGCTGCCCCACCCTGTACGAGACCGAGGCCGGCGCCTACGTCGTCCAGGGCGACCGCGTCACCGATCCGGCTGAGCTTGCCCAGCTCGACAACCTCACGGCCGAGGAGGACGCCGTTGTTGTCCCGCGCGAGCTGCTCGCCAACTTCGGCCCGAAGGAGCCCGTGCACGTGCCGCAGCGGATCGGCTTCGACGAGTTCGACGGCATGTTCACCACGGTGAAGCATTCCGCGTGGCGGCTGGAGACCCGCCGCCGGTACGCCTGGGACGAACGGCAGGACACCTACCGCGCCTTCGCGGCCGGCGAGCCCATCGAGTGGGACCTCGACGACCCGTGGTGCCGCGAGCGCCGCGAGCAGACCGCGCTCGGCAAGCGCTTCGAGCGCGTCCGCCTCCTCGACGAACCGCCCACCCTGGGGCAGCTGTACCTCGCCGACAACGCCGTCCGGAACCGGGCCGTCGGCGAGGACATCCGCACCCTCACCCGGGCGCGCGCGGACGAGCTGCGCCTGCCCGCCGAGGACTTCTGGCTCTTCGACTCCCGCGTCGTCGCTCTCCTCCACTTCGACCACGGCGACGAGATGACCGGCGTCGAGCTCGTCACGAACCCCGTGGACGTGCTGCGGTACTGCCAGATCCGCGAAGCCGCCTGGCACCACGCGGTACCGTCCGGAGGGTGACGACCGACTTCCAGCAGTCCCGCGTCGCCCTCGGCGCGCGGCTCCGCGAACTCCGCGGCCTGGTCTCGGGCCGCGAGTTCGCCGCCCGCCTCGGCTGGACCCAGTCGAAGGTTTCCAAGCTGGAGACCGGCCGCCAGACCGCCACCGTCGCCGACGTCCGCGCCTGGGCTGAGGCCGCCCGCCAGCCCGAAGCCGCCGCCGAACTCGCGGCCCGTGTCCAGGGCCTGGAATCGAGGGTCCGCTCGTGGCGCCGCCAGCTCGCGGCCGGACACCGGCCCGTGCAGGACGCCCTCACCGTGGAGTACGAGCGGTCCACGCACCTGCGCGCCTGGGAGGGGGCCATGGTCGTCGGGATACTCCAGACCGCCGACTACGCCCGCGCCGTCTTTACCCGCTACAGCGACCTGCACCAGTCCGTACGGGACACCGACGACGCCGTCCGCGCCCGCCTGCACCGCCAGGCCCTGCTGTATGAGCCCGGCCGGGTCTTCGACATCGTCCTGTGGGAGGCCGCCCTCCACGCTGCCGTCTGCCCGCCGCCGGTCCTCGCCGCCCAGCTCGACCGGCTCGTCGGAGTGATCGGCCTGGACACCGTCCGCCTCGGCATCGTCCCCCTCGGCGCGCCCCTCGCCCTGCCGCCGGCGGGCGGCTTCTGGGCCTACGACGAGCGCCTCGTCATCGTCGAGGACTGGCACGCCGAGCTCTGGCTCGACGACGCCGACAGCATCGACCTGTACGGGCGGATCTGGGAACGGCTCCAGCAGACGGCCGTCTACGGGGCGTCCGCGCACCGGCTCATCGCCCGCGCCCGGGCCGCGCTCACCGCGGCCTGAGCATCGCGGGGAATCCCCGAGGGGTCCGCGAGAATCATGGAGAATCGCGCGGCACCGTGATTCTCCAGCCCTCCTACGGTCGGCTCATGGCGACGTCCATTCCCAGCTCGCACGCATGCAACTGGTGCCCGCAACCGGGCGCTGACTGCTGCATCCGCGTACACCCGTCCCCCGACGGCGGCCTGCACATCTACGCCCACCGGATCTGCGCAGCGGTCCGGGGCGTGACGTGGCTGTACCGAGTCCTCGCACCGGGGTCGGCCCGGTGACCGCGGCGACGGGCGGCAAAATCATCAAGCCCGCCTGCCAGTTCGAGGAGCACACCTGGTGCAAGACCGAAGCGGTCTACGTCCGCGGCTACATCCGTGTCCCGGCCGATACCCCCGGTGCTCTGTTGGTGTTCCCCGAGGAACGCTGTGACTGCCCCTGCCACACGGAGGCGAGACGATGAGGCGCTGCCAGACCTGCGGGCATCCGATCACCGGAGAGGTCCGGACGATCACCCCTGACGCGTCGTCCGGCGCCCGGCCCACGATGTACGTACACGTGGACCTCAGGGCCTGCGGGGCTGCACGGCAGGCTGCCCGCCGGAGCCGTTGAACTCCTGCTCGCCCGCGGTCACGGCGGCCACGGTCGGGCAGGCAAAAGGCCCCCGAGAGCGTTCATGTGTCCGCTCTCGGGGGCCTTTTGCAACTAGGTGCACAATCGGGTCAGTGGCCGCAGTTCGGCTTGGTCCACCATCCGCAGTCGGGGCAGTACTCCATCACGCCACCTCCCTCGGCGGGACCTCGACGCGCTTTGGGTGGATGATGCACACAACCCCTTCCGGGCCCCACTCCACTCGGTCGACCTCATCGCTCTCATCTGCGTAAACGTCACCGAGAGGGACTATGGGAAGCGGTGGGGGAGTGGCGGACGAATCGGACACGCGCCATGCCGCGAGCAGCCACACGACGGGCACTAGGACGACCGCGGCGGGCGCCTTCTGGAGCAGCGTTCCGGTGAACCAGCAGCCGCCCAGCGCTCCGCCCGTGCGGAGCAGGAGGGGTCCGCAGCCGCCCGGGGAGAGCGCGTCTCCGGTCCCGTGCAGGAGCAGTCCGGTGCCGAGGGCCAGGCGCCGCCCGGCGGCCGACACGTGGCCGCCGAGCGCGCGCAGTTCTTCCCGGGGAGTCACAGCAGGCCCACGATCGCGTCGCCGGCCGTGGAGACCGCCGGGGACAGGACGTATCCGGCGACGCCCGCGATGCCGCCGGCGAGACCGAGGCAGATCCCGCAGAGCACGGCGCGGACGAGCATCCAGTTGATGCCCCGCCGCTTGAACCAGACGGCGACCAGGCCGACCGTGGCGACGATGACGAACCCGTGCCCGCCCGCGGTGAGGGCGAGGTTAGAGGTGCGGGTGACCTCGGGCGAGGTGCCGCCCGCCCCGTACTCCAGGACGGCGTCACCGATCTCCGAGGCGCCCCACAGGGACCAGTCGGCAGCCAGGCCGAGGAACCCGCCAGCGGACAGGATCAGCAGCATCCCGTACAGCCAAGCCAGGGCGAACGGCAGCAGCTTGAGCAGGTGCTTGGGCTTGGTGGCCGACTTGGTGCCGGGCCACCAGGTGACGATCTCCCAGACGAGGAGGGACAGGCCGACGACGACGCCGCCGAGGGACACGATGTTGTGCGGGGTGATGTTCACGGGGTCCTCAGTGAAGGAGGGCCACGCCGAGCGCGGCGAGAGTCAGGATGAACGCGCACGTCCCGAGGACGGGCAGCGCGTACAGGTCGCGGGCGCGGGCCGGGCCCGTGAGGCGGAGCCCCACGAACCCAGCGAGCGTGGCGACCGCGAAGAACGCGGTGAGCACGGCGGGCTCAGGCGTTGGTGAGGGCCGCGCGGCGGACGCGCCGGCCGTAGGTGTCGGACTTCCCGAGGCGCTGGCCGATCGCGGTTCCGGTCAGTTCCGGGTCGGCCGCGAGCCAGTTCCGGGCGTCGGCTACCTGCCGGTTGAAGGTGGTGTTGCTGGTGTCCTCGGAGACGATGTCGGCGGCGGAACCGGTGGGCGGAACCGGCGGAACCGGGGGCGGTTCCGGGTGCTCCTCGGCCTGCTCGCTGGCCGCCTGCAGGCCTTCGGGGTGCCCCGAAGCGTGCAGGTCACGGCTGGTTCCGGCCGGTACCGCGAGGAGTTCCGCCACGGGCGTCCACGGACCCAGGACAGGCAGCGCGGGCACGGTCGGCAGAGGCTCGGCGGCGGGCACCGGACCCTTCTCCAGGGACACCGGTTCCGCCTCGACGGCAGCCGGTTCCGCTGGAACCTCGGGCACGGCAGGTGTGGTCTTGGACCACACCTCGGGGGCCGCCTCAAGCTGGATAACATCCGACTTGAAAGCCTCGGGCGCGGCAGGTGACTCAATCTGAGTCACCTCGGGCGCCGGGCTGACGTGGATAACATCCACATCATCGTGACCGGCGAGGGCCTGGTGGATCTGTCGCATGAGGGCGCCGAACGCGAGGAGCGCGGCCGTGGGCGGCACGGCGGCTACCACGTAGTCGAGGACCGGAACCGTGCCCGGGTCGCGGGTGCCAGTCACCCCGGCAACGTTCAGGACGATGGAGCCGACCGATCCGACCGCCGTCAGGGCGATGGCCCAGCCGTCCACTCGCTTCGCCAGGGCGGCCCGCAGCATGAGCAGCTCGCCCGCGACGATGAACAGGTCCAGGGTGGCCGGCCACGCCCACGCGCGGGCCGGAGCCTGCCGCAGGCCGTGCCCGAGGGCGACCTCGGCCAGGTGCGCGTAGGACAGCCAGAACGCGGCACCAGTCAGGGCGACGATGACGACGCCGGCGCCGATCGCGAGGGCCTTCGAGGGAGAGGGGAGCTTCACCGTCCGCCCTCCTCGGCCTGGATGACGGCGAGGTCGTCGGCGAGGCGCCGCAGGTGCATGGCGTGCACGGTGAGGGTGGCCGCGAACTGGCGGACCTCGGCGGGGTCGAGGGTGCCGGAGAAGTCCGCCAGCTCTACGTACAGGCCGGTGCGGCGCCGCTCGGCAACGGTGGCGAAGGGGTCCTGGGACAGCATGGCGACGAGGAGGGTGTTGCCCTCGAAGGTGAGGTCGTGCTGCGTGCCGAAGTGGGTGAGGTCGACGCGGTACCCGGGGATGTGGCCGGCGTGGCCGGTGCACCATCCTGGCTCGGGCAGGGTGACGTCGCCGTGGTCGATCGTCGGCAGGGTGATGAGGTGCTTCACCGGGTCACCTCGGCGGTGTCGATGAGCTTCTCGACGGTGTCGAGTTGGGCCCGGAGCTCCGCGAGCCTGGTGCGGGCGTTGGCGGGGGTGAGGTCGTCGTTGAGGAACCCGACCCGGACGCCCTTGTCGCCCCAGTGCGTGATTCCGGCGGCCAGAACCTCCCCGCAGTCGACGTCCAGGAAGTCGGGCTCGACGCTCTCCCCGGTGTGCTCGACGTGCTGGCCGGTCTCGATGCACCAGGTGTGGCGGGGGCAGCGGCCCTCGGGGTGGTCCTGGTTGTAGGACCGCTCGAACAGCTCGGTGACGGCGGACAGGACGCCGTCCACGTCGCCGGTCTCGTCGATGTGGTCGAGGAGGATGGTGAAGATCTCGCGGCTGGCGGGCACGTCGGTGTCGCGGGCCAGCTCGACGAGCTTGTCGACCTTCTCGCCCTCGGTGAAGGCGGCGAAGATGCCGAGGGCGAGGCGGGCGTCGAGCGAGGTCATCTCGGCCGGGTCGTACCCGACGCGGAGGGTGGTGGCGTCGACCTTCTTGTAGACCATCTTGACGCCGAGGTCGAAGGTGGCCCGCTCGAAGCGGGCGGTGTGCACGGTCCGGTAGAGGGCCGTCGCCTCGTTGCAGCCGTCGCACAGCCAGTACGTGATGCCGGTGGCGCCGGTGTGCTGGTAGGGCGCCGGCTGCTTGCAGTACGTGCAGCGCTCGCCGGGGGTCGCGGCGACCGGGAGGGGCTTCGGCTGGGCGGGGATGCCGTTCAGCAGGCAGGGCAGCCGGCCGGTGCGGGTGAGGTCGATTGCGGGGACGTGGGCGGTTTCCTGGTGGCGGTACGGCTGGACCAGGCCGCCGGAGGGCTTGAAGCAGGACGGTACGGTGATGGACATGGTTCGGTCCCTTCGAGAGAGGGTCGATCCGTAGGCCCTGAGCAGGTGGTGACACACCCGCTCGGGGCCGCCTCGTTTGCGGAGGCGATTGGTCCTATATAACAACATGCGGTGCTGGATAGCAACAGACTCGGATGAGGTGATCTCCGTCGGGCGGTACGTACCCCGTACACATGAGACTGAGATACGGGCTAATACCTGCTGTCATCAGCAAACAGTAAAAGGGCAGGTCAGGAGCCTGTCTGCGCGGCAGGGCAGGTCACGCGGGCGCTCCGTACGGACTTGTAAAGCGGGGGTCGTCGGTTCGAACCCGACAGGGGGCTCCAGGTGGGACACGCGAAGACCCCCGACCGATCATGGTCGGGGGTCTTCGCGTGTCCACGGGTGACATCAACGGGGGCGGTCAGGGGCGGTCGGACCTTGGATGCCGTCGTGTGAGGGGCCGCTCCATCGAGCTAGCTCAGCGGTCATCCCGCGGTTCGTTCACTCCGCGATCCGGGAGGCGGCCGTCTCCCACGGGGTCGGCTCCGCCACGTCTTCGTACTCGTCGGCGTCTTCCCGGTACCACCCCGTTCCCGCGAGCCAGGTTTCGAGCCACTCGGCCAGGCTCCCGGCGTCGACGAACCAGGCGGCGGCTCCGTCGTCCGTCATGGCGTTCGGCTCGAAGAGAAGGACCGTGGCGGTCTCGCTGAGGCAGTCCACCGCGGCGTACATGGCGCAGCCCCAGTCGAGGATCGGCAGCACCCCCGCCGGCCAGTACGGTGTCTCGTCCTCGGCCGAGGCGGATCGTTCGGACCGGTACTCGCTCAGCGCCGTACGGCCTGCTCCAACCAGTGGAAGGAGTTGGTAATCGGGGCCGAAGCCACCGTTGGCCACCTCCCGGTACAGGCTCGCCAGCAGGGACGGGAGGGCGAAGCCGAGAGCTGCCTCCGCCTCGGCGACATCCTCGGCAGTGGCGGCGGGGGGCAAGGCCGTAGAAGTGGCCTTGGCCTTCGCTGCTACGCGGGAGATGAGATCTTCGATCGCTATCACGTTCGGGATCTTGTCAGGCACCTATGACAGAGGGCGTCGCCCTGTCGGGTCTCCCCCTGCAGGTGCCGTCAGACGCAAAACACCCTGATCGGGGGAGAGGCGCGAGGGGTGACGCGAAGGACCCCAACCGATGGTGCTGAGGGTCTTGGCGTGAAGCGTCACATCAACGGTGGCGATGGGGCCGCTCGCCGTCGTGTGGACGAGCTTCGGGAGGAGGCCGACCGGATCCATGCCGAGCTGGCCGCGGCAGAGCGGGAGTGGAACGAGTGGGTCATTGCCCGCTCGCGTGTCGATGAGGTGCTGGCCCCGGACGGGAACACCGTCGGCCCGGATGCCTCCGAGAACCTGCAAGATCCCGGTCAACGGCCGGTGCTGCCCGGGCCGGCGGCGAAGCCGAAATCGGTGGTGCCGATGTGGCGCGCGGGGCTGGCCTGGTCGGTGCTGTCGGTGGACTACCAGCGTGTCCTGCAGGCTCTCGCGGGCCGGAGCCGGCTCGGTCAAGGACCTTTGACCTGCCAGGAGATGGCCGCTTGCTTCGGCCTGGACCCGGTGCCAGGGAAGGTGGAAGCGCTGTGGTCGAAGGCGAAGCGGCTGGTGGTCCGGGGCTGGCTGGTCGAGTCGGCGCCGGTCCGGTTCACGCTCGCGAAGGGCGTGGCCGGGCAAGGCGGCGGGTCATGAGCGTCGTCATCGACCAGTGGACCATCGCCTCCGCACTGCTGATGGATCGCTCGAAGTCACGCACGAGGCGGCAACTTTGCATCAGGTGGGCGAAGAACCGCTCGACGATCCAGCGCTTGGGCAGCACAACGAAGCCGCGCATGTCGTCGCTGCGCTTGACGATCGCGAGGGCCAGGGCCAGGGCCAGGGCCAGGGCGAGGGCGAGGGCGGCGAGGCTGTACTCGACGAGGCTGCCGGTGTAGCCGCCGTCGGCCCGGACCAGGGCCAGCAGGTGGTGCGCGGCGGCGACTTGGGCGAGTAGGACCTGGGCGGCGGCGCGGTCGCCGACATCGGCCGCGGTGACCATCACCGCGAGCAACAGGCCGAGGGTGTCGACCACGACGTGCCGCTTGCGCCCGTTGATCGGCTTGCCGCCGTCGAAGCCGCGGCTGTCGGATCCGACGACGGCGTCGGCCTTGACCGACTGGGAGTCGATCACGCCCGCGCTCGGCTCCGGATCCCGCCCGGCCTGCTCGCGGACCCGGCGGCGGAGCCGGTCGTGGGACTCCCGGATCAGACCGCGGTCACGCCAGCGTCGGAAGAACGCGTAGACCCGGTCCCACGGCGGGAAGTCGCCGGGCATGGCCCGCCACTTGATCGCGTTGTCGACCAGGTGGCGGATAGCGTCCAGCATCGCGCGATGGCAATACACCTCCGGCTGCCCGCCATGCCCCGGCGACCAGCCCGGCGCCGGCAACAGCGGCCGGATCACCGCCCGCTCGGTGTCCGGCATGTCGGTTGGATAGCGGCGCTCACGCCCCCGTGGTCGCTGGCGTTCCCGAACCGATGAGCCAGGCAGTCACACGCGAGGGTGGCCGAGCTGGACTCCGACTCGTCGACAGCGCAAAAATGCGGCAACAGGGCATTCTGGACAGCTCGTTGGCGTAGACACCCTTCCAGCTACCTAGAGGCCCTGTTCTCATGCACGGCAGCCGCCGCAGTCACCCGATTGACCGACACCCCTCGAGGTCGGAACGACGACAGTCGCCTCGCTTCCAAATCGCTGGGATGGGCAAAGTGGCCTTGCCATACTGGTGGGATGTGCTTTCGTGGAGGGACTCCGAACCGGCATTACGTGTGCTTGCCCTGCCGTTCTTCGTTCAAGAAGCGCGGCACGTGGGCAAGCCGATGCCCGCGCTGTGGTGGAGAGTTGATCGACGCGGGCCAGGACCTCGCTGTGCCGAAGCGGAGGGACACCGCTGGGTGGCGGACGTTGACTGCCCTACTGAACGCGGGTGTCACGTTCCACTCTGGCTGCTGTGATGGGCCCGGCTGGCGGCCTCGAACACCGCGCGAGGTACGCGAGCGGCTGGCCGCCGCGGCCGGCACCGGCGTGCCGCTGAGCGTAGCGCTGACAACGGTCGACACTGACGAGCTCCGTTCCAGGCACACCGCACGCTGAGCCGTCGGCATGGCCCGTCCCGTACTCGGCAACGCGCGCCTGAATGAGACCTTCGTTCGACTGCCACACTTCAAGATCGGAAAGACAACAGCTTCTGACATCAACGACGGTGGACAACAGCAGTCGCACCCGGTCGGCCACAGCAGCTATCAGCAACCATCCTTCCCCGCCCAGTGTCACCCGATCGAACTTGTAAAACGGGGGTCGTCGGTTCGAACCCGACAGGGGGCTCTGTGGGTGAAGGGCCGGCGCGGGGCATGATTCCCCGGTGCTGGCCCTTTCGCATGATCGCGGCCGTGTCACCTACGTGCCGGGAGGTCCGTCCTTGCGGGCTTGGCGGATCATCTCGCCGAGCTTCCCCGCGATGTGCTGATCGCGGGTGTTGCTCGTTGTGCGCGGGCGGAGAGGTGTGGTCCAGGGGGTGGGACCGCGTGAGCCCGCTGCGGGGAGCCCGGGGGCGGCGGGAACTGCTACAAGTTTCTCTACCTCATCAAGACCGTGTACGGATGGACGTTCCCAAAGCGTCGAGTGCGCCCACGGCCGCGTGGATATGAGCCGGGCCGCGACGTGACCGTTCTCCCGCGCACCACCAGGACAGTCGCTCTTCCGTGTCCTCCCTTGGATGCATGCCCAGGCCATGCTCGGGGCACAGGGGCCACGCCTGCCACAGAAGCTCCATGACGGTCTCCTGCGCGGCATCGGCGACGCTCGCCAGCGCGGGGGCAAGGCTGTCCTGTGAGTCCGGGTCCAAGTGGTTGCCGTGCCACTCGCCGTTGGCCATGGCGACGTAGACGTTCTCCGGCTCATCCGCATCGTAGGACGGAAGCGCCAGCAGCCGCAGGGGTTCCAGCTGGGGAAGCGTCACCGCCAGGTCCCGGTTCAGAAGGGCGAGAGCCTGGTCCCACACGGGGTACTCGCCCGGCGAGACGCGGCGAGGCTCAGGGGGGTCGAAGAGAGCGCACATGAGCACCATCCTCCGCCATGCCGGGGACAGCCCCAATCGCTCAACGGCGTCGCCGCCCTGCATAGACCGCGTGCGGGGGCTGACATCAGCGGCTGGCATCAACGACGCCGGACGGGTGCGTACACCAGTACCTCTGCCCGGCCGTCACGCCAATCGCCGAAAGCCGCCGCAGCGGGCCCGGATCGAACTCGTAAAGCGGGGGTCGTCGGTTCGAACCCGACAGGGGGCTCCAGGTAGGAACGTCGAAGACCCCCGACCGATCATGGTCGGGGGTCTTCGGCATCCACGGGTGACATCAACGGCTGCGGTCGGCCGAGGGCGGCCGCGAGTGCGCGGTGCGAAATGCGGATGCTCGCTCCCGGGCCCGGCAGGCAGGATCACGGCATGTCGACCGACGTCAGTGAAATGATCGAGTGCCGTCCGGGGGCCCGGCTGTGGGGTCCGGACGACGAGGACACGGTCTGGGAAGCGGGCATCGACCTCTTCCTGTTGAACAGGAGCAATGCCTACGACGGCCTGGCGTGCCTCTTCGGAATCCGCAACTCCTTCGGTTTCCGCCCGCTCGCTGAGGGCCGCGGTTTCCCGGACGACGCGTCGGAAGGGCTGCGGCGTGAGTTCGCCGGCTACGGCGGCCCCCCAGACGTGCACGGGGCGACATGGGTGACCTGGGCCGAGCTGTACGCCGCTGACTGGCGGGAGACGGACGCCTCCGGCACACGAAGCCATGCGTCAGTCGCGGGGACCGACACCGACTGGGGCCGGGTCTGGAGCGTCATGCGCACCCTCAGTGAAGTCCACGGCGCGGAGAACGTGCGTCTCGTCGTGTGGTTCCACTGACCTGACCCCATGCCGAGAGGGGGGGCAGGCCAGACCGCGGTCAAGGCACCCGGCTCCGCCGGGGCGCCGGCGAAGGGTCGGGACGGGGGCGTGATCCACCCGGGCCTGCCCTTCCGTATGATCCGGTTCGCGCTGTCCCTGCGTGCCGGAAGGCGGGCCGCTCCCGTCGCGTACGGGTCCTCCGGTCGTCCGCGGTTCTGGCTCTGGCCGACCCGCCGTGGCAGCGGGACGTCTGGCTCGATCCGACGGAGTCCGAGGGTGTCGATCACGTCTTCCGATCTGGGCGTGCCGAGTCGCGCCATCCCGGAGCAAGGGCCCCGGCCGGCCGCTCACGGACCCTGTGGCCACTGAGGGCGGACGAGAAGTGAGGTGTGGCGATGACGTTCTTCCGGTGCCGTGGCTGTCGCCGTGCGGTGACTCCGACGGTTGTCGAGCAGCCCTTGCCGAGCCATGGTTCGGATGAAGGGTGGTATCGGCCGGAGGCCACCGATCCAGACGAAAGCGGGCATTGCGGCGATCCCATCGTGCGAATGCCCCCGGGCGGATTCGCCGTTGATCCCGATCCGTCCGGGCCGCCCTACGTACTGGACGCGTCGTCCGGCTTCCTGGTCGAGTCCGGCCCCAGCGGCACCATCGTGCTCAACCCGGGCGACGGCCTAGGCCTGGAGGAGCATCCCGACATCGCGATGCGGCGCGGCCACTGCTGCGGGATGGACGGCGAGTGGGGACCCAACCTGGTGTGCGCCTGCGGCGCGGTCGTCGCCACCGTCTACTCGGACTGCTACCAGGTCCAGGAGCTGAGACTGCAACCCGGTGCCGTTGAGCGTTGCGCTTGATCTCCAGGCACAGGGCGAGCCCCCATCGTCTGCCGATGGCGCCCCGCAGGACGTGGGCGATCTCCTCGGGCTTGAGGTCGATGCCGTCGAGCCCCTCCACGGTCAGCTGGATCTCCTCCAGCGACCTGCTCCAGCGACCAAGGGCGACCCGTCGAGACGGCAGACATTGTCGTACCCACCGCACTGTGCGAGATCGTCTACGAGATCCCCATCAACCGATGACGGGGCCGCGATCGACTCGGGAGGGATGAAGGTGGCGGGTGATCTCCAGTTCACCTGGGAACTGGTCGGCGTCGGGGGCGTCACGTACCGGATCGACGACGGCGTTTCGGAGCATGAGACCCATATCGGCTATTGCACGGACGCCCTGGCCGACCTGCTGTACGCCATGACTGGACTCTACGGGGACTCGTCCGGTGAACGCTTTTCGTTCGACCGCGAACCCATGGAGACGAGGTGGCTGCTTCGGCGCCAGGGGGTGGATGTGGCCGTCGACGTCTTCGAGTTCCCGGACGGGGCGACGAGCTGGGGCTCGCTCGACGAGACGGGCGGCGTCCTTCTCTGGAGCTCCACCCAGCCCCGCAGCGTGCTGTGTCACGCGGTGGTGGAAGCGGTCGAGGTCGTGCTGCGGGAGCATGGTGAGACCGGGTACCAGGAGAAGTGGGTGCGGCACCCGTTTCCCGTTGCCGCGCTGCAAGACCTTCGACGGCTCCACCGGCGAGACGACGAGTGCGGGCGATGCCAGAGCACACCTGATTCCTGACATCCACGGCTGACGTCAATGACGGCGACGGTCGCGCCCGGTCAGTCGCAGCAGCCGTCAGTAGCACCCGCCCCTTGCTCAGGACCGCCCGATCGAACCTGTAAAGCGGGGGTCGTCGGTTCGAACCCGACAGGAGGGCTCCGGGCAAAGGGCCGGCTCAGGGGCACGATTCCCCAGTGCTGGCCCTTTCGCATGATCACGGGCGTCGCTCGTCGTGCGCGGGTGCAGGGGTGCGGTCCAGGGGGTGGGGGCGAGTGAGTCTGCTGCGGGGAGCCTGGAGGCGGCGGGAACTGTCACGAGTCCCTCTCCCTCATCCAGGGTGGCCGAGGCGGCATACGCGTGCGGCTCAGGACGACGCCTCCGGCGGGGACGCTCATGCTCCGGGACGGGAGCCGAGGCGAGTGGTGGCTGATGTGGGCGTACTAGCTCACGGCCGGGCTTCGGCGTTCGATCAGGACCACGTCCCGCCAGGTTCCGTGGAGGCGTCCGAGGCGCTCGCGCGTTCCGACCGTGCGGAATCCGGCCCGGTGGTGGAGGGCCAGACTGGTGGTGTTCTCCGGGAAGACGCCGGATTGGACGGTCCAGATGCCTGCCGCGTCGGTCGAGGCCAGCAGGGCCCTCGGCAGGGCGAGGCCGATGCCCTGACCGCGCGCGTCGGGGTGGACGTAGACGGAGTGTTCCACGACGCCCGCGTATGCGCAGCGATCCGAGACGGGTGACACGGCGGTCCGGCCGACGACGTCGTCCGCGTGGTCGAGGGCAACGAAGCGGTGCTCTGGCAGGCGAGAGGCGTCGAACTCCGCCCAGGTGGGTGCACCGGTCTCGAAGGTGGCGTGCCCGGTGTCGATCCCGAACTGATAGGTCTTCAGGATCTGTTCGGCGTGTTCGGGCCGCATGCCGGCGATGTGCGCGCTGGTGCTCATGGGCGCGGCTCGATGCCGAGTTCGGCCAGCAGGCCGCGGATGCGCCGCTCGATGGCGTCGCGGATCGGGCGGACGGCGTCCACGCCCCGGCCGGCGGGGTCGTCGAGCTTCCAGTCGAGGTGGCGCTTGCCGGGGAAGTACGGGCAGGCGTCGCCGCAGCCCATGGTGACGACCACGTCGGAGGCCCGTACGGCTTCGGTGGTGAGCACCTCGGGCGTCTTGGCGGAGATGTCGATGCCGACTTCCGCCATGACCGCGACAACGGCCTGGTTGACCGTCCCGGCAGGGGCGGAACCGGCTGACCGGACCTCCACCCGATCGCCGCCCAGGTGGGCGAGGAAGGCGGCGGCCATCTGGGAGCGGCCCGCGTTGTGGACGCAGATGAACAGTACGGATGGAATCGTGGACGTGGACACGGCCGGACTTTCTGTGTCGAGGGTGATTCAGCGGTCGGCGGTGGTGAGTTCGGGCTCACCGGTCGCGGTGGGCGCCGTTGCGGGGGCGGTCGCGGAGCGGCCTAAGAGGGCGACCGCCAGGGCGACGCCGAAACCGGCGCCGATGAGCTGGGCGGCGATGAACGGCGACACGGAGCCCGGGGCGATGCCCGCGAAGGTGTCGGAGAAGGTCCGCGCGATCTTCACGGCCGGGTTGGCGAAGCTGGTGGACGAGGTGAACCAGTAGGCCGTGCCGATGTACGACGCCACGAGGACCGGGCCGAGCCGCTGTTGGGCCGTGCGTCCCAGGCCGAGGACCAGGAGGACCAGGCCGGTGGTGGCGACGATCTCGCCGAGCCAGAGGTGACCGGCCGACCGGTCGTGTGCGGAGAGCCGAGCGAGAGGTTCGGCGAACATCGCGTTCGCCAGTACCGCACCGCCGGTTCCGCCGGCGATCTGCGCGGGCACGTACGCCGCCGCGGCCCGCGGTTCCAAGCCGTCCCCGTCGCGGCGTCCGGTCCACCACACGGCCAGGGTCACCGCCGGGTTGAAGTGGGCTCCGGAGACCGGGCCGAGCAGGGCGATGAGCGTGCCGAGGCCGAAGACCGTGGCCAGCGAGTTGGCGAGCAGTCGGAGGGCCACGTCGTCGGTCAGTTCGGTGGCCTGGATGCCGGAGCCGACCACGATCGCGACGAGGGCGGCGGTGCCGATCAGCTCGGCCAGGGCGCGACGCCCCAGGGAGGGCGTCATCCGACCACTCCGGCCGGTACGGCTTCGGCCAGGGTCTGGAGGAGGGAGGAGAGCCGGGCGAGGGCGGCGGGCAGCACCCAGTAGTAGACCCAGGTGCCCCGCCGTTCGGAGCCCACCGGACCCGCTTCCCACAGCACCTTCAGGTGGTGGGAGATCGTCGGCTGGGACACGTCGAACGGGCCGGTCAGGTCACACACGCAGGCCTCGCCGCCCTCGTGCGAGGCGATCAGCGAGAGCAGGCGCAGCCGGATCGGGTCCGACAGGGCCTTGAACGTCTTGGCCAGGTCGACAGCGGCTTCTTCGCCCAGCGGCTCACGGACCATCGGCGAGCAGCACGCCGTCTGGTCGTCCTGCCCGATCACCGGCAACGCCGACTTCGCCGTGGCCGAGCCGTCCCTGAAGCTCGTCCTCATCGAGGGGAGGCCGACGAGGACACCCGGCTCGACCACCTCGGCGTGGAGGTCGAGAGCGCCGAACAGGTCGCCGCGGCCACCACCCGCCTCAAGAACGCCGGGCTGGCCACCTTCCAGGAGAACGACACGTCGTGCTGCTACGCCCTCCAGGACAAGGTCTGGGTCACCGGCCCGGGCAAGGAGCCCTGGGAGGTTTACGTGGTCAAGGCCGATGCCGACACCCTGACCAAGGACACCGAGGCCGCTCCCGGCGCCTGCTGCGGCACCACGGCATGCTGTACCCCCGGGGAGCAGGTCCTCGACTCGGCCCGGATGCCGGAGCGGGCAAGGGCGGCGGCCGGCTGCGCGTGTGGCGTCTGAACCCTGGGTCGTGCCACATCCGTGCCGGATC
This sequence comes from Streptomyces sp. NRRL F-6492, assembly GCF_001280125.1. GTDB lineage: Bacteria > Actinomycetota > Actinomycetes > Streptomycetales > Streptomycetaceae > Streptomyces. The sequence goes on from NZ_LGEG01000211.1 coordinate 106,713, forward strand.
CCGCGGGGACTCACGGGGAACGAGGACGCCCGCGGAGCCCGCTCGGTGGACCAGCCAGATCAACAACTGTGCAGGTCAGGTCGGTGATCACCCTCCCGCTCTGATAGAGCGGGGCCATCTGTTCGAGACCGGCAGGAGGGCTCTCGGGCGCGAAAGGTCGGTGCGGGGCGTCTCCCTGATGTCGGCCTTCGGCGTGAGGGCCGTGTCGTTCGTGGGCCGGCTGTGGGCGCTGCCAGTTGTAGGAGACCCCTTCCCGGGCGTCCCCTTCGCCGTAGCGGCAGTTTTTGGTGTCCGTAGGGCCTGGCAGGTCGGGGCGGAGCCGTAGCGAACCGTAGGCGCCCCGGAGCGGGCGTGGCGGTCAGAGGAAGTCCCGCCAGAAGGGGACGGTCGCCTTCGGGTCCCAGGTGTCGTCCGTGGTGTCGTCCGCGTCTTCCCGGCGTTCGTCGAACTCCCGGTGCACGTAGTCGACGAGGTTCAGGCCGTAATAGATCATGTCCGTCTGCCAGACCGAGAGCACCGGGTGGCCGGAGGTTCCCCGGCCGGCGGGGAGGTAGCGGTGGGCGTAGACGGGGACGAGCCGCGGGACGTCCGCGAGGTTGCGGCTCGCCGTGGTGAGGGCGGCCGTGGGGTCGGTCGGGCGTTCGCCCCAGGTCTCGTGCCAGAACGCGTTGCGCTCGACGTCGTGGAGCACGCCCTCGACCGGCCATTCGAGCTGCTCGCGCAGGTCGTCCGGGTCGCCGCGCCACTCGGGCCAGGGCTTGGGCCAGGCCTGGCCCTCCTCCGGAGGGACGTTGACGGGGAGGCCGGCCGCGAGGAACGCGCGGTGGTCGTCCGCGAACTCGAAGCCGTAGTCGTGCTCGATGCGCGAGAACTCGGCATCCGTCAGGCCGGGTTCGAACGCGTAGAGCCCCGTCCGTGCCAAGTGCCGCGCGGCCTCCGCGCCGAGGCGGGCTCCTTCACTGGTGATCACAGCGGCACGCTAGTACCGACCGGGTCGATCCGTCACCTGAGTTGGGCGCGTCTTCTCCGACCGGGGCGTTCACGGCTTCGTGGTGCGGAGGCCTGGCGGACTCGGTCGCATGGCCGAACAGCTTTCCGGTGCGGTGCCGGGTGACGCGGCGCGTCCGATGCGTCCGTACGCGACGCCCCATCCCGAGGTGGTGCGGGCGGGTTCGCTGCGGGACGCCCTGCGGGAGGCGGTCGGCCGCGCGGGGTACGGGTTCGCGGTCGAGCCGACGTCCGCGCCCGGCTGGCGTCACGTGGCGGCGCGGGCGGCCGTCGGGGGGCGCGGGTCCTGATGGCGAAGGAGGAGCGCCGGTTCCTCGTGGACTGCCGGGCCGACGGGGTCGGGGCGGCCACCGGCGGGACCGGCGACCTGGCCGGGGCCGCCGGGGCGCTCGACTCCTGGCTGCGGCCCCCCGGGTACGCGATCTCGTGGAGCGGTGGCCCTTCCTGAGGACCGTGGAGCCGGCCGGGGCCCACGAACGCGGCGAGGCCGTGCCGGTGCGGTGGCGCCGACTGCGCGAAACCGCCGTACGCAGCGGGGGGGGGCACCGCCCTGGGGGAGCTCGTCGAGCCGCGCCTCCGGGCCTTGTCGCCGGGGCAGGCCATGCACCGGCTCACCTTCAGCCGCCGGGCCGCACCACCGATCTGCCGCGACCTGCCGGCGGTCGGGCCGCTCCGGGACGGCCGCTACCGGGTGCGGTTCCCCGACCGCACGTCGCGGGAGGCGGACGGGGCCGCGGAGGCCGTCGCGATGCTCCTGGACGGCCTTCCCGACGACGCCGTCCCTCTGCTCTGAAGGCCGTGGGCCGCGTTCGCCCACCGGCCTCCACCGGGCGGCGGCAGGGTCAGCGTCTCCGCCGGTAGGCCAGGACGATTCCGATCGTGGCCAGCACCGCGACCAGGACGACGAACCACGGCGGCATCGAGTCGAGCCCCTTGTAGGAGAGGGGGACGTGCACGGGCATCGGGCCTCCTTGGACGAGAGTCCTCCTCGCGTGCCCGTCGCCGGGGGGAAGATGCGCGGCCCGCGTCCGGAGGGCGGCCGGTCCTCCCGAACGAGTGTGGAGTTTCTGTGTGCAAGCGCTCCGCCGTCCGGGACAATCTGACGTTGCGGGGGTGTTCACGTCACACGGGGTGTTTTCGGGGAGGGGTGCGCGCATGGGGCGGCGTTCCGGGGGGCTGATCGGGATCTGGGCCGAACAGCAGAGGATGGCGCAGCGGCAGCGGGAGGGTCAGCAGCAGGCCCTGTTGCGGCAGCAGCGGGAGACCGAGCGGCAGCAGCGGGCGTACGAGCGGGACGTGTCCCGGATGCAGCGGGAGCAGCGGGCCGCCTATCGGCGGCACCGGGACGCCGACGCGCTGCGGAAGACCCGCGAGATCGACGAGCGCGTCGCCGCGCTCGAAGGGCTGCTCGCCGCCGGGTGCCGCGCGCCCGCCTTCCGGGTGGAGTCGCTGCGGCGGGCCGAGGACGTCGAGCCGTTCGCGCCCGGCGCCCTCGCGCAGCCCGTGCCCATGCCCGACCAGCGGCACTACTCCGGGCGCGACGGACGGGCGCGGTTCGAGCGGGACTGGTACGCGGCGCAGGCCGCCGAGGCGCGGCGCCTGGAGTCGCTCGCCGCGTACCGGAGGGAGTACGACGCCTGGGCCGCCGCCCGGATCACCGAGATCCGCGAGTACAACAGGGGGGTCGCCGGGACCGGCGAGGCCCTGGCCGGCGGTGACGCCGAGACCGTCGTCGACTACTTCTCCGCCGTGCTCTTCTCCTCCACCGGCTGGCCCGACGGGTTTCCGCGCGAGGTGTCCGCCGCGTACGACCGGGGCGGGCGCGGGTTCGTCCTCGACTGGGACCTGCCCGGGTACGAGGTCGTTCCCGAGACCAAGGGCGTCAAGTACCTGCCCAGTACCGACCAGGAGAAGGAGGTCGCGCGGCCCGTCACGCAGCGGCGGGCCCTCTACCGGAGCGTGCTCGCCCAGAGCGTGCTGCTCGCCGTGCGGGAGCTGTTCGCCGCCGACCGGTTCGGGGCCCTGGAGTCCGTCGCCCTCAACGGGTACGTGGGCGGGGTCGACCCGGCCACCGGGCTCGCCTCCCGGGTGTGCGTGGCCTCCGTCGTCGTCGGTCGGCAGGACTTCGACCGGCTCAACCTGGAGCTCGTCGCCGCCGTGGACTGCCTGACCGGCGCGCTCGCCGGGCGGCTCTCCGGGAAGCCGGAGGAGCGGGTCGCCGTCGCGCCCCTGAGGACGCCCGACCAGGTCGGGGGCGACGTCGTCGTGCAGGGGGACGGGGAGGAGCCCGACCTCCTCTCCATGGACCCCGTCGCCTTCGAGGGGCTCGTCGCCGAGCTCTTCCGGGCCCGTGGCCTCCAGGCCGTCACCACCCGCCGCTCCAACGACGGCGGCGTCGACGTCGACGCCCTCGATCCCGACCCCATCAGCGGCGGCTCGATCGTCGTCCAGGTCAAGCGCTACCGGAACACCGTGCCGCCGTCCGCCGTGCGCGACCTCTTCGGGACCGTGCAGGGCGCCGGCGCCAACAAGGGCGTCCTCGTCACCACGTCGAAGTTCGGGCCCGGCTCCTACACCTTCGCCAACGGCAAGTCGCTGACGCTGATCTCCGGGACCGAGCTCGTCGACCTGCTGCGGCAGCACGGGCTGCGGGGGAGGCTGGGCGGCGCCCCTGAGACGGAGGTCCGGCCCGCCCCGGAGGGCCCGGCCGTCCCCTCCGACGACCACAACCTGCTCGGGATGGTGTGGCGGGGCTCCGTCGCCCTCGACGTCTGCGCGCTCGTCTGCGAAGGCGGCCGGGTCCTCGGGGACGAGTGGTTCGTCTTCTACAACAACCCCTCCACGCCCGACGGTTCCGTCGCCATGGTGCCCGCCGCCCCCGGCGACCGCGCCGCCGTGCGCGTCGGGTTCGACGCCCTTCCCGCCCGGGCCGACCGGCTCGTCCTCGTCGCCGCCGTCGACCCCGAGGTCAATCCGGACGCCGACCTCCGCGGCTTCACGGAGGCCGGGATACGGCTCAGGGACGGATCCGGTGGTGAACTCGACCGGCTCGACGTGTCCGACGGGCGGGGCGGCGAGACCGCCCTCGTCCTCGGGTCGTTCCGCCGGCGCGCCGGGGGCGACTGGGACTTCGTGATCGGGGGGAAGGGGTACGCCGGCGGGCTCGGGGAGCTGGTCGGGGACTTCGGCATCGAGGCGAGCTGAGACCCGTCCCGCCCGTCGCCCGCCTACCTCCCGCTCAGCCTGTTCGCAAGGACCGCCACCCGGTCCGTCCGGGCCGACAGCCCCAGGGACTCGCGCCGGTCCGCGCCGCGGAACGCCGCGTACATGGTCTGGACGCCGAGCCAGCGCAGCGGCTCCGGTTCCCACTTGCGGACCTTGTGGTCGACCCAGGGGAGGGTCGTGAGGTCGGTCGGGCCCGACTGGCCGGAGTCCTGCTGGATCAGGTCGCGCAGGGTGCGGGCGGCGAGGTTGGCGGTGGCGACGCCCGAGCCGACGTAGCCGCCCGCCCAGCCCAGGCCCGTGGAGCGGTCGAGGGTGACCGTCGCGCACCAGTCGCGCGGGACGCCGAGCACGCCGGACCAGGCGTGTTCCACCCGTACCCCCGCCAGCTGCGGGAAGAGGCGGACCAGGATCTCGCGCAGGGCCTCGATCGTCCGCGGCTGGGTGCGGCCGTCGTTGTCGGTCTTCGAGCCGAAGCGGTACGGGACGCCCCGGCCGCCGAGCGCGATGCGGCCGTCGGCGGTGCGCTGGGCGTACATGTACGCGTGCGCCATGTCGCCGAGGGTCTCGCGGCCCTCCCAGCCGACGGTCTCCCACTGCGCGTCGGTGAGCGGCTCGGTGGCGATCATCGAGGAGTTCATGGGGAGCCAGGCGCGGCGCTGGCCGGCGAGGGAGGCGGTGAAGCCCTCGGTGCAGCGCAGCACGTACGGGGCGCGGACCGTGCCGTACGGGGTGACCGCGTGCTTCGGCCTGATCTCCGTGACCGGCGTCGACTCGTGGATCGTGACCCCGAGCGCCTCGACCGCCGCCGCGAGCCCCTTCACCAGCTTCACCGGGTGGAGGCGGGCGCCGTGCGGGGTCCAGGAGGAGCCGACGGCGCCGGTCACGCGGACGCGCGCGGCGGTCTCGCGGGCCCCGTGCAGCACGCGGTCGGTCTCGCCGAAGGCGGTCTCCACCGCGTGGAAGTCCCGGAGGCGGGTGAGCTGGGCGGGGGAGAGGGCGACTTCGAGGACGCCGCCGCGGTGCACGTCGGCGTCGATCCTCTCCCGCTCGCAGACGTCGACGACCTCGGCGACGGTCGCGTTCATGGCCTGCTGGAGGCGGACGGCCGCCTCGTGGCCGTGGAGCTTCGCGTAGCGGTCGCGGCCGGCGATGCCGTTGTAGAGCCAGCCGCCGTTGCGCCCGGAGGCGCCGTACCCGCAGAACTTCGCCTCCAGGACGGTGATGTTGAGGAAGGGCACGGCCTTCTTCAGGTAGTAGGCGGTCCACAGGCCGGTGTAGCCGCCGCCCACGATGCAGACGTCGGCGGCGGTGTCGCCGGGGAGCGGCTCGCGGGGGGCGGGGGCGCCCTCCTGGGCGTACCAGAACGAGATGCCGCCGTTGACCGTGCTCATGTCCACCCCTGCAACTGTGTACCCCTGGACGCGGAATGCGTGGGCGGGACGTTACCCCGGCCCTCCGGCCCGTGGATACGGCTGACGTGGCGAGGGATTCCGCGCCGGGCCCGGCACCGTGTACGCCGTCTAGGCTCGGCGGCATGATCCACGTACCGGAGGAACTCGCGCGGTCGCAGGCGAAGTACAACGGTGCGGCGGGGCGGGCGTTCGTCGCCGGACTGCCGCGTACGGCCGGGGAGTTCCTCGACCGGTGGGGGCTGCGGGTCACCGGGCCCTCGATGTACGGGACGGCCTCGCTGGTCCTTCCGGTGGAGCGGCGCGCGGACGGCGTGCCCGCCGCCCTCAAGATGCAGATCCTCGACGAGGAGACCGGGGGCGAGCCGGTCGGGCTGCGCGCCTGGGACGGGGCGGGTGCCGTACGGCTCCTCGACCACGACCCCGCGACCGGCACCATGCTCCTGGAGCGCCTCGACGGGGCCCGGCCGCTGTCGTCCCTCGCGGACACCCGGGAGGCGATGCGGACCGTCGCGGGCCTCCTCGCCCGGCTCACGGCCGTCCCCGCGCCGCCCGGCCTGCGGACGCTCGGCGACGTCGCGGCCGGGATGCTCGCGGAGGTGCCCGGGGCCGCCGCCCGGCTCGGCCCGGAGGACGCGGCGGTCCTGCGGGACTGCGCGGCGGCGGTACGGGAGGTGGCGGGCGAACCGGGCGACCGGCTGCTCCACTGGGACCTGCACCTCGGGAACGTCCTGGCCGCCCGGCGGGAGCCCTGGCTGTCGATCGACCCCAAGCCGCTCGCGGGCGATCCCGGCTTCGACCTCCTCCCGGCGCTCGTGGACCGCTTCGACCCGGACCCGGACGAGGTGCTGTGGCGGTTCGACCTGCTCGCCGAGGTCGTCGGGGACCGGCGGCGCGCGGTGGCGTGGACGCTGGGACGGGTGCTCCAGAACGGGCTGTGGGACGTGGAGGACGGCGAACCGTCCCTGGACGCCGAGCAGGTCGCGGTCGCGCGGATCCTGCGGGAGCGGCGGGCCTGACACCGGTGGGCCCGACGTCAGCGCGCCCGACCCCCGCCGACCGTTCCAGGACGTGGAACCCGCTGGTCACGGACGCCCCTCGCGGGGCACCCTGGCCCCATGATCCGTCACGCCACCCCCGCCGACGTCCCCGTCGTCCACGCCATGGTCCGCGACCTCGCGGAGTACGAGAAGGCCCTCGACGAGGTCCGTACGACCCCCGGGCAGCTTCACGAGGCCCTCTTCGGCGAGCGGCCCGCCGCCTTCGCGCTCGTCGCGGAGGACGCGGCCGGCGAGCCGGTGGGCTTCGCGCTCTGGTTCCTCAACTTCTCGACCTGGCGCGGCGTCCACGGCATCTACCTGGAGGACCTGTACGTCCGCCCGGAGGCACGCGGCGGCGGCCACGGCAAGGCCCTGCTGCGCGAGCTGGCCCGGATCTGCGTCGAGCGCGGCTACGAGCGCCTGGAGTGGTCCGTCCTGAACTGGAACAAGCCCTCGATCGACTTCTACGAGTCCCTGGGCGCCCGCCCGCAGGACGAGTGGACGGTCTACCGGCTGACGGACGGGGCCCTGGCGGAGCTCGGCGGTGCGGCGGGAGTGTAGGAAAGGGGCATGGACAACGACGACAACGACATCGAGCAGCGGTTCCGGCGGATCACCGGTTTCATCGAGGACCGGCTGACCCCGCTCTTCGACCCCGTGAACGGCAGCGACCACGGCTTCGGCATGGACGACACCTCCCGGGCGCTGCGGGCCGCCCGCTACACCGTGCAGGCCGCGTCGGCCGTCTCCGGCCTCGTGGAGAAGCGGGCGACGGCGCCGGAGCTGCGGCAGGTCGTGGACCAGGCCCTCGAACACAACTGGGACGTGCTGCGGTCCGTCGCCCGGATGTGGGAGGACCACCCCGACTTCCTGAAGGAGTTCAAGGCGCACTCCTGGGACGTCGTCGGGGCCGTCTGACACACGGCCTAGGGCACCAGGACCACCTTGCCCGTCGTGCCCCGGTTCTCCAGGGCGCGGTGGGCCTGCGCCGCCTCCGCGAGCGGGAAGCGGTGGACCGCCGGGCGGAGGGTGCCGGCGGCCGCCTCCGCGAGGGCGGCGAGTTCGAGGTTGCGGACGTCGCCGCCCGCCTTCCGGATCATCACCGGGCCGAGGACGGACTCCGAGGTGATGCCGCGCTCCGCCAGCTCCTCCGGCGTGAAGGTGAGCGGTTCGCCGTCGTGGAGGCCGGCCCCGGACCAGCCGAAGACGACGTGCTGCCCGCCCTTGCCGAGGAGGTCCACGGCGGCCCGGCCGGTGTCGCCGCCGACCGAGTCGAAGACGACCGTGGCCGTACGTCCGCCGAGGGGCCCGTCCAGGTACGCGCGGACCCGCTCCGGCCAGTCGTGCTCCAGGTAGTCGACGGCCAGGTCGGCGCCGTTCTCCCGGACCAGGGCGGTCTTCGCGGGCCCGCCCGCGAGGCCGACGACGGTGGCGCCGGCGTTCTTGGCGTACTGGACGAGCAGGGTGCCGATGCCGCCCGCCGCCGCCGGGACGATCGCGATCGACTCGGGTCCGAGTTCCGTGAACCGGAGGATGCCCAGGGTCGTGCGGCCGGTGCCGATCATGGCGACGGCCTCCGCCTCGCCGAGGTGGTCGGGCAGGGCGTGCAGCCGGGAGGCGTCGGTGACGGCGAGTTCCGCGTACCCCCCGGGGACCATGCCGAGGTGGGCGACGACCCGCTCGCCGAGCCAGGACGGGTCGGTGCCCTCCCCGAGGGCGTCGACCGTGCCGGCGACCTCGCGGCCGGGGACCGTGGGCAGCTCGGCGGGGGCCGGGAAGGGGCCCGTAGCGCCCTGCCGGAGCGCCGTGTCGAGGAGGTGGACCCCGGCCGCCGCGACCCGGACGCGGACCTGGCCGGGGCCCGGGACGGGGTCGGGGACCTCCTCGTACGTGAGGTTCTCGGCGGGCCCGAAGGCGTGGAGGTGGACGGCGTGCATGGCGGTTCCCCTGTCGTCGTACGGATCACGAATGTCGTCGTGCGGATCACGAATGTCGTCGTGCGGATCACGAAGGTGTCGTGCGGATCACGAATGTCGTCGTACGGATCACGAAGGTGTCGTGACGGGGAAAGCCTCCGACCTCGAGCGCGCTTGAGGTCAAGGCCCGCGAGGGATCAGCGCGTCCCGTACGCGAGCCGTTCCGCGCGCAGCGCCAGCGACACCGCCTCGACCGCGCTCGTGAACGACACCTCCGAGAGGACGCCCGGCGCCGCGACCTGGTCGCCCACCAGGTACACCCCGTCGCCCCGGTCGACGGCCGGCCGGTCGCGCCAGGTGGCGCCGGGGCGGTCCACCGCCCCCGTACGCCCCCGGGACAGCGACTCGCGCCGCCACACCGTCCGCTCGCGCCAGCCGGGGAAGCCGAGGTCGAGGAGCCGTTCCGCGTGGGCGATCCCGTCCGCCTTCGACGCGTCCGGGCCGACGGGCAGCTGGGCCTGGAGGAGCTGCTGCCCGGCCGGGGCCAGCGAGGGGTCCGGCCCGGTGAACCGCTCGATCCAGCCGGGCGCGTCCAGGTCGGAGACGACGAACGGGTCCCCCTTCCGGGCCCGCAGCGCCAGGTCGACCAGGACCGTGCGGCCGCTCTCCCAGGTCAGCGACGGGTCGTCGAGGAGCCGGGCGGCGGCGGGCAGGGCGGTGGCGACGATCACCGGGCCCCCGCCGGCCGGCAGCGCGTCGACCCGGGACGAGGTCTCGATCCGTACGCCGAGCTCCCGCGCCCGGTCCGCCATCCGTCCGATCAGCTCGCCCCAGCCGCCCCGGACGTAGTGCGCCTCGGGCGGCAGGGCGGTGGCCCGGCGCAGCCGTTCCTGCACGAAGCGGGCGGAGAGCGCGCCGGGGTCGTGGTGGAAGAGCGCGACCCCGCTGTACGCGGCGGCGGCGCGGGCGGTCCGCGCGCCCGCGAGCCCGGTGGCCCAGGTGCGGAAGTCGACGTCGACGGGGGCCTGCCGGGCGGCGCGGAGGGACAGGCGGAGCAGGCCGGGCGGCGGGACGCGGCGGAGGGCGCCGTCGCGGTGGAAGCGCAGCCGGAGGACCTCGGCGGGCGGCAGCGGCGCGAGCGGGCCGAGGAGCGCGCGCTGCTTCAGCCAGGTCCAGTGCGGGCCGCCGCTGTAGAGGGCGTGCGGGCCGTCGTTCGTGCGGTACGGGCCCCCGGCGGTGCGCGCCCGGCCGCCGAGGTCCTCGTGGGCCTCGTACAGGGTCACGGCGGTGCCGGCCTCGGCGGCGGTGAGGGCCGCTGTCAGTCCGGCGAAGCCGCCGCCGACGATCGTGAGCTTCCGCATGTCGGTCTCCCTCGTTCTCGGGTTCCGTACCGGGACGGGGCGCGGGCCCGTGTGCGTGACACGGGGGGCGTTGTCAGTGTCGTACATCACCATGGGGGGATGGCGAACCACGGTGCGGGGACGACGGCGCGGAAGAGGAAGGTGCCGGGGGCGCGGCGGCCGGAGGTGCGGCTGCCTCCCCTGGAGCCGTACGGGGGCGGTCTGGAGGCGGACGGGGACTACGACGGCCTGGAGCTGTCCGGGCTCGACCTGTCCGGGCAGCCGGGGGAGGGGGCCCGGTTCCTGGACTGCGCGCTGCGGGAGTGCGGCCTCGACGGGGCGCGGCTGACGAACGCGCGGTTCCTGGACTCGGTGCTGAGCGGGGTGCGGGGCGTGGGGACGGACCTGGCGGGGGCGCAGCTGCGGGACGTGGAGGTCGTGGAGGCGCGGCTCGGCGGGACGCAGCTGCACGGGGCCGTCCTGGAGCGGGTCGTGGTGCGGGGCGGGAAGATCGACTACCTGAACCTGCGGTCCGCGAAGCTGAGGGACGTCGTCTTCGAGGGGTGCGTGCTCGGCGAGCCGGACTTCGGGGGCGCGGTCCTCGAACGGGTCGAGTTCGTGGACTGCGTCCTGACCGGGGCCGACTTCTCGGGCGCGCGGCTGCGGGACGCGGACCTGAGGGGGGCCCGCCGCCTGGAGATCGCGCGCGGCGTGGAGTCCCTGGCGGGGGCCGTGATCTCGACGGCCCAGCTCTTCGACCTGGCGCCGGTGCTCGCGGCGCAGCTGGGGGTGCGGGTGGAAGAGGGCTAGGGCAGCCGGGGGAAGCGGGCCTGGAGCGACCAGACGGCCGGGTTGTCGGCGAGGCCCTCGTGCATGTCGGTGAGGTCCGCGATCAGGTCGTGCAGGAAGTCGCGGGCCTCGCGGCGCAGTTCGGCGTGGTTGAAGGTCACCGGCGGCTCGTCGCCCGGCATCCAGTCGGCCTCGACGTCCACCCAGCCGAAGCGGCGCTCGAACAGCATCCGGTCCGTGGACTCGGTGAAGTCGAGCTCCGCGTACTGCGGCTGCGCGGCCCGGCTCCCGCGCGGGTCCCGGTCGAGCCGCTCCACGATGTCGCAGAGCGCCCACGCGAAGTCGAGCACCGGCACCCATCCCCAGGCCGTGGACACCTCCCGGTCCGCCTCGGTGTCCGCGAGGTACACGTCCCCGCAGAACAGGTCGTGCCGCAGCGCGTGGACGTCCGCGCGGCGGTAGTCGGTCTGCGGGGGGTCGGGGAAGCGACGCGAGAGGGAGTAGCCGATGTCGAGCACGGGGTCGATGGTGTCACGGCCCAGGCCCGTACGGCTCCGGGCCCAGGCCCGTACGGCTCCGGGCCCAGGCCCGTACGGCTCCGGCTCCGGCCAGTACGCGGGGATCAGCCGCTCCGGCCGTGCACCGCCCTCGCCACCCGGGGTCCCAGCCAGCGCTTGAGGCGGCGGAGGGGTTCCAGGCTGCCGGCGGCGCGGTCGAGGCGGTAGTAGAGCTGGGGCGGGACGTGCGGGAGGAGGGGGGAGTGGCGCTGGCCGAGGAGGGCGAACATGCGGGCCGGCTCCAGGTGCATGTAACGGGGCAGGTTCTCGTACCAGCGGGCGCTGTAGCGGGCGGCGCTCCGGGCCGAGACGAGTTCGGCGCGGCGCCGCTTCCCGTACAGCGTCAGGGCCGTGTCCAGGTCCCGGCCGGGGGCGCCCAGGGCGTCCGCGAGGGCGAGCGCGTCCTCCAGGGCCAGGGTGGTGCCCGCGCCGATCGAGTAGTGCGTGGTGTGGGCGGCGTCCCCGAGGAGGACCAGGTTGCCCCGGTGCCAGACGCGGTTGGTGAGGGTGCGGAAGGTGAGCCACCGGGCCGGCTCCTCGGCCCGGTCCCGGCCGATCAGCTCGTGCCCGTCGAGCAGGTCGTGGAAGAGCTTCTCCAGGAGGCGCAGGCCGTCGGCCTCGCCGAGCGCGTCCAGGCCCAGGCCGGTCCAGGTCTCCGGGGAGCACTCGACGACGCAGGTGGAGCGCTCGCCGCTGAAGCCGTACGCGTAGCACCAGATCCAGCCGTGCTCCGTCTCCTTGAAGGCGAAGCTGAACGAGTCGAAGACCTTGGTCGTGCCGAGCCAGACGTACCGGTTGCGGCCGCTCGCCACCTCGCTGCCGAAGTGGTCCGCGTACGCCTCGCGGAGCGCGCTGTTCACCCCGTCGGCGGCGACGACCAGGTCCGCGTCCGCCAGTTCGGGCGCGTCCGGGCCGCTCACGCCGTGCTCGAACTCGATCCGCACGCCCAGCTCGCGGGCGCGGTCCGCGAGCAGCGCCAGCATCCGCCGGCGCCCGATGCCGAAGCCCGCGTCGCCCCGGTGGACGGTCCGCTCGTCGCGGACGATCGCGACCCCGTCGGTCCAGGTCACGGAGGCGTCCGCGACGGCCCGCGCGGACTCCGGGTCGCCCGCGCGCAGCTTGTCGAGGAGCCCGGCCCAGTACGTGACGCCCCAGCCGTACGTGGAACCCTCCGGGTTCCGCTCGTACACCGTGACGTCGTGCGACGGGTCCCGCCGCTTCAGCAGGACCGAGAGGTAGAGGCCGGCGGGACCGCCGCCGACGATCGCGAGCTTCACGTGCGCTCCACTGGGACTGAGGCGTGACGCCTTGGGTTGGGGAGGTGACGCACGGTAGCAGTGGAAGGGGGTGTGGAGGCTCAAACGGTGCGAAGGCGCACGGAAGGGAAGTCGTCACGGCAGCAGCCGCCGCTCCTTCGCCACCGCCACCGCGCCCGCCCGCGTGTCCACGCCGAGCTTGGCGTAGATCCGGCCCAGGTGGGTCTTCACCGTCGCCTCGCTGATGAACAGGGCCCGCGCGATCTCCCGGTTGCCGAGGCCGCGCCCCAGCTGCCCGAGGATGTCCCGCTCCCGGTCGGTGAGGCTCGGGCCCGCCGCGCCCCGCATCCGGTCCATGACCCGGGTGGCGACCGGCGGCGAGAGGGCCGTGCGGCCCTGCGCGGCCGCGTGGATGGCCGCGAACAGCTCCTCCGGCCGCTCGGCCTTCAGGAGGTAGCCGGTGGCGCCCGCCCCGATCGCCCGGGTGATGTCGGCGTCCGTGTCGTACGTGGTGAGGACGAGGACGTGGACGCCGGTCGGCGCGATCCGGCGGGTCGCCTCCACGCCGTCGATCCCGGCCCCCAGCTGGAGGTCCATGAGGACGACGTCCGGCTTCAGCTTCGCCGCCAGGGCGACCGCCTCCTCGCCGCTGCCCGCCTCGCCCACGACGTCGATGTCGGGGGTGCTGCCGAGGAGGGCGAGCAGCCCGGCGCGGACCACCACGTGGTCGTCGCAGAGCAGGATCCGTACGGAGGACATCACGACTCCAGGGAGGGCGGCGGGGCGAACGGGAGCGGGGACGTCACGGGTTCCCGGGACGTCACGCGTCCGGGGAGAGCGGGAGCACGGCGGAGAGCACCGTGCCCTCGCCCGGGGCGGACTCGACGGTCAGGGTGCCACCGAGCTGCTCCGCCCGCACCCGCATCGCGGGCAGCCCGTGGCCGCGCACCCCGCCCGGCCGGTCCGCCGGGTCGAAGCCGCGCCCGTCGTCGGCGACGTCCAGGACCACCTGGTCGTCGAGGTACGTCAGGGTCACGGCGGCCGAGTCCGCGCCCGCGTGCTCGCGGATGTTGGCCAGGGCGCCCTGCGCGATCCGCAGCAGCGCCGACTGGGCCCGGTCGGGCAGCGGCACCGGCGTCCCGTCGACCCGGAACGCCGCCGACTCGCGGGCGGCCACGCCCCGCAGCGCCTCCTCCAGGCCGCCGCCCCCGGCCAGGTCGGCCGGTGCGAGGTCGTGGACGAAGCGGCGGGCCTCCGCGAGGTTGCGCTCGGCGATGGACTCGGCGGTACGGACGTGCCGGCGGGCGGTCTCCGGGTCGCCGTCCCAGGTGCGGTCCGCCGCCTGGAGCAGCATCTGCTGGCTGGACAGGCCCTGCGCCAGGGTGTCGTGGATCTCCATGGAGAGCCGCTGCCGCTCGGCCAGCGTCCCCTCGCGGCGCTCGATCGCGGCGAGTTCGCGCCGGGTGCGGATCAGGTCGTCGATCAGGGCCCGCTGGCGCGCCGCCTGCCGGTCGGAGTACACGAACACCCCGGTGGCCAGGGCGGCGACGGCCGGCGGGGCGACGATCAGGTTCGGGTCCCAGCCGCCGTGCGCGAGCCGGACCTGCGCGAAGACCACGAAGGCGGTGAGCAGGGCGACCAGGCCGAGCGCGGCGCGCGGCGGGAGGGTGCGCAGGCCCGTGTAGAAGAGCGGCACCGCGCACCAGGCGAAGCTGGGCGCGAGGACGACGAGGAGCACCCAGACGGCGACGACCGTGCCCAGCCAGGCGATCCGGCGCGGGGTGGCGCGGGTGCCGAGGACGGGGCCGAGGAGGTAGAGGGAGGCGAGCGCCCCGGTGAGGGCGACGATCCAGGGGCTGCGGGCCTCCCAGTCGTGCCGCAGCAGGAAGCGGGCGAGCGAGGCGCCGAGCAGGAGGAAGAACGCGGTGTGCATGATCCGCGCCAGCCGGCGGGCGTCCGGGTCCCGCTCCGTGCCCTCCTCCATGTCCTCCTCCACGTCCTCGCCCTCCTCGTCCGCCGCCGCTCGGCGGCCCGACCTGCGCACACCTCTTCATCCTGGCCCGACGGGACCGGTCCGGCATCAGCCGATCGGCTGACCCGGCCGTCCACCGGTGCGCTCCCGGAGGGCAGCCGGACCGTGGACCGGGAGGCCCCGGGAGCGGCCACAGGATGGAGGGCGGAGCGAGACGGACGAACGGATCGCTCGGCCCCACGCCCCCCATCCCACGGAATCCCACGGAGTCCTCCATGAAGAAGATCCTCTTCGGTGCCACCGCCGCCGCCGTCATCGCCGCCGGCACCTTCGGCGTCGTCTCCGCGAACGCCTCGGCCCCGGCCGCCGCCGCCCCCGCCGCCGTCCGCGCCGACGCCTCGAACGGCAACCTCCAGCAGTCGACGCACCTGACGGTCGAGGCGGCGACGAAGGCCGCGCAGGCGACCCTGAAGGCCGCCGAGAAGGAGAACCAGCGCGTCTCGGTCGCGGTCGTCGACCGCAACGGCAACACGATCGTCACCCTGCGCGGCGACGGCGCGGGCCCGCAGTCCTACGAGTCGGCCGTGAAGAAGGCGTACACCGCCGTGTCCTGGAACGCCCCGACCTCCGAGCTGGCCAAGCGCCTGACCAACGCGCCCACCCTCAAGGACATCCCGAACACCCTCTTCCTGGCCGGCGGCGCCCCCGTCACCGCCAAGGGCGCGCCCGTCGCCGGCATCGGCGTCGCCGGCGCCCCCTCCGGGGACCTCGACGAGAAGTTCGCCCAGGCCGGCGTCGCCTCCCTCGGCCGCTGACGGCCCCCTCGAACGGCCGTGGCGCCCG
Source organism: Streptomyces sp. NRRL F-6492 (assembly GCF_001280125.1). GTDB lineage: Bacteria > Actinomycetota > Actinomycetes > Streptomycetales > Streptomycetaceae > Streptomyces. Next base: position 122,068 of record NZ_LGEG01000211.1, read on the forward strand.
GACCCCCGCCGGGCGCCACGGCCGTCCCCGCGCGTCCGGGCCCCCGGGCCGGGCGCCACGGCCCTCTCCGTACGCCCCGACCCGCCCCGGCTGCTTACGATCGGTCCGTGAAGCACCGTTACCGGACCCGGACCGGAGCCGCCGCCCTCGCCGTCCTCGCGGTGCTCGCGGGCGGCTGCACCGGCGCCACCGGCGGGGTCCGGGGCACCCCCGGTGCCGCCGGGCTCCGCGACCCGTACTTCCCGAAGCTCGGGAACGGCGGCTACGACGTGCGGCACTACGCCCTCTCCCTCGCCTACGACCCGGACACCGGGCGGCTCGACGGCACCGCCGAGATCACCGCCCGCGCCACCCAGGACCTCAGCGCCTTCAACCTCGACCTGTCCGGGCTCACGGTCGGCTCCGCGCGCGTGGACGGCGTCCCCGCCGCGCACAACCGGGCCGGGGACGAGCTGACGCTCCGCCCGCGCGAGGAGATCCGCGAGGGCGCCGAGTTCCGCGCCACCGTCACGTACGCGGGCGTGCCCGAGCCGGTCACGGACGCGGACGGCTCCGAGGAGGGCTGGCTGCGCGACGCCGACGGCGGCGGGGTCGTCGCGGTCGGCGAACCGGCCGGCTCCGCGACCTGGTTCCCCGGCAACCACCACCCCTCCGACAAGGCCGCGTACGACGTCGCCCTCACCGTCCCCGCCGGGACCGACGCCTTCTCCAACGGCGTGCGGACCGAGCGGCGGACGGGGGCGGACGGGCGCGTCACCACCGTCTGGCACACGCCCGAGCCGATGGCGAGCTACCTCGCGACGGTCATGATCGGGCGGTACGAGACGGGGACGGCGACCGCCCTCGGGACCGTGCCCGTGCTGACCGCCGCCGAGCCGGAGGTCGCGGCGGAGAGCGCCGCGCTGCGGGCCGAGGTCCCCGCGCTCCTCGCCCGGCAGGTGCGGCGCTTCGGCCCGTACCCCTTCTCGGCCGCCGGGGCGGTCGTCACGGAGGACGGGACCCTCGGCTACGCCCTGGAGACCCAGACCCGGCCCGTCTTCCCGGCCTCCTCCTTCGACCGGACGACCCTCGTCCACGAGCTGGCCCACCAGTGGTTCGGCAACTCGGTGACCCCCGCCACCTGGCGGGACCTGTGGCTGAACGAGGGCTTCGCGACGTACGCGGAGTGGCTGTACGCGGAGGAGTACGAGGGCGTCCCCGCCCGCACCGCCTTCGAGCGGGCCTTCGCGGAGGAGGCCAACTGGGCCTTCCCGCCGGCCGCCCCGCCCGCCGCCGGGAACCTCTTCGACCCGCCCGTCTACCAACGGGGCGCGATGGTCCTGCACAAGCTGCGCGAGACGGTCGGGGACGAGGTCTTCGACGGGATCCTGCGCGGCTGGCCCGAGGAGCGCCGCCACGCCAACGCCTCCACCGCCGACTTCACCGCCTACGCGGAGGAGGCCGCGGGGAAGGACCTCGACGGGCTGTGGGACGTCTGGCTGTACGGGAAGGGGAAGCCGGACGCTCCCTAGGGAGCGTCCGCCCTCGATCACGCGCCGGAGCCCCGGCGGGGAATCCCCGCCGGGGCTCCGGCGCGCTGCCGTCGGGCCTTCGCGTCCGTCAGAGGTTGGTCAGAGGTTGGTCAGAGGTTGACGCCGAAGTCGCGGGCGATGCCCTCCAGGCCCGAGGCGTAGCCCTGGCCGACGGCGCGGAACTTCCACTCGGCGCCGTTGCGGTACAGCTCGCCGAAGACCATGGCGGTCTCGGTGGCGGCGTCCTCGGAGAGGTCGTAGCGGGCGAGCTCGGCGCCGCCGGCCTGGTTCACGATGCGGATGTACGCGTTGCGGACCTGGCCGAAGTTCTGCGAGCGGGACACCGCGTCGTAGATGGAGACCGGGAAGACGATCTTGTCGACGTTCGGCGGGAGGGCCGCGAGGTTGACGTTGATCTGCTCGTCGTCGCCGCCGCCCTCGCCGGTGCGGTTGTCACCGGTGTGCACGATGGTCTGGTCCGGCGTCGACTTGTTGTTGAAGAAGACGAAGTGGGCGTCGGAGGCGACCTTCCCGGCGGCGTCCACGCCGATCGCGGAGGCGTCGAGGTCGAAGTCGGTGCCGGTGGTGGTGCGGACGTCCCAGCCGAGGCCCACGGTGACGGCGGCGAGGCCGGGGGCCTCCTTGGTCAGGGAGACGTTGCCGCCCTTGGACAGGCTCACAGCCATGGAAAGTCCCTTTCATCGTGGTGTCGTCGCCTGGAGAAACGCGCGTGACCCCCCGACGGTTCCCGTTCCGTCCCCGGCGGAAATCAGGATGACTCCGACGGCCCAGTACGGGGAACATGGGGGGCATGTCCGGTCCCTATCCGATCCGCGGCTCCGTCTCGCTCCCCGAGGCCGAGCTCCAGTGGCGTTTCTCGCGTTCGTCGGGCCCGGGCGGACAGCACGTCAACACCAGCGACTCGCGGGTGGAGCTCCGCTTCGACCTCGCGGCCACCGACGCGCTCCCCGAGGTGTGGAAGGCCCGCGCCCTGGAGCGCCTCGCCTCCCGCCTGGTCGACGGCGTCGTGACCGTACGGGCCTCGGAGCACCGCTCGCAGTGGCGCAACCGCGAGACGGCGGCGGTCCGCCTGGCCGCCCTCCTCGCCGAGGCGACGGCCCCGCCGCCGAAGCCCCGCCGGCCCACGAAGATCCCGCGCGGCATCAACGAGCGGCGGCTGCGGGAGAAGAAGCAGCGCTCGGAGACCAAGCGCACCCGGCAGTCCCGCGACTGGGGCTGATCCGCCGGCGGGCCGTGTCCGGCCGTCAGCCCAGCTGCCGGTACCTCCCCTGGAAGTACGTCAGGGGCCCGCTGCCGTCCGCCGGGGACACGCCCGCCGTCAGGACCCGGCCCACCACGAGCGTGTGGTCGCCGGCCACGACGCGGTTCTCGGTGCGGCACTCCAGGACCGAGAGCGCGCCGCCGATGAGCGGGGCGCCGCTCGCCCCGCCGCGGGTGTGGGGCACGTCGGCGAAGAGGAGCCGGTCGCTGACGCGGTTCTTCATCGAGAAGCGCCCGGCGACGTGCCGCTGGTTCTCGGAGAGGACCGACACCGCCCAGACGGGGACCTCGGTGAGCAGGTCGTCCATGCGGGAGCCGTTGCGGAGGCCGATCAGGACCAGGGGCGGATCGAGGGAGACCGACGTGAAGGCGGTGGCCGTCATGCCGACGTCCTCGCCGCGCGGGCCGTCGTCGGGGTCGTGCGCGGTCACCAGGACCACGCCCGACGCGAGGCGGGACATCGCCGCCCGGAACTCTTCGTTGCTCACCCCCTCAGCATGGGGGATCGCCAGATCGGTCACGGGGGGCGGGGAGAGGGTCTTCCGGAGCACGCTCCCGACGCTAGGGCGGCTTCCCCGGGGCCGCATCGGGCGCGGGGACCAGGACCGCACCCCCCGCCGGTCCTAGGACCCCGGGCGGAAACCCCGCGGGGACGTCCCCGACCCGCCATGACCTGCTGTGACTTGAGTCACAGCGGCCAGTATTTGTTGACCCTGTGTACCGGCTGCGCAGCTCACTGTGATTCAGTGGCAATCGCAGTACACAGCGAAATGCCAACGTGCAACAGGAAGCCGATCAGAACCCTGGAGTTGCTGTCGAGGTCTCGGGGAGGGCGAGCGATGGAGACCGAGTCGGAGCCGTACGTCCGTCTCTCGACCCTGCGGCAGCTGCATCAGGTCGTGGCGGACCTCAACACCGCCCGCAGCCTGGCGGACACCCTGCAGACCGTCGCGGACGGCGTGGTCGCCGGTCTCAACTACGAGCTCGCCTGCGTCAACCTCGTGCGCCCCGACGGTGACCTCGTCGTCGCCGCCTTCGCCGGAAGCTCCGCCGCCGAGGCCCTGATCACCGGCCGGGTCGGCTCCCGCGCCTCCTGGGAGCGCCGCCTGTCCATGGGGAGGAGCTGGGGCGACCTGCGGTTCATACCGCACACCGAGGGCTGGGTCCTCATGGAGGACGACGTCCCCCAGTGGCACACCGACGGCCCGGCGCCCCGCTTCGAGGACGAGTGGCACCCCCACGACCGGCTCTACGCCCCGATGTACGCCTCCGGCTCCGGCCGCGAGCTCCTCGGCGTCATATCCGTCGACCGCCCGCGCAACGGCCGGCACCCCGGCCCCTGGGGCCAGGAGGCGCTCCAGATGTACGCCTCGCAGTCGGCCATCGCCATCAGCAACGCCCGCCTCCGCTCCAACATGCAGCGGGCCCTGGTCCGGCTCGAACGGGAGCAGCAGGCCCTGCGCGCCAGCGAGGAGTCCTTCCGCCAGGCCTTCGAGTACGCCCCCTCAGGGATGGCCATCGCCGAGATGGGCGGCGACCAGCACGGCCGGCTCCTGCGCACCAACGACGCCCTGTGCCGGCTCCTGGGCCGCCCCGCCTCCGTCATGCGCCGCTACTCCTTCGCCGACCTCGTCCACCCCGAGGACATCGGCACCCTGCTGCGGACCTCCGCCGAGGGCGGCCGGGCCGAGCTGCGGCTCGCCCGCCGCGACGGCACCTACGTGTGGGTCTCCCTGCGGAACTCCGTGGTCGCCGACACCGCCGACGGCCCCCGCTTCCTCCTCACCCACGTCGAGGACATCGAGGAGCGCAAGCGCCACGAGCTCCAGCTCGCCCACCGCGCCTCCCACGACGCCCTCACCGGCCTGCCCAACAGCGCCGAGCTGCGCTCCCGGCTCTCCGCCCGCCTCTGCGAGCGCCCGGCGGACGCCCCGGGCGCGTACGGCGGCGGTTACGGCCCGGTCCCCGGCACCGGTCCCGGATCCGGCTACGAGCCGTACGAGCACGAACACGAGCACGGCTTCGGCTTCGAGCCGGCGGGCGGCGCGGGGCCGTACGACCACCACGTCCACATGGTGGCCCCCTCGGGGGGCGAGGCCGACGACGGCACCAAGGGGCTCGCGGTGCTCTTCTGCGACCTCGACGGCTTCAAGTCGATCAACGACCGCTTCGGGCACCACACCGGCGACGCCGTCCTCATCGAGGTGGCCCGGCGGCTCACCACCGGCGTGCGGGACGGGGACACCGTCGCCCGGCTCGGCGGCGACGAGTTCGTCGTCCTCGCCGACGGCCTCGGCGCGGCCGACGCCGCCGACCTGGCCGTACGCCTCCGCAACGCGATCATCCCGCCGATCCGGGTGGACGGGCGGGCGGTCCGCGTCGGGGCCAGTTTCGGCATCGGCTGGGCCGAGTGCGGGATGTCCGTGGAGGAGGTCCTGAACTCCGCCGACCAGCGGATGTACGTGGAGAAGCGCTCCCGGGCCAAGGTCCAGCGCCGGGCCGGCTGACGTGCACGCGGACCCCTACCAGGTCAAGGGTCCGAATCGGGGAATGGTCCGTTCGGGGTAGGCTCGCCGGGTCGGCGACGGCTGGCGAGCATGGAGAGGATGACCCGGATGGCTGCCGGTAACGACGGCTCGAACAAGCCCGAGGACGACGATCCGTTCGGCTACCTGTACGAGGACGGACAGGCGGCGGGCGCCCAGCCCCCGCAGGGCGGCGGCTACGGCTACCCCGGCCCCGGTCCCGCTCAGCCGGGCGTGCCCCGGACCTCGTACAACCAGGTCAGAACGGTCGGCGACCGCCGCCAGTACGGCGGCCAGCAGCACGCGCAGCCGTACGTGCCGCCGCAGCAGCAGACGCCGTACGGGCAGCCGCACGCGCAGTACGCCGCGCCCGAGACCTACGGCGGCCAGCAGCCGCCCCGCCAGACCCCGCCGCCCCCGCAGCGCGGCGGCTCCGGCCGGGGCCCCAACACCCGGGGCCTGCTGATCGGCGCGGTCGCGGTCGTCGCGGTCGTGGTGCTCGGCATCGCGGCGGCGGTGATCACCAACAAGAACAAGGACACCGGGGACGACGAGGCCGGCGGCACCGCACCCACGCCGACGGCGTCCTCCCAGCCGTCCGACACCCCGAGCGGCGGGCCGAGTTCCGCCTCGCCGACCCCCACCGAGCTGCCGAGGCAGGACGCGGCCACGCTCCAGCTGGGCGGCCCGGCGAAGCTCGACACGGCCGTGAAGGGCGCGAAGGGCCCGGGCGGCGCCTACGTGTCCTTCAACGGCGAGGGCGGTTCCGCCAGCTGGTCCGTGGACGTGCCGAGCACCGGGGACTACACCCTCCGGATCGTGTACAGCGTGCCCGGCAAGGACGCGAAGACCTCCCTGACGGTCAACGGCGAGAAGCCGCGCGGGATCAACATGAAGAACTACGCCAAGGCTCCCGAGGGCGACTGGGAGAAGGGGTGGACCTACACCTACTCCTACGTGAAGCTCAACGAGGGGGCGAACTCGCTCAAGATCTCCTGCGAGTCGGGCGACTCCTGTGACACCGCCCTCGACCAGGTCTACCTGGAGGCCGGGCACACCGGCCGGTGACCACCCCCTAGGGGGTCTCCTCCGTCACCTTCACCCGCCCCAGCAGCTCCTCGTACGCCGCCGCGTCGAACTCCCCGGCCACCGGGGAGAGGACCGTCGCCGCCGAGAGGGCGACCGCGCGGGTGAGGCGGTCCGGCCAGGGGGCGTCGTCGACCAGGCCGGAGAGCAGGCCGGCGACGGCCGAGTCGCCCGCGCCCGTGGGGTTGCCCCGGACGGGAGCCGGCGGGGCCGCGCGCCAGAGGCCCTCCGGGGTGGCGGCGAGCAGGCCCTCGGGGCCGAGCGAGGAGACCACCGCGTGGGCGCCCCGGCGGCGTGCGTCGAGGGTGGCCCGGCGGGGTTCCCGGGCGCCGGTGAGCCGGGCGAGTTCGTCCGCGTTGGGCTTGACCAGGTCCGGGCGGGCGGCGATGCCCCGCCGCAGGGGTTCGCCGCTGGTGTCGAGGAGGACGGGCACGGCGGCGGCCCGGGCGAGCCGGACGAGTTCCGCGTACGCGCCGACGTGGATGCCCGGCGGGAGGCTGCCGCAGAGGGCGACGGCGGCGGCGCCGTCGAGGAGCGCGGCGAAGCGGGTGCGGAAGGCGTCCCACTCGGCGGCGGTGACGGTCGGGCCCGGCTCGTTGAGCTGGGTGGTGTCGCCGGTGGCGGCGTCGACGACCGCGACGGTGCGGCGGGTGGCCCCCGCCGTCCCGACCAGCTCGTCCCGGACCGGGGTCGCCGCGAGCCCCTCCCGCAGGACGGCCCCGGTGGCGCCGCCCGCGAAGCCGGTGGCGACGGTCTCGTACCCGAGGGCGGCGAGGACCCGGGCCACGTTGAGCCCCTTGCCGCCGGGGCGCTCGATCACCTGGGTGATCCGGTGGGAGGCGTGCGGGGTGAGGGCGGGGACCCGGTAGGTCAGGTCCAGCGCCGTGTTGAGGGTGACCGTCACGATCACCTGCCCACCCCCGTACATCCTGTGAAGACCTCTGGAACGTACGTTCCGACGGCCCCTGATCATGCCAAAGGAAAGGCGGCAGGCCCAGACCCCGGCCCGCCGCCCTTTGGCATGACTCCTGATCAGACGGCCGCGGCGATCGCCGGTTCGACGATCCAGGCGCCCTTGCGCATGACGCCCCGGAGGTTGAACCCGGCGTCGAGGACGACGATGTCGGCGTCCTTGCCGGGCTCCAGGGAGCCCACGCGGTCGTACGCGCCGAGGAGGCGGGCCGGGTTGGCGGAGATGGCCTGGACGACCGACTCGACGGGCAGGCCGTCGACGGTGACGGAGCGCTTGAAGGCGCGGTCCAGGGTGAGGGTGGAGCCGGCGATGGAGCCGCCCTCGACGAGCCGGGCGACGCTGTCCTTCACCTCGACCTCCAGCGGGCCGAGCATGTAGCGGCCGTCGCCGAAGCCCGCGGCGTCCATGGCGTCGGTGATGAGGGCGACGCGTCCGGCGCCCGCGTGGCGGAAGGCCAGCTCCAGGGCGGCGGGGTGCAGATGGGTGCCGTCGTTGATGAGCTCGACGGTGATCCGCTCGTCCTCCAGGAGGGCGGCGATCGGGCCGGGCGCGCGGTGGCCGAGGGCGGGCATCGCGTTGTAGAGGTGGGTGGCGACGGTCGCGCCCGCGTCGATGGCGGCGGCGGTCTGCTCGTACGTGGCGTCGGTGTGGCCGATGGCGGCGATCACGCCGTGCTCGGCGAGCAGCCGTACGGAGTCGAGGCCGCCGGGCAGCTCGGTGGCGAGGGTGACCATCTTGGCCCGGCCGCGGGCGGCGTCGACCAGCTTGCGGACCTCGGCCGGGTCCGGGTAGCGCAGCAGCGTCTCGTCGTGGGCGCCCTTGCGGCAGGGGGAGATGAACGGGCCCTCGAAGTGGACGCCGGCGATCTCGCCCTGTTCGGCCAGCTCGGAGAGCAGTCCGGCCCGCTCGGTGAGGAAGTCCATCTCGCCGGTGACGAGGGAGGCCACGGTGGTGGTGGTGCCGTGCAGGCGGTGGGTGTGGACGCCCTTGAGGACCTCCTCGGCGGTGCCGGAGGTGAAGGACGCGCCGCCGCCGCCGTGGTTGTGGGTGTCCACGAAGCCGGGGACGAGCCAGTGGCCTGCCAGGTCGATGGTCTCCGCGCCCTCCGGGGCGCTGCCCACGATGCGCTCGCCGTCGACGATCACGCGTCCGTTCTCGACGATCCCGGTGGGCAGCACGACGTGTGCGCCGGCGAGAACCTTGTGATCGGCCATCAGGCGGAAACCTCCGAGTCGGTGGGGCGCTGGGCGGCGAGCAGGTCCCAGGCGAGGAGGCCCGCGCCCAGGCAACCGGCGGTGTCCCCGAGGGCCGCCGGGACGATGGCGGGCAGCTTCTGGAACGTGACTCGCTCCTCCACCGCGGCCCGAAGTGGTGTGAACAAGGTTTCCCCGGCCTCGGCGAGACCGCCACCGATGATGAGCGTGCGGGGGTCCAGCAGGGTGAGCGCGGTGACCAGACCGTCCGCGAGCGCGTCGACGGCGTCCTGCCAGATCCGTACGGCCGTGGGGTCGCCGGACTCGACGGCCTTCGCGCAGTCGGCGGCGTCCGCCTCCGGGTCGTCGCCGGCCTCGGCCCAGGCGAGGGAGACGGCGGAGGCGGAGGCGTACCGCTCCAGGCAGCCGCGCTGGCCGCAGCCGCAGGCGGTGCCGCCGGGGCGGACGACGATGTGGCCGATCTCGCCGGCGTAGCCGTGGGCGCCGGCCTCGATGCGGTCGCCGATGCCGATGGCGCCGGCGATGCCGGTGCCGAGGGGCACGAAGAGGAAGCGGTCGGCGCCGTTGCCCGCGCCGATGCGCCCCTCGGCGAGGCCGCCGGTGCGCACGTCGTGGCCGAGCGCGACGGGGATGCCGTCGAGGCGGCGGCTGAGGAGTTCGCGCATGGGAACGTCGCGCCAGCCGAGGTTGGCGGCGTAGACGGCGATGCCGTTCTCGGCGTCGACGATTCCGGGGACGGCGACTCCGGCGGCCGCGGCGGGCTCTCCGTACCGCTCCTGGCCGAGGGTGCGGAGGTCCTCGGCGAAGCCGAGGATCGTCTCGACCACGGCCTCGGGGCCCCGGTCGCGCCCGGTGGCGCGGCGGGCCTCGTGGAGCAGGGTGCCGTCCGCCCCGACGAGGGCGGCCTTCATACCGGTGCCGCCCACATCCAGGGCGATGACGTGTTTCACGTGGAACAGTCTGGCGCGCGGAGGCCCTAAAGGTCTAGTCCACTGCTGAGGATTGTTGCGAACGGATACAAATTCGATTCCCGCTCCGCCCCCTCCCGGGCGGCGCGCGCCCCGGACGCGCCCGACCTTCGCGCCGCGCACGCCCCCTCGTCCGCTCCCGCGTCCGTTCCGCGGCTTTTCGGAAGGGTGTTGCGGAAGTGATACCCGAGTGGTGTAGACCTCACGTACGCGCGCGAGGCAGACTTGCGGCCCTGACGAGAGCAAACGTGCAGCTCAGCGCAGCTCAACGACGAGCAAAAGGTGGATGAAGCCCGTGCAGCGGCGACGATTTCTTGGACTGACCGCGGCCGCCGCGGCCCTCGGCCTGACCGCCACGGTCTCCGGCTGCGGATCCCTGGGCGGTGACTCCGGCGACGTGACCCTGAAGCTGGTCGCCGCCGAGTACGACCTGACCGGCGGCGACTCCACCAAGAAGTACTGGACCGACCTCGCCGCCGCCTTCGAGGCGGAGCACCCCGGGATCAAGGTCCAGGTCCAGGTCGAGTCCTGGGACGACGTCGACCGCAAGGTCGCCGAGATGGTCAAGGCCGGCGAGGCCCCCGACATCGCGCAGATCGGCGCCTACGCCGACTACGCGGCCGCCGACCAGCTCTACGCCGCCGACGAGCTGCTCTCCATACCCGTCCAGGCCAACTTCCTCGCCCCGCTCGCCGCCGCCGGCGAGCACAAGCAGATCCAGTACGGCCTGCCCTTCGTCGCCTCCACGCGCCCCCTCTTCTACAACAAGGCCCTCTTCGAGAAGGCCGGCGCCGAGCCGCCCACCACCTGGGACGAGCTGGCCGCCGCCGCCGGGAAGCTCAAGAAGGAGGGCGTCCGCACCCCCTTCGCGCTGCCGCTGGGCCCCGAGGAGGCCCAGGCCGAGGCCATGATGTGGCTGCTCGCGGGCGAGGGCGGCTGGACCGACGCCACCGACCACTACGCGGTCGACTCCGAGGCCAACGTGCGCACCTTCGACTGGCTCCGGAAGAACCTCGTCGGCAAGGACCTCACCGGCCCCGTCGCCCCCGGCAAGCTCAACCGCAAGGCCGCCTTCGCCGCCTTCGCCAACGGCGAGGTCGGCATGCTCAACGGCCACCCCTCGCTCCTCAAGGAGGCCGCGAAGAAGGGCGTCGAGGTCGGGCAGGTGCCCCTCCCCGGCGTCGACGGGCCGTCCAGGACCTCCATGGGCGTCGCCGACTGGATCATGGGCTTCAAGCAGAACGGTCACCGCAAGGAGATCGGCGACTTCCTCAACTTCGCCTTCAACGACGACAACGTCCTGAAGTTCGCCGGGGACAACGACCTGCTGCCCGTCACCGTCAGCGCCTCCACCCGCATGGAGACCGACCCCGAACACGCCAACCTGCGCGTCTTCCTCAAGGTCCTCCCCGACGCGCAGCTCCCCCCGGTCGGCAAGACCTCGTGGGCCAAGGTCAGCGAGAACGTCAAGCAGGACATCGGCAAGGCCGTCACCCCGAACGGACGCCCCGCCGAGGTCCTGGCCTCGATCGGCCGCGTGGCCACGGCGGCGGAGGCCGACGAGTAATAGGTTGGTCACATGACCGACGACCGGGAGACGACGCACGGGGGGAGCGGTGGGGGTCCGGCCGGCCTCACCGAGCAGGAGCGGGCCCTCCTCGCCGTCGAGCGCCGGTCCTGGCCGGGCCCCGGGGCCAAGGAGCGGGCCGTCCGCGAGGGGCTCGGCCTCTCCCCGACCCGCTACTACCAGCTCCTCAACGCCCTCCTCGACGACCCGCGCGCCCTCGCGCACGACCCGGTGACCGTCAACCGGCTGCGCCGGATCCGCGAGGAGCGGCAGCGCAGGAGGTAGCGGAGAGGGAAGGTAGGGAACGCCCCGCGTGGGTAGGGTCGGAAGCATGGTCACCAGCCTTCCGCACCCGACCACGTCCGCCGGCCGTGACGGCCTGGCCGCGATCCTCGCGCGGCCGGAGGAGACCGTCGTCGCCCTCGACTTCGACGGCACCCTCGCCGACATCGTGCCCGACCCCGAATCGGCCCGCGCCCACGCCGGGGCCGTGCCCGCCCTCGCGGCCCTCGCGCCCGGCGTCGCCTCCGTGGTGGTCGTGACCGGCCGCCCCGCCGGGGTCGCCGTCCGCAACGGCGGCTTCGCCGGCGTCCCCGGCCTGGAGCACCTCGTCGTCCTCGGCCACTACGGCGCCGAACGCTGGGACGCCGCCACCGGCGCCGTCCACGCCGCCCCCGCGCACCCGGGCGTGGCCGCCGTCCGCGCCGAGCTGCCCGGCCTCCTCGACCGGGCCGGTGCCTGGCCGGGCGTCTGGATCGAGGAGAAGGGCCGCGCGGTCGCGGTCCACACCCGCAGGGCCACCGACCCGGAAGGCGCCTTCGAAGCGCTCAAGGGCCCCCTCGCCGACCTCGCCGCCGACCACGGGCTCGTCCTGGAGCCGGGCCGGATGGTCCTGGAGCTGCGGCCCCCGGGCGTGGACAAGGGCGTGGCACTCGCCGCGTACGTACGGGAGACCGGCGCCGGTTCCGTGCTCTACGCGGGCGACGACCTGGGCGACCTGCCCGCCTTCGCCGCCGTCGAGAAGCTCCGCTCCGACGGCACGCCCGGCCTCCTCGTCTGCAGCGGCTCCGGCGAGGTCCCGGAACTCTCCGACCGCGCCGACCTCTCGGTCCCGGGCCCGACGGGCGTGGTGGACTTCCTGACGGCTCTGGCGGAGGCGGTACGGGGGGCCTGAGCGGCGGCGGTACGGAGGGCCGGCCGGCGGCGGTACGGGAGGGCCGGCCGCGCCGGAACCCGTCAGCGTTCCCGTACCAGCAGATCGACCACGCCCGTCAGGTCCTCCTCGCCGCTGCCCATGTCCAGGCGCCGCCGCATCAGCGCGAAGTAGGGGGCGATCAGCTCCGGGCTGACGCCCTGCTGCTCGGCGGTGCGCAGGAAGGTCGGCGTGCCCGCCACCTGCATGGCCAGACCGGAAACGACCCCGTCGGTGTAGTCGCCGCTCACGAGCTGACGGGCGGTCTGCTCGACCGACGGACCGGCCATCGCCCGGATCCAGTCCCGGAGGAGCGGCGCGAACGCGACCGGGTCGACGTCCTCCCGGCGGATCAGGGCGAAGGCGTGCGCGGCTCCGGCGAACATGCCGTACATGGCGCTGAGCAGGGCCACGTCGTGGAGGGCCGCGAAGCCCGGGTCCTCGCCGACGTAGGTGGTGCCGGCCGGGACGGCGAGCGTGTCCCGATGCCGCTCGAACAGCTCGCGCGAGCCGCTGTAGAAGACGTAGCCGCCGGCCCCGGGGACGCCGATCATCGGCGGGACGGCCATGATCCCGCCGTCCAGGTAGCGGGCGCCGCGCTCCTCGGCCCACGCGGCGCGGGCGCGGGCCTCGGCGGGCGTCGTCGTGGTCAGGTTGACCAGGTCCTTCCCGGTCAGGTCGACGCCGTCGAGGGTCGCACCGACGGAGGCGTCGTCAAGGAGGCAGATGAGGACGAGGGAGCTCGCGGCGACGGCTTCGGCCGCGCTCCCGGCGGCCTTCGCCCCCTCGGCGGCGAGCGCCTCGGCGCGGGCCGGGGTGCGGTTCCAGACGGTGAGCGGACGGCCGGCGGCGAGCCAGGTGCGGGCCAGGGCGGTGCCCATGGCGCCGAGGCCGAGCAGGGTGGCGGGGGTTTCCTCGAAGGGGCTCTGTGTCATGCCCGTTAGGCTGCTTCCAGGGCCCGGAGGTGATCAAGTACGCACTTCGGAGTGGGTGGTTACCCCGGGGGAAGCGAGCAGGTCGGAGGGGCGGGGGACATGGCGACGCCGAACAGGCCCGGCACACCGGACGGGCACGTGTGCGGGATCGACACCGCGATGGAGGTCATCGGCGGCAAGTGGAAGGTGCTCCTCCTCTGGGCGCTCCACGAGCGGCCCTACCGCCGCTTCGGCGAACTGCGCCGCCTCGTCCCGGGCATCACCGAGAAGGTCCTCGCCTCGCACCTGCGCGAGATGGAGGCGGACGGCATCGTGGACCGCGTCTCCTACGACGAGGTCCCGCCCCGCGTCGAATACGCCCTCACCGAGGCCGGCGCCCGCCTCAACGACGCCCTCGAACCGCTGGCGGAGTGGGGGAGGGGGCGGCGGGCCGCCGCCTCCCCGGAGCAGCTCCGCACGTGAGGGGCCGACAGGACTTTCACGGAGCCCCGTCCTGACCGTCGTCGACGGTGGCGACGACGACGGCGACGAGTGAACTCCGGCCCCCCGTCAGGAACCGGCTCCGGTCGGCCGGATCATCATGGTGAGTACGGGGGACTCGGGGGAGGGACGGCTCGTGCCGATCACCCCGTACCCCCAGGACTCGTAGACCCGCCGGACCTTTCCGTCACCGGCCGACGCGTTGACCATCAGCGACACGTACGCCTCGCTGCGGCCGACGAGGAGTTCGTCGTGGATGCGCCGTGCCAGTCCGGTTCCCCGGTGGGGGACCGTGACGCCGATCTCCTTCAGGGCCAGGGCCGGGGCGCCGGTGAAGGCGGGGTCCACGTCGCCCATCCTCTGCCACCAACGGTCCCCGCTCTCCACCGTGTTGCCGTACGCGTAGCCCACCGGCCGCCCCTCGGTGTCGAACGCGAGCACCGCTTCGAAACCCGGCTCTCCGCCGTGACGCTCCAGGCGCTCGGCGAAAACCGGCACCGCGTAGTTCGGCAGGTGGAGCAGCGGCTCGCGGACCTTCGCGTATGCCGCGATCAGTGGAGTGGTGACCTGCTCGATGTCCTCGGGGGCGCTCGTGTAGCGGCGGAGTAGGGTGGTCATGCGGGGTGCCTCCAGGTCTCGCGAGCGTACTGGGCCCAAGTGTGGGTGAGGGGGCTGCCGGGAGCGATGATCTTCAGGCGCACACCGAAAGCATGAAGCATTCCCACGACACGGGGATGACGAGTGGCGGCATCGGCCGGGACGGACATCGCGCTCGCGACAGCGGGTTCCACATCGCCTTGTTCGAGCTGGGCTCGTGCGACGCGGGTCGTGGCGATTGCCTTGGACCGGTGCATGTGGGGTCGGAGAGCTGCCAGGCAACGGTGGCCGTGGGCCTCGGCCCGCTCGAAGTCGCCGAGAGCGAGGTACGCGGACAGCGCGAGGCTGTCGAGTTCGGCCTGGTCGTAGAAGGCGTTCATCCATACGGGGCGATGGTCGTCCGGATCGGCCCGCAGCATCGCGTTCTGCGCCTGCTCGAACGCCCGGCGGGTGGCGGTTCCGTCTCCGGCCACTCCGTGGATCGCTCCCTGCCTGGCCAGACCGAGAGAAGCGAACATGGGGTCCTGGCGAGTGATGCCCAGTTTGCGGGCAACCTCATTGGCCACGATGGCATCGGACGGCCGGCCCATGTGCCGGTACATCGTCCCGGCATGGGACCAGATACGGAATTTGATGTACGGATCGCCGGCCATCTCGGCAAGCTGCTGGGCGACGTGCATGTGCCGGGCGGCGTCGTCGAACCGGCGTCCGTCGATGGCAGCCCACATCGCGGAGGACCGGAAGGCTGCAGCCGAAGAGTAGATCTGCCTCCTGATGCGTTGGCCGACGCTGCCGGAGGCCTGCAGGGCCAGGGCTTCGTCCGCGAGAGATGCGGCCTTCTGCTCGATGACGAGCCGGCCACCGTGGCGATGGTCCTTGGCGACCACGTCCGCGAACCTGCGCTGGAGTCGTTCGACGTCACTGGCGCCGATGCGGCGGGGAGCGCTGACAGCGGCGGTGGCCGACGCGAGGACCAGGGTCGATCCGGCTGCGATGAACTGGCGTCGTTCCACTGGGGCCTCCGGTGTTGCTGTGGTGCTGGGAAGTTCGAACCCCAGCTCTCGTAAAGGACGGCCGAAAACCTCTTCCAGAGCCCTGCGCGTGCGGCCGATCGGTCGCCGGGTGGCGCCACTGAGGAGATTCCGCACGGTCCGGTCCGACACCTCGCCAGGACTGCCCGTGATCCTCAGCAGGGCGGCATTCATCTGCCCTGCCAACTCCTCTTGAGTGAGGCCCAGATCGAGCATCCGCTGCTTCAACACGGCGTTGACTGCCACGACGCAGAAAGTAGCTCCGTGCTCTCTTGGAGGGCCAGGGGAGTCGCAAAGCGCACGCAAAGTTTTCCGGTTACGAGTACCGGTGCGATCGGCGACCTTTCCTGTTCTCCGGTCGACAGGAGCCGTTGACTGATCACACGCCGTCCGGGCGCGGGGTGATCCGTGCAGGTTCCCTCCCACCAACCTGGACGGCCGTCGAAACACACCGACGGCAGGAGCAAGCGATGGACAGCCCTCTCCTCCCCCGCCGCACGCCCGGAGCAAGCGGACGCGAGTACGTCGTACCGAATCCGGAGCACGGCGTTCCGAGCCGGGAGTTACGTCTCAGAGCGGCTGGCGGATGGGAGCGGTTCATGCGCCGTTCCGCTGTAGAGCGGCCCGCTCGGACCGAGCAGGAGCACGGGGCGTGAACGCCGTCGACCACGCCGGGTACGAGCGGCACGAACTGCTCGGGCGCCGGGTACGCGACATCGCTTCCGGAGGTGAAGGAGAACTCGTGGCCGTCACCCACGAAGTTCACGACGACGGCCGAGTGGTGCGGGTCGCCCACATCAGGCCCGCGTCCGGTGTCGAGTGGTCGGCCGCCGTCGCCAACGTTCAGGTCGTTGCGTGAGCCGGCGTTTCACCGTCCTGCTCAGTACCGTCGTCGCCGGCCTTTTCGTGATCGTCCTGGCAGTCGCCGGGGCGCCGGGCAGGCAGGCCCACGGATCCCCGCTTCGCCTCTCTCGGCAGTCGGCGCGAAGCGGGTCGCACCACCACTTCATCCACCTGGAGAAAGGCAATCGTCATGAGCGAAACGCTTCGCAAGGAGGACATCACGGCGTCCGAGCCGGACACGGTCGACATCGGTGATGTCGCCGAGCTGACCGAGGGGCAGGGCGGAGGGCATTCCGAGGACAAGCGGCGCGCGTACAACTGCTGATCGTCCGTAGCCCTTCCGCATGACGTGCGGCTCCGGCTTCTGCCGGGGCCGCATTCCTGTAGCCCGCCCCGACACCGGAGGACTCGTGACCTTAGGCGGATTCAGTACGGCCTCGGACGGTTTTCCCCGTCCGCTCGGCGCTCAGAGCCCAGTTCCCTCCATCGCGCTGTGGCGGCTCGGGGGGACCCCGGTCCACCCGGTGCCCACCGGTGAGGGCCGACCTCGTGTCCTGGTGGTCGGCTGGTGCGGTGTGACGGCGGGGCAACTACGTGATCTCGCCGACAAGCCGGTGCCTGCCGACGTGGCATGGCGTTGGCCCGGCTCGTACGCGGTGATCGAGGAGCACGCGCAGCACGTGGTGGTGCACACCGACCCGGCCGGGTCCTTCCCCCTCTATGCCACACGGTGGGGCGGCGGCTGGGCATGGGCGACTTCCGCCAGGGTTCTCGCTTCGCTCACCCGCGCCGACGTGGATGTGCGCCGCGTCGCGTGTGCGGTCCTCGCCCCCTCGATTCCCAGCCTTGTCGGCAGGAGGACGTTCTTCACGGGAATCGAGCAACTACCGCCTGGTAGCCGGGCAGAACTGCCCCGGAACGGTGGCCCGGTGCGCTCCGTCACGAGGTGGGTACCTCTGGCCGATCCCCGCCGCCTGGCGCATCGCCGACTTCGCCGGGCTCTCACCGACGCCGTGGCGTTGCGCGCACAAGCGGATCCCGCCCTGTCCTCGGATCTGTCCGGAGGACTGGACTCCACCACTGTGGCCGTCCTCGCCGCGCTCTCCCTCAACGACTCGCACGTACTCGACGCGGTGACGATCCACCCCGAGGGGCAGACGGACGGGGCCGATCTGTACTACGCGCGGCTGACGGCCGCAGCCTTTCGGGGACGGATCTCCCACCACTTGCTCCCGCTGAGCACCGAGCACCTGCCGTACAGCGGGATCACCTCGTTGCCCGCCACCGACGAACCCGCCCCGTCGACCCTCACTCAGGCCCGTCTCCTCGGTCAGATCCGGTGGATGAGTCATGAACTGGGCACCAGAACCCATCTGACCGGAGACGGCGGAGACAGCATTCTGTTCCAGCCTCCGGCGCAGTTCTGCGACCTCGTACGTGCCGGTCGGTGGCGCCGAGTCGTGCGTGAGGCACACGGTTGGGCGCGTCTTCGCCGCACTCCCGTCCTACCCCTGCTGAGAGAGACGGCAAGGATGGCCTGCACCAGTCGGTCCGATGCCCTCGTGGACGTTGCCCGGTACTTCTCGGGCGATGCGGCGCCACACCGGGGCCGTGGAAACATCCGCTGGTTCGCTCCACCGCCGATTCCCGGATGGGTGAAGCCGACCGCCCTCGGACACGTCGCCGGAGCTGCCCATGAGGCTGCTGCGGCCTTCGATCCCCTTCGCGTTCTGGACGCCTCCACACGCACGCTCGTGGACGAGATCCGGGAAGTCGCTCGTACCGCGCGGGCAGACGCGGAACTCGTGGCCGGCTGCGGAGTCGACCTCCACAACCCCTTCCTGGACGCGTCCGTGATCGACGCAGTGCTGCGCAATCCACTGGATCGACGGCCGTCCGTCCACGGCTACAAGCCCCTGCTCGTACGCGCCGTCGGTGACCTGCTGCCCACCGCGGTGGCCACGCGTACGACGAAGGGGAGCTTCGAAGTCGATCACTACACCGGGATGCGCGCCAACCTGGACGATCTCCGGACCCTCGCCGACGGCCACCTCGCCTCTTTCGGTCTTCTCGACCCCGTCCGTTTCGATCGCCGTCTTCAGCATGCCGCCGCCGGTGTCCCTATGTCGCTCGCCACCATCGAGCAGGTTCTTACCGTGGAGGCCTGGCTCCACGCACATCACCGCGACTCCGCCCCGGCTTGGGCCGTCCATGTCTCAGGGAGGACGTGATGGAGAAGTCCGTGGACTTCGGACATGTGCTGGTCGTCATCGACTACCGCACAGGGCGCGTCCGCTGCCAGACGCCCGGCCGAAGCCAGAACCCCGTCGCCGCGCCCCGCGCCAGTTGGGGCAGCACCGAGCACCCTGCTGGTCTCGAACGCCCTTCGGCCCCTTGGACAGCCTCGGCCACTGCCGCCCTGGCAACCGTCTTCGCCGTCAAGAACGCGGGCCCCGGAGCGACCGCGATGCATCGCGTGACGACCGTGGTGCGAGCTGCCGCGTCAACGTGCCGCCGTCCGGCGACACCCGGGCAGGCCAGGGCGGCCGTGCTCGCCGTACGCCGTGCTGCGTGGTTGTCACCCGGTCGTACGGCCTGCCTGGAGGAATCCGCCGCCACCGTGCTGTTGCTCGCCATGAGACGCCTGTCCGTCATCTGGTGTCATGGCGTGGCACCGGACCCTGTCCGCCTGCACGCCTGGGTCCAGACTGTGGATGGTGTCCTCGCGGCCGAGCCCGACTCGACCCGTTCCTACACCCCCGTTCTCGTGATCGGAGACCGCCGTGACCACTGACCCCATCTTGTGGATCAAGGACGACATCTGTGGTCTCGGCCCGTTCCGGTCCGACCTCGTGGAGACCTACTGGCGGTGGGAACAGGACCCGGCCCTCCTCGTGGGTTACGGGCGCCAGGCCCCGGAATCGCTGGAAGCGCGAGCCGAAGGCATGGCACATCAATTGCGCGGCGAAAACGTCCGATTCACCGTCTACGACCTCAGTGGTGCCGTTCCCGTTCCCGCCGGAGTCGCGACACTCCTCCCCGACCATCAGGTGCGCACCGCAGAGTACGTCGTCATGCTCGCTCCGGAGGCACGGGGGCGCGGGCTGGGGAGCGCGGCCACCCGCCTCGTGCTCGACTACGCGTTCCATGTCGTCAACCTGCGCATGGTCTGGCTGAAGGTGCTGGCGCCCAACGTTGGAGGTGTGAAGGCGTACGAGAAGGCGGGGTTCCAGACCGTGGGCACGTTGCGCGAGGCGGGGTACTGGCTCGGCCAGGTGTGCGACGAGCTGGTCATGGACGCTCTCGCCCGCGACTTCACCGGCCCTTCGGCCGTACGCGCCCTGGTCGATCCGGAGCGGTAGTAGCGATCGGCGCCGACGAGAACGGGATCCATGTCGCCCGTCCTGCTCCAGGGTGGGGAGCCGGGCTTCGTACGAGTGCGCGGCGGGCACCCGTGGAGTGTCCGCCGCGCCTCCTCGGGGGCCGGGGCGCGGATCCGAGTCAGTTCGTGGACCGCCACCACGACGGCGACACGGACAGAGACCAGACGTCGCCGGCTCGGGTGCCGGGCGTCTCCGGATCGGGTTCGCCCTATCCGTAGAGGTCGGGGTCGGTGACGACGAAGATCCTCGCTCCCGTCTCCGCCACCCAGTACCGGCGGAGGTCCGTCGTCGTCGGGCTCGATCGAGCAGCCCAGGCCGGTGGCGGCGGCGCTCAGCTCGTTGAACTCCACCCGGGGGGGGCGAAGCGTCCGTACGTGTTCCGGAGCGGCGGTGAGGTCGCCGGGGGCCTTCCGCGTTTTCGGTTCTCCGCCGGGCCGCCAGGCCCTACGTGGGGTTACCGAGCGCCTCCAACTGGTTCAGGAACCACCTCTGGGGCGGCAGGGCCGTGGACGCCGTCGCCAGGCGTTTGGTGCGGTCGGCGCGTTCGGACGGGGGCATCGTCAGGGCGGTGTGGAGGGCCTCGGCGGTCTGGGAGACGTCGAAGGGGTTCACCGTGAGGGCGTCCTCGCCCAGTTCCTCGTACGCGCCCGCCTCGCGGGAGAGGACCAGGGCGCAGCCCTGCTCCGAGACCACCGGTATCTCCTTGGCCACCAGGTTCATGCCGTCGCGCACCGGGTTCACCAGGGCCACGTCCGCGAGGCGGTAGGCCGCGAGCGAGCGGGTGAAGTCGTCCTTCACCGAGACCAGGACCGGCGTCCAGTCCTCCGTGCCGAACTCGGCGTTGATCTCCTCCGCCAGCGCCGCGACCGCGGTCGTGTACGCGCGGTAGACCTCCAGGTCCTGGCGGGAGGGGTACGCCGACGCCAGGTGGACCACGCGGCCGCGCCACTCGGGGCGGGTGGTCAGGAGCTCGCGGTAGGCCAGCAGGCCGCGCAGGATGTTCTTCGACAGCTCGGTGCGGTCCACGCGGACGATGGTCTTCCGGTCGCCGACCTCGGCCCGCAGCTCCGCCAGCCGCTCGTCCACCGCCGGCCGGTACGCCAGCGCCCGCAGCTCCTCGGCGTCGACGCCCAGCGGGTGCACCGCGACCCGCGTCCCGGTGCCCTCCACGTTCGCGCCGGCCGCGAAGGCCCCGGCCCAGGCCGACGTGTGGAAGCCCAGCTCGTCCGCGCCGAGCATCCCCCACAGCAGCTCCTCGCGGATGTCGTCCGGCAGCATCCGCAGGTACTCCGGGGACGCCCACGGGGTGTGGGTGAAGTGCGCGATCCGCAGGTCGGGGCGGAGCTCCCGGAGCTGCCCGGGGACCAGGGCCAGGTGGTAGTCCTGGACCAGGACCGCCGCCCCCTCGTCCGCCGCCGCGGCCAGCGCCTGCGCGAAGGCGCGGTTGTACGCGCGGTACGACTCCCAGCGGCGCCGGAACTCCGCGTCGTACACGGGCTCGCGCGGCACGTCGTACAGGTGGTGGTGGAGGAACCACAGCACCGAGTTCGCGATGCCGTTGTACGCGTCGGCGTACACGTCCGGATCGATGTCCAGCATCCGGACCCCGGGCTCGCCGACCCCGCGCCGGACCGCCTCCCGGTCGCCCTCGCCGAGGGCCGCGCACACCCACACGCTGTCCTGCGAGGAGACGGCGCTCAGGCCGGAGACCAGACCGCCGCCGCCCCTGCGGGTGTCGAGCGAGCCGTCCTCGCCGAGCACGTACGAGACGGGACCGCGGTTGGATGCCACGAGCACAGTAGCCATGTGGCGAACCTAGCCCGTCCTGTAAACGCTCAAACGTACGTATACAAGACGGGGGGTTCCGGCCACGGAGGGTCAGCGAGAACCGCGCGGGCGCTCACAGGTCGGTGCGCTCGCGCAGCGCCGCCCTCGCCACCAGGCCCGTCGCCGCCAGCGCCGTCACCAGGCCGCCGAGCAGCCAGAGCCGTTCCTCGCCGCCCCGGGCCGGTGCCGGGGCGACCGTCCTCCCCGGCGCGCCCGGCGCCGGGGAGACGTGGACCGGACCCGGCGGCACGGGGGCGGCGCCCGCCGGGACGGCCAGGAGCGAGGCCGTCGCCATGCTCGTCGCCGCCAGCATCCTGCTCGCACCTCGCTTGAAGCTCATGGAAGGTGAATGTATGCAAAACGGATCATAAGGTGGCGTTACGCCACGCGGCGGCGCGCGTACTCCGCGATCTCCGCCATCGGCGGCCGCTCCTCCGTGTCCACCGCGTACGTCCGCGGCTCGAAGCCCCGCTCGCCCCGCTCGAACTGGGTCAGCCACGGCCGCACCAGGTGCCCCCGCGACAGCCTCAGCTGCGCCGTCCGGTAGATCGCCGCCGCCATCCGGCCGAGCGCGTGCCCGTCCTGGTGCCGGTGCTTGCGGACCCCCACGTCCACCTGCGCGAGCCCGTCCAGGCCCACCGTGTGCAGCGCGTCCACCAGCAGCCCCAGCTCCACTCCGTAACCGACCGGGAAGGGCAGCCGCTCCAGGAGCGAGCGGCGGGCCGCGTACTCGCCGCCGAGCGGCTGCACGAAGCCGGCCAGCTGCGGCCAGTGCAGATTGAGCAGCGGGCGCGCCACCAGCTCCGTCACCCGGCCGCCCTGACCGGGGGCGCCGTCCAGCGGCCGGTCGTACATCGCCTTGACGAGGTCCACGTCCGGGTCGGTCAGGAGCGGGCCCACGATCCCCGTCACGAAGTCCGCGGAGAAGTCCCGCAGGTCCGCGTCCACGAAGCACACCACGTCCCCGGTCGTCACCATCAGTGACCGCCACAGGACCTCGCCCTTGCCGGGCACGGCCGGTATCCGGGGGAGTATCCCGTCGCGCGCGACCACCCGCGCCCCGGCCGCCGCCGCGACCTCCGCCGTGCGGTCCGTGGAGCCCGAGTCGAGCACCACCAGCTCGTCGACGAGCGGCACCGCCTCCGACATCAGCTCGCGCCGGATCACGGCCACGATGTCCCCGACGGTCGCCTCCTCGTTCAGCGCGGGCAGCACCACGCTGACCGTCGTCGCACGCTTGGCGGCGAGGATCCGCTCCAGCGGCCGGTCCGCCACGGACCAGGACCGCCGGGACAGCCAGCGCTCCACCTCTTCCAGCACGTGATCTCCATCTCGCGGTTCGGACGGGCCGTCCAAGCACCCGGGCCTTCGGTTACAGTCTTGAACAACGCAGCGACCCCGTGCACGTCGGGGTGGCAACCGCGTCGGAGTGCGGGAACGAAAGTCCCGGCGCTCCCCACAATCGAATACCGCTCATCCAGAGGGGCAGAGGGAAACGGCCCGTTGAAGCCCCGGCAACCCTCCAGTCGGTCACTCGTCATCCAGCGAGGTCCCCGGCTAGGGAAGGTGCCAAATCCGTCTCATGGCGAAAAATTCGTCATGGGAAAGATGAGGAGAAAGGGCCTCGCCTCCATGGCTGCACAGACCGTCGCACCCGCCACCACCGTCGACCTCGGTCCCGCTTCAGGGCTCTCCTGTCGCGAATGCGGTGAAGTCTTCGCACTCGGCCCGATCTTCGCCTGCGAGCTCTGTTTCGGACCGCTCGAAGTCGCGTACGACCTCCCCGCCGGCGACCCCGAGGAACTGCGGAAGCGCATCGAGGCCGGCCCCGCCAGCATCTGGCGCTACGCCCCCCTCCTGCCCGTCCCGGCCGACGTCGCCGAGAAGCCGAACCTGAACCCCGGCTGGACCCCGCTCGTCAAGGCCGACAACCTCGCCCGCGAGATCGGCGTCGCCCCCGGCAAGCTCTTCGTCAAGGACGACTCGGGCAACCCGACCCACTCCTTCAAGGACCGGGTCGTCGCCCAGGCCATCGAGGCCGCCCGCGCCTTCGGCTTCACCACCCTCTCCTGCTCCTCCACCGGCAACCTGGCCGGCGCCGTCGGCGCCGCCGCCGCCCGCGCCGGCTTCCGCTCCTGCGTGTTCATCCCGCACGACCTGGAAGAGGGCAAGGTCGTCATGGCCGGCGTCTACGGCGGTGACCTCGTCGCCGTCGAGGGCAACTACGACGACGTCAACCGCTTCTGCTCGGAGCTCATCGGCGACCCGATCGGCGAGGGCTGGGGCTTCGTGAACGTCAACCTGCGCCCGTACTACGGCGAGGGCTCCAAGACGCTCGCGTACGAGATCTGCGAGCAGCTCGGCTGGGTCGTCCCCGACCAGATCGTCATCCCGATCGCCTCCGGCTCCCAGCTCACCAAGATCGACAAGGGCATCCAGGAACTCATCAGGCTGGGCCTCGTCGAGGACAGGCCGTACAAGATCTTCGGCGCCCAGGCCGAGGGCTGCTCCCCGGTGTCGGTCGCCTTCAAGGAGGGCCACGACGTCGTACGGCCCCAGAAGCCGAACACGATCGCCAAGTCGCTCGCCATCGGCAACCCGGCCGACGGCCCGTACGTCCTCGACATCGCCCGCCGCACCGGCGGCGCCGTGGAGGACGTGAACGACGAGCAGGTCGTCGACGCGATCAAGCTGCTCGCGCGGACCGAGGGCATCTTCGCCGAGACCGCGGGCGGCGTGACCGTCGGCGTCGCGCGCAAGCTGGTGGAGAACGGCCTCATCGACCCGGAGCTCACCACCGTCGTCATCAACACCGGCGACGGGCTCAAGACCCTGGACGCGGTGGCCGACACCTCTCGGGAGACCGTCACCATCCGCCCCAGCCTGGACGCCTTCCGCGACGCCGGCCTGGCGCACTGAAGCCCTCCGGCACCCCGGCTCTCCGAAAGGTTACGCACGTCATGGCCGTGAACGTCCGCATCCCCACCATCCTCCGCACCTACACCGGCGGGCAGTCCGAGGTCCAGGCCGAGGGCGCGACCCTCGCCGAGGTCATCGCGGACCTGGACAAGAACCACACGGGCATCGCCGCCCGCGTCCTGGACGACCAGGGCAAGCTGCGCCGCTTCGTCAACGTCTACGTGAACGACGACGACGTGCGCTTCGAGCAGGGCCTGGAGACGGCCACCCCGGCCGGCTCGGGCGTCTCGATCATCCCGGCGGTCGCCGGCGGCTGCTGAGCCGCGGGGGAGCTCCGCTCTTTCCGTCCCGTCTTTCTTGAATTGCCCCTTCCGCGTCCATAAGCGGAGGGGGCAATTCTGCATGGTTGAGCGCGGTAGAGTTGGGGAAGTCCCCTCCGCTGCTCATGCCGGGCGCATATGAAAACGCGCCTCGACCTGACAAGAAGCAGCCAAACCGTGTGCGCGTTGTGCACCTTCTGCGCGCTTTGCCGGGCCCGACTTGCCCCGCGATTCAGGGGAATCTCCCCAATTCTCCTTTCTCTGCTGCCCAGAATTCTCGCCCGAATGGCCTGTTGCAGAGGGCAGTTGGACAGATACATTCAGCGGCGGTCGACGCGTTCCGGCGCAGGGTCTGACCCGGGGTTCGTGAAGTGCGGCCCCGCGCAAGGGCCAGTAATAGGGGAGTTAGGCATGGCTCAGGGCACCGTCAAGTGGTTCAACGCGGAGAAGGGCTACGGCTTCATCGCGGTCGACGGTGGTGCGGATGTTTTCGTCCACTACAGCGCGATCCAGATGGATGGCTACCGCAGCCTCGAAGAAGGTCAGCGAGTCGAGTTCGAGATCTCGCAGGGCCAGAAGGGGCCGCAGGCCGACATGGTCAAGCTCGCCGTCTGAGCGCGGCGCGATCGGCCACCGACGCAACGCCGTCGAGGGGCCCGCATCCCCCAGGGGACGCGGGCCCCTCACGCGTTCCCGGGCGCCCTTCCCGGCCCCCGGAGCCCAGTGCCCCCTTCCCGGAACCCGAGAGTCGCTCGCACCCTCCCGTCGCCCGGCCGCCACCCCTCGTCGACGTTCCTTCGGAACGGCTTGCACTCTCATGGGGCGAGTGCTAATCATTGGCGTTAGCACTCGGCAGGTGAGAGTGCTACGAGGATCGGGCAGACGAGGCCGCCGGCCGGGTGGGGCAAGGAACCACGCGGAGATGCGGAGGCCGTCCGTCGCGGGCGTCGGCGCGGTCCTGGAGCGTTATCCACCCCATGTCCGGGAGGACCACTTCACATGGCCAAGATCATCGCGTTCGACGAGGAGGCCCGGCGCGGTCTCGAGCGCGGCATGAACCAGCTCGCTGACGCCGTCAAGGTCACCCTCGGCCCCAAGGGCCGCAACGTCGTCCTCGAGAAGAAGTGGGGCGCCCCCACGATCACCAACGATGGTGTCTCCATCGCCAAGGAGATCGAGCTCGAGGACCCGTACGAGAAGATCGGCGCCGAGCTGGTCAAGGAAGTCGCCAAGAAGACGGACGACGTCGCCGGCGACGGCACGACCACCGCCACCGTCCTCGCCCAGGCGCTCGTCCGCGAGGGCCTCCGCAACGTCGCCGCCGGTGCCAACCCGATGGCCCTCAAGCGCGGCATCGAGAAGGCCGTCGAGGCCGTCTCCGGCGCCCTCCTCGAGCAGGCGAAGGATGTCGAGACCAAGGAGCAGATCGCTTCCACGGCCTCCATCTCCGCCGCCGACACCCAGATCGGCGAGCTCATCGCCGAGGCGATGGACAAGGTCGGCAAGGAAGGCGTCATCACCGTCGAGGAGTCGCAGACCTTCGGTCTGGAGCTCGAGCTCACCGAGGGCATGCGCTTCGACAAGGGCTACATCTCGGCGTACTTCGCCACCGACATGGAGCGCATGGAGGCGTCGCTCGACGACCCCTACCTCCTGATCGTCAACTCCAAGATCTCCTCCGTGAAGGACCTGCTCCCGCTCCTGGAGAAGGTCATGCAGTCGGGCAAGCCCCTGCTGATCATCGCCGAGGACGTCGAGGGCGAGGCCCTGTCGACCCTGGTCGTCAACAAGATCCGCGGCACCTTCAAGTCCGTCGCGGTCAAGGCCCCGGGCTTCGGCGACCGCCGCAAGGCCATGCTGAACGACATCGCCATCCTCACCGGCGGCACGGTCATCTCCGAGGAGGTCGGCCTCAAGCTGGAGAACGCGGGCCTCGACCTGCTGGGCCGCGCCCGCAAGGTCGTCATCACCAAGGACGAGACCACCATCGTCGACGGTGCCGGTGACAGCGAGCAGGTCGCCGGTCGCGTGAACCAGATCCGCGCCGAGATCGAGAACAGCGACTCGGACTACGACCGCGAGAAGCTCCAGGAGCGCCTCGCGAAGCTGGCCGGCGGCGTGGCCGTCATCAAGGCCGGCGCCGCGACCGAGGTCGAGCTCAAGGAGCGCAAGCACCGCATCGAGGACGCCGTCCGCAACGCGAAGGCGGCCGTCGAGGAGGGCATCGTCGCCGGCGGCGGCGTGGCCCTGCTCCAGGCCTCCTCGGTCTTCGAGAAGCTCGAGGCCGACCTGGCGGGCGACGAGGCCACCGGCGCGAACATCGTGAAGCTGGCCCTCGAGGCCCCGCTGAAGCAGATCGCGGTCAACGCCGGCCTCGAGGGCGGCGTCGTGGCGGAGAAGGTCCGCAACCTGCCCGTCGGCCACGGCCTGAACGCCGCGACCAACGAGTACGTCGACCTCATCGCCGAGGGCATCATCGACCCGGCGAAGGTGACGCGCTCCGCGCTGCAGAACGCCGCGTCGATCGCCGCGCTGTTCCTCACCACCGAGGCCGTCATCGCCGACAAGCCGGAGAAGGCCGCCGCGCCGGCCGGCGGCGGCATGCCGGGCGGTGACATGGACTTCTGATCCTCGGGGATCTCCTGATCCCGGGATCGGCGGTTCGTCGCTGAACGCGAACGAGGGCGGCACCCCCTGGTGGGGGTGCCGCCCTCGGGCGTTGCGCCGGACCGGGCGGGCCGGGTCTCCCGGGCCGGGTCTCCCTTGCCGGTTCTCCCGTGCCGGGCGGGCCGGTTCTCCCGTGCCGGGCGGGCCGGGTCTCCCGGGCCGGGTCTCCCTTGCCGGTTCTCCCGTGCCGGGCGGGCCGGGTCCCCCGGGCCGGGCGGGCCGGTTCTCCCGCGGGCTCCGGAACAGGTGTTGAACGAGTTCGAAAATACTGATCCACTGGCGTCGGCCTCTGCTAGGGTCGCCCTGCTCGCGCGGGGGACGAGTGGCGAGACCATGTGGCCCCTTCCCCGCGCCGTATGCCCTGGGGAGGGACTTCTTCGTGAACAGCCCGTTGGAACGACGGTCGCGCCGGCGCGCGCTCGGCCGCGTCGCACTCGCCGTCAGCCTCGCGGTGACGATCGGCGCGGGGGCCGCCGCGGGGGCGGCGGCCGAGACGCCCGGAGCCTCCGGCGAACCCGTCGTCGTCAGCCCGGGCGCACGCTTCGTGCCCCGCGCCACCCTCGTCCTGAACGCCGGTGAGACCGGCTTCCTCACCGCGCGGGAGGGCGACGACCGACTGCGCTGGATCGACTACGCGACCGGACGGACCACCGTCCTCGACCACCGCCTGCCGAAACCGCTCTCGTACGACATCGACGAGTTCCGCTTCACCGAGTACCCGGCGGACTTCGGCCACGGCTCCGACACCGTGGCCGTCTTCTCGGCGGCGCCGACCCCGCACGTGACGCTCCGGCAGCGGGCCGGCGGCGGTGCGACGACCGTGGTCCCGATCCCGGAGGGCCAGACGTACGTCGGGACGTACGGCGACACCGTCCTCACCCGGACCGGCACCGAGAGCGCCGTGACGGGCCTGCACCTCCTGCACCCGCGGGACGGAGGGGTCCGGGACCAGAGGCTGGAGGGACTGCCCGAGGGCTGGAACCTCTCCGTCAGCGAGGGCGACGCCCGCTCGATCGCCGTCCGCGGCATCAAGTGGGAGAACACCACGATGTCCCAGGGGTGGTGGGTCGTCGACCTCGCGAGCGGGAGCGTGAAGGCGCTCTCCACGCACGGCGAGAGCGTCTCCTTCGACCGGGACACCGTCTTCCACCTCGGCGCCCCGTCCGGCAGCGAGGCCCAGGTGTACCGCCGCGACGACCTGGACGCGGCCCCGGCCACCCTCGACCTGCGGGACGTGGCCTCCTACAACGACGTCGTCCGGCGCCTCGGCGACGCCTTCGTCACCGTGACCCCGCCCAACCCCGGTGACAACGAGTACCGGGGCAACCACCTCGTCCTGCGGGACGCCACGGGGAGCTGGGACTCCCTGCTGGCCGTCGCCTCCCCCTCCGTGCACCGCACGCCCGACGGCTCGCTCCTGCTGGCCGGCGCGGAGGAGCGCACCGACCGCGGCCCCCTCGACTGGGGGTACTACCTCTTCACCCCGGCCGGGGACGGCACCGTCACGCGCAAGCGCCTCGCGGACATCGAGGACATGGAGGCCAGGCCCTTCGGCGTCTCCCTCGGCAGCGGCATCCTGACCACGGCCGACGAGTCGAACCTGTACCAGCCGGGCGGCATCCTCGGCGGCTACCGGAGCACCTGGCTGAAGACCTCCGGACGGCCCGAGGAGGTGCGCTCGACGGCCGACGGCCTGGTGAACGGCAGGGACGACGACTGCGGCCCCGCGTGGCGCGTCTACTGCGTCTCCATGTTCGCGAGCGGTGACGGCCACCACGGCCGCAAGGCCGGCACCGAGCAGGACCTGACCGTGCTCCACCGGAACGGTTCCGCCGAATGGGGCCCGCGGCTGACGACCGGGCTCGGCAGCCCTCGACTCGTCGACCTGTCCGGCCGGTTCGGCGTCGTGGACCAGGGCTGGGGAGGGCAGCAGGCGATCGTCGAGTTCCGCGGCACCGACTCCGGCGCGGTGCTCCAGAAGCGCGAGCCGGTCACGTCGGCCCTCTGGGGCAACACCCTGTGGAGTGCCACGGCGGACTCGAACGTCGTCACGTCCAAGACCCTTCCGGCGGGAACGGCCGGGGAGTCGTTCGCGACCACCAACCGCTGCACGCCCACCGACCTCCAGGCCGTGGGCCGCTGGGTGTACTGGAAGTGCCAGGACGAGTCGTGGGACGTCCGGGGCGGCGGCCTGTACGACCGGTCCACCAAGCGCTTCATGAGCCTCGGATCGGACGCCGTCCTGCTCGGCGACGGCTACTTCGTCTCCCGCTCGGACGACACGGGCCTCACCCTGGTCGACCTGCACAACGGGATCCCGGGCAGCGGGAAGGCCGCCGACCTGCCCCGGCGCGTGATCGCGACCCCGGCCGACCTCGGCGCGAACACCGGCCGCCGTTCCGGCTGGACCGTCGACCGTTTCGGCGGGCACGTCGCCTACACCGGCGACGACCGCCGGGTCCGTGTCGTCCCGTCCGGCGTCCCGGCCTCCCGGACCGCCGCCATCGACGCCGACGCGCCCGCGTCCGTCGACCTCCGGTCGGCGTCCTGGAAGCCCCGCTGGTGGCTGTCCAAGCCCGCCGCCTCCTGGACCCTGACGCTCAGGCACCAGGCCACCGGCAAGGTCGTCCGCACCCTGACCGGCGGCGAGGCGCGCGGCATCGTCGCCCCCGCCTGGGACGGCAAGGACACGGCGGGACGGCTCGTGGCGAACGGTGCCCACGCCTGGACCCTGACCGTGAGGCCCGCCGACGGGCAGGGCGCCGACCTGGCGCTGTCCGGCGCGGTGTCGGTGACCGGCGGCGCCGCGGCCTGGCGCGACCTGGCCGGGAACGACGGCTTCGGCGATCTGCTCGCGGTGGACCCGGCGGGCCTGGTGTCGATGTACCGGGGCACGGGCACGGGGGCGCTCTCGGCCCGGACCGCCGGTACGGGCGCGAAGTTCCCGACGGGCACGGTCCTCGTCCCGTCCGGCGACACCAACGGCGACCGCTGCAACGACGTGTACGCGCGCGTGGGCGACGAACTGCGGTCGTACCGGCCGGCCTGCGGGACGGTCGTGTCGGCCTCCTCGCCGTACGTCTCGGCGGGCAAGGGCTGGGGCCAGTACGACGTGCTGACCTCGCCGGGCGACGTGAACGGCGACGGACACGTCGACCTGATCGCGCGTCAGGCGTCCACCGGTGACGTGTACTTCTACGCCGGTACGGCCGACCAGCAGGTGAAGGCCCGGGTGCGGATCGGCGCGAACTGGAAGCTCTACAAGAAGATCGTCGGTGCCGGCGACCTGAACGGCGACGGGCGGGGCGACCTGCTCGGCGTCGACGCCTCGGGCGTGCTGTGGCGGTACTACGGCACGGCGACCGGCGCCGTCACGGCCCGGGTGAAGGTCGGCGGCGGCTGGGGCGGCTACTCGTCCCTGGTCGGTGTCGGCGACCTCTCCGGTGACGGGCGCGGGGAGCTGGTCGCGCGCGAGACGGCGACCGGAAAGCTGTGGCGCTACACCAACCTCGGCACCGGCCTCTACGCCGCCCGCGTCATGATCGGCAGCGGTGGCTGGAACGGGTTCGAGGAGCTCCACTGATCCACCGCCCCGAGGGCCCGGCCGTGCGCGGCCGGGCCCTCGGACGCCTTCCGGTCAGGCGGCCGGGGCCAGCAGGCCGGTGTCCTGGCCCGCGCGGCGCAGCGCATCCGTGACGAAGCCGTTCGCCTTCAGCTCCTCGACCGTGTCGCGGAGGAAGGCGAGGGTGTCCGGAGTGCGGGAGGGCGTCGTGCCGACCGCCTGGCGGATCTCCATGAAACGGCCCTCGATCAGCCGGACGTCGGGGTTCTCCCGTACGTACGCGGTCAGGGGCTGCCGGATGCCCGCGCCCGCCTCCAGGCCCTCGGAGCGGAAGACGTCGACGCCCTCGTCCCCGCGCACGACGGTGGCGCGGGTGAGGGTCCGGGTCAGGAACAGGTCGTAGGCGGACCCCTTCTTGACCCCGATCCGGACGCCGGGGGCGTCGACCTCCTCGACGGTGGTGAGCGCGGAGCCGCGCGGCACGGCGTACACCCCCTCGATGACGGCGTACGGCGCGGTGAACGCGACCTCCGTCTCGCGCGCCGGGTCCACGGCGAGGAAGCAGAGGTCGGCCCGCCCCTCCGCCATCGCCCCGAAGGACTTCCGCGCCGCGTCGAAGCAGAGCAGCTCGACCCCGACCCCGAGCCGCGCCCCGATCTCCCGGGCCAGGTCGACGGTGATCCCGGAGGGGTTCTCGGGGGTGCCCTGCGCGAGCACCGGGTTCCCGAGGTTGACGGAGGCGCGGAGGACTCCGGTGGGGGCGAGGTCGGCGGCGATGCGCTGCGTGGTCGTCATGGGCGCGGAGTCTAGGGAACGGCCGTGTCCCTCCGTACGGGGGTGTCAGACCTTGGCCGGTTCCCGGGCCGGGGGATCCGGCTTCGGGTCCGGGGACCCCGTCGCCCCCACCGTCTCCGCCGGTGCGTCCGTGTCCACGTCGAACTCCTCCAGGAGCCGGTCGCCGAAGCCCCAGAAGTACGTCGCCACGAAGCCGGTCAGGTAGCCGACGAGCAGACCGCCCGCGTAGATCGCGATCGTCTCGCCCAGGCCCTTGTCGCCGTCGAGGAGCGGGAAGAGCGCCCAGCCCGACGGGCCGATCGCGGTCGAGCCGACCTTGGTGCCCAGCATGCTGAAGAGGCCGACGAAGCCGCCGCCGAAGGCGCCGCCCACGCAGGCGGTGACGAAGGGGCGGCCCAGGGGGAGCGAGACGCCGTAGATCAGGGGCTCGCCGACGCCCAGGAAACCGGCCGGGAGGGCGGACTTGATGGTGCGGCGCAGGGAGCCGTTGCGGGGGAGCCTCAGGTAGACGGCCATGGCCGCGCCGACCTGGCCCGCGCCCGCCATCGCGAGGATGGGGAGCAGGACGGTGTAGCCCTGCTGCTCGATGAGCGTGGTGTGGATCGGGATGAGCGCCTGGTGCAGGCCCAGCATCACCAGCGGGAGGAACAGGCCGCCGAGGAGGAAGCCCGCGCCCGCGCCGGCGTGCGCGAGGAGCCAGTCGGCGAACTCGCCGATGGCGTTCGCGACCTCGCCCGCGACGAACATCAGGCCGAAGACCGTGACCAGGCCGGAGACCAGGACCGTGAGCGTCGGGGTGACCAGGACGTCCAGGGACTCCGGCACCCACCGGCGGCACCGCTTCTCCACGTACACCGCGAGGACCGCCGCGCCCAGCGCGCCGAGCACACCGCCCTGGCCGGGGGAGAGGGTCTGGCCGAAGGCGTCGACCTTGGCGACGCCGGGGAAGACGATGATCGCCGCGACCGCGCCGCCCAGGATGGGCGTGCCGCCGAACTCCTTCGCCGTGTTGAAGCCGACGAAGACCGCGATGAGGGCCATGAAGCCGCTCGCGATCGCGGCGAGGGCGGGGGTGACGCCGGGGAGCCAGCCGAGGTTGATCAGGAGGCCGTTGAGGCCGGCGATGATGCCGCAGCCGATGAGGGCGGGGATCAGCGGGACGAAGACGTTCGCGATCCGGCGGAGGAACAGCTTGAACGGGGTCTGGTTCTTCGCCTTGCGGGCCGCCCTGATCGACGCGCCCTGTGCCGCGAGGTCGTCCGCGGAGGGCGCGGGGGCACCGGCCGCCGGTGCTTCGGCGGCCGGTGCCCCGGTGGCCGGCGCCTCGGCCAGCAGGGCCTCGAACTCCGGGGTCACGCGGGCGACCGTGCCCGGCCCGAGGACGATCTGGTACGTGTCGTCCTCGACGACGCCCAGCACGGCCGGCAGGGCCTTGAGGGCGTCGTCCCGGACGAGCGAGCGGTCCCGCAGGCCGAGGCGGAGGCGGGTCATGCAGTGGGCGACGGAGGTGATGTTCCCGGCGCCGCCGACGAGGGGGAGGATCGCGGCGGCGACGGCGCGGTTCTTGTCGTCTGTGCTCATGGTGCGGTGGTGCCTCGCTGTGCGTGGGGGAGGGGGAGGGCTCAGGCGGTCTTCGCGTGCAGCGCCGCGCGCAGGTGGCCCCGGGAGCCGGTGAGGAGCGTGGCGGCGGTGGGGGCGTCGACGTCCGCCAGGATCATGAGGATGGCGTTCTTCACCTCGCCGTCGGCGGCGGCGAGGGCGGCCTCGATCCGCTCGTCGGGCGCGCCGGTGGCGAGGGCGACGATCCGCCGCGAGCGGGCCTGGAGCTTCTCGTTGGAGGCGCGGACGTCGACCATCAGGTTCCCGTAGGTCTTGCCGAGCCGGATCATCGTGATCGTCGAGATCATGTTGAGGACGAGCTTCTGGGCGGTGCCGGCCTTGAGCCGGGTGGAGCCGGTGATCAGCTCGGGCCCCGTGACGACCTCGATGCCGTGCTCGGCGGCGGCGGCGAGCGCGCTGTCGGCGTTGCAGGACAGGCCGACGGTGAGCGCGCCGAGGGCGCGGGCGTGCTCGACGGCGCCGATCGCGTACGGGGTGCGGCCGGAGGCGGAGACGCCGACGACGGTGTCGTCCGGGGTGAGGCCGAGCGCGGTGAGGTCCTCGACGGCGAGTTCCTTGGAGTCCTCGGCGCCCTCGACGGCCTTGACCATGGCGGAGGGGCCGCCCGCGATGAGACCGACGACCTCGGAGGGGTCGGTGTTGAAGGTGGGCGGGCACTCGCTGGCGTCGAGGACGCCGAGGCGGCCGGCGGTGCCGGCGCCCAGGTAGATCAGCCGGCCGCCGCGGGACATCCGCTCGGCGGTGGCGTCGATGGCGGCGGCGATGGCGGGCAGCTGCCGGGCGACGGCGGCGGGGACGGACTGGTCCTCGCCGTTCATGGTCCGGGCGATCTCCAGGGTCGGGAGCTGGTCGATCTCCGCGAGCTCGGGGCGGAAGGCCTCGGTGGTGAGGGTGGCGAGCTGGGCGCGGAGTTCGGAGTACGTGGAAGCGGAGGCGGAAGCGGACACGTGCGGCTCTTTCGGTACGGCGGCGTCGTCGGCGCCGGTGCTTTACGGGTGCGGGTGCTTCAGCGGGTCCGGGGCGAGTGCCGGTGGGCCAGGGCCTCGTAGGAGGCGGCGAGGGCCGGGGCGGCCGTCTCGTACGTCCGCTGGGTGACGCAGGTGAACAGGCAGTCCACGACCAGGAGTTGGCTGGTGCGGGACGACATGGCCGCCGGGCGCAGTTCGCTCTCGCGGGCGGTGGAGGTGGTGAGGACGTGGTCGGCGTACTGGGTGACGGGGCCGTCCGGGCGGCCGGTGATCGCGACGGTCGTCGCACCGTGGTCGAAGGCCACCCGGAGCGGTTCTATGACGTCGCCGGTCGAGCCGGAGTGGGTGATGGCGATGGCGACGTCGCCGGAGCGGAGCTGCACGGCGTTGGTGACGGCGAGGTGCGGGTCGCTGTGGGCGTGGGCGACCAGGCCGATGCGGAGCAGCTTCTGGCCGAGGTCCTGGGCGACGAGCCCGGAGGCGCCGACGCCGTAGATGTCGACGCGGCGGGCGGTGGCGAGGGCGGCGACGGCGGCGCCGAGCTGGACGGTGTCGAGTCCGGCGGCGGTGTCGGCGAGGGTCTGCTGCTCGTCGTAGGCCAGCTTGGCGACGACGTCGGCGATGGGGTCGTCGACGGCGATGTCGGCGGTGACGGCGGGCGCGCGGCCGGACTGCTGCTGGGCGGCGAGCCCGGCGAGGGCGAGGCGCAGGTCGCGGTAGCCGGGGTAGCCGAGGAGGCGGGCGGTGCGGACGACGGTCGCCTCGCTGGTGCCGGTGAGTTCGGCGAGGCCGGTGACCGTGAGGGCGGCGCAGCCGGCCGGGTCTCCGGCGACGGCCTCGGCGACCCGCTGCATGGAGCGGGTCATGGAGGGCGCGAGGGTCCGCACCTTGGCCGCGAGGGCGGCGGGGGCGGGGGGCGCGGGCGGCGCGTCGCTGGTGAAACTTTCCTTCACGTCATTGGTCACGCCTGAAAGATACTTTCGGAAGGGTGGGGCGACAAGCCCCTTCCGGTGGCCGGATCCGGAAGGGACCTTCGCCCTTCCCGCCTTCTCCCGGGCCGGGTGACAATGAGGGAATGGACGACATCGACGCGGTGGAACAGGCGCTGCACACCGCCCGCGCGCTGGTACTGGCGGACCTGGCGGCCCGGGAGGTCGCCGCCGCCGAGGTCGTCTCGATGGTGGAGGACTCGGTCACGCACCGGCGCTGGTGGGTCGAGCAGTGGCCGGAGGGAGTGGCGTACGTCGCGGGGCTCGTCGCCCAGGACGTGCAGGACGCCCTGCTCGAACGGTACGGCCGCTGGCCGATCTGCCCCGTCTGCGCCTCGGGCGACCCGCACGCCCTCGACGTGGAACCGGAACTGGGCCCGGACCCGCACTGGGTCTGCGGCGAGCAGGGCGTGGTGGTGGCGCCGGTGGGCGGGCTGACGTGACCCTCTACATCGACCCGCCGACCTGGCCGGGGCACGGCCGCATGTGGTCGCACCTGGTCAGCGACGTCTCCTTCGAGGAGCTGCACGCCTTCGCGGCCACGATCGGCGCCCCGCGCCGCGCCTTCGAGCGGGACCACTACGACATCCCGGCCGACCACTACGCGGCCGCGGTGACCGGCGGCGCGATCGAGGTCGGCTCGAAGGAACTCCTCCGCCGCCTCACCGCGGCGGGATTGCGGAGGCCGAAGGGGCGCACGGCGGACTGACCGGCCCCGCCGGACCGGGGGACGTGCGGCCGAGGGGTCCCGCCGGGCCGGAGGGCGTGCGGCCGAGGGGTCCCGCCGGGCCGGAGGGCGTACGCCGAGGGGCCCCGCCTCAGCCGGACAGGGACGACTCCCGGCCGTCCTTCGCGGGGGCGGCGACCCCGCTCCCGGTCACCACGTGGCCGCCGCCCGGGGTCCGGTGGGACAGCTTCAGGGCCACCGCCGCCGTTCCCAGGCCCACCAGCGTCATCGCCGCGCCCGCCCACGCCGTGGAGGCGAAGCCGAGGCCCGCGTCGATGACGGTGCCGCCGAGCCAGGGGCCGCCGGTGTTGCCGAGGTTGAAGGCGGCCGTGGTGGTGGCGCCGGCGAGGGTGGGGGCGGCGCCGGCCACGTTGAACATGCGGGCGTTGAGGGCCGGGGCGGTGTAGAAGGCGGAGACGCCGAGGAGGAAGGCCAGCAGGACCGTGACGACCGGGCTGGACGCGAAGAGCGCCAGGGCGGCCAGGAAGACGGTCGAGGCGGCGATGCCGCTGAGCATCACCCCGAAGAGGTGCGCGTCCGCGACCCGGCCGCCGATCGTCGTGCCGACCAGGGCGCCGATGCCGAAGAGCCCGAGGACGACCGAGACCCAGCTCTTGTCGAGGCCGGAGACGCCGGTGAGGAGCGGGCCGAGGTACGAGAAGGCGCAGAAGACGCCGCCCGCCGCGAGCGCGGTGACGACGACCGAGAGCAGGACCTGCCGGTCGCGGTAGATCGTCAGCTCCCGCTTGAGCCGGGGCCGGGTCTCGGGGACCGGGATGCGCGGGATGCGGGTGAGGACGCCGACGAGGGCGATCGCGGAGGCGAGGCCGACCGCCCAGAAGGCGGAGCGCCAGCCGAGGTGGTCGCCGAGGAAGGCGCCGGCGGGGACGCCGAGGACGTTGGCTATGGAGAGCCCGCCGATCATCACGGCCATGGCCCTGGCCCGCGCGCCCACCGGCACCATCGCGATGGCGACGGCCGCGCCGACCGCCCAGAACCCGGCGCAGGCGAGCGCGCTCACGACCCGGGAGGCGAAGAGCACCCCGTAGTTCGGCGCGAGGGCGCCCGCGACCTGTCCCAGGCCGAAGACGGTGATCAGGGCGACCAGGGTCGTCTTGCGGGGGAGCCTGAGCGTCGCCACGGCGAGGAGCGGGGCGCCCACCACCATGCCGATGGCGAAGGCCGAGATGAGCAGCCCGGCGCGCGGGATGGAGACGTTCATGTCCTCCGCGACGGCCTCCAGCAGTCCGGAGAGCATGAACTCGCTCGTCCCGAGCGCGAAGACGGAGAGGCCGAGGATGTAGACGGCGGTCGGCATGCGGGTGGACGCGGGGGCGTCGGTTCCGGTGGAGGCGGGCTCGGCTGAGGAAGGCGGCATGACATGCGTCAACCCGTACTTCGTGCCTGTCATTCCTGGGTGCCCGAAGGTCTCGGGATACGAGATGGTCGCTCTCCGTGATAGAGAGGCGCCCATGAGCTTCGACGTGTTCGTGCACAAGTTCGAGAACGGTGAGCTGGTACCGCTGGACACGCAGGCCGCGCGTGAGGTCCTGGCCCCCTAAGCGGTGGGCCGGGACTCCAGCCCGGACTTCCTCCAGGTGAACACGGGGGAGTACGAGTGGGCGGACGTGTACTTCAGCACGCCGACCAGCATCACCTTCACCCGCTTCGGGGGCGAAGGGATCATGGACCTCCTCGCCGCCGTGCTGGAGCGGCTCGACGCCACGCTCGTCGTCCCGGGCGGACCGACCGTCGTCCGGCGGGACGAGGACCGGGCGCACGTGCACCCCGCGCTCAGGGACGAGTGGCCCGTCGTCGTCGCCCGGACCGGCGCCGGGATCACGGCGGCGATCGAGTCCGCCTGAACGGGTACGGAACCCGCGCGCTCCCCACAGGCGCTACAGGTCTCCCGCCACACCCGTCCTGGCGAAGGCGGTGACGTGGCGGCGGACGTGGGAGAGGAACTCGGGCACGCTGTCGGCGTACTTGTCGAAGTCCTCGTCGTCGAGGGACGACGACCGGGACCGGTGGACCACGCCGCCCCGGCGGCCCGGACCTCGTTCCTGCCCGGCGCGCGGCCGTGGGTCTGCTCGAACGACGCCGTCACGGAGCGCACCGCGTCCGTGATCCCGTCCCGCCACCGCGCCAACCACGCGGCCTGAGTACCAGAGTCGTTCCACGTCCCGGTCCGTGCCCGGGATCATGCCACCGCCCTCAGCTCCTTCAGCTCCCGCTCCACGTTCTCCCGCGCCTTCTGCTCCCACACCGCCGCCCCGTACGGCGTGCGGAAGAGGCGGGGCAGGTCGAGGAGGTGGCGCAGGACAGCGGCGCGGCCCTCGCGGAAGGCGTCGTCGGGGACGAAGGCGTACTCCTCGCGGACCGCCGCCGCGTACCGCGCGTACGCGTCGGGGGCGGCCGCCAGGACCGCGAGGTCCGCGTCGCAGAGGGTCTCGCCGTTGAGGTCGCCGCCGTCCGGGTCGTGGGTGACGGTCAGCCGGACCAGGCGGGCGACCTCGGCCACCTCGTGCGGGGTCAGGCCCGCCTCGGTGAGGGCCTTCTCGGCCAGGAGCGCCGAGCGTTCCTCGTTCTCGGAGCGGTCGGGCCGGTAGACGGCGTCGTGGAACCAGGCGGCGAGCCGTACGAGCTCCAGCTCGCCGCCCTCGCCGCCCTGGTCGGTCAGTTCGTCGACGCGGTCGAGGACCGCCCGCAGGTGGTCGGCCGTGTGGTACCGGCGCTGCGGCTCGGCCCAGCGGGCGAGCAGGTTCCGGCCGTACGGCGCCGGGTCGGGGCCCTCGCGGCCGGCGCGGGCGGCGAGCAGGGTGGCGTTCCAGCGCCGGAGGAGCGCGGGGTCCTGGTCTGCTGTCATGGGGGCATTGTGCCCGCCGGGCGCGGGCGGTGCGTGTTCAGAGCATGCGGCGCAGGAGCCGGTCGCGGTCGACGAGCTGGTGCTTGAGGACCAGGCCGACGTGGCAGGCGAGCGCGGCGAGGAAGCCCACCTGCGCCGTCACGTGCACCCACAGCAGGCCGTCGTCGTCCGAGGCGAGCAGCAGCACCCCGGTCACGGGGACGACGAACGTCAGCGCGTAGAGCGCGACCTCCGTGCGGTGGGCGAAGCGGCGCTCGAACGGCGTGAGCGTCGGCGCCCAGGGCGGCAGCTCGGTGCGGCGCCGCCACAGCAGCCGCGCCACGCCCAGGACGACGATGCAGGCCCCGACGAGCACGTGGACGGTCAGCAGCGCGTCCTCCCCGAAGGGCTCGTACCCGTCGCCGCCGCGCCCCCGCCCGCGCCCGTGCCCGGACTCCTCGCCCCGGCCGCGGCCCCGGCCCCGGCCGCGCCCGGACTCCGAGGCGTCCAGCGCGTACCCGACGGCGAACTGGACGGCGAACGCGACCACGACGCTCCAGTGGAGGACCTTCGTGAGGGGCCGGTAGCCGGGGGCGGGAGCGGTGCTCATTCCCCCATCACAGACCATTCCGCCGCCTCCCGCACCGTGTCCCGGGCCCCGGCCCCGGCCCCGGGCGCGCACTCCCGGCAGTGCGTCTCGTCCGCGACGGGACGGAACAGCATCGGCTGTACGTGCTCCCCGGCGCACTCCCGCGCCCCTGCGAGCCGCGCGGACAGCCGGGGCCCGTCGGGCGCCGGGGCCGGTACGTCGCGGGGTGCCACCTCCCGCAGCAGGTACCGGACGAGCCCGCCCGGCCGGTGTACGGGCGTCCCGGCGCCGGGGAGGCCGCGCAGGACGTGCTCGTGGACGTCGGCCGAGGTGTGCCCGGCCTCCAGCCAGCGTGCGGCGAGCCGGGCGAGTTCGTCGCGCATGCCGGGCGGGATGTTCCGCAGGGCGGGGGAGAGCAGCGGGAGGGCGCCGACCAGGGCACGGGCCTCTTCGGGAGCGGGCGGG
The DNA here is from genome assembly GCF_001280125.1 of Streptomyces sp. NRRL F-6492. GTDB lineage: Bacteria > Actinomycetota > Actinomycetes > Streptomycetales > Streptomycetaceae > Streptomyces. The sequence continues at coordinate 161,947 of NZ_LGEG01000211.1, forward strand.
TTCTCCGCCCCCGCCTCCGTCTCCGGCTCCGGCTCCGTTTCCACCGACTCCGGTTCCTCCGGAAGGTCGGAGGTCTTCTCCCTGAGGTCTTTCTCTGGATGACCGCCGGTGGACCGGGTCCCCGGCGCACCGGCGGCCGGTTTCCGGGGACCCGGTACGACCTGCGGGTTCACGGGTTCCCGAAGGAGCAGCCTCGGGTCCCGGGCGAAGATCTTGACGGCCTTCTCGCGGCTCAACGGGATGCTGGAGACGAGCTGTTGCGTCACCCATCGTCCACCGGCCACCTGCACCCGCCGCTCGTGCACGAACCCCTCCGCGATGAGCTGCCGCTTGGCCTTGGTGAAGGCTTCCTTCCCGATCCCGGCCCGTCCGGCGGTACGGGACAGGGTCTCGCGGGCGTCCTCGGGAAGGGACAGCTGCCAGGTCAGCAGCCGTACGGCGTGGGAGGTGAGCCGGGGGTGCCGGATCAGCTCGTGCGAGAACCGGGTGAAGGCGTACTGGGGAGCGCTAAAGTTGCGGTAGATCACTGTGGGTGCCTTGTCCACTGGTGGTTTAGGCCCTCGCTGATGGGTCTCAGGCCATCGGCGGGGGCCGTTTTGCGCGAACGTATCGCAGTGGCATATGCCCGGACAGACACGCGCAGTGAAGACCGCCCGTTCGGGTGACGAGCGGTCACATCATCATTCGGGTGCGGGAGATGGCCTCCGGGACGAGGTGCTGATGATCCGTACGGCTCCGCGCGGTGTCAGGCTCGCGCGCTCCTCCGGGCTCGCCGTCCAGCACTGGTCGGCCGGGGCCTCCCACAGGTAGCCGCTGGGCCGGACCAGGGTCAGCAGGTGCCCGTGCACGTCCCGTACCCGTCCGGTGAGCGCCCGTTGGGCGTCGGTCACGACGTCGCCGACCCGGTGGTGCCTCACCGGCCGGCCGCCCGCGCGGTCCGCAGGAGCGCGGTGAGCCGCTTGGCGCCGCCGAGGCCGACGACCCCGAGCCCGTACCGGTGGACGTCACCGCCGGGCCCGTGCGTGACGTCCCGGTAGAGCCCGTTCGTGGGGAGCCCGGCCGTGTCCATGGCGTCCTTGAGGTCGCGGTAGACGCGGGCGGCTTCCGCCTCGGAGACGGGGCGGGTGGGGGGTGGGGGCGGGGGTGTACCCATGGAGGGCCCTCTTTCTGGTGGATCTTCTTCGGAAACCTTCACGATGACGCGTGCCGTCCTACGCCCACCAGGAGTTGGGTTTCC
>NZ_LGEG01000212.1 GCF_001280125.1 Streptomyces sp. NRRL F-6492
CGAGGTCGACCTCATCGTCAACACCCCCTACGGCACCGGCGGCCGCCTGGACGGCTACGAGATCCGCACCGCCGCCGTCGCCCGCGGCGTCCCCTGCCTGACCACCGTCCAGGCACTCGCCGCGGCCGTCCAGGGCATCGACGCGCTCAACCACGGCGGCGTCGGCGTCCGCTCCCTCCAGGAGCACGCCGAGCACCTCGTCGCGGCCCGCGACTAGCAGCCCGTACGGAGAAGGGGGACACCGGCCACAGCGCGGTGTCCCCCTCTTCATGACCGAACAAGGGATATTTCGGACGATGTACAAGCTGTTCTTCCACCTGGTCTTCAAGCGGATGGACCCCGAGAAGGCCCACTACCTGGCCTTCCGCTGGATCCGCCTGGCCGCCCGCGTCCCGGTGCTCCGCACCTTCGTCGCCGCCGCCCTCGCCCCCCGGTACGAGGAGCTGCGCACCGAGGCCCTCGGCCTGCGCATGCACGGCCCCTTCGGCCTCGCCGCCGGCTTCGACAAGAACGCCGTCGCCATCGACGGCATGGCCATGCTCGGCTTCGACCACGTCGAGATCGGCACCGTCACCGGGGAGGCCCAGCCCGGCAACCCCAAGAAGCGCCTCTTCCGGCTGGTCCCGGACCGCGCCCTGATCAACCGCATGGGCTTCAACAACGAGGGCTCCGCCGCCGTCGCCGCCCGCCTCCACGCGCGCGTACCGGTGTTCAGGACGGTCGTGGGCGTCAACATCGGCAAGACCAAGGTCGTCCCCGAGGCCGAGGCCGCCGCCGACTACGTGAAGTCCACCGAGCGCCTCGCCGCGCACGCCGACTACCTCGTCGTCAACGTCTCCTCCCCGAACACCCCGGGCCTGCGCAACCTCCAGGCCACCGAGTCCCTGCGGCCCCTCCTGACGGCCGTACGGGAGGCCGCCGACCGCACGGTCACCGACCGCCGGGTCCCGCTCCTGGTCAAGATCGCCCCCGACCTGGCCGACGAGGACGTGGACGCGGTCGCCGACCTCGCCCTGGAGCTCGGCCTCGACGGCATCATCGCCACCAACACCACCATCGCCCGCGAGGGCCTCGGCCTGAAGTCCGCCCCCGAGCTGACCAAGGAGACCGGCGGGCTGTCCGGCCGCCCGGTCAAGCAGCGCTCCCTGGAGGTCCTGCGCCGCCTCCACGCGCGCGTGGGCGACCGCCTGGTCCTCGTCGGCGTCGGCGGCGTCGAGAACGCCGAGGACGCCTGGCGGCGCATCCTCGCCGGCGCCACCCTCGTCCAGGGCTACAGCGCCTTCGTCTACGAGGGCCCGTTCTACGCCAGGGCGATCCACAAGGGCCTCGCCGCGCGCCTCGCGGCCTCCCCGTACGCCACCCTCGCCGAGGCCGTCGGCGCCGACAACCGAAAGGCCACCCCGTGACGCTCTCCTTCGGATCCCGTCTGCGCGCCGCCATGGACGAGCGCGGCCCGCTCTGCGTCGGCATCGACCCGCACGCCGCCCTGCTCGACTCCTGGGGCCTCACCGACGACATCGCCGGTCTGGAGCGCTTCACCTTCACCGTCGTCGAGGCCCTCGCCGGCACCGTGGCCGTCTTCAAGCCCCAGTCCGCCTTCTTCGAGCGCTTCGGCTCGCGCGGCGTCGCCGTCCTGGAGCGCGCCGTCTCCGACCTGCGCGCGGCGGGCGGCCTGGTCGTCATGGACGCCAAGCGCGGGGACATCGGCTCCACCATGGCGGCCTACGCCGAGGCCTTCCTGCGCAAGGACTCCCCGCTCTTCTCCGACGCGCTCACGGTCTCCCCGTACCTCGGCTACGGCTCCCTGAAGCCGGCCGTCGACCTGGCCCGGGAGTCCGGCGCCGGCCTCTTCGTCCTGGCCCTCACCTCCAACCCGGAGGGCAGCGAGGTCCAGCGGGCCGTCCGCACCGACGAACCGGCCGGAAGGACGGTCGGCGCCACGATGCTCGCCCACCTGGCCGAGGAGAACGCGGGGGAGACCCCGATGGGCTCCTTCGGCGCGGTCGTCGGCGCCACCCTCGGCGACCTCTCCTCCTTCGACCTGGACGTCAACGGCCCGCTCCTCGCCCCCGGCATCGGCGCCCAGGGCGCGACCCCCGCCGACCTCCCCGCCGTCTTCGGCGCGGCGGTCCGCAACGTCGTCCCGAACGTCAGCCGGGGGGTCCTGCGGCACGGTCCGGACGCCACCGCCCTGCGGGACTCGGCGCTCCGGTACGCGGACGAGATCCGCGCGGCCGTCGGCGCCTGATCCCCGGCGGGACCAATCCGCAGGTCGGAGCGGATCGGGCCCGGTTCGGCGGCCCGCCCCGGCCGGTCGTCTCACCACTTGACGAAAACTTGGCCCAAAACCCGGTCCTTATGTCGGGAAAGTCCTGGTCGGTCGATGCTGACCAGGACTTTTCCGCTGTTCTCGCTGACTGGAGCGGCCTCGGCCGCTAGTCTCCGGGGCAGAGCAGGCGTTCAGCGGCCACTCCGTTGATCGTTGCTCCACTGGTGCGGGGCGACTAGGTTCCTCACCGGTCCGTATCCGACAGATCGACATCCGAGGTGACGTAGGCGTGGCTCTTCCGCCCCTTACCCCTGAACAGCGCGCAGCCGCGCTCGAGAAGGCCGCCGCGGCTCGCCGGGAGCGGGCCGAGGTCAAGAATCGACTCAAGCACTCCGGCGCATCCCTCCACGACGTCATCAAGACCGGGCAGGAGAACGACGTCATCGGCAAGATGAAGGTCTCCGCGCTCCTTGAGTCGCTGCCGGGCGTGGGCAAGGTCCGCGCCAAGCAGATCATGGAGCGGCTCGGCATCTCCGAGAGCCGCCGGGTGCGCGGTCTCGGCTCCAACCAGATCGCCTCCCTGGAGCGGGAGTTCGGTTCCACCGGCGTCTGACCTTTCGGGACATTCCCGGCATGAGGCGTCCTCCCTGCGCAAGCAGGGGTGAACCACTGGAATAATCGCTGCATGGCAGCAGAGGTACGTCCGCGGCTGACCGTGCTCTCCGGCCCCTCCGGGGTCGGCAAGAGCACGGTCGTCGCGCATATGCGCAAGGTCCACCCCGAGGTCTGGCTCTCGGTGTCGGCGACGACACGGAAGCCCCGCCCCGGCGAGAAGCACGGCGTCCACTACTTCTTCGTGACGGACGACGAGTTCGACAAGCTGATCGCCAACGGCGAGCTCCTCGAATGGGCCGAGTTCGCGGGCAACCGCTACGGCACCCCGCGCGCCGCGGTCCTCGACCGACTGGACGCCGGCGAGCCCGTCCTCCTGGAGATCGACCTCCAGGGCGCCCGCCAGGTGAAGGACTCCATGCCGGAGTCCCAGCTGGTCTTCCTGGCCCCGCCGAGCTGGGAGGAGCTGGTCCGCCGCCTCACCGGCCGCGGCACCGAGTCCCCCGAGGTCATCGAGCGCCGTCTCGACGCCGCGAAGGTCGAGCTGGCCGCCGAGTCCGAGTTCGACACCACCCTCGTCAACACCTCCGTCGAGGACGTGGCGCGCGAGCTGCTAACGTTGATGCTGCTGTCTTCTGGGGAATGACCCCCGGGCCACATCCCAGGCCGCACAGTGTGTCTGATCTTTTTTCCATCTTCGGAAGGTAGAGCGTGTCCTCTTCCATCACCGCGCCCGAGGGCATCATCAACCCGCCGATCGACGAGCTGCTCGAGGCCACCGACTCGAAGTACAGCCTCGTGATCTACGCGGCCAAGCGCGCGCGTCAGATCAACGCGTACTACTCCCAGCTCGGCGAGGGCCTGCTGGAGTACGTGGGTCCGCTCGTCGACACCCACGTGCACGAGAAGCCGCTCTCGATCGCCCTGCGCGAGATCAACGCGGGTCTGCTGACGTCCGAGGCCATCGAGGGCCCGGCGCAGTAGGCGCGCAGCGCTTGTAACGCTTGTCACCACAGGCCCGGCGGAACATCCGCCGGGCCTGTGGTGTCTCATGGAGTCGTACGCATCCGAGTGCGCGTCCGAGTGCGGGGAGTCGTGGAAGTCGTGGCAAAGCCGAAGGTCGTTCTGGGCGTCACCGGCGGCATCGCCGCCTACAAGGCGTGCGAGCTGCTCCGCCGGCTCACCGAGTCGGGCCACGACGTCCGGGTCGTGCCCACCGACTCCGCACTGCACTTCGTCGGCGAGGCCACCTGGTCCGCGCTCTCCGGCAACCCCGTCTCGACCGAGGTGTGGGAGTCCGTCCACGAGGTGCCGCACGTGCGGATCGGCCAGGCCGCCGACCTCGTCGTGGTCGCCCCCGCCACCGCCGACATGCTCGCCAAGGCCGCCCACGGCCTCGCCGACGACCTGCTCACCAACACGCTGCTCACCGCGCGCTGTCCCGTCGTCTTCGCCCCCGCCATGCACACCGAGATGTGGGAGCACCCGGCGACCCGGGAGAACGTGGCGACCCTGCGCCGCCGCGGCGCCGTCGTCATCGAGCCCGCCGTCGGCCGCCTCACCGGCGTCGACACCGGCAAGGGCCGGCTGCCCGACCCCGGCGAGATCTTCGAGGTCTGCCGCCGCGTCCTCGCCCGGGGCGCCACCGCCCCCGACCTCGCCGGCCGCCACGTCGTGGTCAGCGCGGGCGGCACCCGCGAACCCCTCGACCCCGTCCGCTACCTGGGCAACCGCTCCTCCGGCAAGCAGGGCTACGCCCTCGCCCGGGCCGCCGCCGCCCGGGGCGCCCGGGTCACCCTCGTCGAGGCCAACACCGGCCTCCCCGACCCGGCCGGCGTCGACGTCGTCCACGTCGGCACCGCCGTCCAGCTCCGCGAGGCCGTCCTCAAGGCCGCCGCCGACGCCGACGCGGTGGTCATGGCCGCCGCCGTCGCCGACTTCCGCCCCGCCGTCTACGCCCCCGGCAAGATCAAGAAGAAGGGCGACGACGGCGCCCCCGTCGTCGAACTCGTCCGCAACCCCGACGTCCTCGCCGAGCTCTCCGCCGACCGGGCCCTGCCCGGCCAGGTGGTCGTCGGCTTCGCCGCCGAGACCGACGACGTCCTCGCCAACGGACGCGAGAAGCTCGCCCGCAAGGGCTGCGACCTCCTCGTCGTCAACGAGGTGGGCGAGCGCAAGACCTTCGGCTCCGAGGAGAACGAGGCCGTGGTGCTCGCGGCGGACGGCGCCGAGACCCCCGTCCCGTACGGACCGAAGGAAGCGCTCGCCGAGACGGTCTGGGACCTCGTCCTGCCCCGGCTGCGTCCCACCGGCTGAGATGACCGGGTCCGGTCAGCCCGGCGCGCCGTCACCCGGGCGGAGGAGCGAAACACCGCCCGGCGAGTGATTCGCGTCCCACCGGGACGGCCGCCCCGCCCTTGTCGGCGGCCGGTTCCGGCCGCTCAGGGGCATTCGCCAGGCGAGACACCTGGTCCATTGTCCGAGCACGACCGATAGACTGTTCGTGGAACGTCGCGGGGCGCAGCCCCCTGCCGGTCCGAGCCACGAGTAGCCAGCAGCCGCTGCAACCCCAGGGAGCGTTGTGTCCCGTCGTCTGTTCACCTCGGAGTCCGTCACCGAGGGGCACCCCGACAAGATCGCTGACCAGATCAGCGACACCATCCTCGACGCACTGCTGCGCGAGGACCCCACCTCTCGCGTCGCCGTCGAGACGCTGATCACCACCGGCCTGGTGCACGTCGCCGGCGAGGTGACCACCAAGGCGTGGGCGGACATCCCGACCCTCGTCCGGAACAAGATCCTCGAGATCGGTTACGACTCCTCGAAGAAGGGCTTCGACGGCGCCTCCTGCGGCGTGTCGGTGTCCATCGGATCCCAGTCCCCGGACATCGCCCAGGGCGTCGACACCGCGTACGAGAAGCGGGTCGAGGGCGACGAGGACGAGCTCGACAAGCAGGGCGCCGGCGACCAGGGCCTGATGTTCGGCTACGCGTCGGACGAGACCCCCGAGCTGATGCCGCTGCCGATCCACCTCGCGCACCGGCTCTCGCGCCGCCTCACCGAGGTCCGCAAGAACGGCACCATCCCGTACCTGCGCCCCGACGGCAAGACCCAGGTCACCATCGAGTACGACGGCGACAAGGCCGTCCGCCTCGACACGGTCGTGGTCTCCTCCCAGCACGCCTCCGACATCGACCTGGAGTCGCTGCTCGCGCCCGACATCCGCGAGTTCGTCGTCGAGCACGTGCTCAAGCAGCTCGTCGAGGACGGCATCAAGCTCGACACCGAGGGCTACCGCCTCCTGGTGAACCCGACCGGCCGCTTCGAGATCGGCGGCCCGATGGGCGACGCCGGCCTCACCGGCCGCAAGATCATCATCGACACGTACGGCGGCATGGCCCGCCACGGCGGCGGCGCCTTCTCCGGCAAGGACCCGTCGAAGGTCGACCGCTCGGCCGCCTACGCCATGCGCTGGGTCGCCAAGAACGTCGTCGCCGCGGGCCTCGCCGCGCGCTGCGAGGTCCAGGTCGCCTACGCGATCGGCAAGGCCGAGCCCGTCGGCCTCTTCGTCGAGACCTTCGGGACCAACGCGGTCGACGTCGAGAAGATCGAGAACGCCATCGCCGAGGTCTTCGACCTCCGCCCGGCCGCGATCATCCGCGACCTCGACCTGCTCCGCCCGATCTACTCCCAGACCGCCGCCTACGGCCACTTCGGCCGCGAGCTGCCGGACTTCACCTGGGAGCGCACCGACCGCGTCGACGCCCTCAAGCAGGCCGCCGGGCTGTAGTCCCCGCACGTGCGCGACCGAAGCCCGGCGTCCCCCGAGGGGCGCCGGGCTTCGCTCCGTCCGGACTGTCGGTGGCGTCTGGTAGGTATGGGGCCGTGAGCAGCGAGAACGAGAAGCCCTCCGAGGAACCCGAGCAGCTCGCGCTCATTCGGGAGACCGTGCGGAAGGCGAAGGTGCCGCGGGCCAAGCCGCGGACGTGGCGGGGGGCCGCGCTCGCCAAAGAGCTGCCCGTCGCCCGGGTCGTCGTGAACAAGGGGGTGCTCCACCTCGACCAGTTCTTCGACTACGCGGTCCCCGAGGAGCTGGACGAGGCCGCCCGGCCCGGGGTGCGGGTGCGGGTGCGGTTCGGGGCCGGGGCGCACCAGGTCAAGAACGGGCGCCGGGAGGGCGGACGGCTGATCGACGGCTTCCTCGTCGAGCGCCGGGCCACCTCCGACTACTCCGGACCCCTGGCCGCCCTCGCCGACGTCGTCTCGCCCGAACCGGTCCTCGGACCCGAGCTGCTCGGCCTCGCCCGCGCCGTCGCCGACCGCTACGCGGGCAGCCTCGCCGACGTGCTCCAGCTCGCCGTGCCGCCGCGCAGCGCCGCCGCCGAGCGCCGCCCCTCCCCGGAGCCGCTGCCGCCGCCGGACGCCCCGGAGCCGGGGAGCTGGACGCGGTACGACCAGGGGCCCGCCTTCCTGGACGCCCTCGCGCACGGCGGGGCGCCCCGGGCCGTGTGGAACGCGCTGCCGGGGCCGCACTGGGCCGAGGAGATCGCCCGCGCCGTCGCCGCGACCCTCGCCTCCGGGCGCGGCGCCCTCGTCCTCGTCCCCGACGGGCGGGCCGCCGACCGGGTCGACACGGCGCTCACCACCGTCCTGGGGGAGGGGCGGCACGTCCTGCTCACCGCCGAGGCGGGCCCCGAGAAGCGCTACGCGCGCTGGCTCGCCGTGCGGCGCGGGGCGGTGCGGGCCGTCGTCGGCACCCGGGCGGCGATGTTCGCCCCCGTACGGGACCTGGGCCTGGTCGTCGTCTGGGACGACGGCGACGGCAGCCACAGCGAACCGCACGCCCCCCAGCCCCACGCCCGCGAGGTGCTCCTGCTGCGCGCCGCCCACGACCGGTGCGCCTTCCTCCTGGGCAGCACCAGCTGCACCGTCGAGGCCGCCCAGCTCGTCGAGTCCGGCTGGGCCCGGGCACTGACCGCCGGACGCGAGCTGGTCCGCGCGGCCGCGCCCCTGATCCGCACCGTCGGCGACGGCGAACTCGCCCGGGACGAGGCCGCGCGCGCCGCCCGGCTGCCCTCGCTCGCCTGGCAGGCCGTACGGGAGGGGCTGAAGACCGGTCCGGTGCTCGTCCAGGTGCCCCGCCGGGGGTACGTGCCGAGGCTGGCCTGCGAGCGCTGCCGGGCGCCCGCCCGCTGCCGGCACTGCGCCGGGCCCCTGGAGGCCCCCGAGCAGCGGGAGCTGCGCTGCGGCTGGTGCGGGCGCGGCGCCCCCGACTGGCACTGCGTGGAGTGCGGCGCGAACCGGCTGCGCGCCCAGGTGGTCGGCGCGCGGCGGACCGCCGAGGAACTGGGCCGGGCCTTCCCCGCGGTGCCGGTCCGCACCTCGGGCCGTGACCACGTCCTGGACACCGTGCCCGGGCGCCCCGCGCTCGTCGTCTCCACCCCCGGCGCCGAGCCCGTCGCCGAGGGCGGCTACGCGGCCGCGCTGCTCCTCGACGGCTGGGCCATGCTCGGCCGGCCCGACCTGCGCGCGGGCGAGGAGGCGCTGCGCCGCTGGATCGACGCGGCCTCCCTGGTGCGGGGGCAGCCCGAGGGCGGCACGGTCGTCGTGGTGGCCGAGCCGACGCTGCGGCCGGTGCAGGCGCTCGTCCGCTGGGACCCGGTCGGGCACGCCCGGCGCGAGCTGGCCGAGCGCGCCGAGCTGGGCTTCCCGCCGGTCTCCCGGATGGCCGCGGTGACCGGCCCGCCGGAGGCCGTCGAGGACTTCCTGACGGCGGCCGCGCTGCCCCCCGACGCCGAGGTCCTCGGCCCGGTGCCGCTGCCCGTGGTGCGCCCCGGCGGCGCCCGCCGGCCCGGCGACCCCCCGCCGGGCGAGCAGTGGGACCGGGCCCTGGTCCGGGTCCCGCCCGGCAGCGGCGCGGCCCTGGCGGCCGCCCTCAAGCAGGCCAGGGCCTCCCGCCTCGCACGCGGCGGCGGGGACCCGGTGCGCGTCCGCGTGGACCCGCCGGACATCGGCTGACGCCGAGGTCCTCCCTCACGGGTCCCCGTACGGACAGGGCGTCGGGGTCCTTCCTCAGGGGCCCGTACGGACGCGAGACGGCCGCCCGTCCCACGAGGGGCGGGCGGCCGTGGTGTCTCGTGCGTCAGACGTTCCGGGGCGCGGGGAAGGCCGACGGACGGGGGTCCTCGCGGAGGGCGGAGCTGCCCGAGGACGGCTGCGGCGGCATCGAGCGGGCGGCGGGGACCGAGGGGACGGGACGGATCACGCCCGGCTCCACCCCGTGCTCCTGCTCCACGGCGGGGTTCTGCCGGGGGGACGCCCGGCGGGCCCCGTAACGGCGGTGGACGGCCTGCTTGGTGACCCCGAGCGCGGAACCCACCGCGTCCCACGAGAAACCGAGCGAGCGGTCGAAGTCGACCGCGGCGGTCACCAGGGTCTCGATGCTGTCCCGCAGCTCCTGGGCGAGGCGTACGGTCGGGGCGGGCGCGCGCCCGTAGACGACGAAGCCCGTCGACGGGCCGGAGCGGCGAGGGCGGTAGACGTTGCCCAGCTGGGCCGTGAGCGTGCGCAGCGCGTCCACCTGCCGCCGGACCCGCTCGATGTCCCGCACGAGCAGGTGCAGACTCGCCCGGGCTTGGGCGTCGTGGGTTGCGTGGTCGGCCATGTGAAAGCCTCTCGAACCGGCGTATGAGGGAGCGGGTCGCGAGGGGGAGCGGCGACCCGGTGAGGTCAATCTCTCTTGACCAACGCGCCACCGGGAGTTGGGTCACGCTGCGGGGGCGTACACGCATATGCGCGGAGCGCCCGCCCCTCCGTACGCCCCCTTTCCCGCCCGGCGCCGCACGCCGGGCGGGACCCGCCGGGCACCGCCTAGACTGGTGCGCTGCCCCAACGCCCCCGGAGAGACAGGCAGTCGCCACCCATGAAGCTCGTCTTCGCAGGCACCCCCGAGGTCGCCGTTCCCGCCCTGGACGCCCTGATCGCCTCCGGGCGGCACGAGGTGGCCGCCGTGGTCACCCGGCCCGACGCCCCGGCGGGACGCGGCCGGCGGCTCGTCGCCAGCCCGGTGGCCCAGCGAGCGGAGGAGGCGGGGATCGAGGTCCTCAAGCCGGCCAGGCCCCGCGACGAGGACTTCCTCGCCCGGCTGCGGGAGATCGCGCCGGACTGCTGCCCGGTCGTCGCCTACGGCGCCCTGCTGCCCAAGGTCGCCCTCGACGTCCCGGCCCGGGGCTGGGTCAACCTGCACTTCTCGCTGCTGCCCGCGTGGCGCGGGGCGGCGCCCGTGCAGCACGCGCTGATGGCCGGCGACCAGGTGACGGGCGCCTCCACCTTCCTGATCGAGGAGGGCCTGGACTCCGGCCCCGTCTACGGCGTCGTCACCGAGGACGTCCGCCCGACCGACACCAGCGGCGACCTGCTCACCCGGCTCGCCTTCGCCGGCGCCGGACTGCTCGCCGCGACCATGGACGGCATCGAGGACGGCACGCTCCGGGCCGTCCCGCAGCCCGTCGAGGGCGTCACCCTCGCCCCGAAGATCCAGGTCGAGGACGCCCACGTCGACTTCGCGGCCCCCGCGCTCCGGGTGGACCGCGTGGTGCGCGGCTGCACCCCGGCCCCCGGCGCCTGGACCGCCTTCCGCGGCGAGCGCCTCAAGCTGATCCAGGTCACGCCCCTCCCGGACCGCACCGACCTGGCCCCGGGCGAGCTCGCGGTCGGCAAGAACAACGTGTACGCGGGCACCGGCTCGTACGCCGTCGAACTCCTCTGGGTCCAGCCCCAGGGCAAGAAGCCGATGAAGGCCGCCGACTGGGCCCGCGGGGTGCGGATCACTCCGGGGGAGCGGCTGGGCGCGTGACCCCGGCCGTGCTCCAGGGCGCCGGCTCTCCGTCGCAGGGCCCGGGGTCTCCCCACCGGTTCCAGAGCGTGTGCCGCCAGTCGTCGGCGCCGGGGCCGGGCCGGGTCACCGGCGGCACCGGGCCCGGGGCGGTCTCGATCAGGTGCAGCAGCGACCAGGCGACGCCGTAGCAGTCGTCCGGGCCGAAGCAGGCCGCGAGAGCCCGTGCCTCGTCGGGGGTGACGGGCGCGGAGACGGCTTCGAGCTGTTCGACCCGCCGGTCGATCTCCTCCTCGTCGGCCTCCTGGTCGGGGAGGGGGCCGTCGGCGGTGAACGCCTTCACTTCGGGTCTCATCCGCGCATGATCGCCGCCTCGGGGAGTCCCGGGCAAGCGGTCGCGCGACGGATCGCGCGGCGGCCCGCACCGGGCCGCGGGCCCGCACCGCTCCGGGCCCGCACCCGCGGAGGGACTACGCTGGGAGCGTTCGACCTCGTCATTTCGTCACGCGGAGCACCTTTGAGCGAGCAGGCACGTCGCCGTCCCCCCAAGCCCTACCGGAAGCCCAAGAAGGATCCCGTCCGGATGCTCGCCTTCGAGGCGCTGAGGGCGGTCGACGAGCGGGACGCCTACGCGAACCTGGTGCTGCCGCCCCTGCTGAAGAAGGCCCGCGAGGGCGGGGACTTCGACGGGCGGGACGCGGCCCTCGCGACCGAGCTGGTCTACGGGACGCTGCGCCGCCAGGGCACGTACGACGCGATCATCGCCGCCTGCACCGACCGCCCGCTGCGCGAGGTCGACCCGCCCGTGCTCGACGTGCTCGCGCTCGGCGCGCACCAGCTGCTCGGGACCCGGATCCCCACCCACGCCGCCGTCTCCGCCAGCGTCGAGCTGGCGCGGGTGGTGCTCGGCGACGGGCGGGCCAAGTTCGTGAACGCCGTGCTGCGGAAGATCTCCCGGCAGGACCTGGACGCCTGGGTGGCGCAGGTCGCCCCGCCGTACGACGACGACCCCGAGGACCACCTCGCCGTCGTCCACTCGCACCCCCGCTGGGTCGTCTCGGCGCTCTGGGACTCCCTCGGCGGCGGCCGCGCCGGGATCGAGGACCTCCTGGAGGCGGACAACGAACGCCCCGAGGTCACCCTCGTCGCCCGCCCCGGCCGCTCCACCACCGAGGAGCTCGCCGCGGCCACCGAGACCCTGCCGGGCCGCTGGTCCCCGTACGCCCTGCGGATGGCGGAGGGCGGCGAGCCCGGCGCCATCGAGGCGGTCAAGGAGGGCAGGGCCGGCGTCCAGGACGAGGGCAGCCAGCTGGTCGCCCTCGCCCTCGCGAACGCGCCCGTCGAAGGACCCGACGCCCGCTGGCTCGACGGCTGCGCGGGCCCCGGCGGCAAGGCCGCGCTCCTCGCCGCCCTCGCCTCCGAGCGGGGCGCCGCCCTGCTCGCCTCCGAGAAGCAGCCGCACCGCGCCCGCCTGGTCGAGCGCGCCCTCGCCGGCAACCCCGGCCCGTACCAGGTGATCGCCGCCGACGGCACCCGCCCGCCGTGGCGCCCCGGCTCCTTCGACCGGGTCCTGGTGGACGTGCCCTGCTCGGGCCTCGGCGCCCTGCGCCGCCGTCCCGAGGCCCGCTGGCGCCGCCGCCCCGACGACCTGGACGGCTTCGCCCCGCTCCAGCGCGCGCTGCTCACCGAGGCGCTGCGCGCGGTGCGCGTCGGCGGCGTCGTCGGGTACGCGACCTGCTCGCCGCACCTGGCCGAGACCCGGGTCGTCGTCGACGACGTCCTGAAGAAGACCGGCGGCGCCGAGCTGATCGACGCCCGTCCGCTGCTGCCCGGCGTCCCCGCGCTCGGCGAAGGACCGGACGTCCAGCTGTGGCCGCATCTGCACGGTACGGACGCCATGTACCTGGCGCTGCTGCGCCGGACCGCCTGACCCCGGGGCGCCCTACCCTTCGATCACCTGACCGCAATCTCCCGGTCTGTACAGGTCCCGGGCTCGTCGTTTCGTACCGAACCTGGTCCGGACCTGAATCGAAACCGCCCAGCGGCAAAGAAGTGCCCAAGAACGTGGGAGGCTTGGCGCATGGCGCAGATCAACCCCAGCATCCTGTCCGCGGACTTCGCCCGGCTCGCCGAGGAGGCCCGGGCGGTCGAGGGAGCCGACTGGCTGCACGTCGACGTGATGGACAACCACTTCGTGCCCAATCTGACGCTGGGCGTGCCGATCGTGGAGTCCCTCGCCCGCGCGACGGACACCCCGCTCGACTGCCACCTGATGATCGAGGACCCCGACCGCTGGGCCCCGCGGTACGTGGAGGCCGGCGCCGGTTCGGTGACCTTCCACGTCGAGGCCGCCGCCGCCCCCGTGCGGCTCGCGCGGGAGATCCGGGCCAAGGGCGCCCGCGCCTCGATGGCGCTCAAGCCGGCCACGCCCATCGAGCCGTACGAGGACCTGCTCCCCGAACTCGACATGCTGCTGATCATGACCGTCGAGCCCGGCTTCGGCGGCCAGGCCTTCCTCGACATCATGCTGCCCAAGATCCGCCGCACCCGTGAGCTGATCTCCAAGCACGGCCTGGAGCTGTGGCTCCAGGTCGACGGCGGGGTCGCGGAGTCCACGATCGAGCGGTGCGCCGAGGCCGGCGCCGACGTCTTCGTCGCGGGCTCGGCGGTGTACGGAGCGGCCGACCCGGCCGCCGCCGTCGCCTCGCTGCGGGCCCGCGCCGAGACCGCGACGGCCTCCGCCGCGTGGGCGTGTGGCCACTGAGCCTCCGGCGGATGAACGCGGCCCGTCGGGCCGCCGACAGGACTGATCAAGGCACGTCGTTTCTGACAGGATGAACGGCGAGCAGGAGTGTGAACGACCTCGGCACGTGAACGGCGTGACGCGGGCAAGCGGTACGTGAACGGCAGTGAGGAGATCGCGGTGGCGGGTATGTCGGCGGGACGGTCAGCCCTGCGGATGGGCCCCGCGGAACTGGTGCAGGCGGCGGCCATGGCCCGCCGCTTCTACCTGGAGGGCAAGTCCAAGATCCAGATCGCCGAGGAGTTCGGCGTGAGCCGCTTCAAGGTGGCCCGGGTCCTGGAGACCGCCCTGGAGCGCGATCTCGTACGGATCGAGATCCGCGTGCCGGCCGAGCTGGACGCCGAGCGCTCCGACGCCCTCCGCGCCCGCTACGGGCTCCGCCACGCCGTCGTCGTCGAGTCCCCGGCGGAGGGCGAGGACGAGTCGCCCGACCCGGAGAACCTCGGCGAGGTCGCCGCCGACCTGCTCGGCGAGCTGGTCGCCGAGGGCGACGTCCTCGGCCTGGCCTGGGGCCGCTCCACCATCCACATGGCGGCCGCGCTCGACCGGCTGCCGCCCTGCACGGTCGTCCAGCTCACCGGCGTGTACGACGCCGGGACCGCCGAGCGCGGCTCCGTCGAGGCCGTCCGCCGGGCCGCCCAGGTCTCCGGCGGCGAGGCCCACCCGATCTACGCCCCCATGCTGCTGCCCGACCCGGCGACGGCCGCCGCCCTGCGCAACCAGACCGGCATCGCGCGCGCCTTCGAGTACTTCGACAAGGTGACCGTCGCCTGCGTCTCCATCGGCTCCTGGGAGCCGGGCATCTCCACCGTCCACGACATGCTCTCCGACGAGGAGCGCGCCCACTACGCCTCGCTCGGCGTCGCCGCCGAGATGTCCGCGCACCTCTTCGACTCCGAGGGGCGCCGGGTCGGCCGCGACCTGGGCGAGCGCTGCATCACCGTCGAGGCGGACCGGCTGCGCCGGATCCCCGAGGTCGTCGCCATCGCCGGCGGCCAGCGCAAGGCGGCGGCGATCGGCGCGGTGCTCCGCTCCGGGCTCGTCACCAGCCTGGTGACCGACCGCGCCGCGGCGGACTACCTGCTCACCGAGTCCAGCCCGGGCACGCACCCGGCGCTCGACCGGACGGACCCCGACGGCAGCTGAACCGCCGGTGTTCCCGGGGGCCGGAGCCGTTCCGCGACGCTATGTTCGGGACATGCTGCTCCGGCCCCCGCGCGTGCTCCTCGCGCTCGTCCTCTCCGTCCTCCTGGGCGGGTTCCTCGCCGGCTGTTCCCCGGCGGCCGGCGGAGGCGCGCGGACCGCCGCCCCGACCCGTACGCCCGCCACCGCCGCGCCCACCGGCGCCTCCGGCCTGCCCGTCGTACGGGCCGCCGACCTGCCGCCCGAGGCGCGCGGGACGCTCGACCTCATCGCGCGCGGCGGGCCCTACCCGTACGCCAAGGACGGCACCGTCTTCTCCGACTTCGAGAAGGCCCTGCCCCGCGAGGAGCGCGGCTACTACCGCGAGTACACCGTGAAGACCCCCGGCGAACGCGACCGGGGGGCGCGCCGCCTCGTCGTCGGGCGCGGCGGCGAGACGTACTACACCGACGACCACTACGAGACCTTCCGGGAGGTGGTCGCGGATGAGGCCTGACGGCCCCGTCGTCCTCGACCTGACCGGAGTCGCGGACAAGGCCGCCCTCATGGACCGGTGCGCCGACGTCCTCGCGCTGCCCGACTGGTTCGGCCGCAACTGGGACGCCCTGGCCGACTGCCTCACCGACCTGCCCCGGCCGGTCGTCCTCGTCGTCACCGGCTGGCGGGGGTACGCCGAGGCCCGGCCGCGCGAGTGGCGGACCGCCCAGGACGTCTTCGCCGCGGCGGCCGACGAGAGCCCCGCCCGCCTCTCCGTCCTCCTCTCCCTGGGAAAAACGTTCGGAGGATCCTCCGAACCACCTGCGGCAAGCCTCGGATGATCGGCCCGGGACTGGTATGCGTACACCCGTGGGACAATGAACTACGTGCTTTTTCCCCTGGCTGAAATGCCTAGGGGCCGATCCGAACGACTGGGATGTCAGCACGTGCGTTTCCTCAATGACGTCAAGCCGCCCTACGACCTGACGTACGACGATGTGTTCATGGTGCCGAGCCGCTCGGCCGTCGGCTCCCGCCAGGCCGTGGACCTCACCTCGCCCGACGGCACCGGGACGACCATCCCGCTCGTCGTGGCCAACATGACCGCCATCGCGGGCCGCCGGATGGCCGAGACCGTCGCCCGTCGCGGCGGCCTGGTCGTCATCCCGCAGGACATCCCGATCGAGGTCGTCACCGACGTGATCTCGTGGGTGAAGAGCCGCCACCACGTCCTCGACACCCCGATCGTCCTGGAGCCGCACCAGACCGTCGCCGACGCGCTCGCCCTGCTGCCCAAGCGCTCCCACGACGCCGGCGTCGTCGTCGACGAGGACCGGCGCCCGGTGGGCGTCGTCACCGACGCCGACCTCTCCGGCGTGGACCGCTTCACCCAGCTCTCCGAGGTCATGTCCAAGGACCTGCTCCTCCTGGACGCGGACATCGACCCGCGCGAGGCCTTCAACACCCTCGACGCCGCCAACCGCCGCTACGCCCCCGCCGTCGACGCGGAGGGCAGGCTGGCCGGCATCCTGACCCGCAAGGGCGCCCTGCGCGCGACCCTCTACACCCCTGCCGTCGACAAGAACGGCCGGCTGCGCGTCGCCGCCGCCGTCGGCATCAACGGCGACGTGGCGGGCAAGGCCAAGCTGCTGCTCGACGCGGGCGTCGACACGCTCGTCATCGACACCGCGCACGGCCACCAGGAGTCGATGATCTCCGCCGTCCGGACCGTCCGGGCGCTCGACCCGCAGGTCCCGATCGTCGCGGGCAACATCGTGGCCGCCGAGGGCGTCAAGGACCTTATCGAGGCGGGCGCCGACATCATCAAGGTCGGCGTCGGCCCCGGCGCCATGTGCACCACCCGCATGATGACCGGCGTCGGCCGCCCGCAGTTCTCGGCCGTCCTGGAGTGCGCCGCCGAGGCGAAGAAGTACGGCAAGCACGTCTGGGCCGACGGTGGCGTCCGGCACCCGCGCGACGTCGCCATGGCGCTCGCCGCCGGCGCCTCCAACGTCATGATCGGCTCCTGGTTCGCCGGCACCTACGAGTCGCCGGGCGACCTCCACCAGGACGCCAAGGGGCGCTTCTACAAGGAGTCCTTCGGCATGGCCTCGGCCCGCGCCGTCAAGAACCGGACCTCCGACGAGTCCTCCTACGACCGCGCCCGCAAGGCGCTGTTCGAGGAGGGCATCTCCACCTCCCGCATGTTCCTCGACCCGCAGCGTCCGGGCGTCGAGGACCTGATCGACTCGATCATCGCGGGCGTCCGCTCCTCCTGCACCTACGCCGGTGCCGGCTCGCTCGCCGAGTTCGAGGAGAAGGCCGTGGTCGGCATCCAGTCCGCCGCCGGCTACGCCGAGGGCAAGCCGCTGCACGCCAGCTGGAGCTAGTCCCGCACGTACGAAGGCCGTGGGCCCCCGGGAAGCCGTTCCCGGGGGCCCACGGCCGTGTCGACGCGTTCCGGTGCCGTCACCCTTTCCCTGTGCCCCGGGCCCGTCAGCGGCCCGTCAGCGGCCCGTCAGCGGCCCGTCATCGGGCCGGCGCCGAGGACGGCGCGCCCGGGACGCCCGGGACCCCGCTCAGCGCCTCCGCCACCGCCGCCGCGATCCGGGCGTGTCCCCGGTCGTTCGGGTGCAGTCCGTCCGCCAGGTGCTCCGGGCCGAGCAGCGGGCCGCCGGGGAGGACGAGCAGGTGCCCGTCGCCCTCGGCCGCCAGGTCCCGGCCCGCCCGCTCCATGGCCCGGCGCAGCTCCGTGAGGGTCGCCCCGAGGGCGTTGCGGGTGTGCTCGGCCTCCGGGCGCAGGACGGGCGAGACGATCAGCAGCGGGGTCTCGGGGTGGCCCTTGCGGACGAGCCCGACGAAGGCCCGCACGGTCTCGTACAGCCAGTCCGCCGTCGCGGGCGCCTTGGACCAGCAGTTGGTGCCGAAGGCCAGGGTGATCAGCTCGCCCGGGAGCCGCGCCAGGTGCTCGGCGAGGGGCAGTTCGCCGCGCGCCGCGCCCGCGTACCCCAGGTTGACCGGGTCGAGGCCCAGGAGGCGGCCCGCCGTGGCCGGCCAGGAGCGGGCCGGGCGGGTCGACCACCACCCCTCGGTGATGGAGTCGCCGTGCACGAGCCAGCGGGGCCGGGCCGGGGCGGGGGAGAGGGCGCCGCCGACGGCCCGCAGGGCGAGCGGCACGGGCGCCTGGCCCTCCGGCAGGTAGACGCTGAAGACGCCGCCGCCCGGGGGCAGCGGGAGCTTCACGACGGTCTCGGCGGCCGGGGCGACACAGGTCTCCCCGACGAACCGCGCCCCGCTCCAGAGGGCGAAGCAGTGGCGCAGGTCGCGCAGCGGATCGTCCGTGTCCGGGACGGCCGCCCGGTAGCGCAGCTCCACCGCGCGCGTGCCGGGCGCGGCCGTGAACTCGATCCGCACCCCGATGGGCAGCTCGGCCCGCGCCGCCACGTCCCACGGCAGCCGCGCCAGATCGTCCGGGTCGGCCCGCACGGGCCGCTTCCCGTCCAGCCAGGCCGTGCCGCGCAGGAACGGTTCCGGGTCGAGCCAGTCCACCGGGGCCTCCGATCGTCGGGCCGCCGGGCCCCGCGGAGCGGGTCGTCCGGCACGAAGAGCCCATGCGTGCGTGGAACGCTGCATGCCCCCGATGTACTGATTCATGCGGGGGAGCGCAATGTTTCCCCCGTTCGTGCCGCAAGTGCGCAATGATCATCCGGCATTGCGCAACAACCCTGCATTACGAGTGCGAACTCTGGCCCTTAGGCTCGTGCCTCGTACCAGGAGTGGCGGCGACCGCCTGCTCGGCGGTTCCGTCCCCCGTGGGTCTGCTCCGGCATGCCCGCGCACCGCCGCGGTCCCCGCTCCGCCCCCACAGGCAGCGATAAGGAGCCTCCGCAGTGCTGGACCACGGCGTAGCCCCACCGGTCGACGACACGACCGCCCCCAAGCCCTCCGCTCTTCGTGCCCTCACCCGGCGCAAGCCGGTGGAAGCCCTGGTCGCGGAGGGTGGACAGGGTGAGGGCGGCAGCCTCCGCCGCTCGCTTTCGATGTGGCAGCTGACCATGATCAGCATCGGGGCCACGCTCGGCACGGGCATCTTCGTCGTCCTCGGCGACGCCGTGCCCAAGGCCGGCCCCGCCGTCACCCTCGCCTTCGTCATCGCCGGCCTCACGGCGCTCTTCTCGGCCCTCTCGTACGCCGAGCTGGCCGGTTCCATACCGGTGGCCGGATCCTCGTACTCGTACGCGTACGCAACGATGGGCGAACTCGTCGCCTGGGTCTGCGGCTGGTGCCTGGTCCTGGAGTACGGCGTCTCGGTCGCCGCCGTGGCCGTCGGATGGGGCGAGTACCTCAACGAGCTGCTCGACGGGACCATCGGGGTCACCCTCCCCGCGGCGGTCTCCTCCGCGCCCGGCGAAGGCGGCTTCATCAACCTGCCCGGTCTGATCGTCGTCCTGCTCGCGATGGTCTTCCTGCTCGGCGGCGCCCGCGAGTCCGCCGTCGTCAACACGATCATGGTGTTCGTGAAGATCGCCGCGCTCGTGCTCTTCTGCGCCATCGGCTTCATGGGCTTCAAGTCCGGCAACTACGCCGACTTCATGCCCCTCGGCATGGCCGGGGTCAGCGCCGCCGGAGCCAGCCTCTTCTTCTCGTACATCGGCTTCGACGCCGCCTCCACCGCCGGCGAGGAGGCGAAGGACCCCAAGCGCGACCTGCCGCGCGCGATCATGCTGTCGCTGCTCATCGTCACCGTGCTCTACGTCCTGGTCGCCGCCGTCGCCGTCGGCGCGTGGAACTGGAAGGACTTCGAGGGCTCCGAGGCCTCGCTCGCCGCGATCATGAACGACGTCAGCGGTCAGAAGTTCTGGGGCACCCTGCTCGCCGCCGGCGCCGTCATCTCGATCGCCAGCGTCGTGCTCACCGTCCTCTACGGCCAGACCCGGGTGCTCTTCGCGATGTCCCGCGACGGACTCGTGCCCAAGGTCTTCGGCAAGGTCAACGGCAAGACCGGCACCCCGCGCGTGAACACGGTCATCGTGTCCCTCTTCTGCGGCGCCCTCGCCTCCGTCATCCCGCTCGGCAAGCTCGTCGACGCCACCAGCATCGGCACCCTCTTCGCCTTCGCCCTGGTCAACGTCGCGGTGATCGTGCTGCGGAAGACCCGCCCGACCCTGGACCGCACCTTCCGCGTCCCGCTCGGCTGGACCTTCCCGATCCTCGGCTTCCTGTTCTGCGTCTACAACATGTTCAGCCTGGACGCGATCACCTGGATCGTCTTCGGTTGCTGGATGGCCGCCGGGCTCGTGTTCTACTTCCTGTACGGCATGCGCCGCTCCCGTCTGGCCACCGCGGTGCCCTCAGCAGAGAAGTGATCCACCCGTAGTGCGACTCAACGACCTCGACGAACGCATCGTCCACGCCCTCGCGGAGGACGCCCGCCGCTCGTACGCCGACATCGGCTCGCTCGTCGGCCTCTCCGCGCCCGCCGTGAAGCGGCGCGTGGACCGGCTCCGGGCCGAGGGCGCCATCACCGGCTTCACCGTACGGGTGGACCCGGCGGCGCTCGGCTGGGAGACCGAGGGCTTCGTCGAGATCTACTGTCGCCACAACACCTCGCCGGACGACATCCGGCGGGGTCTGGAGCGGTACCCCGAGGTGGTGTCCGCGTCGACCGTCACCGGCGACGCGGACGCCGTCGTCCAGGTCTTCGCCTCGGACATGCGCCACTTCGAGCGCGTCCTGGAGCGCATCGCGGGCGAGCCCTTCGTGGAGCGCACCAAGTCCGTCCTGGTGCTCTCGCCGCTGCTGCGGCGCTTCTCCTCCGGCTCGCCCGCCTAGGACCCACCCCCTCGCCGCGGCACGGGTCCCGTTTCCGCCGCGCGACGGGGGAGTCGTACGGCCCCGCAGGGCCCGTACGCAACGAATCGCCGCCGGCAGCGGGGATCGCGCAACGGTTCGACGGTCGGTCCGCAACGCTCCCGCCTTGTCCCGGCCGAGTCCGGAACCGTACCGTTTTTGACGTCTTCCCCCTGTACTCCGGACCCCGAGGATCGCCATGCCCGCGCTGCGCACCGCCCTGCTCCAGAGCTCCGGCGAGCTCGGTGACGTGGCCGCCAACCTCAAGATCCTCGACGAGGCCGCCGCCCGGGCCGCCGCCGCCGGAGCGGGCCTGCTGCTCGCCCCCGAGCTGTTCCTCACCGGCTACGCCATCGGCGCCGACATGGCCCGCCTGGCCGAACCGGCCGACGGCCCCTCCGCCCGCGCCGTCGCGGCCGTCGCCGTGCGCCACGGCCTGGCCGTCGGCTACGGCTACCCGGAGCGCAACACCGAGGAGCACGGCGTCCTCCACAACTCCGTGCGGCTCGTCGGCGCCGACGGCGTCCCGCTCGCGAACTACCGCAAGACCCACCTCTACGGCGCCTTCGAGAACCAGTGGTTCACGCCCGGCGACGACGGCGTCGTCCAGGCCGAGGTCGGCGGGCTCACCGTCGGCCTGATGATCTGCTACGACGTCGAGTTCCCCGAGAACGTACGGGCGCAGGCCCTGGCCGGCACGGACCTCCTCCTCGTGCCGACCGCGCTCATGCACCCCGCCGAGGTCGTCGCCGAGTCCGTCGTCCCCGTGCGCGCCTTCGAGAACCAGCTCTACATCGCGTACGCCAACCGGACCGGCCCCGAGGGCGACTTCGAGTTCGTCGGCCTCTCCGCCCTCGCCGCCCCCGACGGCACCGCCCGCGCCCGCGCCGGACGCGGCGAGGACCTCGTCGTCGGCGACGTCGACCCCGCCTTCCTGGCGGCCTCCCGCGAGCTGAACCCCTACCTCCGCGACCGGCGCCCGGACCTCTACGGCCCCCTGGTCTGAGCCCCCTCCGCCCCCCCGCCTCACCCTTCTTTTCCGCGCAAGGAGTCCGTACCCCATGACGTCCACGGTGCCCAACGCCGTCCAGCACACCGACGCGCAGCCGCCGATCACCATGTTCGGTCCGGACTTCCCGTACGCCTACGACGACTTCCTGGCCCACCCGGCCGGGCTCGGCCAGATACCGGCGACCGAGCACGGCACCGAGGTCGCGGTCATCGGCGGCGGCCTGTCCGGGATCATCGCCGCGTACGAGCTGATGAAGATGGGCCTCAAGCCCGTCGTCTACGAGGCCGACAAGATCGGCGGCCGGCTGCGGACCGTCGGCTTCGAGGGCTGCGACGACTCGCTGACCGCCGAGATGGGCGCCATGCGCTTCCCGCCCTCCTCGACCGCGCTCCAGCACTACATCGACCTGGTCGGCCTGGAGACCGTTCCCTTCCCGAACCCGCTCTCCGAGGCCACCCCGTCGACCGTGGTCGACCTCAAGGGCGAGTCGCACTACGCGGAGACCATCGACGACCTGCCGCAGGTCTACCGCGACGTCGCCACCGCCTGGGGCAAGTGCCTCGAAGAGGGCGCCGACTTCTCCGACATGAACACCGCCATGCGCGAGCGCGACGTCCCGCGCATCCGCGAGATCTGGGCGCAGCTCGTCGAGAAGCTCGACAACCAGACCTTCTACGGCTTCCTCTGCGAGTCCGAGTCCTTCAAGTCCTTCCGGCACCGCGAGATCTTCGGCCAGGTCGGCTTCGGCACCGGCGGCTGGGACACCGACTTCCCCAACTCCATCCTGGAGATCCTCCGCGTCGTCTACACCGAGGCCGACGACCACCACCGCGGCATTGTCGGCGGCTCGCAGCAGCTGCCGCTGCGCCTCTGGGAGCGCGAGCCGGAGAAGATCGTCCACTGGGCGCAGGGCACCTCGCTCGGCTCCCTGCACGGCGGCGACCCGAAGCCGGCCGTGACCCGCCTGAACCGGACCGCCGGCAACCGGATCACGGTCACCGACGCCTCCGGCGACATCCGCACCTACCGGGCGGCGGTCTTCACCGCCCAGTCCTGGATGCTGCTGTCCAAGATCGCCTGCGACGACTCGCTCTTCCCGATCGACCACTGGACGGCGATCGAGCGCACCCACTACATGGAGTCCTCGAAGCTGTTCGTCCCCGTCGACCGGCCGTTCTGGCTGGACAAGGACGAGGAGACCGGGCGGGACGTCATGTCGATGACGCTCACCGACCGGATGACCCGCGGCACGTACCTCCTGGACGACGGCCCGGACAAGCCGGCCACCATCTGCCTCTCGTACACCTGGTGCGACGACAGCCTGAAGTGGCTGCCGCTGTCCGCGAACGAGCGGATGGAGGTCATGCTGAAGTCGCTCGGCGAGATCTACCCGAAGGTCGACATCCGGAAGCACATCATCGGCAACCCGGTGACGGTCTCCTGGGAGAACGAGCCCTACTTCATGGGCGCCTTCAAGGCGAACCTGCCGGGCCACTACCGCTACCAGCGGCGCCTGTTCACGCACTTCATGCAGGACCGGCTGCCCGAGGACAAGCGGGGCATCTTCCTGGCCGGCGACGACATCTCCTGGACGGCCGGCTGGGCCGAGGGCGCGGTGCAGACGGCGCTCAACGCGGTCTGGGGCGTGATGCACCACCTCGGCGGCTCCACCGACGGCACCAACCCGGGTCCGGGCGACGTCTACGACGAGATCGCCCCGGTCGAGCTGCCGGAGGACTGAGCCGTACGGTTCAGGGCCTGGCCAGGGGCGTGAGCAGCATCCTCCCCACCAGGCCCACCGACCGGTCCAGGCGCTCGGTGAACTCCCCGGCCAGCTCGGGAAGCCCGCGCAGCTGCCAGAGCGAGCGCGCCGCCAGCCAGGCCCCGTCCCTGGCCCGGTCCAGGCTCCAGCAGCCGAGCAGATGGGTGAGCGGGTCCGCGAGCTCCAGGAGGTCCGGGCCCGGCATCAGCTCCTCCCGGATGCGCTCCTCCAGGAGGACGAGGACGTCCCCGACCCGGTCGAACTCGTCCTCCAGGTCGGCGGGCGCGCACTCCAGGTCCCGGCAGGCGTCCACGACGGCGAGCGCCAGGTCGTGGCCGATGTGGGCGTTGATCCCGGCGAGCGCGAACTGGAGCGGGCGCACGCCGGGGTGGCGCCGGTAGTGGAAGAGGGGCCGCCAGCAGGCGGGCGCCGGGCCGCCGCGGGCGAGGGAGTCGACCGCCGCGAAGTACCGCTCGGCGAACCGCACGTCGAGCGTGGCGGCGGCCCGCCGGTCCTCGAAGGCGCCCGCCGCGAGGGCGTGGCCGATCTCCTCGGTGACGGTCAGGTAGACCCGGTTGAAGACGGCGACCCCGTCGGCCGGGTGCCAGGCCGAGCGGAGCGCCCGCATCCGGTCCACCACCGGGTCGACCGCCAGGAAGGGTCCGAGTTGCTGCCCGAGCTGCTGGGTCTGCGCCATGGGGGCAGGCTCCCAGCCGCCGGGCCCGCGGGGGAGCCTTCCGGGCCCGGCTTCCCCAGAACGGGCGAATCCCTCAGCTCTTCGCCCCGCCGTCCGTCCCGCTCTCGTACGAGCTGGTGCCGGAGTCCAGGAGCGGCTCCTGCTCCTTGAGGTGGGCCGGGGCGAAGGCCCGCAGCACGTGGTAGCCGGTGATGACGACGATCGTGCCGAGCGCGATGCCGCCCAGTTCGAAGGTGTCGGTGAAGGTCAGCTTCACGCCGCCGACGCCGATGATGATGCCGGCGGCGGCCGGGACCAGGTTGAGCGGGTTGCGCAGGTCGACCCCGGCGTTGATCCAGATCTGGGCGCCGAGCAGGCCGATCATGCCGTACAGGATGACGGTGATGCCGCCGAGGACGCCGCCGGGGATGGCGGCGACGACCGCGCCGAACTTCGGGCAGAGGCCGAAGAGCAGCGCGAAGCCGGCCGCGGCCCAGTAGGCGGCGGTCGAGTAGACGCGGGTGGCGGCCATGACGCCGATGTTCTCGGAGTACGTGGTGTTCGGCGGGCCGCCCACGGCGGTCGACAGCATCGAGGCGGCGCCGTCGGCGGCGATCGCGGTGCCGAGCTTGTCGTCGAGGTCGTCCCCGGTCATCTCGCCGACGGCCTTCACGTGCCCGGCGTTCTCGGCGATCAGGGCGATGACCACGGGCAGCGCGACCAGGATCGCGGACCACTCGAAGGCGGGGCCGTGGAAGGAGGGCAGGCCGATCCAGTCGGCCTTCGAGACGCCGGAGAGGTCGAGCCGCCAGTGGTCGGTGACCTGGCCGGACGGCGACATCGAGTGGATCTTGCCGAGGACCAGGTCGAGCACCCAGGACAGGGCGTAGCCGAAGACCAGGCCGAGGAAGATCGCGATCCGGGACCAGAAACCGCGCAGGCAGACCACGGCCAGACCGGTGAACAGCATCACCAGGAGCGCCGTCCACTGGTCCTGCGGCCAGTAGGTGGCCGCCGTGACCGGGGCCAGGTTGAAGCCGATCAGCATGACGACGGCGCCGGTGACGATCGGGGGCATCGCCGCGTGGATGATCCGCGCGCCGAACTTCCGGACCGCGAGGCCCGCCAGGAAGAGCACGGCGCCCACGACGAGGACCGCGCCGGTCACGGTGGCGCTGGTGCCGCCGGAGGCCCGGATGGCGGCGGCGACGCCGACGAAGGAGAGCGAGCAGCCCAGGTAGGACGGGACCGTGCCGCGGGTCGCCAGGAGGAAGATCGCGGTCGCGACGCCGGACATCATGATCGCGAGGTTCGGGTCCAGACCCATGAGCACCGGCGCGACGAAGGACGCTCCGAACATCGCGACCACGTGCTGGGCGCCGAGCCCGACGGTCCGGGGCCAGGAGAGCCGCTCGTCCGGGCGGACGACGGCCCCCGGAGCGGGTGTTCTCCCGTCCCCGTGCAGGGTCCAGCGCACGCCGAGGTTCATGAGGTCGCTCCCGTTCTCCGGTTCCGGCGGTCGCGTCGTGACCGCAAAAGATCAGCCACATGGTATGCGCGACCACCGGCCGGGGACGCCCGGGAGGACGGCGCCCCGGCCGGTGGCCGCCGTCACGCGGCCGGGCCCCCGCTCTTCGCGGGGACGCCGCCGGCCGGGGGCGCCGCCGGGTCCTTCCTGTCGGCGCTCCGGAGCACGCCCGCGCCCACCACCAGACCGAACGCCAGCAGCGTGACCAGGGCGAAGGAGAAGACGAGCGAGGTCGCGTCGGCGATGCCGCCGATCGCGGAGGGCGCGATGAGACCCGAGGTGTACGTGATGGTGGCGACGCCCGCGATGGCCTGGCTGGGGTTCGGGCCGCTGCGCCCGGCCGCCGCGAAGGCCAGCGGGACGACGACC
This sequence comes from Streptomyces sp. NRRL F-6492, assembly GCF_001280125.1. Lineage (GTDB taxonomy): Bacteria > Actinomycetota > Actinomycetes > Streptomycetales > Streptomycetaceae > Streptomyces. The sequence goes on from NZ_LGEG01000212.1 coordinate 25,835, forward strand.
GCGACCCCGAGCCCGATCAGACCGAATCCGGCCAGGGCGACGGCGACGTGCGGGGCCAGGACGACCATGAGCCCGCCGAGGGTGGCGACCACGCCCCCGACCCGTACCGTACGGACCGCGCCGAAGCGGTCCACCACCCGGTCGCCGACCAGCCGTGCCACGGCCATCATCAGGGCGAAGGCGGTGGTCGAGGCGGCCGCGAGGCCGGCCGAGGTGCCCAGCTCGTCCCGGAAGTAGACGGCCGACCAGTCGAGGCTGGCGCCCTCCGCGAACACCCCGCAGAAGCCGATGGCGCCGATGACGAGCGCGGACTTCGGCGGCAGCGAGAAGCGCGGCGGCGCCTCCTCCTCCGGGGTGCTGCGCACGTCGAGGACGCCCTGGCAGAAGACCAGGCCGAGCGCGGTGAGGACGAGGGCCGCGATCAGGTGGTGGATCCGGGCGTCGCCGCCGAGGTGGGCCGCGACCGTGCCGGCGGCGGAGCCGATCAGGGCGCCCACGCTCCACATGCCGTGCAGACTGGACATGATGGAGCGGCCGAGCCGGTTCTCGGTCTCGACGCCCAACGCGTTCATCGCCACGTCGGACATGCCGGCGGTCGCGCCGTACACGAAGAGCGCCCCGCACAGGCCCCAGACGTTCGGGGCGAGCGAGGGCAGGATCAGGGAGAGCGTCCACAGGACGAGCAGGCCGCGCAGCGCGGTGCGGGCGCCGAAGCGGTGGGAGATCGCCCCGGCGAGCGGCATCGCGAGCGAGGCGCCGAGCGCGGGGAAGGCGAGCGCGAGCCCGAGCTGCCCGGCGCTCACGTCCGCGTGCTCCTGGATCCAGGGGATGCGGGTGGCGAAGCTGCCGGTGACCGCGCCGTGGACGCAGAAGACGGCGGCGACGGCGAAGCGCGCCCGCCGCAGGCGTTCGGTGCTGGTGACGGTCTCCGCCGCCATGGGCCCTCCCGGTGTCGTGGTGCACGGCCGTCGTGTTCGTGCCGCTGTCGTGGTGTGCCGCGTAAACTATCAGGAACCCTGCCTGATAAATAGTCCGCAAGAAGGACCCCCGTCCCGGGACCGTCTGAGAGGATCGCCGCATGGCCGCATCCCCGAGCACCGCACGGGCCATCAACGACCGGCTCGCCCTGCGACTGCTCCAGGACGAGGGCCCGTTGACGGCCGCTCAGCTCAAGACGCTCACCGGACTCTCCCGTCCGACCGTCGCCGACCTCGTCGAGCGGCTCCGGAGCTCCGGGCTCGTCCACGTCGTCGGCGAGGCCGGGGCCGAGCGCCGGGGCCCCAACGCCAAGCTGTACGGGATCGTCGCGGGCCGCGCCCACCTCGCCGCCCTCGACGTGCGCACCCGCTCGGTCTCCGTCACCGTCGCCGACCTGCTGGGCGCCACGCTCGCCGAGGCCTCCGTGCCCGTCGTCGACGACGACGGCACGGGCCCGGCCGTGGAGAAGGCCGTCGCCCTCCTGGAGCGGACCGCGAAGGAGGCCGGCGTCGACGCGCCGCACAGCGTCGCGGTCGGCGCCCCCGGGCTCATCGAGCCGGTCACCGGCGAGCTCCGCGACTCCACGGGGCTGCCCGCCTGGCACCGGCGGCTCGTCGCCGTCCTCCAGGAACGGCTCCCCGCGCGCGTGCTCGTCGAGAACGAGACCAACCTCGCCGCCCTCGCGGAGCTGCGCGAGGGCGCGGCCCGCGACCGCGAGGACTTCGTCCTGCTCTGGCTCGGCCAGGGCGTGGGCGCCGCCGTCGTCCTCGACGGGCGGCTGCGCCGGGGCGCCTCGGGCGGTGCGGGCGAGATCGGCTTCCTGCCGGTGCCCGGCACCACCGGGCTCCCCTCGGCCACCGGCTGCGACGGCGGCTTCCACGAACTGGCCTGCACCGCGGCCGTCGAGGCGCTCGCCCGGGAGCACGGCCTGGCCCCGGAGGCCGCGCTCGCCTCCGGCCACGAGCCCTTCCTGGACGCCGTCGCCCGCCGGCTCGCCGTCGGCGCGGCGGCCGTGGTCTCGGTCCTCGACCCCGGCTGCGTGGTCCTCGGCGGCGAGACCGGCCACAGCGGCGGCGCGGACCTGGCGGCCCGGGTGGAGGCGGAGCTCGCCGTCCTCTCGCCGCTGCGCACCGAGGTCCGGGCCACCGCCCTGGGCGACGCGGCCGTGCTGCGCGGCGCCCTCCTGACGGCCCGGGACGCGGCCCAGGAGGACCTGTTCCCGTAGGGGCACCGGAAACACCGGAAACACCGGACAAGGCACCGGAAACACCGGACAAGGCACCGGAAACACCGGGCAGGGGCACCGGAAAGCCGGGGAACAGGCCCCGGAAACGCCGCCGCGCCGCGCCCCGGACAGGGAAGCGCGGCGCGGAGGGTGCCCGGCGGCGGCAAGGGCCGTGAGTCTCCGCCGCCGGGGGTTCTCGGAAGGGTTCCTTCAGGAGGCGGGGGTCAGCAGGCCCCGAGGTCCTGCCAGACGCCCCACTCGCCGGTCGTGCCCGGCGCCTCGTTCTGGGTCCACCACTTGGCCTTGTACTTGCGGCCGTTGTGGGAGACCTCGTTGCCCGCGTTGTAGACGGTGCCGGCCACGTACGCCGGGGCGGCGCAGCCGGTGGGCGGCGTCGTCGGCGGGGTCGTGGGAGGCGTCGTCGGCGGGGTGGTCGGAGACGTGGTGGGCGGGGTGGTGCCCGTGCCCGGCTGCACGAGCGTCGTGCCGCGCGCCAGGTCGCCGGCGAGGGCGTACGCCGTGCCGTTGATGTTCACCGTCCAGTTGGAGGGGGTGGACACCGGCAGGTAGTAGTTGAAGGACAGGTCGACCGTCGCGCCCGGGGCCAGCGTCTGCCAGGCCGGGAGCTTCAGGGAGACGCGGTGGAAGTCGCCCTTCAGACCGCCGACGTTGCCGCCGGTGTGGTCGCTGCTGATCACCTTGGTGCCGAAGCCCGACTGGTCGGAGGCGTTGGCCGGGGCCGCGGTGGAGTAGTCGAACTGGAACTCCGTGCCGCCGGGCAGCGTGGCCGCGGTGTTGTTGGTGATCTTCAGCTTGGGCGTGATCGGGTAGTTGGAGTCGCCCAGCTTGAACTCGGTGAAGTCCACCGCGATGTCGACGGCCTGCGTGGGCAGCGCCTTGTTGGACTTCTTCGCGCCGTACGGGGCGGCCGTCTTGAACTTGTCGTACATCAGCGAGGTGAGGGTGGAGCCCGCCTCGTACTGGCCCTTGGCCGCGTTCCAGCCGTAGTCGCCGGCCATCTCCCAGACCATGGTGCCGCCGATGCCGCGGTCGACCACGTAGTCCGCCTTCTTGGCCACCGACTGCTCGTCCTCGGTGGAGAGGAAGACCTTCTTCTGCGCGTTCCACAGCCACGGCGCGACCAGGGCCGAGTCGTACTTGCGGGCGTAGGTGCCGGTCAGCTGGGTGTTCGCGGGGAAGCCGTACTGGGTGACGTAGTCGCCGACGATCCCCTTCTCCAGGTTCTTGGCGTGCCACATCGGGTTGGAGCCCGCGGGGGACTCGACGCCGTTGTCGTCCTTGTCGTGCCAGAGGTTGTCGATGCCGACGGCGCCGTCACCGCACTTGGTCAGGCCGGAGCCCGCCGGGCAGGAGGTCGCGGCGGCCTTGCCCCACAGTCCGTCCGTGCCGCCCTGCACGTTCTTGTGGCCGCGGGTGTAGTACGGCAGGCCGATGTTGATGCGGCCGGCCGGCATGGAGCCGCGGAAGTAGTGGTACGCCCAGTCGGTGTTCAGGTAGCCGATGCCGCCGTACTGCGCGCTGCCGTAGACGTTGGCGGAGGCCAGCTCGGCGTCCTTGCCGTCGTCGAAGAGGGAGGCGTTCGGGCCGACGTACTCGTTCCAGGCGCCGTGCAGGTCGTACGACATGATGTTGACGTAGTCCAGGTACTTCTGGACCTGGAAGGTCTCCATGCCGCGCAGCAGGTAGCCGGAGGAGGGGGCGGCGACGGTCAGCAGGTAGTGCTTGCCGTCGGTGGCGCCGGCCCGGTCCAGCTTCTCGCGCAGGGTCTTCATCAGGGCCGCGTAGCCCTTGTTGAGGCCCGCGCGGCGCGCGTTGGAGATCGGGAAGTCGGCCGGGTGCCCGGCGTCCTTCATCGACGTCGGGTACTCGTAGTCGATGTCGACGCCGTTGAAGCCGTACTTCTTGATGAACGCCACGGCGGAGTCGGCGAAGGTGTTGATGCCCGCCTGGTTCACGGAGCCGTCCGCGTTGGTGGCCATCGTGTAGAAGCCGCCGGAGCCGACCCGCTTGCCGCTGTCGTCGAAGTAGCCGCCGGTCTCGGCCCAGCCGCCCACGGAGATGAGCGTCTTGACGTCCGGGTGCTGCTTCTTGAACTTGTTGAGCTGGTTGAAGTGGCCCTTGTAGGGGAGCGCCGGGTCCATCTCGGCGCCCGCGACGCCGGGCCAGGTCATGCCGGTCGCCGCGTTGTTCGGACCGTCGGTGCCCACGGACACCTTGTTGCCCGCGTCCACGTGCGCGAAGGCGTAGTTGATGTGGGTGATCTTGTCCCACGGGATGTCGTCGGCGAGGTAGGCGTCCTGGCCGTTCTTGCCGGTGCGCCAGCCGGTGAAGTAGCCGATGACCCGGCGCTGGTGGTCCGCGCCCATCTTCTCGCGGCCCTCGGCGTCGTAGACCGAGCAGTACGGAACGTCGACGCCGGGCGTCTTGTAGAGGCCGTCGGGGCGACAGGACTCGTTGTCGGCCGCGTACGAGACGCCGCCGGAGAGCGAGCTGAGCAGCAGCCCGGCGACGGCCGCGCCGGACGCGAGCAGCGAGGCTCTCTTCGTCGTGGGGGACAACACGATCGGTTCCTCCTGGGGAGGTGATGGAACACAACGAACAAGGGGGTGGGTCGTGTTGGGTCCGTGGCGTGCGCACCCCGACGGACCGTTACCTCGGAGGTGACACGGAGATTAAGAGGACTAGACCAGTGCGTCAATAGGTCTGGACCAAAGAAGGTGAATGTGGGATCCTGTGAGCCAGCCCACAGGGCCGTGGCCGCACCGCCGTTCACCGGCCGTGGCACACTGGCCCTGTATCAGCAGCAGCGCACTCCGGGGTCGGTGTAATTCCGAACCGGCGGTATAGTCCGCGACCCGTCCGCAGCCAGCGGCCGGTTGACCAGGTGAGATTCCTGGACCGACGGTGAAAGTCCGGATGGGAGGCAGTGCGCGGCGGGCGAACCCCTTTCGAGGGGTGTGCCGGCCGTACGTCCGCTGTCCGCCGTCTTCCGGCGGGCCCGGACCCTCGGCCCCGGCGCACCCTGCGCGAGGCGTCCTTCCCGCTCTTCTGTCGTCCAGACAGGCCCCGGAGTCCGTGCCCGAAGAGGCAGGAGGACCCGGTGGACCGGCAGGCCGACACCACCGCCATGCGACGCGCCGTCGGGCTCGCCGCCCGCGCGCTCGGCGCCACCAGCCCCAACCCCGTCGTCGGCTGCGTCATCACCGACGCCTCCGGACACCGGGTCGGAGAGGGCTACCACCAGCGCGCCGGCGGCCCGCACGCCGAGGTCCACGCCCTGCGCGAGGCCGGCGTCCTCGCCCGCGGCGGCACCGCCTACGTCACCCTCGAACCCTGCGACCACACCGGCCGCACCGGACCCTGCTCCCAGGCCCTGGCCGAGGCCGGGATCAGCCGCGTCGTCTACGCGGTCGGCGACCCGAACCCGCAGGCCACCGGCGGTGCCGACACCCTGCGCGCGGCCGGCGTCGAGGTCGAGAAGGGACTCCTGGAGGCCGAGGCCGAGGCCGTCAACATCGCCTGGCTCACCTCCGTCCGCCGCGGCCGCCCCTTCGTCCGCTGGAAGTACGCCGCCACCCTCGACGGCCGGACCGCCGCCGCCGACGGCACCTCCCGCTGGATCACCTCCCCCGAGGCCCGCGCCGACGTCCACCGGCTGCGCGCCGAGTCCGACGCGGTCCTGGCCGGCGGCGGCACCCTGCGCGCCGACGACCCGCACCTCGCCGTCCGGGGGATCGAGGGCGCGACCCAGCCGCTGCGGGTCGTCCTCGACACCCGCGCCACGATCCCGCCGACCGCCCGCGTCCTCGACGACGCCGCGCCCACCCTGGTCGTCGTCGGCGAGGACGCCGACACCCGGCACCTGCCCGGCGCCGAGACGCTCCGGCTGCCCCTGCGCGACGGCCGGATCGGCGTCCACGACCTGCTCGACCGGCTCCACGCCCGGGGCGTGCGCTCGGTCCTCCTCGAAGGCGGCCCCACCCTCGCGGGCTCCTTCGTCGCCGCGGGCGCCGTCGACCAGGTCGTCGGCTACCTCGCCCCGGTCCTCCTCGGCGACGGCCCGCAGGCCCTCACCGGGGCGGGAATCGGCACCATCGCCGAAGCGTTGCGGCTCGACATCACCGAGACCGTCCGCATCGGCCCCGACCTCCGCATCACCGCCACCCCCAAGGGAGCCTGACCGTGTTCACCGGAATCGTCGAAGAACTGGGCGAGGTCGTCGCCGTCGAGCAGCTGGAGGACGCCTCCCGCTTCCGACTGCGCGGCCCCCTGGTCACGGAAGGCGCCCAGCACGGCGACTCCATCGCCGTCAACGGTGTCTGTCTCACGGTCGTCGAGCACGGCGACGGCGAGTTCACCGCCGACGTCATGGCCGAGACCCTCAAGCGGTCCGGCCTCGGCGCCCTCGGCGTCGGCTCCCGCGTCAACCTGGAACGGCCCATGGCCGTCGGCGGCCGCCTCGGCGGCCACATCGTCCAGGGCCACGTCGACGGCACCGGCACCGTCCTGGAGCGCACCCCGTCCGAGCACTGGGAACTGGTCAAGGTCGGCCTCCCCGCCCCCCTCGCCCGCTACGTCGTCGAGAAGGGCTCGATCACGGTCGACGGCGTCAGCCTCACCGTCGTCGAGGTCGGCGACGACTGGTTCACCATCAGCCTCATCCCCACCACCCTCGACCTGACCACGCTCGGCATCAAGAAGAGCGGCGACCCGGTCAACCTGGAAGTGGACGTCATCGCCAAGTACGTCGAGCGGCTGCTCGGCCCGAACGCACGGGAGAACGTCAAGTGAACTGGCTCGACTCCGAGGCGTTCACCCTCCTCGGCCAGCGCATCATCTGGTCCGACATGGTCGGCAACCTCTTCGGCCTCGCCGCCCTCGCGCTCGGCTGGCGCCGCTCCGTCTGGACCTGGCCCGTGCAGTTCCTCGCCGGCCTCATCCTCTTCGCGGCCTTCTACGGCCACCTCGCCGGCAGCGCGGGCAAGCAGGCCGTCGTCGTGCTCGTGGCGATCTACGGCTGGTGGCAGTGGCAGCGCGGCAAGGGCCAGGGGGCGGACGGCCACATCACCGTGCGCTTCGCCACCTGGCGCGAGCGCGGCGCCATGATCGCCGCGGCCGCCGCCGGCACCGTCGCCGTGGCCCTTTTCTTCGAGGCCTTCCCGAAGCTGTCCTGGGACCCCTGGCCCGACGCCTACATCTTCGTCGGCACCGTCGTCGCCATGTACGCCCAGGCCCGGGGCATGGTCGAGTTCTGGTTCGCCTGGCTGCTCGTCGACCTGGTCGGCGTCCCGCTGAACTTCGCCAACGGCTACGCCTTCTCCGGCTTCGTCTACGTCATCTACGGCGCGCTCGCCCTGTGGGGCATGCGCGACTGGTGGCTCCGCTCCCGCACCGCCCCCGCTCTGGAAGGAGCCCACGCATGAGTTCCCTCCCCTCCTGGGACGCCGCCGACCTCGCCCTCGACCCCGTCGAGCAGGCGATCCGGGACATCGCCGCCGGCCGCCCCGTCGTCGTCGTCGACGACGAGGACCGCGAGAACGAGGGCGACCTCGTCATCGCCGCCGAGAAGGCCACCCCTGAGATCGTCGCCTTCATGATGAGCGAGTGCCGCGGCCTGATCTGCGCCCCCATGGAGGACGAGGAACTGGAGCGCCTCGAACTCCCGCAGATGGTCGCGCACAACACCGAGTCGATGCGCACGGCCTTCACCGTCTCCGTCGACGCGTCCCCCGCCCACGGCGTCACCACCGGCATCTCCGCCGCCGACCGCGCCACCACCCTGCGAATGCTGGCGGGCGGACGCCACGAGCCCTCCGACTTCGTCCGCCCCGGCCACGTCTTCCCGCTGCGCGCCAGGCCCGGCGGCGTCCTCGCCCGCAACGGCCACACCGAGGCGGCCGTCGACCTCGCCCGCCTCGCGGGCCTGCGCCCGGCCGGCGCCATCGTCGAGATCGCCGGCGAGGACGGCGTCATGCTGCGCCTGCCCGAGCTCGTCCCCTTCGCCCGCAAGCACGGCCTCACGATCATCTCCATCGAGGACCTGATCGCCTACCGCCGCTCCGCCGAGCCGACCGTCCGCCGCGAGGCCGAGGTCCGGCTCCCCACCGCGCACGGCGACTTCACCGCGTACGGCTACCGCTCCACCGTCGACGGCGTCGAGCACGTCGCCCTCGTCCACGGCGAGATCGGCGACGGCGAGGACGTCCTGGTCCGGGTCCACTCCGAGTGCCTGACCGGCGACATCTTCCACTCGCTGCGCTGCGACTGCGGCCCCCAGCTCCAGGCCTCCATGGACCGGATCACCGAGGCCGGCCGGGGCGTCGTCGTCTACCTGCGCGGCCACGAGGGCCGCGGCATCGGCCTGCTGTCCAAGCTGCGCGCGTACGAGCTCCAGGAGCTCGGCCGCGACACCCTCGACGCCAACCTGGAGCTCGGGCTGCCCGCCGACGCCCGCGACTACGCGGCCGGCGCGCAGATCCTCGCCGACCTCGGCGTCCGCGGCCTGCGCCTGATGACCAACAACCCCGACAAGATCGACGCCCTCACCCGGTACGGCCTCGTCGTCGAGGGCCGCGAGCCCATGCCGGTCCAGGCCGGCGAGCACAACCTCCGCTACCTGCGCACCAAGCGGGACCGGATGGGCCACGACCTGCCCTGGCTGGACGGCTCCCCGGCCTCCACCTGCGGCAACCAGTAACCCCGTACGCATCCACCGGTACCACCCGTACCAGCGGCACCATCGGCAAGGAGAAACATGAGCGGCAAGGGCGCACCCGTCCTCAGCGTGAAGAACTGCGGCGACCTCCGCGTCGCGGTCATCGCGGCCCAGTGGCACGAGAAGATCATGGACGGCCTCGTCGACGGCGCCCTGCGCGCCCTGGGCGAGCTCGGCATCGACGAGCCGACCCTGCTCCGCGTCCCCGGCAGCTTCGAACTCCCGGTCGTGGCGAAGGTCCTCGCCGGGCGCGGCTACGATGCCATCGTGGCGCTCGGCGTCGTCATCCGCGGCGGAACGCCGCACTTCGAGTACGTGTGCCAGGGCGTCACCCACGGCCTCACCCAGGTCTCGATCGACACCGGCGTACCCGTCGGATTCGGCGTCCTCACCGTCGACAACGAGGAGCAGGCGCTCGACCGGGCCGGCCTCGAAGGCTCCTCCGAGGACAAGGGCCACGAGGCCGTCACCGCCGCCGTCGCCACCGCCACCACACTGCGCACGGTCAGCGAACCCTGGCGCTGAGTGGCGCACGCGCACCCCGTACTCTTAGGACCATCATGGCGAACAAAACCTTCGAAGAGCTCTTCGCCGAGCTGAAGCTCAAGGCCGAGAACGGTGACCCGGCCACCTCCCGCACCGCGGAACTGGTGGACAAGGGCGTCCATGCCATCGGCAAGAAGGTCGTCGAGGAGGCCGCCGAGGTCTGGATGGCCGCCGAGTACGAGGGCAAGGAAGCCGCCGCCGAGGAGATCTCGCAGCTGCTGTACCACGTCCAGGTGATGATGGTCGCCCGCGGGATCTCGCTCGACGACGTCTATGCCCACCTCTGAACCAGCCCGTTCCCCACACCCGACTCCCCAGGCAAAGGAAGCCCACCCCATGCTGCGCATCGCCGTCCCCAACAAGGGTTCCCTCTCCGGACCTGCGTCGGCCATGCTCCATGAGGCCGGCTACCGCCAGCGCAAGGAGTCCAAGGAACTGGTGGTCATCGACCCCGACAACGAGGTCGAGTTCTTCTACCTACGTCCCAAGGACATCGCGATCTACGTCGCCTCCGGGAAGCTGGACATCGGCATCACCGGCCGCGACCTGCTCCTGGACTCCGGCGCCAGCGCCGAGGAGATCCTCCCGCTGAACTTCGGCCGCTCCACCTTCCGGTACGCCACCCGGCCGGGCACCGCGAACGGCCCCGAGGACTTCGGCGGCATGACGATCGCCACCTCCTACGAGGGCATCGTCGCCAAGCACCTGGCCGATCAGGGCATCGACGCCTCCGTCGTGCACCTGGACGGGGCGGTCGAGACCGCGATCCAGCTCGGCGTCGCCCAGGTCATCGCGGACGTCGTGGAGACCGGCACCAGCCTGCGCAACGCCGGCCTGGAGGTCATCGGCGACCCGATCCTCACCTCCGAGGCCGTCGTCGTCCGCCGCCAGGGCGCCACCGACGACCACCCGCAGGTCCAGCAGTTCCTGCGCCGCCTCCAGGGCGTCCTCGTCGCCCGTTCGTACGTGATGATGGACTACGACTGCCGCGCCGAGCACCTGGAGCAGGCCGTCGCCCTCACCCCGGGCCTGGAGTCGCCCACCATCTCCCCGCTGCACAACGAGGGCTGGGTCGCCGTCCGCGCGATGGTCCCCGCCAAGGAGGCGCAGCGGATCATGGACGACCTGTACGAGCTGGGCGCCCGCGCCATCCTCACCACCGCGATCCACGCCTGCCGCCTCTGACGGCCGGGCGCCGCACGTCCCACCCCGCACCACCAGGCACCGAGGAACCCCATGTCCGAGCCCACGACGCCCGCCCTCCCGGTCACCTTCCGGCCCGGCCGCACCCGGGCCGTCCTGCTGACCGTGGGGATCGCGATGTTCGCCACCGTCACCCTGGTGGCGATGATGCTGGAGCGGCTCGGACCGGGGGAGCGCGCCAGCTTCGTCCTCACCGCCGCGCTCTTCCTCGGGGTCCTCGTCCTGCTGAGCCGCCCCAAGGTCGTCGCCGACGACGAGGGCGTCACGGTCGTCAACATCACCCGGAGCCGCCGGCTCGCCTGGGCGGAGATCCTGCGCGTCAACCTCCGTGCCGGCGACCCGTGGGTCTTCCTGGACCTGAGCGACGGCACCAGCCTGCCCGTGCTCGGCATCCAGCCCGGCATCGCCAGGGAGGCGGCCCTCCGGGACGCCCGCGCCCTGCGGGCCCTGACCGAGAGCCGGGGAACGGGCGCGGAGGGGGCCTGACCCCCCGGGGGCTCCACCGGAAGGGGCGCCGGGGGGAACTCCTTCCCGCCCGTCGGGGAGAACCCCGGTCCGTCCCCCATCCGGAGCCGACCCCCTGCCCTTCGGGGCGTCCGCGTGACTACTCTGGAGGCGGTGGTGCCGAGCGCACCACCGCCTCGCGTGTGCAGGGCCGCCGTCACGGCGGCCCGCGAGGCCGCCCTTCTACCCGAGGAGTGACTCCCTCCAGCAATGGACGGATCGTCCGGTAATACCCGCGCCGCCCCCTCCCAGGAGGCGGCGGCATGATCGTCTCCCTTCTGCTGCTCGCCGCGGCCTTCCTCCTGATCCTCGCCAACGGCTTCTTCGTGGCCGCCGAGTTCGGTCTCGTGACCGTCGAGCGCGCCGAGGCCGAGCGGGCCGCGGCCGCCGGCGACCGGCGCGCCCGCACCGTCGTCACCGCGCTGCGCGAGCTGTCCTTCCAGCTCTCCGGCACCCAGCTCGGCATCACCCTCACCTCGCTCGTCGTCGGCATGCTCGCCGAGCCCGCGCTCGCCGGGTTGCTGCACGGGCCGCTCACCGCGACCGGACTGCCCACGGGGGCCGTCTCCGGGGTGTCGGTGGTGATCGGGATGCTGCTCGCCTCCGCCGTCCAGATGGTGGTCGGCGAGCTGGTGCCGAAGAACTGGGCGGTCTCCCGGCCGCTCCAGGTGGCCCGTTTCGTCGCCACCCCGCAGCGCCGCTTCTCCGCCCTCTTCCGGCCGGTGATCGCCCTGCTCAACCGGGTCGCCAACCGGCTCGTCCGGCTCCTGGGCGTCGAGCCCACCGAGGAGCTGGACTCGGTCCGCACCCCCGGCGAGCTGGTCTCCCTGGCCCGGCACTCGGCCCTGGCCGGCACCCTCGAACAGGACACCGCCGACCTCTTCGTACGGACCCTGTCCCTCGGCGGCCTCACCGCCGAGCAGGTCATGACCCCGCGCGTGAAGGTCAACGCCCTCCAGTGGGACGCCACCGCGGCGGACGTCCTCAACCTCACCCGGGCCACCGGCCTCTCGCGCTTCCCGGTCTACCGCGACCGGATCGACGAGGTCGTCGGCATGGTCCACCTCAAGGACGCGCTCGCCGTCGCCCCGCACGCCCGGCTGCGCACCCCCGTCGGCCGGATCGCGGTCCCGCCGCTCCTCGTCCCCGAGTCGCTGCCCGCCCAGGCCCTCCTGGAACGGCTGCGCCGCGAACAGCCGATCGCGGTGGTCGTCGACGAGTACGGCGGCACCGCCGGCGTCGTCACCCTGGAGGACATCGTCGAGGAACTCGTCGGCGAGGTCCGCGACGAGCACGACACCGCGGCCGACGGACGGCCCGAGCCGGTCGCCGCCCCCGCCGAGGACGGACGTCCCGCCTGGGAGGCCGACGGCTCCTGCCGGGTCCACGCCCTGCGCCGGGTGGGCCTCGACGTGCCCGACGGGCCGTACGAGACCGTCGCCGGGCTCGTCGCCGACCTCCTCGGCCGCATCCCCGCAGCCGGGGACCGGGTCGAACTGCCCGGCTGGCAGCTCTCGGTCCGCCGGGTCGACCGCTACCGTGCCGAGAGCGTCCGGATCGTCCGGACGACCCCGGACCCGTCCCCGGCCGCGGCCCCGGCCCTGAATCCGGACCCGAATCCGGTCCCGGTCCCGGTCGCGGCGTCCGCCGCCGGTCCGCTGGTCGCGGAGGGCGCCCGATGAGCACCCTCCCACTCCTCCTCGCGCTCCTCCTGGTCCTCGCCAACGGCTTCTTCGTCGGAGCCGAGTTCGCGCTCGTCTCCGTCCGGCGCAGCCAGATCGAACCGCTCGGCGGAGCCCGGGCCAAGCAGGTCCTGTACGGCCTGGAGAACCTGCCGCGGATGATGGCGGCCGCCCAGTTCGGCATCACGGTCTGCTCGCTGACGCTCGGCGCCGTCGCCGAGCCGACCGTCGCCCGGCTCCTCGAACCCGTCTTCCACGTGGTCGGGGTCCCCGAGGGACTGATCCACCCGCTCGGCTACGCCATCGCCCTCGCCGCCGTCGTCTTCCTCCACCTCGTCATCGGCGAGATGGTCCCGAAGAACCTGGCGATGGCCGCGCCCGAACGGACCGCGCTGTGGCTGGCCCCGGCCCTCGTCGGCTTCGCCCGGCTCTGCCGCCCCGTGACGACCGCCCTGGGCGCCTGCGCCCGGCTGGTCCTGCGGGCGTTCAAGGTCGAGCCGAAGGACGAGGTGGAGGCCGTCTTCACCAGCGCCCAGCTGGGCCGTCTGGTGGAGGACGCCGGACAGGCCGGTCTGCTCGACCCGGCCGAGCAGGAGCGTCTGGAGGACGCCCTCGAACTGGGCTCCCGCCCGGTGACCGACGTCCTCATCACCTCCGCCTCCCTGGTCACGGTCCCGCCGTCCGTCACCCCGCGCGAGATCGAGGAGCTGACCGTACGGACCGGGTACTCGCGCTTCCCGGTCCGCGCCGAGACGGGCGCCGCCTTCACGGGCTTCGTGCACGTGAAGGACGTCCTCGACCTGGAGGAGCGGGAGCGGGCGGTGCCGCAGCGGCTGTGGCGCCCGATGGCGACGCTCCGGGCGGAGCTCCCGCTCGACGACGCCCTCACCGTGATGCGCCGCGCCGCGACCCATCTGGCGCAGGTCGCGGACGGCTCGGGCCGGGTCCTCGGACTCGTCGCCCTGGAGGACGTCCTGGAGATGCTGGTGGGCGAGGTCCGCGACCCCGCCCACCGGGTGCGCCCCCGGACCGCCACGGTCACGATCCCGGTCACGGCCCCCGCCCCGGCTCCCGTGCGGAGCTAGGGCACCGGGTCAGTACCCCGGCGGGTCCTGCTGCGGGCCGCGGTCGACCGGACCGCGGCCCGACAGCACCTCGCCGTACGCCTGCATGAGGTCCGCGAGCCTGAGGGTGGCGAGGTCCTCCCGGGTCGGGCTGCCCGGATAGCCGGAGAGCCGCAGGTCCCGGTAGGCGCAGGACTTCTCGTACAGGGTGCGCAGGAAGCGTCCGTTGCCCAGCTCGTCGATCCAGCCCTGCTCGACGACGTGCCCGCTGATCGAGCGCAGCTCGTCGCGGGCCTCGTCGTCCCAGCCGTCCCCGTCGGCCGCCGCGAGGACCTCGCCGATGGCGGTGAGTTCGAGCGGCCGGTACGAGGGGAAGTCCACCCGGGTGGTGAACCGGGAGGACAGGCCGGGGTTGGTGGAGAGCAGCCGGTCCATGCCCTCGGGGTAGCCGGCCAGGATGACCACCAGGTGGTCGCGGTTGTCCTCGGCCCGCTTCAGGAGCACCTGGAGCGCCTCGTCGCCGTACGCGTCGCCCTTGCTGTAGCCGGTGTTGGAGAGCGCGTAGGCCTCGTCCACGAAGAGCACCCCGCCGACCGCCGAGTCGATCAGCTCGTTGGCCTTGACCGCCGTCTGGCCCAGGAACTCGCCGACCAGATCGGCCCGCTGGGCCTCCACGAGGTGGTCGCCGCCGAGCAGCCCGAGGGCGTAGAAGACCCGGCCCAGGATCCGGGCGACCGTGGTCTTCCCGGTGCCCGAGGGGCCGGAGAAGACGAAGTGCCGCTTCGGCGGCTGGACCGGAAGCCCCTGGTCGGCCCGGAGCCGCGCCATCTCCAGCTGCGCCGAGAGCGCCTTGACCTGGCGCTTCACCGGTTCGAGGCCGACCATGCCCTCCAGCTCGGCGAGCGCCTCCGCGAGCAGGGCCGGATCGGTGGGTCCGGCCGGGAAGCGCGGCGGCTCCGGCTGCCGGGGGACCCTGGCCTTCCGCCGTACGACCTCCGGGGGCGCGGCCGGCGGCACCGGATCGGGCGCGAGCCGCAGGCCGTCGCCGAGCCCGCCGCCGTCGGGCTCGGTGCCCGGCACGGTGTCCACCGCGTCCTGGCCGAGACCGCCGCCGACCGTGCCCAGGGCGACCGTCGCGAGCCCGGCCGGATCCTCCGGGCCGTCGTAACCCTCGTACCCCTCGAAGCCGTCGAAGCCGTCGTACGCGGTGATCGCCGCGAGCCGCGCCGCCGTGTCCATGAACGCCGGGTCGATCCGGTGCACGGCCCGGTAGAGCGGCAGCGCGGCGGCGCTGCGCCCGGTGCCCTCGTGGGCGCGGGCCAGCCAGTACCGCAGCTCCTTGCGCTGCGGCTGCTCGCTGCGGCAGCGCATCAGGGAGGCCGAGAGGAGCGGTTCGGCCTGGCCGTACATCTCCAGGCGCACCCGGGCCATGCCGCCGAAGAGCCCGGCCTCGATGCCGAGCAGCGGGTCGTCGACGAGGGGCTCGGTGAGCCGGACGAGCTGCTCCCAGTCCTTGACGAGATAGGCCCGGCAGGCGTGCAGGAAGCGCACCTGGGGATCGGTGTCGACCGGGGGGAGCCCCGCGAGGGCCCGGTCGAGCTCGGGCACGTGGCGCCCGTCGAGCCAGTGGGAGGCGTGCGCGAGCAGCAGGTCGCGCGGGCTCTCCAGGACCGGCTGCACCCACCAGCCGAGCCAGTACCAGGAGTTCAGGGTCCGCCGGTAGCGGGTCCGCTGCTCGCCGAAGCGCTCGCGGTGGCGGTACATGCGCAGCAGCGCGGTCGTGGTGTCGACCCGGAGCGCGTGCAGCCCGAGCCAGGCGTCCGCCATCCCGGGATCGATCCGTACCGCCGCCCGGAACTCGTCCTCCGCCTGCGGATACGCGCCCATCGTGTAGGCGTCGACTCCGCGCAGCCAGGCGAGCTCGGCCGGGGGCTGCGAGCCCTGTGTGCCGATGTCCATCGGGTCCCCCACAACCGTCATCGCATGGACGGGATTTGACCGCACCTGCGGGCATCGTACCTGCGCAGGGGGTGGGCGCTTAAGGAGAAGCGCATGATCCGGAAGCGGTGACCCTGGGTGAGCGTCAGGGAGCGCGAAGGGCCCCGGAGGGGGCTTTCTGGGGCAGAACGAAGCCCCCGATCACGGGGGAACAACCGGGGGCTTCGCGTCCGCGGCGGCTCCGAAAAGCCGCACATTCAGAACGTAAGACCTGTACGCCCCTGGGGTCAAGCGGAGTTGGGGCACTTGCGCAAGCGGAGCCGGAGGCCCTCAGTTCACGGACAGAAACCCGTCACGGTGGGTGATGATCTGGTCCGCGCCCGCTGTCACGCGGGGCCCGGGAAGCCACTCGTACCCCTCACGGCACTCCCGTACCAGGGTGTCGGCGAAGGGCCGGGAGGGGTCCCCGGAGAAATGGCGAGTCTCCGCCACGGTCCAGCCGTCCCAGAACGCCGCCTGCTCCGGGCCGTCCCGGCGCCGGCCCCGCTCCCAGGACTCCTCCGCACCCCGCTCCATCCACAGCAGGCGCGCCAGGAAGGGCCGCACCGCCCGCCGGCCCGCGCCGACGCCCTCGACGAGGACCACCGGCGCCGGGGGCAGCGCGCGCGGCTCCCCGAAGCGCCGCAGCCGCCAGTCGTACGGACGGTAGGACGCGGCCGCGCCCCGCGCGAGGGGCTCCAGGACCTGCTCCCGCAGCCGACCGGTCCACGCGAAGAGCTCGTCGTGGGTGGCGAGGTCGTCGAGGTGGAGGACGGGGGCGTCGCCGAGGGCGGTGGAGAGGCGGGCCGCGAGGGTGGACTTGCCGGAGCCCGCGTGGCCGTCGACCGCGACCAGCCGGACCGGCCCGCAGGAGGGCGGCAGCCGGAGCAGCGCGTGCGCCGCGCGGTCGAGGTCGTCCATGGGCCCAGGGTAGGGGAGCGGCGACCTCCCCAGGTCAGGGAGGTGCCGCCGTCAGTGGACGAGACCAATATTGGTGCGGCGACGCGGGGCGAAGTGCTGGCGGAGGCCCGCCGGAAGCCGGGATAGTGGGCCCGCGCGACCCGCCCGCACGCCCGTGGTCCGGGGCGCGCGGACACCGGGCGACGGACGACGGTCCGGAGCCCCGCACGCCCGCACGCCGACACGTCCTCGCACCGACCGTCCCGTACGCCGACAACCCCGTACGCCGACAGATCCGCACTCCGACACGTCCGTAGGGCGCCCCGTCCGTACGACGGCACACCCGCATCCCGCCCCATCCGCATCCGGCCCCATCCGCATCCGGCCCTATCCGCACCCGGCCCCACCCGCATCCCGCCCCACCCGCACCCCGGCACGTCCGTACCCCGGCACGTGTCCGTGCGCCCACCGTTCTCGACTGGGGGTCACCGCCCATGACCAGCTCCACCCCGCGCAGAACCCTCCTCGCCGCGGCGCTCGCGGCCGCCGCGGGAACGGCCGCCACCGCCGTTCCCGCCGTCGCCTCCGGCGCCCCCGGCGCCGTCCGCCGGGGGCACGCCCCCGCGGCCGGCGTCGTCGACAACCGCTTCTGGTCCTCGTACACGGACTGGCGCCGCGGCACCGCCGACGGCACGAAGGCGGTCCCCGGCGACCGGCCGGGCCTGGTCCTCGCCCGGCCCGCCGGCCGCGCCGACCACACCGACCCGCACACCGGACGGACCTCCTCCTGGGAGTACGCGAGCTGGACCTCGCCCGTCCACACCTCCACCGTGCCCGCCACCGAGGTCATCGCCTCCTGGAACGCCCGCACGCCCCCCGGCACCTGGATCCAGGTCGAGCTCTCCGGCACGTACTCCGACTCCACGGCCACGCCCTGGTACGTCCTGGGCCGCTGGACCTCCGGCGACGGGGAGCAGGACATCCGGCGCACCTCGGTCGACGACCAGACCGACGGCAGGAGCAGCGTCTGGACCGACACCTTCGCGATCGACGACCCGGCGAGCGGACTGCGGCTGCGCGCGTACCGGCTGCGCCTGACCCTGTACCGCGCACCGGGCAGCGGCCTCACCCCCACGGTGTGGCGGATCGGCGCCATGGCCTCGGACGTCCCGGACCGCTTCACCGTCCCGGCCTCCGCGCCCGGCCCCGCCCGCGAGCTGGCCGTGCCCCGCTACTCGCAGAACACCCACGTCGGGCAGTACCCCGAGTACGACAACGGCGGCGAGGCCTGGTGCAGTCCGACCTCCTCCCAGATGGTCGTCGAGTACTGGGGGCGCCGGCCCTCGGCGGAGGACCTGGCCTGGGTGGACCCGGCCTTCGCCGACCCCCAGGTCTGCCACGCGGCCCGCTTCACCTACGACAACCAGTACGAGGGCTGCGGCAACTGGCCCTTCAACGCCGCCTACGCCGCCACCTACCCCGGCATGAACGCCGTGGTCACCCGGCTGCGCTCGCTCACCGAGCTGGAGGGCCTGGTCCGGGCCGGCATCCCGGTCATCACCTCGCAGTCCTTCCTCGAGGAGGAGCTGACCGGCGCCGGGTACGGCACCTCGGGCCACCTGATGACCGTCGTCGGCTTCACCCCGGACGGCGACGTCGTCGCCAACGACCCCGCCTCGCCCGGCAACGAGGCCGTCCGCCGGGTCTACCGGCGGCGCGAGTGGGAGAACATCTGGCTCCGCACCAAGCGGTACAACGCGAGCGGAAAAGTGGCGTCCGGCACAGGAGGGGTCTGCTACCTCTACTTCCCCGACCGCCTCTCGGCCGCCCGGCACAAGGCCCTCGCGGCCCTCGGCGTCCTCTGACGCGGCGGTGCGGTCCGGGGGGACGTGACGGACGTCTCTACCCCCGGGCCGCCCCCGTGGCGCATGGTGGTCGCCATGACCTCCACCACCCACAGCCCCGCCCTCGTCCGCGCCCGCACCGGCGGTCCCCGGGACGACGACGGCCCCAAGCTCCTTGAGCACGTCCTGGGCTGGACCCTGGTCGTGCTGCTCGCCGTGCTCGTCACCCGGGCCGGCCTCATGTGACGTCCCCCTTCTCCACCCTCTTCACCCCGGCGGCCGTGTGATCCGGGGCCGCCGGGCGGGCATACTCCCCGCGACCCCGGCATCCCGCGTGCGACCCGCCCGCGCCCGGCAGGGAGGAGCGTCCGGCCGTGCCCGACACCCCCGCGGACGGCGTGGAGCGCCGACTGCCCACCGACGAGGCCCGTGAACTGCTCGCCCTGGTGCGCGACGTCGCCCGGCGAGAGATCGTCCCGTCCGCCGCGGCCGAGGAGGCCGCCGGGCGCTTCCCCCGCGAGCTGTTCGTCCTGCTCTCCCGCTCCGGTCTCCTCGGGCTGCCCTACGACCCCGCGCACGGCGGGGGAGGCCAGCCGTACGAGGTGTACCTCCAGGTCCTGGAGGAGCTCGCCGCGGCCCGGCTCACCGTCGGCCTCGGCGTCAGCGTCCACACCCTCTCCTGTCACGCGCTCGCCGGCTTCGGCACCGAGGAGCAGCGGGCCGCGCACCTGCCCGCCATGCTGGGCGGCGGTCTCCTCGGCGCGTACTGCCTCTCCGAACCCTCCGCCGGTTCGGACGCGGCGGCGCTGCGGACCCGGGCCGTCCGCGAGGGCGACGGGTGGACGATCGACGGCACCAAGGCGTGGATCACGCACGGCGGGATCGCCGACTTCCATACGGTCATGGCCCGCACCGGCGGCCCGGGCGCACGCGGCGTCACGGCCTTCCTGGTCCCCGGGGACGCGCCGGGCCTGGACGCGGACCCGCCCGAGCGGAAGATGGGCATGAGCGGCTCGCCCACCGCGCAACTGCGCTTCGACGGCGTACGGGTCCCCGACGCGCGGCGGCTCGGCGGGGAGGGGCAGGGCTTCGCGATCGCGCTCGACGCCCTGGACTCGGGGCGGCTCGGCATCGCCGCCTGCGCCGTGGGGCTCGCGCAGGCCGCCCTGGACGAGGCCGTCGGGTACGCCGGGGAGCGCCGCCAGTTCGGCCGTCCGATCGCCGACTTCCAGGGGCTCCGCTTCCTCCTCGCCGACATGGCGACCCAGGTCGAGGCGGGCCGGGCGCTGTACCTGGAGGCGGCGCGGCTACGGGACGAGGGGCGGCCCTTCGGGCGGTGCGCGGCGATGGCCAAGCTCTTCTGCACGGACGCGGCGATGCGGGTCACGACGGACGCGGTGCAGGTGCTCGGCGGGTACGGCTACACGGCGGACTTCCCGGTGGAGCGCTATCTGCGCGAGGCCAAGATGCTCCAGATCGTCGAGGGGACCAATCAGATCCAGCGGGTGGTCATCGCCCGTCACCTGGTCGGACCAGAGTCCCGCTGACGCGGACGGTCCGGTCCGCCCAGACGGGCCCCGCGGCGAGCCGGGCCCACTCCTGGTCGCGGTGGCCGGGCAGGGTGCGGCCCTGGCTCGCCCAGAGGGAGAGCACGTCCTGGTAGATGGGCGGGTGCGCCGGGACGGGAGCGGGGGCGGGAAGGGCGACGGGGACCGGGGCCTGGGCGGCGAGCGGGACCGGGGCGTCGACCGGAACGGGGGTGGTGATCGTGACCGGCGGACCGGCCGGAAGAGGAGGCCCGACCGGGGCCGGGACCGGGACCGGAGCCGGGGGCTGGGCCTGGGACCGTACGCGGGCCTGGGGCTGGACGCGCGACGGGGCCTGGAGCTCGGCCCGGACTTCGGGCCGGACGCGCGACTGGACCGGGGCCTGCGCCGGGGGCCGGACCTGCGTCTCCGTCCGGGCACCCGCCTCCGCCTCGGGCTGCGCCTGTGCCGGTACGGGCAGGGGAACGGGGGCGGACACGGCTGTGGTCGCCGGTGCCGCGGCCGATTGAGGAACCGATTCTTCAATGCGCGGCTCGGCCTGCCGGTGCCGACCGTAACCGCTGGGAGTCGTGTGCAGCGTGGTCATGCCCGGACCAACGCGCTCCGGTGGTCCGGGGTCACCGCCGGGCGGATTCGAGCGGCAGTTCGCCCGGTACCCGGCCGGAGGCGACACACCGTCCGACGGCCGGGTTTCCCGTACCGCGCCACGGCGCGGCACGGGAAGGACGTCCGGTGCCGCGCGGCCTCAGGCCGCGCGGCGCATCTGCGGCACCCGGATCGGGCGCGAGCCCGGGCCGCCGACGTGCGAGAAGGGCTGCGTGCGCCAGTCGAGTCCCCGGGGCAGCGTCAGGAGCAGCGCGGTGTCCTGCTCCTGGACCTCCAGGGTGTCGTCGGCCGGGCGCGCCGCGGAGGCCGCGAGACCCGTGCCCGGGCACACCGTGAGGACGAAGGGGTTCCACGGCGTGGGGCAGAGCGCGTGCTCCGGCAGCACGTCCTCGTCCGCGAGCAGTGCGATGGGCTGCACGCACTCCGGGCAGACGACCCGGAACATCTCAAAGGTGTCGTACGCGTCGAGCTCGTCGGACGTGTCGACCGAATCAACAGGCTCCTGCATGGAGAATCTCCCCCTCGGGTGGGTCGGCCGGATCTGTGCGGCCTTCGACCACAGCAACCACTTCCCATGCGGAACTCCGCATAACCGTGAGGCGGCGTCCCGAGCCGGGCGCAAACCTGTGGCGTTCGTCACATGCCCGTCGCAGGTGCCTCGTGACGGCGCATAGCGCCCCATAAGAGGTCGCCCCGGGCTGTGCCCCGGCCTCTCCGGAGCACTAGGGTCACCGCATGGAGGAGCTGGATCGTCAGATCGTGGATTTGCTCGTCAAGGACGGGCGCATGAGCTACACCGACCTGGGCAAGGCCACCGGCCTGTCCACGTCGGCCGTGCATCAGCGCGTCCGCCGTCTGGAGCAGCGCGGTGTCATCCGCGGCTATGCCGCCGTCGTCGACCCGGAGGCCGTGGGCCTGCCGCTGACCGCCTTCATCTCGGTCAAACCCTTCGACCCCAGCGCCCCCGACGACACCCCCGACCGGCTCGCCGACATCCCCGAGATCGAGGCCTGCCACAGCGTCGCGGGCGAGGAGAACTACATCCTCAAGGTCCGGGTCGCCACCCCGCTGGAGCTGGAGCACCTGCTCAGCCGCATCCGCTCCCAGGCCGGCGTGTCCAGCCGTACGACGGTCGTCCTGTCCACCCCGTACGAGGCCCGGCCCCCGCGCGTCTGACCCGCCGGCACCCATCGGCGGAGCCGTGGAGACCCACCGGGGGACCTGCCGGACAAACCGGGTCCCCCCAGGTCCTAGCCTGGTGGCATGAGTGAGTCCACGCCTGCCGCGTCTCCCGGCGAACACCGCACCGTGCTGCTGCGCGGTGGAGAAGTCCACAGCCCCGCCGACCCCTTCGCCACCGCCATGGTGGTGGAGCGCGGGCACGTCGCCTGGGTGGGGTCGGAGGGCGCGGCCGACGCCTTCGCGTCCGGCGTGGACGAGGTGGTCGACCTGGAGGGCGCGCTCGTCACCCCGGCGTTCGTCGACGCGCACGTGCACACCACCGCCACCGGATTCGCCCTCACCGGCCTGGACCTCTCCTCCGCCGCCTCGCTCGCCGAGGCGGCGGACCGGATCCGGGCCCACGCCGCCGCCCGCCCCGAGGACCGGGTCCTCATCGGCCACGGCTGGGACGCCTCCCGCTGGCCCGAGCGCCGCCCGCCCACCCGCGAGGAGCTCGACGGGCTCACCGGCGGCCGCCCGCTCTACCTGACGCGGATCGACGTCCACTCGGCCGTCGTCACCACCGCCATGCTCGACCTGGTGCCCGGCGTCCGGGACCTGGACGGCTTCCACGACGGCCTGCGGCCGCTCACGGGCGACGCCCACCACGCCGTGCGCGCCGCCGCCTTCGGCGCCGTGTCCGCCCGCCAGCGCACCGAGGCGCAGCGCGCCGCCCGCGCCCGGGCCGCCTCCCTCGGCATCGGCACCCTGCACGAGTGCGGCGGCCCGCGGATCTCCTCCGAGGAGGACTTCACCGGACTGCTCGACCTCGCGCGCGAGGAGGCCGGGCCCCGGATCGTCGGCTACTGGGCCGACCTCGACGTGGAGCGGGCGCGGGACCTCGGCGCGCTCGGCGCCGCCGGCGACCTCTTCGCCGACGGCTCCCTCGGCTCCCACACAGCCTGCCTCCACGAGCCGTACGCCGACCACGCCGACACCGGCCACACCGGCGCCGCCCACCTGGACGCGACCGCCGTCGCCCTCCACGTCGTCGCCTGCACCGAGGCGGGGCTCCAGGCCGGCTTCCACGCCATCGGGGACGCCGCCGTCACCGCGGTCGTCGAGGGCTTCGCGGCCGCCGCCGAGAAGCTGGGCCTCGCCCGGATCCGGGCCGCCCGGCACCGGGTCGAGCACGTCGAGATGCTCACCCCCGAGACGATCGCCGCCTTCGCGGAGCTGGGCCTCACCGCCTCCGTCCAGCCCGCCTTCGACGCGCTCTGGGGCGGCGAGGAGGGCATGTACGCCGACCGGCTCGGCGCCGACCGGGCCCGCACCCTCAACCCGTACGCGGCCCTGCTGCGCGCCGGCGTGCCGCTGGCCTTCGGCTCCGACAGCCCCGTCACCCCGCTCGACCCCTGGGGCACCGTCCGGGCCGCCGCCTTCCACCGCACCCCCGGGCACCGGATCTCCGCCCGCGCCGCCTTCACCGCCCACACCCGGGGCGGCTGGCGGGCCGTCGGCCGCGACGACGCCGGGACGCTCGTCCCCGGCGCCCCCGCCGACTACGCGGTCTGGCGCACCGAGGAGCTCGTCGTCCAGGCGCCCGACGACCGGGTCGCCCGCTGGTCCACCGACCCGCGCTCCGGCACGCCCGGCCTGCCCGACCTGACGCCCGGCACCGACCTCCCCGTCTGCCTGCGCACGGTGGTGCACGGACGGACGGTGTTCGTACAGCCGGACGTGTGACGGAGGGGCTCCTCCCCGCCGGACACCGCTCCGCACGCTTCTCCCCGACCTGCGCTCTTCCCCTCCGACCTGGCCTTTCGGGAAGCAACCGCAGGTCGGGCGGCTATTGACAGCCGCCCGTCGGGGGCGGGTAGGTTCTCCGCGTCCACCACAGGACGTCCGACCGGATCGCGCCCCGCGCGTCAGCCGAACGCCGCCCGCGCCTCGGCCGCCAGGGGAGGGCCCCGGCGGAAGGTGCGACCAGGGTGGGGCCCGGACGTTCAGTAGACAACGGCTCCCGATCGACCCGCAGCCGGCGGATCCCGGGCCGGACCGAAGGACGACGGGCCCCGCGCCGCACGTCACCCGCCCCACCCGACCCGCCGCGCCGGAGCATCCCGGGGACCTCGCTATGGTGGGGGCCTGTGTTTGTATCCGAAGGGGCAGCAGTGAACGACGGTGGCCAGAGGCGTTACGGCCCGCTCGGCAAGGCCTTGGTGATCATTCCGACCTACAACGAGGCGGACAACATCAAGCCGATCGTCGCGCGGGTGCGGGAAGCCGTACCCGACGCGCACGTGCTCGTCGCCGACGACAACAGCCCCGACGGCACGGGCAAGTTCGCGGACGAGCTCGCCGCCGACGACGACCACGTGCACGTCCTGCACCGCAAGGGCAAGGAGGGGCTCGGCGCCGCCTACCTCGCCGGCTTCCGGTGGGGCATCGAGCACGGCTACGGCGTCCTCGTCGAGATGGACGCCGACGGCTCCCACCAGCCCGAGGAGCTTCCCCGGCTGCTCACCGCCCTCAAGGGCGCGGACCTGGTGCTCGGCTCCCGCTGGGTGCCGGGCGGCCGGATCGTGAACTGGCCGAAGTCCCGCGAGTTCATCTCCCGGGGCGGCAGCCTCTACTCGCGCGTGATGCTCGACGTGCCGATCCGCGACGTCACCGGCGGCTACCGGGCCTTCCGCAAGGAGACCCTGGAGGGCCTGGGCCTGGAGGACGTGGCCTCGGCCGGGTACTGCTTCCAGGTCGACCTGGCCCGCCGCGCGGTCGCCGCGGGCTACCACGTCGTCGAGGTCCCGATCACGTTCGTGGAGCGGGAGGTCGGCGACTCGAAGATGAGCCGCGACATCCTCGTCGAGGCGCTGTGGCGGGTCACCGGCTGGGGCCTGACGGCGCGCGCGGAGAAGGTCGGCAAGCGGCTCGGCCGCAAGCCCTCCTGACCCCTTCCCCGGTCCGTACGCGCCGGTCTCCGGTCCGTACGCGCCGCTTCCCGACCCGTACGCGCCGGTCTCCGACCCGTACGCGCCGCTTCCCGGTGCGTACGGCCTGCTCCCCGGTGCGTAAGCGCTGCTCCGCGGTCCGTACGCGCAGGTCCGCGGCCCGGGGGCGCCGGTCACCGGCCCGGGCGTCCTGATCTTCCCCTTACGCCGTTCCGGCGGGGCTCCAGGCACACTGGGGACCATGACGACCGGCGTACCGCCCTCTCCCGCCCCCGCGAAGCGCTCCCGCGCGCGCACGTTCCTTCCGCTCGGCCTCGCCGCCTGGCTGGTCCTGGAGATCTGGCTGCTCACGGTGGTGGCGGGCGCGACGGGCGGACTGACCGTCCTCGCCCTGCTCGTCGTCGGTGCCGTGCTCGGCACCGTCGTCGTCAAGCGGGCCGGCCGCCGCGCCTTCCGGAACCTGACCTCGACCTTCCAGCAGGCCCAGGAGGCCGCGCGGACCGGCGGGGTGCCCTCCGCGCCGGAGCGGACCGGCGCGGAGGACCGCAACGGCTTCCTGATGCTGGGCGGTCTGCTCCTGATGCTCCCCGGCCTGGTCTCCGACGTTGCCGGTCTGCTCCTGCTGATCCCCCCGGTCCGCTCGTTCCTCGGACGGCGCGCGGAGAGGGCGGTCGAGCGCCGGATGGCCGCCGCGCCCCACGGAGGCCTCCAGGACGCCTTCCAGCAGGCCCGCATCCGCCGCCCGGACGGGAAGGTGGTCCAGGGCGAGGTCGTCCGCGAGGACGCCCCCCGGAGCCCGTACGGGGCCGACGGCCCCCGCCCGCCCCTGACCCCCTGACCCCGGGGCCGCCCGGAGCGGCGCACGCGGAAACGCCGCGGGGCCCGGTACACACCTTCGTGTACCGGGCCCCGCGGCGTTGATCGTCCGGCGGTCCGCTAGGCGGACTTGCGGCTGTCGCGCGGATGCACGGCGATGTTCATGGCGCCGGAGCGCAGGACGGCCAGCCTCTCGGCGAGGACCTCCTCCAGCTCCTCGCGGGTGCGCCGCTCCATGAGCATGTCCCAGTGCGTACGCGCAGGCTTGCCCTTCTTCTCCTCGGGACCGTCTCCGTCCACCAGGAGTGCCTGGCTTCCGCAGACCTTGCACTCCCACTCCGGCGGAATCTCCGCCTCTACCGAGAAGGGCATCTCAAAGCGATGTCCCTTCTCGCATGCGTACTCCACCGCCTGGCGCGGGGCCAGATCGATGCCGCGGTCGGTCTCGTAGCTCGTCACCACGAGGCGCGTGCCGCGAAGAGCTCGCTCACTCATGAATCGTGCCTCCCGGGCTTGTCGCCCACAGGACAGATGTCGCTGTCGTCGTTATCCGGTCAACGTCCGGTCGGCGGTAAAGATTCCCGTGCCGGGTCATGCGTCGCCCGTCGTGCCGCCCCTTGTTGTACCCACCAGTGCCCGTTTTGTCACATCTGACGGCAGGTGTGACGTGGTGTCTTCACCAAAGCAGCACGCAGTAACGGTCCGCCTGGCAGGCCAAACGCGTACACTACCGCCCTTTCACCGCCACGTCTAAATACGCTCCGGCACCGGGTTTCCCGCGGCCTCGGCCGCGCGTCGCACCGGGACCCTGGCGAGCAGGACGAAGCCGACGATGAAGAAGATCAACAGGGAGATGATGGCATCCCGATAGCTTCCGGTCAGCTGATACGCGAGACCGAACACGAGCGGACCCAGCCAGCTGAGCCCCCGGTCGCTCATCTCGTACGCCGAGAAGTACTCCGCCTCCTTGCCGCGCGGCACCAGGTGCGAGAACAGCGAGCGCGACAGCGCCTGGCTGCCGCCCAGGACCAGGCCGATCGCTGCCGCCAGGAGGTAGAAGAACACGGGCGCGTCGGCCGGCAGGGCGTAGGCCGCTCCCAGGATCAGGGTCCAGACCGCCAGCGAGCCCAGGATCGTCCGCTTGGCGCCGTGCGACCGGGCGAGCCGCCCCATGCCGAGGGCCCCCGCCACCGCGAGCACCTGGACGAGCAGGACCGCCGTGATGAGCGTCGTCTGGTCCAGGCCCAGCTCCTCCGAGCCGTACAGCGAGGCCTGTGAGATCACCGTCTGCACGCCGTCGTTGTAGACCAGGTAGGCGAGCAGGAAGGAGAGCGTCAGCGGGTGGCGGCGCATGTCCTTCAGGGTCGCCCGCAGCTGGCGCCAGCCGCTGCCGACCGCGCCCTCGCCGATCCGCTCCCGCCCCTCCGGGGGGATCCGCCGGTCGCGCAGCAGCCGCAGCGGCACGAGCGTGAACGCGCCCCACCACACGCCGGCCGAGGCCAGGCAGATCCGGACCGCCTCCCCCTCGGTGAGGCCGAAGGAGTCGTGGCCCGAGTAGAGGACCAGGTTCAGGACGAGGACCAGCGCGCCGGACGTGTAGCCGAAGGCCCAGCCGCGCGAGGAGACCGCGTCCCGCTCGTCCGGCGTCGAGATCTGCGGCAGATAGGCGTTGTAGAGCGCCATCGAGACCGAGAGCGAGGCGTTCGCCACGATCAGCAGGAAGGCGCCCAGGAGATAGCGGTCGCCGTCCAGGAAGAACATCCCGGCCGTGGCCGCCGCCCCCAGGTACGCGGCCGCCGCGAGCAGCGGCTTCTTCCGGCCCGTCCGGTCGGCCGCCGCGCCCGCCAGCGGCATCGCGAGCACCGCGACCACGAGCGAGGCGGACACGGCGTACGCGAAGAGCGAGCCCGCCCGCACGGGTATGCCCAGCGGATGGACGAACCCCTCCGGGTCGGCCGCCGCCCGCGCCACCGAGGTCAGGTACGGGCCGAGGAAGACGGTGAGCACGCTCGTCGAGTACACCGAGCACGCGAAGTCGTAGAAGTACCAGCCCCGCTGTTCGCGCCGCCGCCCGGCGGGACCGGCGGCGTGCTCCTCCGGCTCGGTGGTGTCAGCGGTCACGGCCGCGCCCCCTCGTTCGTCCCCGTGGGCCCGTGCCCCTTGCGGTCCGCCCCCGGGCCGCCCGGGCGCGCGCTCAACTCCACGCGCCCCGCTCGGTCAGCACCGAGCGCAGCGTCTCCAGGTGATCGGTCATGATGCCATCCACCCCCAGGTCGAGGAGAGAGGTCATCCGGGCCGGATCGTTCACGGTCCACACGTGGACCTGGAGCCCGCGCGCGTGCGCCTCCCGGACGAACCGCCGGTCGACCACCGGGATCCCGCCCTGGCGCTCCGGGACCTGCGCCGCCACCGCCCCGGCCCGCAGCGCGGCCGGGACGCCCAGGGAGCGCAGCCGCAGCCCGACCACCCCGCGCACCCCGTACGAGGTGGCGAGCCGCGGACCGGCCAGGCGCTGGGCCCGGGCCAGCCGGGCCTCGGTGAAGGAGCCCACGCAGACCCGGTCCCAGGCGCCGGTCCTGCGGATCAGGTCGATCAGCGGGACCAGGGCCGACTCCGCCTTGAGGTCCACGTTCCAGCGGGCCTCCGGGAACTCCTCCAGGAGGTCGGCGAAGAGCGGCAGCGGCTCCCGGCCCGCCACCCGGGCCTCGCGCACCGCCTCCCACGGCAGGTCGCGGATCCGCCCCGAGGCGTCCGTCACCCGGTCCAGGGTCGCGTCGTGGAAGGCGACGAGCGCGCCGTCGGACGTCGTGTGGACGTCGGTCTCGAAGTAGCGGTAGCCCGCCGCGGCGGCCCGGCGGAAGGCGGCCGCGGTGTTCTCCAGGCCGTTCGCCGTGCCGCCGCGGTGGGCGAACGGAAGGGGGGCGGGGTGGTCGAGATAGGGGTGGCGTACGCGAGTCACCGCCGCAGTATGGCCTGTTCCGGTGTCCCGGGGGCGACCGCCGGGGGACGGGCGGCCGTCGCGGGACCGGCGTCCCCGGAGCCCTCGGCGGGACGGGGGTCCTCGGCCTGACGGGGGCCTTCGGCGGGACGGGGGTCCTCGGCCGGGTGGGAGTCCTCGGCCGGGCCGGGCCCATCGGCCGGGCGGAGGCCCGGGGCGGGTCCGGAAGAGGCCACCGTGATGCCGCCCTCCCGCTCCGGGACCGCGAAGCGGCGCAGGAAGAACTGGGCCAGCGGGCCGATCGAGAGGGCATAGAGGACCGTGCCGATCCCCACCGAGCCGCCGAGCAGGAAGCCGGTCGCCACCACGGCCACTTCGAGGGCCGTCCGCACCAGGCGGACGGAGCGGCCGGTGAGCCGGTGCAGACCGGTCATCAGGCCGTCACGCGGGCCGGGGCCGAACCGCGCCGCGATGTACAGACCGGTCGCGACCCCGTTGAGCACGATCCCGAGCGCGAGCAGCGGCACCCGCACGGCCAGGCCGTCGGCGTCCGGGACCAGGGCCAGGGTGCCGTCCATCGCCAGACCGATCACGAAGACGTTGGACACCGTGCCGAGCCCCGGCCGCTGGCGGATCGGGATCCACAGCAGCAGCACCACCGCCCCCACCACGATCGACACCGCGCCGATCGTCAGCCCGGTCCTCCCGGCGAGGCCCTGGTGGAGGACGCCCCAGGGCTCCAGGCCGAGCGCGCTGCGCACGAGCAGCGCCGAGCTGACGCCGTACAGCGTCAGTCCCCCGTACAGCTGGACCAGTCGACGGGTGAGGTGCCGGCCGCGGAGGCCGGAGGCGATGGACAAGGTGCTGCCCTCCAGGGTGGTGATAGTGGACTGACTCGTGTCACTCTGTGGCAGGGGATCGAAGGCCAACCATGGCCAATTCGGGGAAGGTGGACTGATTTCGATGGCGCAGTGGACTTCGGCGGTGGGACCGGCACAGCTCGCCCGGCAGCTCCAGGCACAGCAGCCGCGGCCCGCCGGGCCCGGCACCCGCAAGCCGCCCGCCTACCGCGCCCTCGCCGACGGCATCCGCCTGCTCGTCCTGGAGGGCCGCGTCCCGGTCGCCGCCCGGCTGCCCGCCGAGCGGGAGCTCGCCCTCGCGCTCGCCGTCA
Organism: Streptomyces sp. NRRL F-6492; assembly: GCF_001280125.1. Lineage (GTDB taxonomy): Bacteria > Actinomycetota > Actinomycetes > Streptomycetales > Streptomycetaceae > Streptomyces. Next base: position 55,684 of record NZ_LGEG01000212.1, read on the forward strand.
GCCGGACGACGGTGGCCGCGGCCTACGAGGCGCTCCGCGCCGAGGGCTTCCTGGAGTCGCGGCGCGGCGCCGGCAGCTGGACCGCCGTCCCCGCCGGGAACCCGCTGCCCGCGCGCGGCCTCGAACCGCTGCCGCCCGAGGCCCTCGGCTCGATGATCGACCTGGGCTGCGCGGCCCTCCCCGCCCCCGAGCCCTGGCTGTCCCGGGGCTTCCAGGGCGCCCTGGAGGAGCTGCCGCCGTACGCCCACACGCACGGGGACTACCCGGCGGGCCTGCCCGCGCTGCGGCAGACGCTCGCCGACCGGTACACCGCCCGCGGCATCCCCACCATGCCCGAGCAGATCATGGTCACGACCGGCGCCATGGGCGCCATGGACGCGATCTGCCACCTCTTCGCCGGGCGCGGCGAGCGCGTCGCCGTCGAGTCGCCCTCGTACGCCAACATCCTCCAGCTGATGCGCGAGGCCGGGGCCCGGCTCGTGCCCGTCGCCATGTCCGAGGGCCTCGGCAGCTGGGACCTGGGCCGCTGGCGCCAGGTGCTGCGGGACGCGGCGCCCCGTCTCGCGTACGTCGTCGCCGACTTCCACAACCCGACCGGCGCGCTCGCGGACGAGGACCAGCGGCGGCAGCTGGTGGAGGCGGCCCGCTCGGCCGGCACGGTGCTCGTCGTCGACGAGACCATGGCCGAGCTGCGCCTCGACGACGACCTGGAGATGCCCCGGCCGGTCTGCGCCTTCGACCCGGCCGGCTCCACCGTCCTGACGGTCGGTTCGGCCAGCAAGGCCTTCTGGGCGGGCATGCGCATCGGCTGGGTCCGGGCCGCGCCCGACGTCATCCGCTCCCTGGTGGCCGCCCGCGCGTACGCGGACCTCGGCACCCCCGTCCTGGAGCAGCTCGGCGTGAACTGGCTCATGCGGACGGGGGGCTGGGAGGAGGCCGTGGGCCTGCGGTGCGAACAGGCCAGGGAGAACCGGGACGCGCTGGTGGCCGCGGTCCGCAGGGACCTCCCGGAGTGGGAGTTCACGGTCCCGCGCGGCGGCCTGACCCTCTGGGTGCGCACCGGCGGCCTCTCCGGCTCCCGGCTGGCCGAGGTGGGCGAGCGGGTCGGCATCCGGGTGCCGTCCGGCCCGCGCTTCGGCGTCGACGGCGCCTTCGAGGGCTTCGTCCGGCTGCCCTTCACGGTCGGCGGCCCGGTCGCGGACGAGGCGGCCGTCCGGCTCGCCGCCGCGGCCCGTCTCGTCGAGTCGGGAGCGGCGGGCGGGGGGACGGAGCCGCCGCGGTCGTTCGTGGCGTAGCCCCTCCGGGGGCGCCGCGCGCCGGTGTCCTCCGGGACGTGCGGAGGGGCGGGTACGGACCGTGGTGTCCGTACCCGCCCCTCCGCCGTACCCGGCGCTCAGCCCTCGGCCGGGACCGGTGCGTGCAGCGGCGCCGGGGCGGGCGCCGGGGCCGGGTCGGGGGTGACGACGGGGGCGGAGGCGGTGACGGTCGTGGTGACGGGGACCTTCTCGACCACCGCGTCGGCGGCGGAGACGGGGACCTTTCCGGCCGCCGGGTCGGGCACGGGGACGGAGACCCTCCCGGCCGTCGTGTCCGGCACGGAGACGGGGACCTTCTCCATCACGACGGTGGCGGGGGCCGGGGCGGGGGCCGCGATCGCGGCCCCTGACGCCGGGCTCCGCTCCGGGAGGAGGTCCAGGACCGCCTGCCGGTGCGCGTCGCTCGTCGCGTCGTCGTACGGGTCGGGCGTCGCCGGCACCTGGAGCCGCAGCACCGGGCCGGTGCCCAGGCGCGCGTAGCCGCGGCCCGCGGGGACGTCGGGCGTCGGCGTGGTGTGCGGCCGGACGCCGAGGACGGCCTCGATCTGGCCGGGCGCGGCGGGACCGAGGACGATCCGGGCCGGGGTGTGGCTCCGTACCGCCTCGCTCAGCATGTCCATGGTGTCGAACTGCTCGGCCACCACCACCGTGACCTGCGCCGCCCGTCCGTGCCGCAGCGGCACCCGGAGCAGCTCCTGCGGGTCGGGGCGGCCTTCGGCGGCGGCCAGGTGACCGAGGACGCTCGGCCGGTCGAGCAGGATCCACAGCGGACGCCGGGTGTCCTCCGGCGCGGGCAGGCCGGCCTGCCGGGCCTGGTTCGTGGCGATCAGGCGCCGCTCGGTCTCGTGCGCCGCCCACTCCAGGCTCGTCAGGGCGCCGGAGAGCCCGCACTCGACGGCGAGGACCCCGGTCCGGCCGGTCAGGCACGCGTACTCGCCGGTGCCGCCGCCCTCGACGATCAGGACGTCGCCGTGGGGGAGCGCCTGGAGCGCGATCGAGCGCAGCAGGGAGGTGGTGCCGCTGCCCGGCCGGCCCACGGCCAGCAGGTGCGGCTCGGTGGAGCGGGGGCCGGTGCGCCAGACCACGGCCGGGGCGTCCTCCGTGCCGTCCGCGGCGACCACCGGCACGGTCCGCTGCACGGCGTCGGCGTCGGTGAAGCCGAGGACGGTCTCGCCCGGCACGGTGACGAAGCGCTGGGCGGCGACGGCGGTGGACAGGGCGGGCAGCACGCTCAGGACGAGCCGGTTGTCCTCCTCGTCCCAGTCGAAGCGGTACTCGCGGCCGCGCCCCGACTTGGCGTGCAGCAGCTGCTCGATCCGGGCGCGCGCGGCCGGATCGCCGTCCGCGAAGTACGGGGGGTACGCGATCCGCAGCCGGGTGGGGCGCCCGTCCTCGTCGAAGGCGTACTCCCCGAAGGCTCCGCTCCAGTCGCCCCCGTGGGAGAAGAGCGGGGAGGGGTCCTCGGGGACGGAGAAGTACGGCACGAGCGCCTCGTACAGACCCTTGAGGCGGGCGGTCTCCGCCTCGTCGGGGCCGGTCTTGGCGACCGGACGCTCGCGCCCCTTCCACGCGGCGGCGCCCATGAGCGTGACGAGCGCGAGGAGCGGCCCGTACGGCAGGAGGGCGACGACCAGGACGCAGGCCGCGACCAGGAACAGCGTGGGACCACGCCGCTCCTTGGGGGTCGCGGCCCACTTGGCGCGCGCGGACGCGGCCAGCTTCCGCAGACCGCGGGAGACCACGATCAGCGGATGGAGCACATCGGTGGCGCTGTCGGCGGCCGTGCGCGCGATCTCTCGACTGCGGGCGATCTGCGCGCTGCCGCTGCTCAGAATGCGGGGGAGTGGTCGCCGGGCCACGTCGTACTCCTGAAGTGGTGGAAGGGGCTGAGGGGCGTCAGAACTTGATCCCGCCCAGGAGACCGGCGAGGCTCTGCCCGCCCGCCGTGATGCTCGGGGCGATGGCGGTGCCCGCGAGGTAGAAGCCGAACAGCGAGCAGACGAGGGCGTGGGAGGCCTTGAGTCCGTCCTTCTTGAAGAACAGGAAGCAGATGATGCCGAGCAGGACCACGCCTGAGATGGACAGGATCATTGGGTGTTCTCCTGGTTGAGGGGACAGTCACCACGAGTTCTTCCAGGTTCACGGCAAGTATCTATGCGACTAAAGGTGCATTGGAGTGAAAAACTGGCGATTTCACTTGACCGGCGGACGGCGGACGCACGGCCGGGTGGCGAAACGCCCGGGGTGCGCTAAAGGCGGATCGGGGAGGAACGGGACGCCGTGATCTTTGCCTCGGTTGCACAGGGTCATGTCCCCGAACGGGCAGTACCCTGTCGATTCACCCGTACGGCCGCGCTCGCCGTGCGCGGCCCGACACCGTAGGAGAGAGGCGGTCCACCCGATGAGCGAGACTCCCGACCCCGAGGTCATCGAGCTGGCGTCCAAGGTCTTCGACCTCGCGCGCACGGGGGACGCCGACGCCCTCGCCGCCTACGTCGACGCGGGCGTGCCCGCGAACCTCACCAACGACCGGGGCGACTCCCTCGTCATGCTCGCCGCCTACCACGGCCACGTCGCCGCGGTCTCCGCCCTCCTGGAGCGGGGCGCCGACGCCGACCGCGCCAACGACCGCGGCCAGACCCCGCTCGCCGGAGCCGTCTTCAAGGGCCAGGGCGACGTGATCCGTGCGCTCCTCGCCGGCGGCGCGAATCCGGAGTCCGGGACTCCGTCCGCCGTCGACACCGCCCGGATGTTCGGCAAGGCCGAACTCCTGGAACTCTTCGGAACCCGGTGAACGGGCGCTGAACCCCAGGTGAGGCGGCGTCGTAAATGTGGTCGCGGTGGCGAAATGGGTGGGTCATCATGACGTCGGACCCGGCAGAACGGGCCACCGACGAGAGGCAGAGGAAGATGATCACTGGCAAGCGCAGGACGACGAGCGGCCCGACATGTCGCCGCACGACCTAGGCGTACACCGATGTACCGCCTGACCCGGTTCATCCCGGTCATCCCGGCATCCCCCGGTCGTGTCGACAGCTTGATGTGAGGCGTCTCCCCATGTTCGATCCAGTCATAGCGCCGAGCGGCACCCTGCTCGGCCTGTTGCAGCGGGGCCGCGGCGACGGCACCCTGCACGCGCTCGCCGCGCCACGTGCCGAGGCCCTCGCGGCCCTGAACCACTGCGTCCTCGACGACCCCCGCCACGACTGGCAGGTCGAGAACCGCTCCCTCTACTACGCCCGTCTCTACCTGGACCTCCACGGCGGTCTGGAGGAGATCGAGGCGCACCTCTTCGGCGCCGAGGACCACCTCGACACCGAGGAGTCCAGGACCGGGCTCGCGCTCGCCGTCCTCGGCCACCTCGCCTCCTACGGACGCCAGGACGCCCTGCTGCTGCTCCGGCGCTACGCCGCGACCGGCACCAACTGGGCCTGGGCCCTGGACGAGCTGGCCCTCCGCGACGACGACGCCGGACTCCGCGCGCTCGCCCCGCCCGTACTGGCCCGCTTCGCGGCCGGCGCGGAGGGCGACGCCGAGCTGGCGCGCACCGTGCGCGACGCCTTCGAGCCCCGGCCCTGGCGCCTGTGGGCCGAGGACCGGCGCGACACCGTGGGCCCGCGCGTCAGGGCCGCCATGGAGCAGGGCTCCTTCGACCGCTGGCAGCGCCAGATGCGTCCCACCGGGCCCCGCCCCGGCTGGAGCGTGCGCGCCGTCCTCGACTGGGCGCAGGAGGGATACGAGCGCGGCGCCGTCCTCTACGGCCCCGCCGCCCGCTGCCTCACCGCCGTCGCCGGGCCCGAGGACCGGCCCGAGCTCCTCGCCGCCGCCCGCGACGGCGCGGAGGGGGCCCGGGGCGCCGCCCTCCACCACCTCGCCGAGTCGGCGGACCCCGCCGTCCTCGACCTCGTCGAGCACGCCGCCGACGGCGGCTCCCGCGCGGTCGCCGAGGCCGCCGTCGCCGCCTACCGGCGCATGTACGGCGAGGACGCGGTCGCCCGCGCCCGCGCGTGGATCCGGCGCACCGACGCGCTCGGCGCCGCCGCCGCCGAGGTACTGGCCTGCCGCGGCACCGCCGAGGACTCCCCCTCCGTCCTCGGCGCGCTGCGCGGAACCGTACGGGCCCAGGGCCCCGACGCCCCCGAACTCGCCTGCCTCGTCGACGGCGCCGGACGCCTCGGCATCACCTGCGCGGCCCCCGTGCTGCGCCACGTCTACCGGGAGACGGCCTCCTCCCAGCTGCGCGGCCGCACGGCCCGCGCCCTCGCGGCCACCGACCCCGCCTTCGCGACCGGCTTCGCCGTCGAGTGCCTCTGGGACTGCGAGGAGACCACCCGCGAGGTCGCGGCCCAGCACGCCGAGACCGGCGACATCCGCGTCGCCGAACGCCTTCGCCGCCTCGCCGCCGACCCGGCCGAGGAGGTCGAGGTCCAGCTGGCGGTGCGCAACCGGATAGGGCCGGACCTGCAGGTCTGAGCTCCGAGGCCCTTCCGGGGATCTGAGGGTGTGGGGGCGGGCGGGGCGGTCCGGATCGATCCGGCCCGCCCCGGCGTCCGGCTCCGGCCGGCCGGCGGTTCCGACCGCGGCCCCGTTTGCCGTCGCCCTCACCGGGCTGCGGGGCGGGCCCGCCCCGCAGCCGGTTTCAGTCCGGAGCCCGGTCCCGAGCCGGAGCCCGGTGCTCAGCCGGAGCGCCGGACGCGGGAGCCGTTCCGGCTGACGCGTTCCGGTCCCCCCGCGGCCCCCGGAAAGCCCCCGCGGGGAAACGCTCACCGGACGTTCCCTCCCCGTCCAGATCCACTTCGGCGGGGACACGCCGGGCGCGACGACAACACCCGTATGCGTGTCGTCATCGTCACCGAATCCTTCCCTCCCGACGTCAACGGTGTGGCGCACTGCGCCCTGCAGACCGCGCGCCACCTCGCCCGGCGGGGCCACGCCCCGCTCGTCATCGCCCCCGCCGTCGCCGATCCGGCCGCGGACGCCGACGCACCCTGCGCCGTCGTCCGGGTGCCCTCCCTGCCCCTGCCCGGCTATCGGCAGGTACGGGTCGCCCTGCCCAGCCGCCGGGTCGCCGCGGCCATCGCCGCGCACCGCGCCGACCTCGTCCACCTGGCCGGACCGTTCGTCCTCGGGGTGCGCGGCATGACGGCCGCCGCCCGGCTCGGCATCCCCGCCGTCGCCGTCTACCAGACGGACCTCGCCGGCTACGCGCGCACGTACGTGGGAACCGGCGAAGGCACCGCCTGGCGCCGCCTGCGCGCCGTGCACGGTGCCGCCGACCGCACCCTCGCCCCGTCCACCGCCGCCCTGCGCGACCTGGAGGCCCACGGCGTCGCCCGCGTCCGGCTCTGGGGCCGCGGGGTCGACACCCGCCGCTTCCGCCCCGGCCTGCGCGACGCCGCCCTGCGCCGCGCCCTCGCCCCGAACGGCGAACTCCTCGTCGGCTACGTGGGGCGTCTCGCCCCCGAGAAGCGCGTGGACCTGCTCGCCGGGGTCTGCGGGCTCCCCGGCGTACGGGTCGTGGTCGTCGGGGACGGCCCGAGCGGGCCCGCCCTGCGCACCGCCCTGCCGGGCGCCCGGTTCCTGGGCCGCCGCACCGGCGCCGACCTCGCCCGGATCTTCGCCTCGCTGGACGTCTTCGCCCACACCGGCCCGTACGAGACCTTCTGCCAGACCGTCCAGGAGGCCATGGCCAGCGGGGTGCCGGTGATCGCCCCGGCCGCCGGCGGGCCCCTGGACCTGGTCGACCACGGCCTCACCGGACTCCTCGTGCCCCCGGGCGACCCGGACGCCCTGCGCGACGCCGTCACCGCGCTCGCCGCCGCGCCGGACCTGCGCGCCGCCCAGGGCCGGGCCGGCCGCGCCGCCGTCGGGGACCGCACCTGGGAGGCCCTGGGCGACCAACTGATCGGCCACTACCGGGAGGTCCTGCGCGAGCGGACGGCGGTGGCGGCGTGAACGGCACCCGCACGACGGACACGGGCGCGCGTACAGAGACGGACACGGGCGCGCGTACGGACACGGACGTGCGTACGGACACGGGCGCGCGTACGGGCGGACGCGCCGGTCGCGACGGGCTCCGGATCGTGCGGCTCGCCAACTTCGTGACCCCCACGTCGGGCGGCCTCCGCACCGCCCTCGACCGGCTCGGCCGCGGCTACCTGGCGGCCGGTCACGAGCCGGTCCTCGTCGTCCCCGGCGAGGCCGCGGGCGACCGCCGCACCGCGCAGGGGCGGGTCGTCACCCTCCCCGGCCCCGTGCTGCCCGGCACCGGCGGCTACCGGGTCCTCGCCGACCGGCGCCGGGTCGCCCGCCTCCTCGACGAGCTCGCCCCCGACCGGATCGAGGTCTCGGACCGCACGACCCTGCGGTGGACGGGCGAATGGGCGCGACGCGCCCGCGTGCCGTCGGTCATGGTCTCCCACGAGACCGCGGACGGGGTCCTGCGCGCCTGGGGCGTGCCGCCCGCCCTCGCGGCCCGTACGGCGGACCGGCTCAACCGCCGCACCGCCTGGGCGTTCGGGCGGATCGTCTGCACGACGGAGTGGGCGGAGCGCGAGTTCGTGCGGACCGGGGCCCGCAACGTCGTACGGGCCCCGCTCGGCGTGGACCTGGACCACTGCCGGCCCGGTCGCCGGAGCGCCGCGACGCGGGCCCGGTACGCGGACGGGGAGCGGGTGCTGCTCCTGCTGTGCTCGCGCCTCTCCGTCGAGAAGCGGCCCGGCACGGCCCTGGACGCCCTGGAGGAGCTGCGCGGCGCGGGGATCCCGGCGTCGCTCGTCGTCGCGGGCGACGGGCCGCTGCGGGCCGCCCTGGAGCGGCGGGCGCGCGAGCGGCGCCTCCCGGTGCGCTTCGCCGGGCACCTCGCCGACCGGGAAGACCTGGCCGACCTCCAGGCGGCGGCCGACGTCTGTCTGGCGCCGGGACCCGCCGAGACGTTCGGCCTCTCCGCCCTCGAAGCCCTCGCCTGCGGCACCCCGGTCGTGGTCAGCGCCTCCTCGGCCCTCCCGGAGGTCGTCGGCACGGCCGGGGTGGCCGCCGCCGACACCCCGGCGGCCTTCGCCTCCGGCGTCCAGAGCCTCCTCGCGGTCCCGGAGACCGTCCGCCGCCGGGCCGCACGCGCGCGTGCGGAGGGCTTCGCCTGGGACCGTTCCGTCGCCGCCTTCCTCCGCGCCCACGACGCCCTCCCCGCCCCGGGGCCGCCCGCCCAGGAGGGCGCCCGCCGATGACCGGGCGCCACGCGCGAGGAAGGGGCGATCTGCGAGCCGATGTGCGAGTGGATGCCGACGGGGGCGCCACGCGCGCGAGGAAGGGGCCGGACGGCCCGTTCACCGCACCGGTACGAACCGGACCGCCGTCCCCGGCACCGCCTGGGCCGCCGCGCCCAGATCGGCCTCCCGGACGACCCCGACCACCGGGTAGCCCCCGGTCGTCGGGTGGTCCGCGAGGAAGACCACCGGGCGCCCGTCCGGCGGCACCTGGACCGCGCCGAGCACCATGCCCTCGCTCGCCAGTTCCCCGGTCACGGACCGCTCCAGGGGCGGTCCTTCGAGCCGCAGCCCGATCCGGTTGCTCGCCGGGGACACCCGGTACGCGCGCGTGGCGAGGGCGCGGAGGGCGCCGGGGGTGAACCGGTCGTCGCGGGGCCCGAGCCGGACCCGCAGCACGAGCACGTCCGGCGGCCCCGGCCAGGGAGGGGCGTCGACCGGCGTCCGTACCGCCCCGTCCGCGCCCAGCGGCAGGACCGTCCCCCGCGTCAGGGGCGCCGGGCCGAGGCCGGACAGCAGGTCGGTGGAGCGGCTGCCGAGCACCGGCTCGACCGCGATGCCGCCGCCGAACGCCACGTACGCCCGCAGCCCCCGCGAAGCCGTCCCGACCTCGACCACCGACCCGGCCGCCACCCGGACCGCCGTGCCCCAGGCGGCCGGGCGCCCGTCCACCCGGACCGGGCAGGGCGCGCCGCCCACCGCCACGGTCACCGCGCACCGGGGCCGCACCGCGCACCCGTCGACGGTGGTCTCCAGGACCGCCGCCCCCTCCGCGTTGCCCACGAGCCGGTTCACGAGCCGTGCGGCCGCCGGGTCGAGCGCGCCCGAGCGGACCACGCCGAGGTGCGCGTACCCGGGGCGCCCCAGGTCCTGCACGGTGGTCAGCGCCCCCGGCCGGACCACGGCGACCGCCCTGCCCGTCATCGCCCGCCCCCCGCCCGGGAACCCCCTCCGGGACGCTCCGCCGTGAACCGGACCCGGGTGCCGGGGGAGAGGAGCGCCGCCGGGTCCCGACCGGTGTCCCAGAGGACCAGGTCCGTGGTGCCGATCAGCTGCCAGCCGCCGGGGGAGGAGCGCGGGTACACACCCGTGTACGGCCCGGCCAGGGCGACCGAACCGGCCGGGACGGCGGTGCGCGGAGTGGCCCGCCGGGGGACCTCGTACCGCTCGCCGAGCCCCGTCAGATAGCCGAAGCCCGGCGCGAACCCGCAGAAGGCGACCCGGAACTCGGCCGCCGTGTGGATCCGCACCGCCTCCTCGACGGACACGCCCCAGCACGCGGCGACCTCCGCCAGGTCGGGCCCGTCGTAGCGGACCGGCACCTCCACCACCCGCCCCGCGCGCGCGGAGAGCGGCCCCACCTCCCACCCCGGCAGCTCGGCCGCGAGCCGGTCCGGGTCCGTCACCCCGTCGAGCAGCACGGTCCGCGCCGCCGGCACGACCTCCCGTACGCCGGGGAGGGCGCCGGCCGCCCGCCGGCGCAGCACCTCGGCGTGGAACGCCTCCGCCTCGGCGCCGCCCTCCAGCTCCACGAGCAGCGCCCGCTCGCCCACGCGCAGCACGCGCACGCGTGCGTCCGCGGAAGGCGTCCCGTTCCCGTTCACGCGAAGGCCTCCACCCGCACCCCGGAGGACGCGAGGCCCTCCCGGACCCGCCGGGCGAGCTCCACCGCGCCCGGGGTGTCCCCGTGCAGACAGAGGGACCGGGCCCGGACGGCCACGGGAGTCCCGTCGTGCGCGGTGACCGTCCCGAGCCGGGCCAGGGCCAGCGACCGCTCCACGACCTCGGCGGGATCGGTGACGACCGCCCCCTCCCGCCCGCGCGGCAGCAGGGAGCCGTCCGCCCGGTAGGCCCGGTCGCCGAAGGCCTCGGGGACGACCGGGAGCCCGGCCGCCGCGGCGGCCTCGTGCAGCCGGGACCCGGGCAGCCCCAGGACCGGCAGCGTCCGGTCCGCGAGCAGCACGCCCTCGACGACCGCCGCCGCCTGCTCCCCGTCCCCGACCACCCGGTTGTAGAGCGCGCCGTGCGGCTTCACGTACGCGACCCGGGAGCCGGCGGCCCGCGCGAAGACCTCCAGGGCGCCGATCTGGTACGCCACCTCGGCGGCCAGCTCCGCCGCCGGGACGTCCATCGACCGCCGTCCGAAGCCGGCCAGGTCCCGGTAGGACACCTGCGCCCCGATCCGCACCCCGCGCGCGGCGGCCAGCTCGCACACGCGCCGCATGGTTGCCGCGTCCCCGGCGTGGAAGCCGCAGGCCACGTTGGCGCTGGTGACCACGGACAGGAGTTCCTCGTCGTCGGTCAGGGTCCAGCGGCCGAAGCCCTCGCCGAGATCGGCGTTGAGGTCGATCGACACCCGGTTCGTGCTCATCTGCGCCTCGCGGGGTGGGGGCGTGCCCACGCGGGCACGGCGGGACCGTGGGACGCTCTCAACCTAGAGGATCGTTGAACGATCCGACAATGATCCTGTCGTCCCGCCCCCTCCGTGCGGTTGACTTCCGTGCGGTCGGCTTGGACGCGGTCCGCTTCGACGGGACCGGCTCGGACCCGTCGGACCGGCGGCCGGACACCCGGCGGCGCCGACGACGAGGAGACGAGAGGGAGGAAGCGCCGTGACGGGGCTGGCGGAGGACGGGACCGGGGGCCTGGCGGACGACCGCCCGCTGCTCGGACGCACGAGCACGGCCGAACGGGTCGCGGACATCCTGCGCACCCGCATCGCCGAGGGCCGCTTCCCGCCCGGCACCCGGCTCTCCGAGGACGGCATCGGCGGCGCCCTCGGCGTGTCCCGCAACACCCTGCGGGAGGCCTTCCGCCTCCTCACCCACGAGCGCCTCCTCGTCCACGAGCTGAACCGGGGCGTCTTCGTCCGCGTCCTCGCCGCCGACGACGTGGCCGACATCTACCGCGTCCGCGGGCTCGTCGAGTGCGCCGTCGTCCGGGGCCTGGGACGGCCGCCGTTCGCCCTCGACGGACTCGCCGCCGCCGTCGCGGCGGGCGAGAGCGCCGCCCGCGCCGGCGACTGGAACGGCGTCTCCACGGCCAACATCCACTTCCACCGCGCGCTCGTCGCCCTCGCGGGCAGCGCCCGCACCGACGAGCTGATGCGCGGCGTCCTCGCCGAACTCCGCCTCGCCCTCCACCTCGTGGCGGACCCGCGCGCCCTCCACGAGCCGTTCCTCGCGCGGAACCGGGAGATCCTGGGCGCCCTGCGCGCCGGTGAGCCCGGCACGGCGGAACGCCTCCTCGCCCGCTACCTCGACGACTCCCGCGCCCGGGTCGCGGACGCCTGCGGCCGGGCCGCGGGCACCCCGCCGGGCGCCCGCCGCTGACCCCGGGGGTCCGGGCGCATCCGCACTGTTTCGACCGTTGTCAGGGTGAGGACCTAATCTGTGCACCGTGACTTCGCCTGCCTCGACGGACCTCGCTCCGCCCCAGCTCAGCGCGGGGCCGCGGCCCGCGCAGGGCCCGGCCGCCGACGAAGGGCTCGCGCGGCGGCTCCGCGCGCTCGCGTGCACCGCCCCGCTGCACGACCTCGACGCCCGCAAGGCGAACCTGGCCGGCGAGTACACGGTCTACGCGATGGCCGAGGTGGCCCTCGCCGCGATCGACCTGATCACCCTGAACATGGACTTCGACACCGGGGCCGACCACGACCAGATGGTCGCCCGCCTGCTGCCCCGCGTCGCCGCCCAGGCCCCCGACCGCCCCGCCGCCGAGCACGAGCGCGTGGCCCGCTGGGTCCTGGAGAACCTGATCAACGTCGGCAGCGTCGACCGCGGCTTCCGCGCCGTCTACGGCACCTTCGGCACCGACGGCGTCTACGTCCGCAGGGACTACGACTTCAAACTCGTCGAGGAGGTCCCGGGGTACGGGGGCGGGGTCTACCTCCGCACCACCGACGAAGCGGTCAACGTCCTGGTCGGAGCCCTCGACACCGACGTCACCAGTGCCCAGATCGCCGCCGAGGTGAAGCTGGAGGTCCTCATCAACCGGGGCCGCCTCGCCGACGCGCAGCTCGCCGCCGAGCAGGCCCGGTACCGGACCGTGCAGTATGCCGAGACCCTCCGCAGGACCCTGGAGGCCACCCGGCGCAACGTCCGGGCCGTCGACTGGCTCCAGACGGTCCCCGACATGATCGCCGAGGCGCTCGACCACGTGGCCGACCGCTACCGCCACGAGAACGCGATCCTCACCAACATCCGCAGGGCGCGCGACGAGGCCGAGGCCGCCACCGACGCGAAGACGGCGGAGCACAAGCGGCGCGCCGCCGAACTCGTCGACATCGTCAAGGACTGCATCCGGCGCCACACCCAGCTCCAGTCCCGCCTCCTGGAGGCCGGACCGCTCTTCCGCGCCGAGCAGGACCGCCAGGCCTTCGCCGCCCCCGCCGCGTACACCGGCCTCGACCTGTACGGGCAGCTGGTCGCCCCGCTCCTCACGCTCCCCGTCGAGCAGGCCACCCGTGCCACCGACGCCTTCTTCGCCCACGGCACCGGACTGCGCACCCCCGCCTCCGTCCGCCTCGGCGACCTCGTCGACCTGCTGCTCACCCCGCCCGTCGAGCGCGAGCACCTGGGCGCGGAGATGCCCGAGCCCGACCTGATCGCCACCCCGGACGACTCCCGCTTCAGCGAGGAGCAGCTCGGACAGGCCCTGCGCCTGCTCGACCTGGAGCACGACGCCCCGCGCCGCCTCTCCGGCCTGCTGGCCGAGGCCCGCGCGACCGACCCCGACCTGCCGTACCTCGTCGCCCTCCTCGCCGTCCACGCGGCGAGCCCCCCGGTCGGCACCGCCTACCGCCAGGGCGAGGAGCGCCTGCTCTTCGCCGTCGACGACGGCACCCCGCTCGACGACCCCGAGTTCGGAGGCGCCGACCTCATCGTCGGTACGGCACTCCTCGACGCGGCGGGCATGGCCGCCGACCGCACGGAGGCGACGTGACCCTCGTACCCCCCGCCCCGACCTCCTGTACCGACGGGGCCGGCCCCGCCCCGGCCGATGCGCTCGACCCGGCCGACCTGCTCGCCCCGGCCGATCTGCTGGACCCGGCGACCCCGGCGGGGACCGCCCTCCCTGGAACC
>NZ_LGEG01000213.1 GCF_001280125.1 Streptomyces sp. NRRL F-6492
ACCCCGCCCTCACCTCCCCATCCCTCCGAAACGGACCGTCATGAGCCTCCCCGCCGTCCCGCCCTACCCGATGCCCCGCCCCGGCGACCTGCCGGCCAACCGGGTGGACTGGACCGTCGACCCGGACCGCGCCGTGCTCCTCGTGCACGACCTCCAGAACCACTTCCTGGCCCCGTTCGACGACGGCGCCGAGCCGCTCACCGCGCTGCTCGCCAACCTGAACCGGCTCCGCGAGGAGGCCGCCCGGCTCGGCGTGCCCGTCGTCTACACCGCCCAGCCCGGCGGCCAGACGCCCGAGCAGCGCGGCCTCCAGCAGGACTTCTGGGGTCCCGGCGTCCCGGACGACCCGCGCGCCGTGGCGATCGCGGACGCCGTCGCGCCCGAGCCCGGCGACATCCGCCTCACCAAGTGGAAGTACAGCGCCTTCGTCCGCACCGACCTCCTGGAGCTCCTGCGCGAGCAGGGCCGCGACCAGCTCGTGGTCACCGGCGTGTACGCGCACATCGGGGTCCTGATGACGGCCTGCGACGCGTGGATGAGCGACGTCCAGGCCTTCGTCGTCGCGGACGCCGTGGCCGACTTCTCCGAGCGCGAGCACCGGATGGCCCTGGAGTGGGCGGCGGGCCGCTGCGCCGTCGTCACGACCACCGAGCGGGTATTCTGACCCGTCATGCTCTACGAGGAAGTCCCGGGCCACCCGGGGGTGGTGGCGGCCACCGTGTCGGAGGCCGCGGCACCGGCCCGCGCGCTCGCGTCCGTGCTCGACGACGAGGAGCGCGCCCGGGCCGCCCGCTTCCTGTTCCCGGTCGACACCGACCGCTACCGGGTCGCCCACGTGCTGCTCCGGCTCGTCCTGGGCCGTCACGTGGGCGAGCCCCCGGAACGCCTCGTCTTCCTCCGGCAGCCGTGCGCCGGCTGCGGCGGCCCGCACGGCAAGCCGTACCTCCGGGGACACGACGTGCACTTCTCGCTCTCCCACTCGGGTGACCGGGTCCTGGTGGCGGTCGCGCCGGTGCCGGTCGGCGTGGACGTCGAGACGGTCCCGGCGGACAGTCTGGTCCGGGACATGACGAGCGCCCTGCATCCGCGCGAGCGGGCGGAGCTGGACGGTCTCCCGGCCGCCGTCCGGCCGGCCGCGTTCGCCCGTTGCTGGGCCCGGAAGGAAGCCGCGCTCAAGGTCTCGGGGGTGGGCCTGGCGCGGGGCGCCGCCGACCCGTACGTGGGCGCCGCAGACCGGCCGGCCCCGGTCCCGGGCCTCCGTCTCGTCGACCTGCCCCCGTTCGAGGGGCACGCCGCCGCCCTGGCCCTGCTCGTCGACCCGGCGGACCGCGCCTCTCCGTGACCGTCCGGCCCCGGTGGGTCGCGCGGCCGCATGGAACGACCGGTTCAGGGAACTCGGCCTGAGGGGGTCGCCGGGGGGCACGCGACGGAGAGAGAACCATGGCTTCTGAAGTGTCACAGGCCTCCTCACCAGGCCCCGGGGAATCGACGGTCACCACCGCCGTACCGGCCCGCCTCGACCGGCTCCCGTGGTCGCGATGGCACTGGATGATCGTGATCGGTCTCGGCACCGTCTGGATCCTGGACGGCCTGGAGGTCACGATCGTCGGCAACGTCGCCGGCCGCATCGCCGAGGACGGCAGCGGCCTCGACATCACCGCCGCGCAGATCACCGGCGTCGCCGCGGCCCTGTACGTGGCCGGAGCCTGCTCCGGCGCGCTGTTCTTCGGCTGGCTCACCGACCGCTACGGCCGCAAACGGCTCTTCATGGTGACGCTGGTCGTCTATCTGGCGGCGACCGCGATGACGGCGCTGTCGTTCGAGTCCTGGTGGTTCTTCCTCTTCCGGTTCCTCACCGGCTTCGGCATCGGCGGCGAGTACGCGGCGATCAACTCCGCCATCGACGAGCTGATCCCCTCGCACTACCGCGGCCGGGTCGACCTCATCATCAACGGAAGCTACTGGCTGGGCGCGATCGGCGGTTCCCTGCTGTCCGTCGTGATGCTGGACACCGACATCTTCCCGAAGGACCTCGGCTGGCGGCTCAGCTTCGCCCTCGGCGTCGTCCTCGGCCTGGTCATCCTGCTGGTGCGCCGGCACGTCCCGGAGAGCCCGCGGTGGCAGTTCATCCACGGCTACGGCGACGAGGCGGAGAGACTCGTCGGCTCGGTGGAGAAGGAGATCGAGGAGGAGAAGGGCGTCCCGCTGCCCCCGCCGGACCGCGAGATCACCATCCACCAGCGCAAGAGCATCGGCTTCGGCCTGATCGCCAAGACGGTGTTCCACACGTATCCGCGCCGGGCGGTCCTCGGGCTGTCGCTCTTCATCGGGCAGGCGTTCCTCTACAACGCCATCACCTTCGGCTTCGGCACCATCCTGATCACGTTCTTCGACGTGCCCACGGGCAGCACCGGCTACTACTTCGCCGTGATCGCCGCGGGCAACTTCATGGGGCCGCTGCTCCTCGGCAAGCTCTTCGACACGGTCGGCCGCCGGATCATGATCTCCTCGACGTACCTGCTCTCCGGCATCCTGCTGTTCGGCACCGCCTGGCTCTTCGACAGCGGCTCGCTGAGCGCCACCACGCTGACCGCCTGCTGGTGCGTGGTGCTGTTCTTCGCGTCGGCGGGCGCCTCCAGCGCGTACCTGACCGTCTCCGAGATCTTCCCCATGGAGACCCGCGCGATGGCCATCGCCTTCTTCTACGCCCTCGGCACGGCGGCCGGCGGCATCAGCGGGCCGCTGATCTTCGCGGAGCTCACCGAGTCCGGCGTCGTCGGCGACACGGTCCTCGCCTTCCAGATCGGCGCCGGGCTGATGTGCGCGGCCGGTCTCGTCGCCGCCTTCCTGGCGGTCAACGCCGAGCGGCGCTCCCTGGAGGACATCGCGGAGCCCCTGTCGACGGCGCGGCCGTCCTCCCCCACCGACACGTGATGACGCCGGGGGCGTTTGGATCCGCCGATTCCGCGCATGCGTTCGATGTAAGCGTTCGATAAGCACGGAACGAGCCGAACGGCACACGCGAAGGAGACGGGAATCATGGGAATCATCGCCTGGATCATCATCGGACTGCTGGCCGGCCTCATCGCGAAGGCCCTGACCCCGGGCCGCGACCCGGGCGGGTTCATCATCACCACGCTGCTCGGCATCGCGGGCGGTCTCCTCGGCGGCTGGCTCGGCAAGGTGATCTTCGGGGTCGACTCCGTCGACGGCTTCTTCGAGCTGTCGACCTGGATCGCGGCCGTCATCGGCTCGGTGATCCTGCTGCTCGTCTACCGTCTCGTCACCGGCAACTCGCGACGCCACGCGTAAGGACGTGAGGCCAGGTCACCCGGCCCCACGCACCGATCCGCGCACGGCTCTCGCACGACGCGCGCACGGCCCGCCGAAGGGCCCCGCACACGGCCCCGCCCTCGCTCTCGACGAGGACGGGGCCGACGCCTGTCCGGCGCCCGGCGGCCCGCGCCCGCGGACCGTCCGCTACCGTGGTGCGCGCTTCCCGCCCGGGCCGGCCGCGTCCGGGCGCTCCGTCCGCACGCCGAGGAGGTCCGCGTGTCCCCCGTCCTCCTCTCCGGCGTGCCCACGGACCACGGCGTTCCACTACCGCCCCGAAGGACCACCGGACAGGCCCGGCCGACCCCCGCTTCCCGAATGCGTTCCGGAAAGCCGGGGGGTTTCTGTTATCGGCCCGGCGCCCGGTGGTCTCCCATGTGTTGGCCCCCGAGGACGACCGGAACAGGCAGGGTGATTCGAGCATGAGTACACAGCAGCTCACGGAGCTGGTCAGGGCGGCGCAGAGCGGGGATCCGCAGGCCCAGGACCAGCTCCTCGCCCACCACCTGCCGCTGGTCTACAACATCGTGGGCCGGGCGATGAACGGTCACCACGACGTGGACGACGTCGTGCAGGAGACGATGCTGCGGGCGCTCGGCGGGCTCGGCGGCCTGCGCGCCCCGGACAGCTTCAGGTCCTGGCTGGTGGCCATCGCCATGAACGTCGTCCGCGGCCACTGGCACCGGCAGCAGCACTCCTTCGTCGCGGGCGGCCTCGACGACGCCCGCGACCTGCCCCAGCCGGGCGCCGACTTCGTCGGCCTGACCGTGGTCCGGCTGAACCTGTCCGGCCAGCGGCGCGAGACCGCCGAGGCGACCCGCTGGCTGGAGCCGGACGACAGGGCCCTGCTGTCCCTGTGGTGGCTGGAGTGCACGGGCGACCTGACCCGCTACGAGGTGGCCTCGGCCCTCCAGCTGTCCCCGGAGCACACGGCGGTGCGCGTCCAGCGCATGAAGACGCAGCTGGACGCCGCCCGCGTCGTCGTGCGGGCGCTCACGGAGAACCCGCTGTGCCCCGACCTGAGGTACGAGCTCGGCGGATGGGACGGCCGCCCCTCCGGGCTCTGGCGCAAGCGAATAGCCAGGCACGCCCGCGCGTGCGTGCACTGCGCCGGCCTGTCCCACGGCCTCTACCCGGCCGAGGGCCTGCTCGCGGGACTGCTGCTCGTCCCCCCGGCCGGGCTGCTGCTCGCGACCCTCCGCGAGCGGGCGGGCTTCGACCTCGCGTACGCGACCGCCCCGGCCGGCGCGCCCGCGTACGCCTCGTACGAGCCGGCGGGGACGGCCGGTCACCAGGCCGCCGGATACGGGACCGGATACGAGACCGGCCACCCGGCCGGGTACCAGGACGGGTACCAGCAGCCGGGAACGACCGGTTACGAGACGGCCGGGCCGACCGGGTACGCACCGGCGGGCCCGTCCGGCTACGAATCGACGGAATCCCCCGCGTACGCGTACGAAACGGTGGAGACGCCCGGGTACGCCCACGAGCCGACGGAGACGGCCGCGTACGCCCACGAACCGGCGGAGCCGGCCGGGTACGAGTCGGCGGGAGCGTCCGGGCCGAGCCCCTCCCCCGCCCTCGGCGCCCGCGGCGCCCGCAACGCGCGGCGCCGCAGGCGACAGGAGCAGCAGCGCGGCCGCCGGCGCGTGGCCATCGCCGCGAGCATGGCGGTGGCCGCCGTCACCGGCGGTGCCTTCACCCTGGTCAACGGCCCCGACGAGGACGACCTGACGGCCCTGGACGCGCCGCGCGCCTCGACCGTGGACCTCACGATCTCCGCGTCGGCACCGGCCTCGTCCCCCACGACGGCCACCGCCTCGGCCGCGGTCACGCCGACGGCCACGCCCTCGGGCTCGCCGCGCCCCAGCAAGAGCGTCTCCACCAAGCCCAAGGTCACGCCGTCGGCCTCGGCCCCGGCCCCGGCCACCACGACGGCCGCCGCCCCGCAGACCCCGCGGCCGACCGCGGACAAGCCGACCCGCAGGCCCACCCAGGCGCCCGTCACGAAGGAGCCGACGACCCCGAGCCGCCCCACGGCCACGAAGCAGGACTCCGGCCACACCTCCGTCGAGGAGCAGGTGATCGCCCTGGTCAACGCCGAGCGGGCCAAGGAGGGCTGCGGCGCCGTCACCGGGAACTCCCTCCTGGCCAAGGCCGCCCAGGGCCACTCCGACGACATGGCCGCGCGGGACTTCTTCGACCACACCAACCCGGACGGCGCGGGACCCGGCGAGCGCGTCACGGCCACCGGATACGGCTGGTCCACGTACGGCGAGAACATCGCGATGGGCCAGCAGACGGCGGAGCAGGTGATGGAGGCCTGGATGAACAGCCCCGGCCACCGCGCGAACATACTGAACTGCTCGTTCAAGGAGCTGGGCGTCGGCCTGCACACGGGCGACGGCGGCCCCTACTGGACCCAGGTCTTCGGCGCGCGCTGACCCGGGGTCCCGCGCCGGGTCCGGCACCGGGGTTACGGTCGGCGGCATGGTTGGTGATCGTCAAGGGTGGCTCCGGTGCCTGCTCGGCGGGGCCGTGTTCGTCGTGGGGATGGCGGGCACCACGCTGCCGACGCCCCTCTACCCGCTCTACCAGGAGGAGTTCGGTTTCTCCGAGCTGACGGTGACCGTGGTGTACGCCGTGTACGCCTTCGGGGTCATCGGCGTGCTGCTGCTCGCGGGCAACGTCTCGGACACGGTCGGCAGACGGCCGACGCTGCTGTGGGGCCTCGGCTTCGCGGTGGCGAGCGCCGTCTGCTTCCTGTGCGCCGACGGCCTGGGGTGGCTGTACGCGGGCCGGCTGCTCTCGGGCCTCTCGGCGGGCCTGTTCACGGGCGCCGCCACCGCCTACGTCATGGACCTGGCCCCGCCGGGCGGCGCGCCCCGGGCGACGCTCGTGGCGACGGCCGCCAACATGGGCGGTCTCGGCTGCGGCCCCCTGCTCGCCGGGCTGCTCGCGCAGTACGCCCCCGAGCCGCTGCTGCTGCCGTTCGCCGTGCACCTCGCCCTGGCGGTCCTCTCGGCCGCGGTCGTCCTGCGGCTGCCGGAGACCGTACGGGAGCGCCGGCCCCTGTCCGCCGTACGGCCCCGGTGGCCCGCCCTGCCCGCGCCGGTCCGCCCGGTGTTCGTGCCGGCGGCGCTCGCCTCCTTCGTGGGCTTCGCCCTGTTCGGGGTGTTCACCTCGGTCAGCCCCGCCTTCCTCGCCCGCTTCCTGCACGTGGACAACCACGCCGTGACCGGCCTGGTCGTGGCCCTCGCCTTCTTCTCCTCCACCGCCGGGCAGCTCGCCGTCGACCGGGTCGGGGTGCCCCGGTCCCTGCCCCTGGGCTGCGCCGTGCTCTTCGCCGGTCTGGCCCTCCTGGCGGGCGCGCTCGCCGCCGACCTGCTCGTCCTGGTCGTCCTGGCCGCCGTCGTCGGCGGCACCGGACAGGGCCTGACCTTCCGCGCGGCCCTGTCCGCCGTCGCCGGGGCCGCGCCGGAGGAACGGCGCGCGGCGGTGATCTCGACCCTGTTCCTGGTCGCGTACACGGGCATCTCCCTCCCCGTGATCGGCGTCGGCCTCCTGACCGGCCCGCTCGGTCTGGAGCGGGCGGGCCTGGTGTTCACCGGCTGCATGCTGCTGCTCGTCGCCTGCGCGGCCGCCTATCTGCTGCGGCGGCCGGTGCGGACGGGACGCGGTGACGGGGACGGGGCGGCGGAGGGGCGGTGACGCGGACGCGGTGACGGGGGCGGTGCGGGCCTCACGACAGGATCTCGACGTACCCGTCGGTCCCGTGGACGCGGATCCGCTGCCCGTCCGCGATCAGCCGGGTGGCCCCGTCCAGGCCCACGACGGCCGGCAGGCCGTACTCCCGGGCGATCACCGCGCCGTGGGTCATCAGGCCGCCCACCTCCGTCACCAGGCCGGCGACGCCGACGAACACGGTTGACCAGCTGGGGTCCGTGAAGGCCGTGACCAGGATGTCGCCCGCCTCCAGGTCGGCCTCCTCCATGTCGAGGACGACGCGGGCCCGGCCCTCGACGGTGCCGGCGGAGACCGGCAGGCCGACGAGGGCGCCGGCCGGGACGTCGTCCCGCCGGTAGGACCCGTTGAGGGCCTCGCCGTCCGAGGTCAGCACCCGGGGCGGGGTGAGCGCCCGGTACGCCCGGAACGCCTCCTCCCGCCGCCGGACGAGCCCCTCGTCCACCCGCCGCGTCCGCACGGCCTCGTGGAACTCCTGGAACGTGAGGTAGAAGACGTCCTCCGCGTCGGCGAGGACCCCGGCCCGCACGAGCCGCTCCGCCTCCTCCATCAGGGCCCGCTTGTAGACGAAGGAGCGGCTGACGATGCCGTACTTCGGATATTCGCGGTATCCGACGAAGGCCCGGACCCGGTCGATCATCCGCTGGGTCTCCTCGGCCTTCCGCTCCCCGTCGGGCAGGGCCCGCAGGCGGGTCAGCACGTCCCGCTCCTTCTCCCGCGCCGTCCGCAGTCCCTGCTCGAAGCGCCGCTCGGCGGCGCCCGGCCCGAAGTTCCTGACGTTGTCGAGGATCGCTGGCACGAGCGCGGCGGGGCGCTCGCGCCAGCGCGGCCGGGTGATGTCGATCTCGCCGACGCAGCGCATGCCGTACCGGTCGAGGTAGGCCTCGACGGCGTCGCGCGCCCCGGCCCCGCCCGGCAGCTTCGGCAGCCCGTCCAGGAAGTCGTCGTCCTCGACGCGGCCCAGGAACTCCACGACCTCCGGGTGGGGACGGATCGCGTCGGCGACGTCGAGCAGGGCGAGGCCCATCTCCGACGTGACGTTGCCGGGGGCGGACAGCGTCAGCGCGTCGGCCGCGTTCTTCTCGCCCAGCCACTCCAGCAGCTTGTCGTTGAGCCACCAGGTGGCCTCCATGCCCGCCGTGAGCACCTGGAAGCTCAGCGGGTCGCCGAGGACCCGCTTGTGCTCCTCGAAGGCTTCGAGGAGGAAGTCGAACAGCTCCGGTCCGCTCTTCGTCCGGATGTCGCGCTCCAGGGCGGCGACGGACGCCCGGCTGCGCCCGATCAGTCCGGTGACGATCGCCGGATCGGTCTCGACGGGGGCGGGCGCCCCGCCGGCCGCGGGCGCGCCGGGACCGGCGTCCGGCAGCGACGGGACGAAGCCGTCGCGGCCGAGGACGGTCTCCAGGGCGTCCCTGATCAGGGGGTCGCCCCTCCCGATGACCTCCAGGAGGCCGGCGCGGCTCGCGGGCGAGGCCAGGCGCCGGGTGACGTCGACGAACAGCCTCCCGCCGGCCTCGTGCATCGGCACCATGGCCGTCAGCTGCCACAGGGAGTACCCCAGGGGCTTCATGGCGTCGGTCATCATCTGCTGGTGACCGACCGAGACGTAGACGTGGTTGTCCCGGTCGCCGCTCTCGGGAACGGGGAACAGCGTCGTGATCGGCCGGCTCTGGACGATCCGGAAGTCGTCGTCGACCAGGCACCACTCGATGTCCTGCGGACGGCCGAAGTGCGCCTCGATCCGCCGCCCGAGCCGTACGAGCCGCAGGACCTGCGCGTGGGTCAGCGCCGGCTGCTCCCGCCGCACCGCGTCGACCTCCACCTCGCGCGTGCCGCCGCCGGGGAGGGGCTGGACGGCACTGCGTTTGACGGCGATCGTCGCGGCGACGACCTCGTCGTCCCGCACGGTGAAGACGTCCGGGTTCACCAGGCCGGAGACCAGGGCCTCGCCGAGCCCGAGACCGGCGTCCACCGTGGCGGCCTTCCGGTCGCCCGTGACGGGGTCGGCCGTGAACAGGACGCCGGCCGCGTGGGGGAAGGCCATCCGCTGGACGACCACGGCCATGCGGACCGTGCGGTGGTCGATGCCGTGGCGCCGGCGGTAGGCCACGGCCCGCTCGGTGAACAGCGAGGCCCAGCAGCGGCTGACGTGCCGGAGGACCTCCGCCGTCCCCACGACGTTCAGATGGCTGTCCTGCTGCCCGGCGAAGGAGGCCGTCGGCAGGTCCTCCGCCGTGGCGCTGGAGCGGACGGCGTAGGCCTCGTGCTCGCCGAACCGGACCAGCGCGCCCGTGATCGCCTCCGCGACGTCGTCCGGGACGGCGGCCGCCTCGACGGCCCGGCGGATCTCCGCGGCGAGCGCGCGGGTCGCCTCCCGGTCGTCCGGCTCCAGACGGGACAGCCGGTCGAGCAGACCGCCGATCGACGGCGTCCCCTCCACGGCCAGCCGGAAGGCGTCCGTCGTCACGCAGAAACCGGCCGGTACGCGGACGCCGTCGATCCGCGACAGCGCGCCCAGGTGCGCGCCCTTGCCCCCGACGACCGCGACCTGCGTCTCGTCGATCTCCCGAAGGTCCCACACGTACCGCGCGTTCATCGCGCCCCTCTTTTCCGCAGGTCATGGCTGAGGCCGACGATTCTGCGCCACGACCGGGGCCTTGCCGCAAGCCCCCCGGTGCGCTATAAGTTGAACAAGGCGAGGAGAGCGATCTCCTCGCCTTCGTCGTTCCCCTCTCTTCTCCCTCCCTCTCCCTTCCCCTCCCCCCTCTCCCTCTGCTCGACGGCCGGGGCGTTGTCAGTGGGCGCCTATAGCTTGGGACTTGTTCGAGAAGCTGTGCGAGAGGGGCGGACTCGTGGGTGTCCGGCATGCGTTGAGGGTCGTACTGGTCGATGTGAACGCCGAGGTGGTGACGGCCTGGCGGTCCGCGTTCGCGGACACGCCCGAGGTCGAGATCCGGCGGGGCTCCCTCCTCGACGCCGACGTCGACGCGTGGGTGTCCCCCACCAACGCGAAGGGCCGGATGGACGGCGGTGTCGACGCCGTCGTCAAGCGGCACCTCGGCGCCGGCATCCAGGTGCGGGTGCAGCGGGCGATCCGCGAGCGGTTCGACGGGAGCCTGCCGGTGGGCAGCGCGGTGTGCGTCCCGTCCGGGGCCGCCGTGCCCCGGTACCTGATCTCGACGCCGACCATGCGCCAGTCCTCGCAGGACGTCGGCGAGACCATGAACGTGGCCCTGGCGTGCGCGGCCGCGTTCCAGGCGGTGCACCTGCGGAACCGGGTCGAGCCCGGCAGCATCCGGTCGGTGGCGCTGGTGGGCCTCGGCGCGCAGACGGGGCGGGTGCCCGCGCAGGTGTGCGCCAATCTGATGTGGACGGGCTACACCCTGTTCCACGACCACGGGTTCGCGGACTACGACGAGTTGAGGGCCGCGGTACTGGGGCAGCTCGACGACATCCGGGGAGCGGGGTCCGCGCGGCGGGTCCGGATCGACGTGCCGCGGCGGCCCTCCTTTCGCCGCTGACCCGCAGGCCCCGCAGGGCTCGCGGGCTCCGCAGTCCGCCCCCGTCTCCGTACCGAATCCCGGGAGTTCCGCCCTCATGAGTGACGCCGACGTCTCCGCCGCGGGTGATCCGCTGAAGCTGGCCGAGCTGTTCACCGACGGCGGCGAGCCGTGGCTCCCGCTGCTCGGGCCGGTGATCGCGGCGCGGCCGGGGGCCGCCGACTTCATCGGCCCGGGGCGGAGCCCGGAGGTGGTGCCGGTGCGGGAGTTGACGTTCCAGGCGCTGAAGCCGCATCCGCCGCACAAGTGGAAGGTGGTCGCCTTCGGCCAGAATCCGTACCCGCGGGCGGAGAGCGCGACCGGCATCGCGATGTTCGACAACACCTTCGGCGACTGGAAGGACAGCCAGTTCGGCCGGGTGGTCAGCATCCGCTGCCTCATCAAGGCCGCCGCGATGTGGAAGTACGGCATCGTCAAGAAGACGCCGATCGCCGACGTCCGGGCCCTGTTGGAGAAGGAGGACACGGTCCGGCCGCCGGAATGGTTCCAGGCGATGCTCACCCAGGGCGTGCTGCTGCTGAACGCGTCCCTCACGGCGAGCGTGGACGGGGCGGTGCCGACCGACCGGCACACCGCGTTCTGGCGGCCCGTGGCCGAGCAGATCGTCGAGGAGATCCTCCGGGCCAAGCAGGAGGCGGCGGAGGAGGACCGGGGGGTGGTGTTCGCCTGGTGGGGCGCGCACGCCCGGAGCCTGAAGCGGGTCGTCCAGCGGCTGGAGAAGAAGTACCCGGGGGTCGAGGTCCGGCACCTGGACCACGTGAATCCGGCGGCGCAGGGGGACGTCTTCTGCGAGGGCGACCACTTCTCCCGGGTGAACGACGCGCTGGCGGCGGTGGGGGCCGAGCCGGTCGACTGGCTGCCGCGGAAGGGCTGGGACCGGGAGGCGGCGGGGGCCGGCGGGCCGGCGGGCGGTGGTGTCGCGGAGCGGATGGGGGCGTTCATCGCGTCGACGATGGAGCTGCACCAGCTGTATCTGGAGCGGCTCACGAGCGTCAAGGACGAGGGCCTCGTCCTGCCGCCGATCACCGGCGTGTTCGACACTCCGCTGATGGACTTCCGGAAGGCCGTCGAGCCGGTGTCCCGGGTGCTCCGGAACCTGGAGGGGCACATCGAGCGGTCGGGCCTGTTCGGTGAGGCCAGGGCCGCGTCGACGGAGGACGCCGGCGGGCTGTCCGCCGACGCGATCTCGGCCCTCCACCTGTACACGTGCGAGTCGGCGTTCTACCGCGAGATCAACGCCGTGCTGCGTTCGCCCGACCGGGAGCGGCTGGTGCCGTACCTGCCGTACCTGCGGCTGCTGTTCTCGGCGGTGGCGGAGCTGCCGGCGCGGAAGCAGCCCCTGTGGCGCGGTGTGGCGCTGGACCTGCGGTCCCAGTACCCGGTGGGGCGGACGGTGACCTGGTGGGGCGTGTCCTCGTGCACGTCCGAGCGGGCCGTGGCCCGGGGGTTCCTCGGAAGCCGGGGCAGGCGGACCCTGTTCGAGGTGACGCCGGCGCGGGCGGTGGGGATCCGGCGGTTCTCCGCGTTCACCGGCGAGGAGGAGTACATCCTCACGCCGGGCACCCGGCTGGAGGTGACGGAGGTGGAGGCCGAGCGCGGGGGCCTGTGCACCGTGCGGCTGGCGGAGCTGGAGGGGCCGGGACCGGTGTCCTGAGCGGCCCGCTTCAGAGCAGTCCGACGGTCCGGGGCGGGGCGTAGACGTGGCGGGCGAGGTGCTCGCCGCCGCAGCGGACGACGAGGTCCCGCTGCGGGCCCGGTTCCCGCTCGCGGGCGATCCGCTCCTGGTGGCGGGCGCAGGTCTCGCAGGTGGGGTCCCAGTCGGGCAGGAGGTCGCGGTGGTGGGCGGCGAGGTGCGTGCCGAGGGCGATCTGGGTGGTGACGGTGCTGTCGAACGGGTCCCAGTCGACGCCCCGTTCGCCGGTGAGGCGGAGTTCGGCGATCCGGTCGCCGACGCTCCGCATGGTTCGGTAGAGGCCGGCGCACTCGTCGCAGTCCCACATCCAGGGCGGAGGCAGGGGCCACTCGTGGCCGGGGTCGATCTCGTCCGGGCTCATGGAAGGCACGATAGTCCGCGGGGTCCGCGACTCCGGGCCCTTTCCCCGAACAGGGGGCTACCGTCCGGTACCGGGGCGCGGCGGCCCCGGGCACGCTATGACGCTCTTCCCCGGCCGGGCTACAGGTCCTGGCAGAGGGCGCGGGCCCGGTCCAGCTCCTTCTTCACCTCCGCGTTGAACTCGAAGGTGGTGGAGAACCGTTCCCGGGAACTGCGGACGGCCTCGGCGAGCGGCTTGTACCGCGCGTCCCCCGCCGAGGCCGCCGTGGAGAGGGCGCTCGCCGCCGCGTAGCGGTTGAGGGCGATCTCGCCGGGGGCGCCGTTCTCGGTGGCCTTCGCCGGGTCGAATCCTTCGAGTGCCCGGCACGCGGCGTGCGCGTCCGCGGCCGCGCCTTCTCCGGCGGAGGCGGTGCCCCCGCTCAGCATCCAGACGGCGCCCGTCCCCGCGACACCGAGCAGGAGCCCGGCTATGAGGGAGAGGGCCACGGTTCTGGTGCGGTTGCGGGGTTGCTCGGAGACCACGGGCGCGGGGGCGGCGTAAGGCTGCTCTGGCTGCATGCGGCCCAAAATAGCTCGCCCGCTCACGGCCCTGGCAAGAGGTCGGCCGCCCCGGAGCCCTCCCGCGTCCGGGCGGACCCGGCGGCGCCCCGGGACGGTGACACGGGGAACGGCCTCACCGGAAGGGGGGTCGGTGAGGCCGTTCGGTTCCCGTGGGGAAGCGGGAGGGGTCACTCCATGGGGGCGAGCATGCCCTTGCGGAGACGGGCCAGGTTGCGGGAGAGCAGCCGGGAGACCTGCATCTGGGAGATGCCGAGCCTCTTGCCGATCTCCGACTGCGTCAGTTCCTCGACGAACCGGAGGTGGATCAGCAGGCGGTCCCGCTCGCCGAGTTCGGCGACGAGGGGGGCGAGGGCGTGGAAGTCCTCGAAGAGTCCGAGCGCCGGGTCCTCTTCTCCTATCAGGTCGGAGAGCATGGCGCCGCCCTCCTCGCCCTCGCCGCCGACCGTGGCGTCGAGCGAGGTGGAGTTGTAGCCGTTGGAGGCGATCCGCGCCTCGATGACCTCGTCCTCGGAGAGGTTCATCAGGGCCGAGAGCTCCGCCACGCTCGGCGAGCGCCCGAGGCGGGAGCTGAGCTCCTCCGTCGCCTTGGCGAGCTCCACGCGCGCTTCCTGGAGACGGCGGGGAACGTGGACGGCCCAGGAGGTGTCACGGAAGAACCGCTTGATCTCCCCCACGATGCAGGGGACCGCGAAGGTGGTGAACTCCACCTCGCGGGAGATGTCGAAGCGGTCGATGGCCTTGATCAGTCCGATGGTGCCGACCTGGACGATGTCCTCCATGTCGTCGCCGCGGGCCCGGAAGCGGCCGGCCGCGTAGCGCACGAGGGACATGTTCATCTCGATCAGCGTGTTGCGGGCGTACTGGTACTCGGGAGTCCCCTCCTCCAGCACCGCCATCCGGTCGAAGAACACCTTCGACAGTTCACGCGCGTCCTTCGGCGCCACCTTGTCGGGGGCCTCGAGTACGGGAAGACCCCCCATGGTCCTCTCAACGCCGGTCTTCGTATCGGTCAGCATGGTGGTAGCCACTCCGATGACCCCCTCTTTAGTAGACAACCCGTCTTCCCCCGGACGGCCCGCATACCCCCACTCCCACGGAGCATGCGCACGTTTTCAAAAAAATTGTTCTCGCGGTGTGCGAGGCCCTCGTCCGGGTGGCCTCAGACGAGGGAGAGGCGTGCCCTGACCCGCTTGCCGGAGGGGTGCGGCTCCACGCCGACGCTCTCGCAGACGGCCACGACGATCTCGACGCCGTGCTGGCCGATGCGGCCGGGATCGTGGCCCCGGGGGACGGGAGAGGCCTCCAGCGAGTCGAACACCGAGATCTCCAGAGCGTCCTCGAACAGTTCGAGCAACAGGCGGCAGGGGCCGGGCGCGTGGCGCACGGCGTTGGTCACCAGCTCGCTGACCACCAGGCGCGCGAGGTCGACGCGCTCGCGGGCGACCGGCCGCCGTCCCGCGGCCGGGGACGCGGTGAGGAAGTCGGCGGTGAAGTCGCGGGCGGACGCGACCATGCCGTCGTCGGCGTCCGTACCGTCGTAGTCGACACTCGCGTACGACAAGGGCCTTTGTGTCACACGCTCCGCGGCGATCGCGTCCGTCATCGACCTGCCTCCCCTCACACGGCTCGGTGCCGTGCTCCGTACCTCATCCTGCGCACCTTCCCTCCTTTGCGATTTCCACACCGTCCGCATCCGAGAACACGGAGACGACCGCGTTCACGCGGCGGGAGGGCCGGGAAGGCCCGCGTGGTCCTCGCCGGTGGCCGGGCGCCGCTCCACGGGGTGGCGGCCGTGCCAGTCCAGACAGAGTACGAGAACGTCGTCCGGCACTCCCCCGGGGGCCTCTTCGCGCAGCGTCCGGACGACGGCCCGGGGGGTGTCCGCGCAGGTCGTGCCGCGGGTCCGCTCGATCGCGCGGCCCACCGGGCGGTCGAGGGCCGCGTCGCCGGCGCCCGGCGGGGGGTCGCCCCGGTCGCAGGCGACGAAGACCAGGCGGTCGCCGGGGAGGACGCGGAGGCGCTGGGTGGCGTAGACGGTGTCCTCGAACATGCCGAGGGGGAGCTGGCGCTCCAGGTGGATCCGCTCGGTCACCGCGCCGCGGCCCCGCCAGACCGTGGGCGAGCCCGCGTCGACGACCCGCACCTCGCCGGTGGCGCGGGCGAAGCTCAGCAGGAGGGCGGAGAGGGACCGCTCGCCCCGGTGCTGTCCGTAGAGCGCCTGGTCGGTGAGGCTGGCCTGGCCGACCAGGTCGAGCCCGGCGCGCCGGGCGTTGCGGATGGCGTTCAGGGCGAGGTTGCTCAGCAGGGCGGACGGGGCGTCGGGTCCGGTGCCGTTGGCGACGACCAGGGTGAGCTCCTCCTCGGTCACGCACCAGTCCAGGACGTGTCCGCCCGAGGTGTAGGAGGGCTCCCAGTAGGCGTGCAGGTCGAACTCCGCGCCCGTGCACGCCTGCCCGGGGAGCACGCCCCACTGCATCTCCGCCGGGACGCTGAGGGGGTGCGCCCTGCGCGTCCGGCGGTACAGGTCGGTGTGGCGGTCGGCGACGCGCAGGGCGTGTCCCAGTGTCTCGGCGATGTCGGCGAGTTCCTCGGTCACCGCGGGAGTGGCCAGGTCCGGGGGCAGGACCACCACCAGGACGCCACACCGTTCGCCACGAACCGTCACAGGAAGGCAAGCGGTCGCCGTGGGCCCGTCACCACCGAAAAGATATGGTTGCTGTGTGGAAAGAGCTCGACCCGCGGGCCCCGACCCCACGGCCACGTGCCGCACCACGGCCGGCGCCTGCACGGGCTCGACGGGACGCAGCGACGTGAGCCCGTAGTCGACGAGCAGGAGGTCGGCGGAGAGCACGGCGAACCGCCGTGCCAGATCGACACGGAGGGAGTCCAGGAGGCTGTGTGGCGGCGCCCCGCGCAGAGCGCGTTCCACTGTCACGTGTCGGTCCACCGAGCCCGTACCGCCTTCTGGAGAGATGTGGAGATGACCGGCGCGTCGCGAGGCCGACGCCTTCGGCCCCGGACGCATGAGGAGTGTCGGTAGCCATGGACACGAACCCCGCCCCGTCCCCTCGGGAGCCGCAGGAGACGGCACAGGCCGCCCGGGAGCTCATCGAGCTTCTGGAGGTGCTGTGGGAGCGCGGCCGGGACATGGTGTCGCCGACACCGGTGTCGGCGACTCAGCTCCGCGTGCTCTACAGCCTCGACCGCGAGGAGGGCATCAACCTCCGGGCCCTGGGGGAACTGCTCGGTTCCGCGCCGCCCTCGGTGAGCCGTATGTGCGACCGCCTGGAGGCGCTGGGATTCGTGCAGCGGCTGCCCAGCCCCGTCAGCCGCCGGCAGCTCGAACTGCACCTGACCGTCCGCGGCAAGGCGTATCTGCGGGACCTGCGGGTCCAGCGGGAGGAGGCCCTGCTCGCCGTCATCTCCGACATGACCCCGACGAGCCGCAAGGCGCTGCTGCGGGGCCTGACGGGCTTCCAGGACGCGCTGGACAAGGAGAGACCTTCGGCGCCCCCGGTGCGCCGGGGCGCGCCGCTCAAGGACGTCCGGTCCGCCTGACCCCCGCGCGGCGTGCGCGCCGTCCGGTCACGTGCCCCATGTCCCACTTGTCACCCTCTGCCCGCATACGACGTGTCCCTCCCGGACACGAGCCAGGTATTGCCCCAAGGATACAGTTGCCGCACGGCAACTGTTGACACCGGGCATACGGACGAGTGCGCGGGGACGGGCCGGGCGCCGGCGGCTCCCGGAGCCCCGGGCCGCTACGAGCCGGGCCCGGGGAGGCCGGGGGCGGAGAGACCGGGACCGGGCCCCGACTCGTGCCCGCCCTGCCGTCCGTACCAGTCGAGGCAGACGACGAGCGCGTCGTCCTCCAGGGGTGCGTCGCCGTGGTACGCGGCGAGTTCCCGCAGGACCGCGCCCGGGACCTGGGCGGGCGGGAGCAGCTTCGTGGCGATGAGCGCGCGGGCCAGCGCCCGGTCGCCGTAGCTCTCCCCGTCGGGGGAGGCCGCGTCGTACACCCCGTCGCTGCCGAACAGCAGTCGGTCCCCCGGGCGGACCGTGAGGCGCTGCGGGGTGTAGACGGTGTCCTCGAACATGCCCAGGGGCAGCTGGGCCTCGAACGAGACGGGTTCGACGGAGCGGTCCCGCAGGCGCCACAGGCGGGGCGATCCGGCGTCCACGGCCTCCACCTCGCCCGTGGCGAGGTCGAAACGCAGCAGGAGCACCGAGACGAAGGCGTCGCCGTGGTACTGCGCGTACACGGCCTGGTCCGCCAGGGCCGCCTGGTCCACGAGGCCGAGGCCGGCGCGGCGGGCGTTGCGGAGCGCGTTGAGGGCGAGGTTCGTCAGGAGGGCGGCCTCGATGCCCTCCCCCATGCCGTTGGTGACCGTCAGGGTCAGGTGGTCGGCGGAGGCCGACCAGTCGTAGTTGTCCCCGAAGATCGCGTAGGCCGGTTCCAGGTGCGCGCCGAGGGCGAACTCGGAACGGACGCAGGAGCGGCCCGGCAGGAGGTGCCACTGCATCTCGGCCGCCAGCGTCAGCCGGCTGGCCCGCCGCGCGAGGTCGTACAGGTCCGTGTCCCGCTCCGCCACCAGGATCTCGTGGCCGAGCGCCTCGCAGACGTGCCGCAGCTCGGGCAGCAGGGGCACGAGGTCGATGCCCGCCGGCAGGGCGACGGTGAGGACGCCCATCCGGTCCCCCCGGATGGTGACCGGCTGGTGGACGGAGACGGCGTCGGCGTCATGGGTGACGTACGGCTCCTGGGCGCCGAAGGCGCGTCCCTGCGGGCTGTCGTGGATGAGGACCGGCGGGGTCGTGTGGGGCACGCGCTCGACGAGTTGGAGCGACCGCAGCGCGTAGTCGGCGAGCCGGAGCTCCACCCGCAGCGCTCCGCACTGCTTGCGCAGGGCGTCCGCCACGACGCCCACCAGCAGGTGCGGGGCGGCCCGGCGCAGTGCCTGTTCGACACCGGTGATCTCGTCCACGTGTTCCGGCTTCTCCTTCTCGTCTCCGCCCGGGCGCGGTTCCGCTCCCGCGGGGTCCGCACCGTCCTTCGTCCGGCTCTCTAGTTCTCGTGCCCGGCCGCGACGAGCGCGTCCGCCACGTCGGTGTGCAGGGGCGTCGTCATCGTCAGGCCCGTGATCTCCAGGATGCGGCGCACGGCCGGGGTCGGCGCGGCGAGGTGGAGGTCGCCCCCGGACTCCCGCGCGTCCCGTCCCGCCCTGATCAGGACGTTCAGGCCGGACGAGTCCATGAAGTCCAGGGCGGAGAGGTCCAGGACGAGGTGGCGGCGGCCGTGCAGGAACTGGTTGGCCAGGTGGTGGTGGAGCAGGGTGGCCGTCTCGATGTCGAGCTCGCCCCCCACGGTGACGACCGCCGTGTCGGCGTCGCGGATCTCCACTTCGATGTCCAGGTTCACTTCTCGCTCGGGCATGCTCCCTGCTTTCCACGGATGGGGTGATGGTCGGTCGGGCGTGCGGTCAGGTGACGCGCACACCGATCAGGCACGTGTCGTCGTCGGTGTCGGACTTGCTGTGCGTGAGCAGCAGGTCGAGGCGCCGTTCGAGGCCGTCGGCCGGGGTCCGGGCCGCGGCGAGCAGCTGGTCCAGGGAGTCGTGCACGGAGGTGTCCCGCCGCTCGACGAGGCCGTCGGTGTACATCAGGACGGTGTCCTCGGCCTCCAGCTGGATCTCCGCCTCCTCGTACTCGGCCTCGGCGAGGGCCCCGAGCAGCAGTCCCTGGAGCAGCGGCAGCGTGCTGGCCCGGTCGCCCCGCACGAGCACGGGCGGGAGGTGTCCCGCCCTGGCCCAGCGCAGGGTGCGGTTCGCGGGGTCGAAGACGCCGCAGACGGCGGTGGCCGTGACCTGGGCGGTGAGGTGGTGGGCCACGTTGTTCAGCCAGGACAGCAGCTGTCCCGGGCCCGCCCCGGTCACGGCGAGGCCGCGCAGGGCGTTGCGCAGGACGACCATGCCGGTGGCGGCCTCGATGCCGTGCCCGGCGATGTCCCCGACGCACAGCAGGATCTTCTTGGACGGCAGGACGACGGCGTCGTACCAGTCGCCGCCGACCAGGGACTCGGTCTCGGCCGGCCGGTAGCGGACGGCGACGTCGAGGCCCTGGGCGTCGAGCGGGGCCCTGGTCGGCGGCATGATGGCGTGCTGGAGCTGGAGGGCCAGCCGATTGCGTTCCGCCGACTCCTGTTCGGTCACGGCGAGTTGGTCGCGGGTGGCCGCCAGGGCGACCTCGGTCCAGTGCTGGGCGGAGATGTCCTGGTAGGCGCCCCGCACGGCGAGGAGCCGCTCGTCGGCGTCGAGGGAGGGCTCGGCGATCACCCGGATGTGGCGGGTCACACCGTCCCGGCGCAGCATGCGGAAGGCCGTCGAGCTCGCCCGCCGCTGGTGCAGCACGGCATGGAGGAAGCGGCCGATGGCGACCTCGTCGTCGGGGTGGGCGTGGGCGGTGAGGTCGCGCAGGGAGACCGTCCCCTCGGTGATGTCCCGCCCGAAGAGGTCGAAGAGCTGCCCGTTCCAGGTGATCTCTCCGGTCAGGACGTCCTCCTCGAAGCCGCCGATGCGGCCGAGGCGCTGGGCGTGCTGGAGGAGGCTGGCGAGCCGGGCGGTCTCGTCCTCGATGCGCCAGATGAGGAGCACGCCGTCGCCGTGCCGGCTGATGCTGAGGTCGGCGACGGAGGCGAGCGGCACCTGGTCCACGAGGGCGGTCAGCCGGGTCCGCCGGGCGCGGAAGGGCTCCCCGGTGGCGTAGACCCGCTCGATCCGCTCGAAGAGTTCGCTCTCGCCGGCCGTCGCGGGGTACGCCTCCAGGAGCAGGGCTCCGTCGACGGCGCCGCGCGAGCGGCCCGCCGGGTCCTGGAAGTGCTCGTTGGCGTGGCGGATGCGGAAGTCCCGCAGGCGCCCCTCGTCGTCCAGGTGGGGGGTCAGGACCAGGGCGGGGTCGTAGAGGCCGTCGGCGAGCTCCACGAGCTCCGACGCCCCGGCGGCCCCGTCCGAGAGCGCCCGCGTCCGCACCGGCTGCACGGGGAGGGTCTCCAGGGTGTGGGCGCACAGTTCGGCCAGGGCCTCGATCTGGCGCTCCACCGCCTGCGGCTGGGGTTCCAGCGGCCGGGGCCAGCAGATCTCCAGGACGCCGTGGATCCGTCCGCCGGTGCCGGCGGGCACCGCCACCCGGCCGCCGTCGGGGTGGCGCGCGTGGCCGATCGAGGGGATGCCGACGGATCCGAGCGTGGGGAACCGGACGGTCCGGCGGGCGGTGAGGGCCTCCCGGGCCACGGTGGCCACGCCGGGCGGCACGTAGCGCCAGCGGGCGGGCTCGTCGGCGCCGAAGCCCGCGTGGCCGCAGAGGGTCAGGGAGGCGTCGGGGCCGGTGGTCCAGATGGCGACGGCGACGGCGCCCAGGGGGGCGAGGGCGTGTTCGAGGAGGGACTCGGCGACGGCCTGGCTGTCCCCGGCGTTGAGCGCGGCGCTCTCGGCCGTGCGCAGGCGTACGGCGACCGACCCGCCGGCCCCGAAGTCCGCCCCGCCGGCCTCGGCGTCCGCCCCGCCGGCCCCGGCGTCCGGCTTCGGGCCGTCCGGCCGCCGTACGGTCCTGACGAAGTCGTCGGCGACCTCGGCGACCTGGTCGTGGGCGGCCTGGTTGATGATGTCCGCGGCCAGTTCCAGCTGGGAGAGCCCGGCCTGGCCGGCCAGTTCGGCGAGCTGCTTCGCGGCCTGGGCCGGGCCGCAGCCGAGCCGCTCGACGATGACGCCCTTGGCGAGCTCGATCAGGGCGCGTCCCTCGGCCGCGGCGTGCGCGGCGCGCACCTCCCCGCGCAGCCGCTCCACCGTCTCGGCCAGCCGGCCCACGGTGGAGCGGTCGTCCGGCCGGTGCCGCTCCTCCTCCGGGGAGGGAGCGGGCACGACGGGGCCGGCCGGTGTCGGAGCGCCGTCCCCTTGGGGACCGACGGCGGGGTATCCGCCGTGGCGGTGGGGAGCACTCATGACGCGGACTCCTCGGGGACGGCGGCCGGGGCCGCGGACGGACGGAACGGAACGTACGGAAAGAGGTGCCGGAGGGGGAGGGCCGGGGCCCGTGGTCTATCCGTCGTTCAGCCACCGGCGGATGCAGGTGATGAGGTCGTCGGCGTCGACCGGCTTGGTCACGTAGTCGCTGGCGCCCGAGGCGAGGCTCTTCTCGCGGTCCCCCGGCATGGCCTTGGCGGTGACCGCGATGACGGGCAGCGCGGCGTGGGCGGGCATCTGCCGGATCTTGGAGGTGGCGGTGTAGCCGTCCATCTCGGGCATCATGACGTCCATCAGGACCAGGTCGATGTCGGGGTGCGCGGCGAGCGCCTCGATCCCCTTGCGGCCGTTCTCGGCGTGCAGGACCTTGATGCCGTGCAGCTCCAGGATGCCGCTCAGGGCGTAGAGGTTGCGGGCGTCGTCGTCGACCACCAGGACCGTGCGGCCGTGCAGGGTGGCGTCGATGGTCTGCGGCGCCGGGGGCCGGTGCTCGCCGCGCATCAGGGGCACGACGTCGCCCGGCTGGTCCGCGGACAGGTGCAGGGCGATCCGCTCGCGCAGTTCGTCGAGGCTGGAGAGCAGCTCCAGCGGGCGCAGCCGGGCGCGGGTCTGGAGGGCCCGCTCGTGCTCGGCGGTGAGCCTGCGGTTGTTGTGGGCGAGGACGGGGACGGTGCGCAGGGCCTCGTCGCCGTCCATGGCGTCCAGGAACTGCAGGGCCTCGCCGTCGGCCATGTCGACTTCGAGGACGACGCAGTGGAACGGCTGGGTGGCGAGGGCGGTCGCGGCCTCCTGGGGGCCCACGGCCGTGATCAGCTCGATGTCCTCCCGGTCGGCGCGGTCGCGGCCGTCGGCCAGCTCCACGACGGCGTTCTCGGCGACGAGCGAGAGCAGCCCGCGCGGGCGCTCCTCGATCACGAGGAGGCGCCGGGTCTGCCGGGCCGGCGGGGCGGCGGGCAGGGCCGGGCGGGGTACGGGGGCGTCGGAGAGCTCCGCGGTCTCCTCGCGCTCCTCGGGCCGGAGGGCCGGGACGTGGGCGGACTGCTCCTTGAAGTCGGCCCGGGCGACGGGCAGGTAGAGGGTGAAGGTGCTGCCCTCGCCGGGCCGGCTGGCGACCGTGAGGGCGCCGCCGAGCAGGTAGGCGATCTCGCGGCTGATGGACAGGCCGAGGCCGGTGCCGCCGTACTTCCGGTTGGTCGTGCCGTCCGCCTGCTGGAAGGCGCCGAAGATGGCGTCCAGGTGCTGGGCGGCGATGCCGATGCCGGTGTCCTTGACCCGGAAGGCGACGACGGGGCCGCCGCGGTGGACCGTGCCGGGCAGTTCGTCGTCCGCGGCCGGCTCGATGCACAGCTCGACGCTGCCGCGCTCGGTGAACTTGACGGCGTTGGAGAGCAGGTTGCGCAGCACCTGCCGCAGCCGGGAGTCGTCGGTGACGAGGTCCACGGGCACGCCCGCGGCGGTGGCGACGGTGAAGGTGAGGCTCTTCTGCGTGGTGAGCGGCCGGAACGTCGCCTCGACGTAGTCGAGGAGGCGGCGCAGCGCCACCCGCTCCGGGTTGAGGTCCATCTTCCCGGCCTCCACCTTGGACAGGTCGAGGATGTCGTTGATCAGCTGGAGCAGGTCGGATCCGGCGGAGTGGATGATGCCGGCGTACTCGACCTGCTTGGCCGTGAGGTTGCGGGTCGGGTTCTGGGCGAGGAGCTGGGCGAGGATGAGCAGGCTGTTGAGCGGGGTGCGCAGCTCGTGGCTCATGTTGGCCAGGAACTCGGACTTGTACTTGGAGGCGAGCGAGAGCTGCTGGGCGCGGTCCTCCAGCTCCTGCCGGGCCTGCTCGATCTGGAGGTTCTTGGCCTCGATGTCGCGGTTCTGCGAGGCGAGCAGGGCCGCCTTCTCCTCCAGTTCGGCGTTGGAGCGCTGGAGCTCCTCCTGCTGGACCTGGAGCTCCTCGGAGCGGGCCCGCAGTTCGTCGGCGAGCCGCTGGGACTCCTCCAGGAGTTCGTCGGTGCGGGCGTTGGCGACGATCGTGCTGAGGTTGACGCCCACCGTCTCCATGAGCTGCTCCAGGAAGTCCCGGTGCACGGAGGTGAAGGGGGTGAAGGAGACCAGTTCGATGACGCCGAGGACCTGGTCCTCGACGACGATCGGCAGCACGATCAGGCTGCCTCCCGAGGCCTGGCCGAGGCCGGAGGAGATGTACACGTAGTCGCCGGGCACGTTCTCGGCGGCGATGGTGCGGCGGCTGCGGGCGGCCTGTCCGACGAGGGACTCGCCGAGGCGGAAGCGCTCGCGGCTGTCGGCGGGGCGCCCGTAGGAGCCGACGAGCTTGAGCTCGACGCCCTGCGTGCCGTCCTCGGCGAGGTAGAACGCGCCGTACTGGGCGGCCACGAGCGGGGTGAGCTCGTCCATGACGAGTTCGGCGACGACGGCGAGGTCGCGGTGGCCCTGCATCAGCTCGGAGATGCGGGCGAGGCTGGACTTGAGCCAGTCCTGTTCCTGGTTGGCGCGGGTGGTCTCGCGCAGCGAGCCGACCATCGCGTTGATGTTGTCCTTGAGCTCGGCCACCTCGCCGGAGGCGTCGACGGTGATGGAGCGGGTCAGGTCGCCCTCGGCGACCGCGCTCGCCACCTCGGCGATGGCGCGGACCTGGCGGGTGAGGTTCCCGGCCAGCTCGTTGACGTTCTCGGTCAGGCGCTTCCAGGTGCCGGAGACGCCCTCGACCTCGGCCTGGCCGCCGAGGCGGCCCTCGCTGCCGACCTCGCGGGCGACGCGGGTGACCTCGGCGGCGAAGGAGGACAGCTGGTCGACCATGGTGTTGATGGTGGTCTTCAGCTCCAGGATCTCGCCCTGGGCGTCGACGTCGATCTTCTTCGACAGGTCGCCGTTGGCGACGGCGGTGGTGACCTGGGCGATGTTGCGGACCTGACCGGTGAGGTTGTTCGCCATCGAGTTGACGTTGTCGGTGAGGTCCTTCCAGGTGCCGGCCACGTTCGGCACCCGGGCCTGGCCGCCGAGGCGGCCCTCGGTGCCGACCTCGCGGGCGACGCGCGTCACCTCGTCGGCGAACGCCGACAGGGTGTCCACCATGGTGTTGATGGTGTCGGCGAGCGCGGCGACCTCGCCCTTGGCCTCCACGGTGATCCGGCGGGAGAGGTCTCCGCGGGCCACGGCGGTGGCGACCTGGGCGATGGAGCGCACCTGGCCGGTGAGGTTGGACGCCATCACGTTGACGTTGTCGGTGAGGTCCTTCCAGGTGCCCGAAGCGCCCCGCACGGTGGCCTGGCCGCCCAGGTTGCCCTCGGTGCCGACCTCCCGGGCGACGCGCGTCACCTCGTCGGCGAACGCCGAGAGCTGGTCGACCATCGTGTTGATGGTGTTCTTCAGCTCCCGGATCTCGCCGCGGGCGTCGACGTCGACCTTCTTCGACAGGTCGCCCCTGGCCACGGCGGTGGCGACGTGCGCGATGGAGCGCACCTGACCGGTGAGGTTGGACGCCATGGAGTTGACGGAGTCGGTGAGGTCGCGCCAGGTGCCGGAGACGCCCTTCACGTCCGCCTGGCCACCGAGGATGCCCTCGGTGCCGACGTCGCGGGCCATGCGGGTGACCTCGTCGGCGAAGGAGGAGAGCTGGTCGACCATCGTGTTGATGGTGTTCTTGAGCTCCAGGATCTCGCCGCGGGCGTCGACGTCGATCTTCTGGGAGAGGTCGCCCTTGGCGACGGCGGTGGCGACGTGAGCGATGTCACGGACCTGGGTGGTGAGGTTGCCCGCCATCGCGTTGACGGAGTCGGTGAGGTCGGCCCAGGTGCCGGAGACGCCGGGGACCTCGGCCTGGCCTCCCAGGGTGCCCTCCGTGCCGACCTCGCGGGCGACGCGCGTCACCTCGGAGGTGAAGAGGGAGAGCTGGTCGACCATGCCGTTGAAGACGCTGGAGATCTCGCCCATGAGTCCGCCCGCCTCGTCGGGCAGACGGGTGCCGAAGTCTCCGTCGCGCACGGCGGTGAGGCCGGCCAGGAGCTGGCGCAGCTCCGCCTCTCCCACGGCGGCCGGTCCCGGCCGCCGTACGGCCGAGGAGCCTTCGATCGTCGTCTCAGACATGCCTCATCCTCGTTCGCTCGCCAGGCACCACAGCGGTCCTGAGCACGGCCACGGCCGCAGGGCGGGCCGCCGCTCTCCCGGTACGACTCCGACCTCGACCGTTGTCATACGACAATAAACGACGACCCTACTCCCCCGTGATCGTCACGAGGAGGGCGGTGGGGGATCGAGCGGCCGGAACGGACCGTCGCGGAAGGGGCGTACGGGTCACGGGGTGTCCTGTACTCGCCACCGTGCGCCGCATACAACGCGGGGGCCGGGGTAAGCGGCGCATCGAACCGGGCGGTCCGCGCCCTGACGGCGAGGGGAGACCCACTGTGTTGATGGCCCATCCCGCGGTGTTGAGCAACCTGATCGAGCAGTACGAGACGCTGAGGGTGCTGCACGCGGAGAACGGAAGCCCCGAGGTGCGCCGGCGGATGGACGACATCGCGTACACGCTGTGCGTCTCCACCGGCACGCGTGACGTGGACACGGCGCTGATCGCCGCGCGTCACCGCCTGCCCGGCGCGCGCCCCGAGGACGACTCGGTCCTGATGGCCTGATTCCGTACGCCAGAACCCGGCACGTTCCCTCTGGAGGGACGTGCCGGGTTCTGTCGTGTCCGGGGGTCGGCCGGAGGAGCCCGCCGGCCGGGTACGGAGGGGACGTGACGCGACCGCGCCCGCCACCGGTGTCGGTGGCGGGCGCGGTCGGTGCCGGTGGGCGTGGACTACCAGCGGTACCAGCGGCCCGAGCCGCCCTTCGGGCGGGCCACGAAGCCCAGCAGCCACAGGACGAGCACGATCACGGCCACCCACCAGAGGGCCTTCACGGCGAAACCGGCGCCGAAGAGGATCAGCGCGAGCAGCAGGACCAGAAG
Organism: Streptomyces sp. NRRL F-6492; assembly: GCF_001280125.1. Lineage (GTDB taxonomy): Bacteria > Actinomycetota > Actinomycetes > Streptomycetales > Streptomycetaceae > Streptomyces. The sequence goes on from NZ_LGEG01000213.1 coordinate 26,221, forward strand.
AAGGGGAACCATTTCTACAACCTCCGAATTATCATGTACCCCGCACCCGATTTCCCGTTCCGTGGAACTTCCCGTCACGTTCCCGGGGAATTCGGATCTTCATTTCCGGTGGTCGGGAAATCGAATCCGGGGCGTTGCACAAGCTGTCAAAAAGTCGAGGGGAGGGACGGCCGGGGGGCCCGGGGTCGTCCCTCGGCGCGCATCAGATGCGGCCGCCGGTGAGCCGGGTGAGCGGGCCGCGCGAGCGCGTTCCCGTCCGGCGTCCCAGGGCGTACGCGCCGGTGAGCGCGGCCGCGCCGACGGCGGCGGTGCCGCTCGCGAGCGCCTTGCGGGTGCGCACGGCGGTCCAGACGAGACCGCCGGTGCCCCGGACGGCGTGGACGGCCGCGAGGGTCTTCTCCGCGAGGGGCGCGGGCAGCATGGCCAGCGTTCCGCCCACCGCGTCTCCGGTCTCCCCGGAGCCCTTCGCCGCCTTCCCGGCCGCGGCCGGGCCGCGGCCCGTCCCGCCGCCGTTCCCGGTGCCGTCGGAAGCGGTGTGCGGACCGCTCCACCGGGACCGGCTCTCGTTGTTGTTCTCCGATGCGCTCATGTGCTTCGTGTAGCCGGACCTGGCCGGAACAAACCCTTCTTCGCGGGAGTTCGTGAGTCCGAGGGCCTTTCCCGGCGGACGTTCACCATTCCGGATTGCCGTCGGGTGCGGTCCGGGCGAAGGAATAGGGCAGCCAGGGCCCGGAGACCTCCACGCGCATTCCCTCCGGGGCCTCGTCGGGTCCGGGGACCGCGTCGAGGAAGTCCCGCTGCCCCCCGTCGGGGACGAGGTACACGGCGTTGAGCACGTTCCGGCCGGGCGTCCGGGACAGGTGCGTCCCCCGGGGCGGGCGCAGGACCGCTTCCGCCGCCGCGCGAGCGAGCGTCTCGTGCAGCTCCCGGGCGATACGGGAGGCCGTGTCGGCCCTGCCGTCGGGGGGAGGGCCGCCGGCGCTCCCCGGCCTCCCGGGCGTCTCGTCCACGTACAGCCCGATCCCCCACTCGTGGGCGCCCGTCAGCCGGCCGAGGGCCTCCGACAGGCCGCTCTCCCCCTCTTCGAGGAGGCGGCGCACGCCCGGCACGCCGCGGCGGACGGTCGCGAGCCCCAGGGGGACGGTGGTGGTCCGCCGGCCCGCCGCGGCCACCACGCCGTGGTGGGCCCTGGCCATGGCCGCGAGCCAGTCCAGGTCCTCCAGCCGTTCGCGCAGCGGCGCCTCGGCGAAGTCGGCCGCCGGGACCGGTTCGACGACGGCGGTGAGGCCCCGGTGCTCGACGGTCGTGAGCCCCCCGCCCAGGGTCACGTCGGGCGGGGGGTCGACGGGCGGCCCGTCCAGGTCGGCGGACCGGACGACGGCGTACACGTACAGCAGCGGTTCGCCGTCCACGGCTCCCGCCTCTCCTCCGGACGGTCCGGGAGCGGGTCCTCCCGGTCGGGTCCCGGTGAGCGGTCCCACGGGATCAGCCCGCCTGGACGAAGCTGTACGGGGGCAGCGGCCCGGTCACCTGTTCCCGCAGGTGCTCGTGTTCCCGGTGGAGGGCGCGTACGGCCTCCAGGAACTCGTCCCGCCGCTCGCGTTCCACGAGGAAGGACAGGTTGGCGAGGCGGCCGGCCTCCCGCGGGCCGTGCACCGTCGCCGCCGCGTAGGGGGAGAGGGTCCGCTCGACGAGGGCGACGTCGGCCCTCTCGCGGTCGGCGACGGCCCGGGCGACCAGCTCGCCGAAGGGGGTCCGCTCCCCGTGGCTCCCCTCGTCCGGTGTGCGGTCGGCGGCGTGCCGGGCCACCAGCTCCGGGTCGTCGGCGAGCACCGCGTGGAGCACCGCCTCCTCGTCGTGGTGCACCTTGAGGTTGAACTCGTCCTTGCCCGCCAGCGCCTCCAGCCGCTCCACGTAGAGGTCGTGGTGCTGCTCCAGGATCGCGGCGACCGTCGCGTCGTCGGGGGAGATCCCGCCGAACCGCAGGGGCAGGACCGGGCCGTCCTTGGCGGCCTCGATCACGACGTGCTGGTGCGCGAGGAGGTCGCGGCGCTCCGCCTTCGGCTCCGGCGGGGCGTCGCTGCACAGGGCCACCAGGTCGCCGCCGCGCACGGCGCGCACGGGCAGCGGCGGGTCCCCGATGCCCTCGATGGCGTCGGGGAGTTCCCGGTCGGCGGGGGCGATTCCGTAGACGTACGTGCTCATTGCTGCTCCTCCCGGTGGGTCGGAGCAGCGGCGGCGCGACCCGTCGCCGCTGCTCCTGCTGCTCTTCTCCCCGCGGGCCGGCCACGGGTGCGGTGCGGAGGGCGGGGCCGCGGCTCTCTCCCCTTCCGCGTTACCGGGCCTTCGCCCCCCCAAACGGGTCGAAGGGCACCGGGCTTGGGGGGCGGGGTCGGTCGGGGTCCTCCACCCGGGCCGGGCGGCGACGCCGACGGCCCCCGGCGCGCGACGGTGCGGACGGACCGTTCCCGGACGGCCCCCGCATCGGTCGCGTCCTCGCGGGCAGGCGGGACGGTGAACCCCCTGCCCCCGCGAAAGGACATCCCGTGACACGTACCGTCGCCAAGGTGATCGTCGACGCCCTCGCCGACCTCGGTGTCGGCCACGTCTTCGGCGTGGTCGGTGACGCCCTCAACCCGCTCACCGACGCCATCCGCACCACGGACGGCGTCGACTGGGTCGGCTGCCGGCACGAGGAGGCCGCCGCCTTCGCCGCCGGGGCGCGGGCCCAGCTGTCGGGCCGGCTCGGCGTCTGCATGGGCACCGTGGGACCGGGCTCGGTCCACCTCCTCAACGGGCTGTACGACGCCGCCAAGAGCGGTGCCCCGGTCCTCGCGATCTGCGGCCAGGTCCCGCTGTCCGAGGTCGGCGGCGACTACTTCCAGGAGGTGGACAACGACCTGCTGTTCCGTGACGTGGCCGTCTACCGGGCCACCGTCACCTCCCCCGAGCAGATGCCGAGGCTCCTGGAGTCCGCGGTCCGGGCGGCCGTGACCCGCGGCGGCGTGGCGGTCCTCACGGTGCCGGGAGACCTCGGGGACCGGAAGGTCGAGGACGACCGCCCCGTACGGTTCGCGCTCCCCCGCCCGGCCGTGACCCGCCCCGACGACCCGGCCCTGGCCGAGGCCGCCGGGCTGATCGACGAGGGCTCCCGGGTCACCCTGCTGGTCGGACGCGGCGCGCAGGGCGCCCGCGAGGAGGTGCTGCGCCTCGCCGAACACCTCTCGGCCCCGATGGTGCTCACCCTCAAGGCCAAGGAGGGCTTCGAGGCGGACAACCCCTACGAGGTCGGCCAGACGGGCCTGATCGGCAACCCGGCCGCCGCCCACGCCCTGGACGCCTGCGACACCCTGCTCATGCTCGGCACCGACTTCCCGTACCGCGACTGGTACCCGGAGGACTGCCGGGTCGTGCAGATCGACCTGCGGGAGGAGCGCCTGGGGCGCCGGGTGCCGGTGGACGTCGGGCTCGCCGGGGACGTCGGGGCCACGCTGCGGGGCCTGCTGCCGCTGCTCGCGCCGGTCGAGGACCGCGCGCACCTCGACGACGCCCGCGAGCGGTTCCTGAAGTGGGAGGAGGAGCAGGCCTCCCTCGCCCACCCGGGCCACGACGAGCGGCTGGTGGGGCGGGTGCGGGCGATGTTCGACAACCGGGACCACGAGATCCGGCCCGAGGCGCTCGCCGCGGCCGTGGACCGGCACGCGGCCGAGGACGCGGTCTTCACCTCCGACACCGGCATGGCCACCGTCTGGCTCTCGCGCTTCGTGCGCATGCGGGGCACCCGCCGGCTGCTCGGCTCCTACAACCTGGGCTCCATGGCCAACGCCATGCCCCAGGCCCTCGGCGCCCAGCTCTGGGACCGGGACCGCCAGGTCGTGGCGTTCTGCGGCGACGGCGGTCTGAGCATGCTCCTGGGCGACCTCATGACGCTCCGCTCCGAGCGGCTCCCGGTCAAGCTCGTCGTCTTCGACAACCGCCGCCTCGGCATGGTCAAGCTCGAACAGGAGCAGGCGGGCCTGCCCGAGTTCGGCACCGTCCTCGACAACCCCGACTTCGCCGCCGTTGCCGAGGCCGTGGGTCTGACCGGCATCCGGGTCACCGACCCGGCGGACCTGGACGACGCCGTGCGCCGGGCCTTCGACACCCCGGGTCCGGTCCTCCTCGATGTCCTGACCAATCCCGAGGAGGTCGCCGTCCCCGGCAAGCCGACCGTCTCCCAGGGCTGGGGCTTCGCCATCGCCAAGATCAAGGAGAACCTGCCGTCGGGCGGCAACTGACCTGTCCCGTAACGGACTTCCCGGAGAGGTCCGGGGAGCGCCGCCCGGTCACAGCCCTCCATGGCCGCACGACGGTGTCGTGGCGGTTGCGGGCGGCCAGTCCGCGCCGGACGGTCGGCGACCGGCGGAGCACACCGGCGGGGCACCCTCCGTCGCCCAGGAGGCCGTCGAGGACGAGCCGGTCGCGCAGGGCCCGTATCGCGGGCTCGTCGTCCCAGGCGGGCGGTGGAACGGTGTCCTTCACCCCTTCCTGCCCGAGCCGATCCGGTACGAGACGTTCCGTGTCCGTCCCGGTGCCGTCGGGTCGCCCGGTCCTCCTCAGCCGTCCGCCTCGATCTCGGCCCACACCGTCTTGCCCTCGGCCGTGTAGCGGGTGCCCCAGTTCTCCGCGAGGGTGGCGCAGATGAGCAGTCCGCGGCCGCCCTCGTCGACGGCCTTGGCGTGGCGCAGGTGGGGGGCGGCCTGGCCGGCGTCGCTGATCTCGCAGATCAGCGTGGTGGAGTCGGTGAGGAGCCGCAGGGTGATCGGGGCGGCGCCGTAGCGGATGGCGTTGGTGACGAGTTCGCTGACGACGAGCGTCGCCGTGAACGGGTCGGCGGGGTGGTTCCAGTCGCGGAGCTGTTCCTCGACGTGCCCGCGCGCGATGCCGACGGCGGAGAAGTCGAAGGGGACGCTCCACTCGGCCAGTTCGTTCGGCGTCAGGTACCGGGTGCGGACGAGGAGCAGGACGCGGTCGGGGGCGAGGAGCCGGGCGACGTCGTCCGCCATCGCCTCCGGGGAACGCCCCGGGTGCGCGAGGGCGTTCACCAGGTCCTCGGTCCGCGTGTCGCCCCGGCCCGGCGCCATGCAGAGGGTGCTGCCCTCGGGGAGGACCAGCGAGGCGCAGGCGAAGGGCGGACCCTCCGCGCCGAGGAGCGGGCCGTCGTCGACCGGCCGGGTCTCGACCGATCCGTCGGGGCGGACGACGGCGAACAGCGAGGTGCCGGCGCGGGCGATGTCGAGCCGTCCGCCGACCGGGTCGTGGACGGCGACCGTGCAGCTCGCCGTCGCGCCGTCTCCGCCGGGTCCGCTCTCCTGCTCCCCGGCGAGCCGGAGGGTCGTGGCGTGGAGGCGGGCGAGCAGTTCGTGCGGGTCGAGGTCGAGGGTGGTCAGGCTGTAGACGGCGGTCCGCAGCCGGCTCATGGTGGCGACGGCGCTGAGCCCGGCGCGGTCGACCTGGCCGACGACGAGCGCCACCCGGGCACCCGACAGGGGGATGACGTCGTACCAGGAGCCGACGCCGCTGCCGTCGGGCTGGTTGCGCCGGGCGACGTCGACGGCCTTCTGGGTGGCCTCCTCCTGGCGCAGCGGCCAGCTCTGGAGCGCCGTCATGACGATGTGCTCGCGGGTGAACCGCAGGGCGTTCTCCAGACAGGTGGCCGTGCGGGTGGCGATGCCCTCGGCCAGTTCGAGGTCGTCCTCCTCGTACGGCGCGGCCCCTTCCGCGCGCTGGAAGACGACGGCCCCGAAGACCTGTCCCCGGACGAGGAGCGGGGCCACGAGCCGGGTGCCGCCGGGGGCGCCCTCCTCGGGGGGAGACAGGCGGGGTTCGGTCGGCAGCACCTCTCCGAAGATCCCGGGGAGCAGGAGGGCGCCGGCCGTCGGGACGCGGGGGCCGGTCTCCGGCCCGCCGGTCGCGGTGCAGCGCAGCAGGGGGGCCGGGTCGTGGGACCGGAGGCCGGGCTCCCTCCCCCGCAGTACGGCGTCGGTGAGGGCGACGACCACCGAGTCGGCGAACCGCGGCACCGCGACGTCGACCAGTTCCCGGGCCGTGCGCTCCACGTCCAGGCTGGAGCCGATCCGTTCGTGGGCGTCGTGCAGCAACCGGAGGCGGGCCTGTGCCCGTTCGCGTGCGGTGACGTCCGTGCTGGTGACGACCACGCCCAGGACCCCTCCCCGGTCGTCCAGGAGACGGTGGGTGGAGAGGGAGAAGACGTACTCGCTGCGCGGGTCGGTGAACGGGTGTCCCCTGACGAGGTGGTCGAGCCTCGGGCGGCCGGTGGTGAGGACCTCCCGCAGGATCTCCTCGTCGACGTCCACCCCGAGGGGGGCGTACGCCTCCCTGGCGGGCAGGCCGACGATCCGCTCGGCCGGGAGGCCGCGGACGCCGACGGCGACCGTGTTGACGCGGACGACGCGCAGCTCCGTGTCGAGGACGTGGAGACCGATGTCGGACTGGGTGAAGATGGCGTCCAGGACCGCCTCGTCCCACTGGTCCGGGGTGCCGGGACGGGCGGGCCGTCCGGGGTCCGCGTTCACGCGTCCCTCCTCCGTGTCGGTCCGGGGCGCACGTCAGGCCAGGACGGTTCGCAGCGCGGACCAGGCGACCTTCGGGTCGGAGAGGCCGTGGTACATCGGGGGGATCTCCCTGTCTACGTCGAAGTGGTGGTGGACGGCGAGCATGGCGGAGCGGACCGCGTACTCGGCGGTGGAGACGACGTCCTCGGGGATCTCGACGAACTGGCCGAGGAAGGCGAAGTTCCGTGCGCCGTCCGGGACGACGAGGGGGCGGTCGGAGGGGGCGCGGCGCTGGAACTGGGCGTCGGCGTAGGGCATCCGGACGGTGGTGACCCGGGTGGTCTCCCGGACCTCGTCGGCGATGTCGTCGAAGCCGAGGTGGCCGAGGAGTTCGTCGAGGACCTCGGCGCCGGTGCAGTCGTCCATCCTCTTCGGCACGTGGTCGCCGGGGACGTCGCCGGACAGCGCGTACCCCCACAGCGTGTACGTGTCCTCCGCCTGGTCGCGGAAGTGGGGCTGGGCCGGCACCACGACCGAGAGGAGCCAGCGGGAGTCCTTCCAGGTCATCAGGGCGCCCTCGCCGGGGGCGTTGCCGGTGTACTCCTGGATGCGGTCCAGGAGGGTCCGGCCGGTCGTGGTGAGGGTGAAGGACTCGCCCCTGGTCTCGTCGATGTTCCCGCAGAAGGCGGTGGGGCGTCCGAAGTCGGGGGCGTTCTTGGCGATCGACTCCCACAGGCGCCAGGAGCCGTCCCGCTTGTCGCGGACCAGTTCGGGGACGGTGGTGCCGTCGCCGTAGGTGGTGTCGGCGGTGGTCGAGCCGAGGGTGAGGAAGGCGTAGTCGTCCTCGCCCAGTTCGATCGTCCCGGCCTCCGCGCCGCCGCGCCGCAGGTGCAGGCGGGAGAGGCGGCGGGCGGCGGGCCCGGAGAAGTCGGCGTCGGCGACGGTGACCCCGAAGTCGGTGCGCACGCCCCGGGCGGTGAGCCACTCCTGGAGGGGGCGGACGACGGAGTCGTACGGGTTGTACCTGCTGCGCCGGACCCCGGACAGGGTGGGGAGGCGGTCGAACTCCTGGACGAAGGCGAGGAGGTACCGCTTGAGCTCGACGGCCGAGTGCCAGGCCTGGAAGGCGAAGGTCGTGCGCCACAGGCACCAGAAGTGGGTGGTGAAGAAGTGCGGCTGGAAGAAGTCGTCGATGCTCCGGGCCCCGATCAGCCGCTCGGGCAGGGCGAGCAGCCGGGTCATGTCGGCGCGGTCGCGGGCGTCGAGGCCGAGCCGCGAGGCGTCGGCGATCGTGCGGTCGCCGTTGATGAGCCGGGCCCTGGCGTACGTGGGGTGCTCGACGGAGAAGGCGCGCGTCTCCTGCCGGACGGAGACCGCCGGGTCGTCCAGGGTCGGGATCGTCTCCAGGAGGTTCCACAGGCACACGGAGTGCTCGTCGTCGAACATCCGGACGCCCCGGGTGACGTGTCCGCCGTCGCGCGTCGGGGCGGGGGCGCCGTCCAGCGAGCCGCCCGCGACCGGCAGCTGCTCCAGGACGCGCACGTTCTCGCCGGGCACGCCCGCGTCCCGGACGAGGAAGGCGGCCGCGGCGAGCGAGGCGATGCCGCCGCCGACCAGGTGGACCTTGGAGTTCTTCGTTGCCGGCACGGACTGACCTCCGGTCTCGGTGGACGGACGCGGCGCGGGCGGTCGCGCGGGCGCGGCCCCGGTGTCGACCCTCCCGCGGGGTGGTGGGGCGGGCGAGACGGAAGGGGCCGTACGGGTGAGGACGTCCTCGCCCCGCCGCACGCGCGTGCGGCGGGGCGGGGACGGGGGCGTACCGGTTACGACGCGGGGACGGTGTCCACGAAGGCGGTGCCCGCCGAGCGGTAGGCGGCGACCTTGGCGGCCACCTGGGCCGGGGTCAGGACCTGGTCCTTGACGTGCAGGACGTAGTCGACCTTCTGGTCGTAGGAGCGCGGCGTCGTGGAGGTCTGGCCCGCCAGGTCGATCAGCCACTGGTTGAAGTTGATCGACATCGGGCGCTCGGGCAGGTAGCGGGCGTCGTGCCGGCCGAACTCCTGGCCGTCGACGTAGTAGACGATGGTGTTGGCGTCGATGGTCAGGACGAGGTCGTGCCAGCCCGCGTAGCTCGCCCGGACCTCGGAGTGCTGGTTGACGGCCTCCCAGGGGTCGGGCCGGTAGGTCTCCCACGAGGTGGTGTAGAGGATGTTGCCGGGCTCGCCCCAGCCGCCGTTGGGCAGGTACTCGAAGTCGTACTCGGCGTAGTCGTCGGCCATCGGGGCCTTGAGGTCGTTGATGGTGAAGAAGGTCTGGACGACCCGGTCGCCGTCGGGGCCCGACACCGGGGCGTCGGAGAAGCGGACCCGGGCCGCGTAGGTGCCGTTCTTGAACTTCGTCGCCTTCGTCAGGACCTCGGTGTGCCGGGTGGACTCGCCGGTCCCGGCGGTGGAGGACCGCAGGTTCATGATCGAGTTCGTGCCCTCCTTGGCGAAGGTGACGTTCTCGGGGGCCCAGGTGGCGCCGGGCACGCCGGGGCCGCCGGAGTTGGAGCGGACGCTCCAGCCGTGCGAGTTGATCGCCGGGTCGGTGTGCCCGGTGTAGTCGAAGTCGTCGAAGAGGGCGGCCCCGGTGGGCGGCGGGGTGGTCGGGTCGGTCGGCGTGGGCGTCGGGGTGGGGTCGTTGCCGGCCGGGGCGGTGCCCCAGACCGGGACGCCGCCGACGGTGGCGGTGACCTTGGCCCAGTTGGCGTAGGCGGTCTGCGCCGGGCCGAAGGAGTAGTCGTCGCCCTGGTTCAGCGGCTGCCAGTTGGAGCGGTGGAAGCGCAGCTGCATGTCGCCGGTGTCCGCGCCGGGGGCGAGGGTGCCGGCGCCCGCGGTGAAGCCGACCTCCAGGTAGCGGTCGGCGGTCGCGGTGGGGTGGGCCAGGGTGCCGAAGGTGCCGGTGATGTTCGCGCAGCCCTTCACGGCCCAGGAGCAGGCGTAGGTGTACGAGGCTCCCGCGTCGGCCTTGAAGTAGTAGCGCACCTTGACCTGGCTCAGCGGCACGCCGGTCGTCCCGGTGTTGACCACCTTGAGCCAGGGCTCGACCTGGTCGCTGCCGGTGGCGCTCTGGCGGTACTGGACGGTGACGGCCTCGCCGGCGGCGGCCGCCGGGAGGACGGTGAGGGCGGTGGCGCCGAGCCCGGTCACCGCGGCGACGGCGAGCGCGGCACGGAGGCGCGTGGTGCGCGTCCTGGTCTGGTCGCTCATGGGGTTCCTCTCCTCAGAGGTGGGGGACGGGGGTTGCGGTGGAGAGACGGCGCGGCACCCCGAGGGCGTCGAGCCGGGTCCTGTGGTGGCGCAGGCGCTCCTGGAAGCCGGTCCAGTCGTGGCGGCCGGTCCAGACGACCTCCGCGAGGGCGCAGAGCCGGGGGAAGGTGAGGTACTCGGCGTGCGCGGCGGTGGGGACGTACTCGGTCCACAGCTGGACCTGGGAGCCGAGGACCCGGGCGGCCTCCTCGGGGCTCCAGTCGGCCGGGGCCGGGTCGTTGCCGTGGACGGTCCGCAGGTCGACGACCTCGCCGGCCTGGCCGGGCGGCTCGGCGGGGCTGGCGGACTGGGGGTAGTCGAGGTAGGTGGTGCGGTGGGGCGCCATGACGACCTGGTGGCCGCGGCGGACGGCGGTGCGGCCGTGGTCGGAGTCGCGCCAGGGCATGACGGTGAAGTACGGGGGCAGGTCGGCGCCGTTCTCGGTCCAGCTGAGCGGCCGGCGGCCGGCCCGCAGGAGGTGGCTCCCGACCTGCTCCATGAACCAGCCGTGCAGGGCGTCGGGTCCGGGGAGGCCCTCCTCGGCGACCCGCCGGAGCGCGTCCGGGGAGGTGTGCCACTCGGTGGTGGGGCACTCCTCGCCGCCGATGTGGACGTACGGGGAGGGGAAGACGTCCATCACCTCGTCCAGGACCGTGCGGCAGAAGTCCAGGGCCGTGTCGTGGACGCCGAGGATGGTGTCGCACACGCCCCACCGGTCCCACACGTCGTAGCTGCGGCCCGGGGTGTTGCCGAGCTCGGGGTGGGCGGCGAGGGCGGCGCGGACGTGGCCGGGCATCTCGATCTCGGGCACGACGGTGATGCCGCGCTCCGCCGCGTACGCGACCAGACCGGTGAGTTCGGCGCGGGTGTAGGCGCCGCCGTGGGGCGCTCCGCCGATCTCGGTGAGGCGGGGCAGGGCGGCGACCGGCATGCGCCAGCCCTGGTCGTCGGTGAGGTGGAGGTGGAGGACGTTGAGCTTGTGGAGGGCGAGGAGGTCGACGTACCGGCGCAGGTAGGAGACGGGGCGGAAGCGGCGGGCGACGTCGAGCATGGAGCCGCGCCAGGGGAAGCGGGGGGTGTCGGTGATCTGCACGCAGGGCACGGTCCACGCGACGCCGCCGACGGGTTCTCCGGCGAGCGCTTCGACGGGCAGGAGCTGGCGGAGCGTCTGGACGCCGGCGAGGAGGCCCTGGGGGCGGGCGGCCCGGAGCAGGACGCCCTCGGCGCCGACGGTGAGGCCGTAGCCCTCCTCGCCGAGGCCGGTGAGGGCGGGGTCGAGGGCCAGGACGACGGCGCCGTCCGGGCGGGCGGGCAGCGGCAGGCCGGTGGCCGGGCCGAGCAGGGTGCGCAGCAGCCGGGCGGCGCCCTCGGCGCCGGGGGTGACCCTGAGCGCGGTCGCGGCGTCGAAGGTGAAGCGGCCGGGCAGCGGCGAGAGGTGGGTGGGTTCGGGGACGAGACGGGGCGGGGGCATCGCGGTGCGTTATCCCTTCACGGCTCCGCCGGTCATTCCGGCGGCGACCCGGCCCTGCAGGACCAGGAAGAGGACGAGGACGGGCAGGGCGAAGAGCGTGGAGGCGGCCATGGTGGCGCCCCAGTCGGTGCCGAAGACGTTGGAGAAGGAGGAGAGCCACACGGGCAGGGTGCGGTCGTCCTGGTTCTTGATGATGAGCATGTTGGCGAAGGCGAACTCGTTCCAGGCGGTGATGAATCCGAAGAGCGAGGTCGCGAGGAGGCCGGGGGCGAGCAGCGGGAGGGTCACCCGGCGGAAGGCGGCGGCCCGGGTGCAGCCGTCGACCTGCGCGGCCTCCTCCAGCTCGGCCGGGACGGCGGCCAGGAAGGAGCGGAGGGTGACGACGGTGAAGGGCAGGGTGATCATGAAGTAGATCAGGCTGAGGGTCACGAGCCGGTCGAGCAGGCCGGCGTCCCGGGCGATGACGTACATCGGGATCAGCAGCGCCTCCCAGGGGGCCATCTGGGCGATGAACACCATGAGGAGGAAGGCGCGTCGGCCGCGCCAGCGCATCCGGGCGACGGCGAAGGCGGCGGCGAGGGCCACGACCAGGGCGAGCAGGACGCAACCGGCGGTCACGAGGAGGCTGTTGCGCCAGAAGATCCAGAAGCCGTCCGCCGCGACGGCGTGTTCGAAGTGCTCCAGGGTGACGGAGACGGGCAGGAAGCCGGGGGTCTCGGACTGGATGTCGCGGGTGGGCCGGAAGGCGGTGAGGACCATCCAGTACACCGGGAAGACGGCCAGGAGGAAGACGATCACGGCGGCGGTGTTCAGGGGGAGCCGCCGCAGGGCGCGCGGGGCCGCCGGCCGGTGTCCCCCCGGAGCGGGGCGTGCGGGGGTCACCGGTCGGCCTCCTGTCGGAGCAGCTGGCGGAAGTAGGCGATCAGGACGGTCACGAGGATGAGGACGGTGAGGGTGGAGACGGCCGCCCCGAGGTCGTAGCGGTGCAGGGACTGCGCCACCCGGTAGGCGTAGACCGGCAGGGTGGTCGTCGCCTCGCCGGGGCCACCCTTGGTGACGGCCCAGATCTGGGCGAAGCAGCGGAAGACCCAGATGACTTCGAGGCAGAGGACCAGGCCGAAGACCGGCCGCAGGATGGGCAGGGTGACCGAGCGGAAGATCCGTCCGGCGCCGGCCCCGTCGAGCCGGGCCGACTCGTACAGCTCGGCGGGGACGGTCAGGAGCGCCGAGTGCAGGGTGATGGCGACGAAGGGGACCGACTGCCAGACCACGAGCAGGACCAGGACGGTGAAGGCGGCGGGGCCGTCGGCCAGCCACGAGTAGCCCTCGAAGGACTCGAACCCGAGCCGGACGAGCACCCAGTTGACCACGCCCAGGCGGGAGGCGAAGAGCCACTGGAAGACGGTCGTGGTGGCGATGACCGGGCTGGCCCAGGCGAGGACGAGGCCGCTGGTCACCAGGATCCGCATGAGCCGGCCGAGCCGCTGCATCATCAGGGCGACCAGGGTGCCGATCACCATGATCAGGACGACGTTGACCAGGGTCCACCAGAGGGTGCGCCGAACGACCTCCCAGAACACGGGGTCGGCCAGGACGGTCCGGTAGTTGTCGAGCCCCGTGAACCCGGCGCCGCCGCGGATGAGTTCCCCCATGCCGTACTCCTGGAAGGAGATCAGCAGGTTGCGGACGAGGGGGTAGCCGAGGAGGAGCGCTCCGCCGAGGACGGTCGGGGCGACGAGGAGGTAGGGCCACAGGGCCGGCCCGCGGGGGCGTCTCACGGGCCGAGGGTCCTCGTGATGCTCTCGGACGCGGTGCGCGCCGCGGCGGCGGGGTCGGTGCCGGTGAGGACGGCGGTCATGTACTGCTTGATCGGGTTGGTGGCCTCGACGGCCGCCCACTGCGGGGAGTTGGGGGTCGCCCGGCCCTGTGCGGAGCCGGCGGCCATGACGGCCGTGCCCTCGTCGTCCTGGACGACCCGGGCGAGGGAGGTGCGGTTGGGGACGTAGCTCATCGTCCTGGCCATGTCCGTCTGCCACTTCTCGCCCGCCAGCGCCTTGACCACCCGGTAGGCGGCGTCGGGGTGGGTGGAGGCCTCGGGGACGATGAAGTCGGAGCCGCCGGTGAAGACCGCGCCGGGCTTGCCGGCCGTGCGGCCGGGGATGGGGAAGAAGGCCAGCTTGCCCTTGAGGGCGGGGTTGATCTCCTCGACGATCTTCGCGCCGCCGGGGACGGCGACGATCTGGGCGACGTCGCCCTTGGCGAAGACCTCGGCCTGCGGGGGCTTGGACTCGTCGGCGTCCTTGGGTCCCTTGCCGAGGGCCTGGAGCTTCCGGTAGAAGTCCATGCCGGCGAGGGCCTGCGGGGTGTCGAGCGCGCCCTTCCACTTGTCGCCGTCCCGGACGGCGAGGTCGCCGCCGGCCTCCCAGACGAAGCCGGAGAGGGTGTACCAGTTCTGGCCGGGGAGGTAGATGCCCTGGGTCCCGCCCTTGTTGAGCTTCGCGGTGGCGGCGAGCCATTCGTCCTGGGTCTTCGGCGGGGTGACGCCGGCCGCGGCGAAGAGGTCCTTGTGGTAGATCACGACGCGGCTGGCCCCGTACCAGGGGACGCCGTACTGCTTGCCGTCGATCTTCCCGGGCTCGGCGAGTCCGGGCAGCCAGTCGGCGCCGCCCAGTTCGGCGACCTTGTCGCTGAGGTCGCGCACACCGCCGCTGGCGGCGTACTGGGCGACCTGGGTGTTGCCGACCTCGATGACGTCGGGGGCGTCCTTGCTGGCGAGGGCGGCCGTGACCTTCTCGCCGATGCCGTCCCACTCCTGGATCTGGATGTCGAGGTCGATGTCCTCGTGCTCCGCCTCGAAGCCGGCGCGGAAGCGGTCGAGGAAGGCATCGGTGACGCTGTCCTTCATGATCCAGACGGTGACCTTCTCCGGCCCTCCGACGGCCTTCGGGTCGTCCGAGCCGCTACAGGCCGTGGCGGCGAGCGCGACGGCCACCGCGAGGGCGGTGGTTCTGCTGAGGGGACGGATCTTCACGGGCACCTCGCTGCGTGGTTGACCAATTGGTCAAGTGGTCAGGTGTGTGAGCAGAAGGTGGCACGGACCGTTCTGGCCGTCAATCCCCCGGAAAACATGTGCCGTTCACTCGACGACAGGTCAACTCGTCGGGTTACCATCGGTCTTACCAGTTGACCAGTCAGGATCAGTGGATCAGCCGGAGTCAGCGGATCAGCCGGGGTCGGTCGAGCGGTCAGGGAGAACGGCGTGTCAGGGAGAGCGGCATGAAGGACGGCTCCTCCAGCGGAGTGCTGAAGCGGGAGCGGGTGCGGGAGCACCTCCTCGGCCTGATCGAGGCGGGCGGACCGGGCGATCCCATCCCGTCGGAGCGCACCCTCTGCGCCGCCCTCGGCGTCTCACGGCCCACCCTGCGCGCGGCCGTCGACGAGCTCGTCGCCACGGGCGCGCTCGTACGGGAGCACGGCCGCGGCATGTTCGTCGCCCCCGCCAAGATCGTGCAGCAACTCGCCCCGGACGAGGCGGCCTTCGCGGTCCCCCGGGCGTCGGGCACCTGGTCCAGCACCGTCCTGGAGTCCGCCACGATCCGGGCCGGCGCCCGCATCGGCCGCCGCCTCCGCCTCTCCCCCGCCGCCGAGCTGCTCTACGTCGCCCGGCTCCGGCTCGTCGACGGCTCGCCCATGGCCATCGAGCACCTGCACATCCCGGCGGACCTCGTCGGCGCCGCGCTCACCCCGGAGGAGCTGGAGGCGGGCGACCTCTACGACCACCTGCGGGAGCACCACCGGGTCCGGGTCAAGGAGGCGACCCAGTCGATCGAGCCGACCGTCGTCAGCGAGGACGAGGCCGCGCTCCTGGACGTCCCCGTCCTCTCCCCCGCGCTCCTGATCGAGCGCCTCACCCTCGACACGGCCGGTCGGCCCGTCGAGTACGTCCACTCGGTCTACCGGGGCGACCGCTACCGCATCGTCTCCCGCCTCGACTTCACCCGCGACGGCGTCGTGACCTCCTCCACCGAGGGGGATGCATACTGACCCGCGACGGACGGCACGGCGGGGAGGGGCGGGCGTGGAGCTCAAGCGGGAACGGGTACGGGAGCACCTGCTGACCGTGATCGACGGCCGCCGCCCCGGCGACGCCATCCCCTCGGAGCGCACCCTCTGCGCCGCCCTGGGCGTCTCGCGGCCCACGCTCCGCGCGGCCGTCGACGAGCTGGTGGCGACGGGCCTGCTGGTGCGGGAGCACGGCCGGGGGATGTTCGTCGCGCCCGACAAGGTCACCCAGGAGCTGGTCGCCGAGGACCGGACGGCGGGCGCGCCCCGGAGCCGGGGCGACTGGACGAGCACGGTGCTCGACCTGCGCACGGTACGGGCCGGGGCCCGGATCGGCCGGAGGCTCGCGGTCTCCCCGGCGGCGGAGCTGGTGCACGTGACCCGCCTCCGGCACGTCGACGGCGCCCCGATCGCCCTGGAGCACCTGTACGTCCCCGCCGACCTGGTCCCCGGCCTCACGGCCGCCGACATGGAGGGCGGGTTCTACGCCCATCTGCGCGAGCGGCGCGGCATCCGCACGGCCCACGCGGTCCAGTCCATCGAGCCGACCGTCCTGAGCGAGGAGGAGGCCGCCCTCCTCGACGTCCCGGTCCTCTCCCCCGCCCTGCTCTTCGACCGGACCACCTCGGACACGACCGGCCGCCCCGTCGAGTACGTCCGCTCCCTCTACCGGGGCGACCGCTACCGCATCGTCTCCCGCCTGGCCCTGGACACCCGCCTGCCCGACCCTCCGGCGCCGGGGGCGGGGCGGACGGGGGCGTGGTGGGGGACGGTGGAGTGACCGGCGCGAACCGGGCCCCCGGTCGCGGCCGGCCCCGCCGGAGGCGCTCGGCGGCCGTGACCGTCGAGCGCCTAGAGTCACGTCCATGACGAGGACCACACCCCCGCGTCCCCTCGACGTCGAGGCGCTCTTCCCGGAACTGGCCGCCTTCCGGGGGACGACGACCCGGCTCCACCCGCGGCCGGGCACCCCGGACCCCTCGGTCAGCTCGGTGGGCGGTCCCCTGCTGTGGCCCGCGGACGAGCCGTGGCCGGTGTGCGACGAGGCGCACGGCCGCGGGCGCGGGCGGCGCCCGGCCGACATCCGCCGCCACCGGCGGGTCCTGGACGCCGCGTGGGCCCGCGACCCGGCTTCCGGCCCGACGGACGAGGAACGCGAACTCCTGGACGAGCTGGGCCGGAGGCACCGGATCCCCGGGGCGTCCGAGACCGATCCGCTGCCGCTGATCGGCCTGGCGCAGTTGTACCGGCGGGACGTCCCCGACCTGCCGGCGGGGCCGCGCGACTGCGATCTGCTCCAGGTCTTCTGGTGCCCCTTCGACGCGCACGGCCCGAGCCGCCACGGCCTGGGGCTGCACCTGCGCTGGCGGCGGTCGTGGGAGGTCGGCGAGGTCCTGACCGCGCCGCCGCAGCCCCTGGTCGTCGGGTCCGAGGGCTTCGTGCCCGAGCCCTGCGTACTGCACCCGGAGCAGGTGGTCACGTATCCGTTCGCGGGCCTTCTGCCCGAGGACCTGTGCGCCCGGATCGACGCCTGGGACGAAGCCCGCGAAGAGGAGGCGGAGGACGACGGCGCGGAGGCCCCGCCCGGCTACCAGTACGACCTGTCCGTCCCGCCCGGCTGGCGCGCGGGCGGCTTCGCCTCCTGGCACGCGACCGACCCGTATCCCGTGGACTGCGCGGCCTGCGCGACGCCGATGCGCCTGCTGCTGACCGTCGACAGCTCGGAGTGGGACGGCGGCAGCGGCAGCTGGAGGCCGCTGGAGGACGAGGACCGTCCCCCGCACGGTGACGCCACTCCCACCCGGGTGACCGTGGGCCGCTGGGGCGAGCTCAACGTGTTCGCCTGCCCCGGGGACCCCGGCCACCCGCACCGCTGGAGCATCCAGTAGCCCTCCGCACGCGCCACGGCGCGTAGCCGAAAAGCGCTGGGCGCCGGCGGTCGCCGGGGGCTTCGCGGGTGCGCGTTCCCCGGCCTCGACGGCCCGGTGAGAGGTGGCGTCCGGTGCGGGCGGGAGGAGAGCGGTCGCCTCCGTGGATGCCACGTGAGGGGCGGTGGAGCGATCGTTTCCGCTCGCGGTTCATGGAATGTGCACGGGAAGGACCGTTCCGTTCCGGGAGGGAACCTGTTCTGATGGATGGTCAGCAACTGTTGGGTGATTGCCGGCCGTTCGCGGCGGGCAGGTTTGGAGAGTTGCGGGGCGGGCACTGTCCCGCCCCGCCGCCGGGGCGGTCGTCTTCACGCACGGGCGCGCGCGGCGCACCGCTTCCTTCAGGCAGGCCGCCCGCATGGTGGTCCGCACGCCGTGGCGGGCCGAGGAGAGAAGGAGGTCGGTCCCCGTGACCGTGCGCACCGTCGAACTCCCGCGACTCTGGATGCCCCACCCGCTGCGGGTGAACCCGTACCTGTCGAACCTGCACGAGGAGAGCGAGACCTGGGCGCGCGAGATGGGCATGCTGGAGGGGTACGGAGAGCTGCCCGGCCAGCGGCCCATATGGTCCCGGGCCAAGTTCCACGCCATGACCGTCGACCAGTTGACCGCCTGGACCCTCCCCGACGCCTCGCTGCCCGCCCTCCGGCTCAACCACCGGTTCAACATATGGGCGCTGGCCTGGGACGACCACTTCGCCTCCGCGTTCAAGCAGACCGGTGACCTGCCCGGCGCCCGGCTCTTCACCACCCGGCTGCACGCCTTCCTGCGGCCCGAGCCCGACGCCCGGCTGCCGGAGCCGGTGAACGCCGTCGAGCGGGGCATCGCCGATCTGCAGCAGCACCTCTTCCCGCCGGGGCTGGCGCACTGGCGGCACGACTTCAACCGGGCCCTGGCGAGGTACGTGGACGCGGGGGTCGAGGAGCTGGCCAACAGCCGCAGCGGCCGCGTCCCCCACCTGATCGACTACGCCCCGTTCCGGCGGGAGAGCTTCGCCGCCCACACCGCCCCCTACTCCGTCGAGCTGGCGACCGGCGCGCGCGTACCCGAGCAGATCCGGCACAGCCGGACCGTCCGCGCGCTCCTCGACGCCTTCATGGACTTCATGGGGCTCGCGAACGACATCGCCTCCTACGAGCGGGAGGTCCACGAGGAGAACGACGTCAACAACCTGGTCGTGGTCGTCGGGACGTCCCTCGGCATCGCCCTCCACGACGCCGTGCCCGCCGCCCTGAACCTGGTGAACGCCCGGCTGCGGGACTTCGAGCACCTCAGGCAGAGCGAGGTGCCGCTGCTCGTGCGGCGCGCCGGGCTCGACCCGGACGAGCGGGCCGGGCTGGAGGCGTGGCTCCGGGGGGCCTGCGGGTTCCTCTCCGGGATCCACGCCTGGTACACCGGCGCGCCCCGCTACACCTCCTCGGACGTTTCGTTCCCGGAGTGACGGCGGCGGGGGTACGCCCCCCGCCGCCGTCACCGGGGCGGGCGGGCCTACCCCTTGCGCAGCAGGCGCTTCACGCGCGTCCACCACGAGGCGCGGGCCCCGGGCCGGTGCGTCGCCCCGGGCACGCTCGCCGGCACCGCCGGCACCGGCGGCACCGGCGGCACCCCGTCGCTCTGGACGGGCGGGGGCGGGAGCGGAGCCGGGTCGTCGTGGGCCCGGGGAAGGCGCGGGGAGAAGCTCACGGGCAGCGCCGTCAGGTGCCGGGCCCAGGTGCTGGAGCGCCAGGTGAGGCTCTCCTCCGGGACCGACAGGACGACGTCGGGCAGCCGGGTGAGCAGGATGTCGATGCCGGCGTCGGCGATGATGCGGCCGATGTCCTGGCCGGGGCACTCGTGCGTACCGGCGCTGAAGGACAGGTGCGCCCGGTTGTGGTGCACGGGGGCCGAGGGGTCCGGGCGGATGGCCTGGTCGACGTTCCCGGCGGCCAGGCCGAGGAGGAGCATGTCCCCCGCCTTGATCTCCCGTCCGCCGAGGGTGGTGTCGCTGTTGGCCCAGCGCCCCGGGCAGACCATCAGCGGCGGCTCGTCCCAGAGGACCTGCTCCACCGCCTCGGGCAGGGTCATCTGGCCGCCGGCCAGCGAACCGCGGAACCGGGGGTCGGTGAGGACCATCCGCAGGACGTTGGACATGAGGTTGGCGGTCGTCTCGTACCCGGCGAGCAGGATGAGGCGCAGGTGGTGCTGGACCTCCTCGTCCGTGAGGCCGGCGGGGTGGGCCATCAGCGCGGAGGCGATGTCGTGCCCCGGGTGGGCGCGCTTGGCGGTGACGAGCCGTTCGAGGCTCTCCAGGACGAAGGCGTTGCTGGCGAGCGACGTCTCGGTGGCCTTGAAGAGGTCCCGGGCGGCGTGCACGAGTGCGGGCGCCTCCTCGTCCGACATGCCGAGGAGGTGGATGAGGGTGAGCATGGGCAGGTGCTCGGTGAACTGCCCGACCAGCTCCGCCTCCCCCTTCTCGCAGAACCCGTCGATCACCTGGTGGGCGAAGCGGGTGATGTGGCGGCGCACCCCCCGGTGGTCGAACTGGCTGAGGCCGGCCGTGACCGCGCCGCGCAGCCGCTGGTGCTCCTCGCCGTCCGCGCAGACGCAGTCGGGGCGCCAGCCGATCATCGGCATGAGCGGCGAGGTGGCGGGGTCGATCTCCCCGCTGCGCCAGCCGTGCCAGACGCGGGGGTCGCGGGAGAACTGGGTCGGGCGGCTGGCCACGTCGCGGTTCTCCAGGTACCCCAGGACGAGCCAGGCGCGCACGTCCCCGTCGAGCAGGACGGGCGCCACCGGGCCGTGGGCGGCCCGCAGTTCCTCGTACAGGCCCATGGGGTCCGTCGCCGCCGCCTCGCCGTAGAGCCGGGTCGTTCCGTCGGTTCCGGTGGCGGCGTGGGCCGGGCAGCCGGGGGGCGGGATCCGGCCCGCCTGCGCGGTGGCCTGTTCGGCGGGTGGGAAGGTCATGCGGTCTCCTGGGCGGCGACGAGGGTGTGCAGGTAGTCCATCAGCGAGAGCAGGGCGTCGCGGCAGGACGCCCGGTCCCGTGCGTCGCAGGCGACGAGGGGCACGGATTCGCCGAGGGCCAGGGCGGCGCGCAGCTCCTCCACGGGGTACTGCGGGGCTTCCGGGAAGGTGTTGACGGCGACGACGAAGGGGACGCGGCGGTCCTCCAGGCGGGTGATGACCTCGAAGCACACCTCGATCCTGCGCGTGTCGACGAGGACCACGGCGCCGAGCGCCCCTTCGAAGATGCCGTTCCACAGGAACCAGAAGCGCTCCTGCCCGGGGGTGCCGAACAGGTAGAGGACCAGCTCCTGGTTGATGCTGATCCGTCCGAAGTCCAGCGCGACGGTCGTGGTGTTCTTGCCCTCGGCGCCGGGATTGTGGTCGATCCCGACGCCCGCCTGCGTCATGGTCTCCTCGGTGGTCAGGGGCGGGATCTCGCTCACCGCCCCGACCATGGTCGTCTTGCCGACGCCGAAGCCGCCGACGATCACGACCTTGACGCCCCTGGCGCTGTGCGGCAGCAGCACGTCGGTGCCGCGCGGGCCGGGAACGAGGGTGTCAGAGCTTGCGTAGTCCATGGATCACCGCCTCCAGTAGGCCGCGTTCGGGATAGGCCGCCACCGGCACGGGCGCGATGGCCTCGACCCGCTCGTTCTCGACGAGCTTGGAGAGCAGCACGGTGACGACGCTGAACGGAAGGCTGAGGTACGCCGAGACCTCGGCCACCGAGAGCGGGTAGGCGCACATGGTGAGGATGGACGCCTGCTCGGGTTGCATCGAGGGGTCGGGCGTGTCCCTCGCCACGATGAGGGTGACCAGGTTGAAGCCCTTGGCCGAGGAACCGGAGCCGCCGGTGATGACGTAGAGCGGAACGGGGTTGCCTTCATTCCAGGGGTCCGGGTTCTCCGATGTCACATCGCCTGCCTGACGTCCTGCCGGGGCGGGCTGGTCATGTGCTGGCCGATCCGCGCCACCAGCGTCCGCATGCGGTCGCCGAGCAGTCCGGCGTCCACCTCCTGGTCGGCGAGGACCGCGAGGTAGGCGCCGGGGCCGGCCGCCATCAGGGAGAAGTACCCGCCGTCGGCCTCGATGCCGACCATCCGCGTCGAGCCGTCGCCGTGCGGGAACATCTGCGCGATGGCCCGGGCCAGGCTCTGGATGCCGGAGCAGGCGGCGGCGATGGCGTCGGCGGTGTCGGGCGCCGTGTTCGCCTGGCCGATGCTCAGGCCGTCCGCCGAGAGGACGACCACGTGGCGCACGAAGGGAACGCTGCTGACGAGCTCCGTGAGCATCCAGTCCATATTGGGCAGTGGCTGCATGTTACTCGACCTCATCTGAAGGCTCGCTGGGGAAGGGGGAAGGGTCGGCGGCCGCTCTCTTCTCGCCGTTGAACGCCTCCCACATCAGGCCCGGCTGGGGGGAGGGTCGGGAGGAGGCCGGCGTGGCGGGGGGCGTGGGGCCCGTCACCACGACCGGGATCGGGACGGGCGACTCGCGCCGCCGCTGCGGGAGGCCGTTGGGGGCCTTCCTGACCTCGCCGTTCTCCAGGGCGGGCGCGGGCGTCGGCGCGGGCATCGGCGCGGGCGCGGGCGGGGGCGTCGGGGCGGGCACCGGCGCGGTCCTGGTCGGGCCGCCCGCGGGGCGGACCTGGCCGCCCATGGTCCGGCCCGGTCCGGCCGCGCGCCTCCGGGCGAAGTCGTTGTGCCGCGCGGGGGGCTGGGGCATGGTGGTGATCAGCCGCCTGGGGACGAGCACCACGGCCCGTACGCCTCCGTAGGCGGAGGTGCGCAGGTGGACCTCGCAGCCGTGCTCGCGGGCGAGGCGGCTGACGACGGGCAGGCCGAGCTGCGTCACCTCGCCCAGGCTCGCCAGCTGGATGGTCCGCTGCGACTGCGCCATGACGCGCTCGACGCGCTGGCGGACCTCCTCGGTGAGGCCGACGCCCCGGTCCTCGATCTCGATCGCGACGCCGGAGGGCACCTCGTTCGCGGTGACCTCCACCGGGGCGTGCGGGGGCGAGAACGACGTGGCGTTGTCGAGCAGTTCGGCGAGCAGGTGCATCAGCGGCTCGGAGCCGGGGCCGACCACGGCCACCTCCGCCACCGCCTGCAGCTTGACGCGGGGGTAGTCCACGATGCGCGACATGGCGCCGCGCAGGATGTCGTAGAGCGGGATCGACTTCGACCACTGGCGTCCGGGGCGGGCGTCGCCCAGGACGGCGATGCTGGCCGCGAGGCGGCCGATCAGGGCGTTGCGGTGGTCGACGTCCTGGAGGCCCCGGGAGACCACGATGTCGTTGCCGTGGAGGATCTGCATGGCGTGCAGGTCCTTGGCGAGCTGGTGCACGATCGCCTGGACGCGGCGCGCGACCGCCACGAGCGCCCGCTGGGAGGCGTCCCGGGTGTGCTCCTCGGCCTCCACCGCCTCCAGGAGGGTCCGCAGGGCCCCCTTGAGCGCTTCGGTGAACTCCTTGTCGAGGTGCTTCCCGAAGTCGACGGCGCGCAGGATCTCCGAGGCGGGGTCGCCCCTCTTCAGCCGGGCGACGGCCGCGGGCAGGAGCTCCTCGGCGAGCCAGACGGTGGTGGCCCGCTGGTCGGCGAGCCGGCCGAGCAGGGCGGCCTCGCGCTGCTCGTAGTACTTCGCGGCCTCGGCGCTCGCCCGTTTGTGGCGGGCGGCCTCCGCCGCGCGCAGCCGGCGCGCGGTCCCGGCCGAGGCGAGGGACGTCAGGAGGACCGCGGCGAGACCGCACCAGGCGACCGGTGTCCGTATCTGTGCAGGGGAAAGGAGGAGCGCCGCCACCGAGGCTCCCGCCAGAACTCCCGGGGGGAGGAGCCATTCCCGGACGACCGGAGTCGGCCGGGCTCTGGAAATCGAACCTGCACGAACCATCAGGAGGGTCCCTAAGAAGTCTGGAATGAGCGGACCGTGGGGATGCGGTGCGCCGAAGGGGACGAATTCGGACTTCATTCGGGCATGTGTACGCGTGCTCCGATGAAAACCCGACGGGCGGAAACCCGGGGGTCGCTCCGGAAATCGCGCCGTCGGGCGCTTTCCTTCGCGGCCTTGCTCCGTCCGCGCGCTCACGGCGTTCATGACTCGCTGTGAGCGCAGCGCAACACACCGGTGAGCATAGTCAGTTCGGGTTCGCCGTGTGCCCGCGGCGAAAGGAGGACCTCCACCGGTCATTCCGGTCACATAAAGCGACCGGCGGCCGTACCTGAAATGCAATAAACCGATCAAATTCTGTCGCCCGATCATCGGGGCACCGGAGGAGGGCGCCCCGCCGAGCACCGTCGGATCCGCCGCGGCCATTGACAGGTTCACTCCACCCTCCCATCCTTGAGAGCGCTCTCAAGCGCACTTCCACGAGCGTGATCCCCCCTGGATTCCCCCCACACGGAGTCCCCCCACCTCCGAGGAGCCCCCCGTGTCCGCACGTCACAGGCGCACACGCGTCCGACTCGTCCCCCTCCTGGTCGCCGCCGCCCTGACAGGCACCGGCGTCACCGTCGCCGTCTCCTCCGACCCCGTCGAGGCCGCCGTCCCCGCGACCATCCCGCTCACCTTCACGAACAACTCCGGTCGCGGAGAGCAGGTGTACGTCTACAACCTCGGCACCGAGCTCTCGACGGGCCGGCAGGGATGGGCGGACGCGAACGGAACCTTCCACCCCTGGCCGGCCGGGGGCTCCGTCCCCGTCCCCGCGCCCGACGCGTCCATCGCCGGTCCGGCCAACGGGCGGTCGATGACGATCCGGCTGCCGAAGTTCTCGGGCCGCGTCTACTTCAGCTACGGCCAGAAGCTGAACTTCAAGCTGGCGACGGGCGGGCTCGTGCAGCCCGCCGTCCAGAACCCGAGCGACCCCAACCGGAACATCCTCTTCAACTGGTCCGAGTACACCCTCAACGACGCGGGCATCTGGCTCAACAGCACCCAGGTCGACATGGTCTCGGCGCCGTACTCCGTCGGCGTCAAGCGCCCCAACGGCTCCGTCGCGAACACCGGACGCCTCAAGCCCGGCGGCTACCGGGGCTTCTTCGACGCGCTGCGCGCCCAGCCCGGCGGCTGGGGCGGCCTGATCCAGACCCGCTCCGACGGCACGGTGCTGCGCGCGCTCGCGCCGGGCCACGGCATCGAGGCGGGCGGACTGCCGGCGGGGGCGATGAACGACTACGTCAACCGCGTCTGGAGCAAGTACTCCACGTCGACCCTGACCGTGACGCCCTTCGCGAACCAGCCCTCCGTGAAGTACTACGGGCGGGTCTCGGGCAACGTCATGAACTTCACCAACGGGTCGGGCCAGGTCGTCACCTCGTTCCAGAAGCCCGACTCGGACAGCGTCTTCGGCTGCTACAAGCACCTGGACGCCCCGAACGACCAGGTGCGCGGCCCGATCTCCCGCACGCTCTGCGCCGGTTACAACCGCTCCACCCTGCTCACCAACCCCAACCAGCCGGACGCCTCCTCGGCCGGCTTCTACAAGGACGCGGTGACCAACCACTACTCCCGCGCGATCCACGAGCGGATGGTGGACGGCAAGGCGTACGGCTTCGCCTTCGACGACGTCGGCGCGCACGAGTCGCTGGTGCACGACGGCAGCCCGCAGCAGGCGTACGTGACGCTCGACCCGTTCGACTAGGGGATGTCCGGTGCGTGCTGTCGGCACGCCGGGCGGAAGCGCTCGTAGGGGACGTACTCGGGCTTCCGCCCGGTGGGGCGAGAGTGCGTGCCGGGTTCCGTGGGCGCCGTGCGGGACCTTCCGGACACCCCCTGGGTCGTACCCCGCGAACGGCGGAAGCCCGCACGGCCACCCGGGGAGGGCGGTCGTGCGGGCTTCCGCGCGGCGGGCGGGGCCGCCGGGGTCAGGGCGTCATCTCGTACGCGCCGGACAGCGCCTCGACGCGCTGCCAGACGCGGCCCGAGCGCGCCTCGTCGACGACGGGGCGCCGGACCGCGCCGAGCGCCCAGAGCTGCTGCTGCTCGGTCGCGGAGTCCTTGCCGTGCAGCTCGACCGCGTGCGCGGAGAAGTCGCGGACGAGGACGGCGAACAGCTCGTCGAGGACGTCCTCGTCGAGGCCGGTCAGGGCGGCCTGCTCCAGGACCAGCTGCCCGTGGACGACGAGCGCGAAGAGCTGGCCGACGGCGAGCAGCAGGTCGAGGTCGCGGCCCTGCTGCTCGTCGGGGGCGGCCTTGAGGACGAACTCGCAGAGTGCGTCGGCCTGTTCGCGGAAGCGGGCGACGTTGGACACGTGGGCGTACGCGTCGTAGGCGGCGCGCCAGTCGTGGAAGCGGACCGAGCCGAGGCCGCGGGCCGGGCCCTGGCGGAAGAGGAAGGCGTCGTCGGCCGCGTCGAGACGGGTCGGGACGGGCTCGTGGGCGACCGGGTCGAGGAGGTGGTTGCGCAGGAACTTGAGGATCAGCGCCAGGTTGACGTGGACGGTGCCCTCCAGCTTCGGCAGGCCCCGGATCTCCACGGCCGCCTCGGCGAAGTAGGTGTCCTTCTCGAAGCCCTTGGCGGCGATGACGTCCCACATCAGGTCGATGACCTTCTCGCCCTCCGTGGTCACCTTCATCTTCGTCATCGGGTTGAAGAGGAGGTAGCGGCGGTCCTCGGGACCGGCGGTGCGGAAGTAGTCGACGGCCCGGTCGCTGAACAGCTTCATGCCGACGAGCCGGACGTACGCGTCGGTCAGCTCGCGCCGCACGTGCGGGAAGGCGGTGACGGGGCGGCCGTACAGGATCCGGTTCTGCGCGTGGGTGACGGCCTCGTACATCGCGTGCTCGCAGATGCCGATGGAGGCGGTGCACAGGTTGAACTTGCCGACGTTGACCGTGTTGAGGGCGGCGTCGAAGGCGGCGCGGCCGGTGTGCAGGACGTCCTCGGCGGCGACCGGGTAGTCCTCCAGGCGGAACTCGCTGACGTACTTCGAGGAGTCGACGACGTTCTTCACGAGGTGGTACGCCGGGTGGCGGCTGTCGGCGGCGAAGAAGACGTAGCCGTCGGGGCCCTCGACGTCGGTGCGGCGGCCGAAGACGGAGACGAGCCCGGCGGCGTTGCCGTTGCCGATGTAGTACTTGGAGCCGGTGGCGCGGAAGCCTCCCTCTCCGTCCGGCGTGAGCAGCATGTCCGTGGAGTAGATGTCGGCGCCGTGGGTCCTCTCCGAGAGGCCGAAGGCGAACACCTCCCCCTGCGCGAGGAGTTCGGCCGCGCGGGCGCGGGCGGCGGCGTTGTCGCTCTGCCAGACCGGGCCCAGGCCGAGGATGGTGACCTGCCAGGCGTACCAGTAGTCGAGGCCGTAGAAGCCGAGGATCTCGTTGAGGGCGGCGATGCGGGCGGTGTCCCAGCGCTTGTCGCCCTCGTCCTCGCCCGCGGCGGAGGACGGGGTGAGGAAGGTGGCGAAGAGGCCCTCCTCGGCGGCGAAGGCGAGGAAGTCGCCGAGCCAGGCGCGGGTCCGGTAGTCCTCGATGAGCCGGCGCTTGCCGCGCGCCTCGAACCAGTCGACGGTGGCGCGCAGGAGGCGGCGGGTCTCCGGGTCGAAGTGCTCCGGGTCGTAGGTGTGCGGGTTGAACAGCAGCGGGTCGGCCATGACGTCCGCCTTTCCGGCTCGGGTGAGGGTGGTGGTGGGAGGTGCGGGGGGCGGGGCGGCCCCCGGGTTCAGCGTTCGGCCCCGAAGCGGGCGAGGGTGGCGAGGACGTCGTCGAGCCAGGCGATCATCATCCGCTCGTACGCGATGCCGCCCCGCAGCACGACGTGCTGGAGTTCGCGCTCCGCGTCGAGCGGGCCGTCGACCGTCCGTCCCGGCTCCCCGAAGTCGCGCGTCTCGCCCGCGAGGTAGTGGGCGAGGCGGTCCGTGTGCGCCTTCCGGTGCCGCTCGACCTCGCCGGTCAGCGCGGCCGGGTCGTCGAAGGCGGCGCCCCGGATCTTCACCGCGAGGTCGTGCCGCACGCTCTCGGGTTCGATCGGCTCGCCCAGCCACGCGGAGAGCGCGTCCCGGCCCGGCCCCGCGACGGAGTACTCCTTCTTGTCCGGGCGCCCCTGCTGCGGCACGTCCCGGACGTCGATCCAGCCGTCGCTCTCCATGCGCTTGAGCACGCGGTAGATCTGCTGGTGGGTGGCGGTCCAGAAGTACCCGATGGACCGCTCGAAGCGCCGGGCCAGCTCGTAGCCGGATCCGGGCTTCTCCAGCAGGGACACGAGGATCGCGTGGTCGAGCGCCATGCACCCGATCTTGCTATGCAACGAGTTGCATAGCAAGGCCGTCCGGGGCCGGTGAGACGCGGCTCACCCCCGGATCCGCGGCCCCGGAGTTCACATCCACGTCACACCCGGCTCTTGCCGCCCGCTCGAACGGTCGTTCATGATCTGCGCCATGCCAGCAGACGTCAGCGCCACTCCCGGGCCGGTCCCGCCCCTGCCGCGCCGGGTGCGCGTCGGGTACGGGCTCGGCTCCCTGTGCACCGGCACCTTCGCCACCGTGCCCGGACTGATCCTCCTGTACTACCTGACCGACGTCCTGGCCGTGCCCGCCGCCGTCGCCGGTCTCGCGGTGTTCCTGCCCAAGGCGTGGGACGTCCTCGTCAACCCGTTCGTCGGCGCCCTCTCCGACCGCAGCCGGCTGCGCGGCGGACCGCGCCGACCGTTCCTGCTCCTCGGGGCGTGCACGCTCCCGCCGCTCTTCGCGCTGGTCTTCGCCGCGCCGGCGCTGCGGGGAGCGGCCGCCGCCGGGTACGTGGCCGTCCTGTTCCTGCTCGCCGCCACCGCGTACGCCGTCTTCCAGGTGCCGTACGTGACGATGCCCGCCGAGATGACGGAGGACCCCGCCGAGCGCGGCCGGGTCCTCGGCTGGCGCGTCGGGTTCCTCGGCGTCGCGATCCTGCTCTCCGGCGCGCTGGCCCCCGCGATCGCCCACGCCGGCGGGGACGGCCCGGCGGGCTACCGGCTGATGGGGGTCGCCGTCGCCGTCCTGCTCGCCGTGGGCATGTTCGGGGCGTGGTTCACCACCCGGTGGGCGCCGGTGGCGGCCCGCGGCGAGGCCGAGCCGTCGCTGCGGGCGCAGCTGGCCGCCGCCCGCTCGAACCGCCCGTTCCTCTTCCTGGCGGGCATGTGGACGCTCCAGGCCCTCGCGGTCGGCGTGATGCTCGCCGGGGTCCAGTACTTCGCCACGTACACCCTGGGCTCGCCGACCGCCGTCACCCCGCTCTTCGCCGGTCTGATCGGCCCGCTCGTCCTCGTCACGCCGCTGTGGACCCGGCTCGCGCGCCGCTCCGGCGCGAGGACGGCCCAGTGGGGCGCGTCGCTGCTCTTTACCGGCGGCGCGCTGCTGCTCGCCCTCACCCCGGTGGCCGGGCCGGCCGTCGGGTACGGCGCGGTGGCCGTCATCGGCGTCGCCTACGCGGGGCTCCAGCTCCTTCCGCTGACCATGCTCGCGGACACCCTGGCCGCCGACGCGGTCCGCACGGGCCGACAGCGTGCGGCGACCTTCACCGGTCTGTGGACGGCCGCCGAGACGCTGGCCTTCGCCCTGGGCGCGGGGGCGTTCGCGCTCGTCCTGGCCGTGACCGGGTTCCGCTCGTCCGACGCGGAGCACCGGGTGGCCCAGCCGGAGGCGGCGCTCACCGGCATCTCCCTCGGCACGGGCCTGCTGCCCGCCGCCCTGTCCGCCGCGAGCCTGTGGCTGCTGCACCGCTACCGCGAGGCCCCCTCCGAAGCCGTACCCGCCGTACCCGAACAGGCTGCCCCGCAGCAGGAAGTGAAGGCCCGTCGTGCCGACTGACCCCGTCGTCCCCGCCCGTTCCGCCGCCGAGGTCCTCGCCGAGCTGCGCGGGCTCCGGGAGGCCGACGCGCCCACCCGGGGCGGACGGACCTTCGCCTACGTGTACGACGCCGGGATCGAGGGCCTCGACGAGCTGGCGGCCGCCGCGTACACGGCCTTCGCCACCGTCAACGGCCTCGACCCGACCGTCTTCCCGAGCGTGGCGCGCCTGGAGAACGACGTGGTGGGGGCCGTCGCCGCGCTGCTCGGCGCGCCCGGCGCCCAGGGCACCTTCACCAGCGGCGGCACGGAGAGCATCCTGCTCGCGGTCAAGACGGCCCGCGACCACGCGCGCGCGGAGCGCGGGGTGACGGCCCCCGAGCTCGTGCTCCCCTCCACCGCGCACGCCGCGTTCCACAAGGCCGCGCACTACCTGGGCCTGGAGCCGGTCGTCGTCCCCGTCGACCCGGTCACCTTCCGCGCCGACGCCGGCGCGATCGCCGGGGCGGTCACGGACCGCACCGCGCTGGTGGTGGCCTCGGCCCCCTCGTACGCGCACGGCGTGATCGACCCGGTGGCGGAGATCGCGGCGGCCGCCGCCGGGCGGGGCGTGCTCTGCCACGTCGACGCCTGCATCGGCGGCTGGCTCCTCCCCCACCTGCGGCGCGCCGGGCGGAAGGTCGAGCCCTTCGACCTGTCGGTGCCCGGGGTGACCTCGCTCTCCGTCGACCTGCACAAGTACGGGTACGCCGACAAGGGCGCCTCCGTCGTCCTGTACCGGGACGCCGGGCTGCGGCGCCACCAGTACTTCGCGCACGCCGGCTGGCCCGGGTACCCGGTGGTCAACCCCACGGTCCAGGGCACCAAGTCCGGCGGTCTGCTGGCCCAGGCGTGGGCCGTCCTGCGGTACGTCGGCGAGGACGGCTACACGGCTCTGGCCGGGCGGGTCGCCGAGGCCTCGGACCGGCTCCTGGCCGGTCTGCGGGCGGTGCCGGGGGTGCGGGTCCTCGGCGACCCGGCCGCCGGGCTCGTCTCCTTCACCGTCCTGGACGGCGCGGACCAGCCGGACCTGAGCCTGCTGCTGCACCTGGCCGACGAGCTGCGGATCCTCGGCTGGTACCTCCAGCCCCAGCTCTCCTTCGACGGCCTGCCGCCCAACCTCCACCTCACGCTGACCCCGGCCACCGTCGGCCAGGTGGACGCCCTGGTCGAGGACCTGGGGACGGCGCTCGGCTCCGCCCGCGCGCTGCCTCCCGTGACGGCCGACCCGGCGCTCGTCGGCTTCGCCGCGCGGCTCGATCCGGCGGCGCTCGGACCGGACGAGATAGCCGCCGTGCTGGCCTTCGCGGGGCTCGACGGCGACGGGGGCCTGCCCTCCCGCACGGCGCCGGTGCTCGCCCTGCTCGACGCGATGCCGGGGCCGCTGAAGGAGCGGCTCCTCGCGGAGTTCGTCGGGTCGGTCTTCCGGGTCTGACACCACGTCACTTCCCTTGCGTGGCAAGGAGACAGGGGTCACGTGATCCTCATGTGACGGGCGTGTTGCAGTCGTACGGCCAACCCCGTCCGGGGACTCCTGGTGGGACGCGCGGGGCACTACTGTTCCCGCGCGCCCCCCACGATGCGTTCCTGTATCCCTTCGCTGAAGAGGCCACGGTGATCCCTCCCCCTGCCCCCGCCCCCTCCTCGCCGCGCCGCCGGCCGAGACTCCGCACGGCCCTCGTCACGCTGCTCGCGGCGGCCGCCCTCCTCGCCCCGCCGGCCGTCGCCGCCCCGGCACGGGCGGCCGCCGGGGTCGATCCCCTCCCCGTCGCCGGGGACCCCTGCCTCGGGCAGTGCCAGGACATCCTCCCTGCCGGGCAGAACGGCCACGCCACGCTGGCGGGGATCCTGCTGCACCAGACCGTGGGCACCCGCCCCAAGCACTCCGCCGACCAGATCGAGCCGTACGACAACCTGCTCCACGAGTACTCCGGCCTGACGGCCGACCAGCTCGCCGCCTACTTCAACGACGCCTCCCTGGGCGTGCCGGCCGGGCAGGTGGAGAGCGTCACGTCACCGCGCGCGGACGTCACGATCACCCGTGACAAGACGACCGGCACCCCGCACATCAAGGGGACGACCCGGGCGGGGACCGAGTTCGGCGCCGGGTACGCGGCCGGCGAGGACAAGCTGTGGCTGATGGACGTCCTGCGGCACGTGGGACGCGGTGAGCTGTCGTCGTTCGCGGGCGGCGCCGCGGGCAACCGCGCCCTGGAGCAGAGCCTGTGGGCGGTCGCCCCGTACACCGAGGCCGACCTCGCCGCCCAGCTGGAGCGCGTGCGCGCCTCGGGCCCCAGGGGCGCGCAGGCGCACGAGGACATCCGCGACTACGTGGCCGGCGTCAACAAGTGGATCGACGACACGCTGGGGGCGAACTCCTATCCCGGCGAGTACGAACTGACCGGCCACGGGAAGAGGATCGCGTACTTCACCGCGACGGACGTGGTGGCCATCGCCTCCGTCGTCGGCGCGATCTTCGGCGGGGGCGGCGGGGGCGAGGTCGAGAACGCCCTGGCCCGGCTGGAGTTCCGGCAGCGCTACGGGACGGCGGCCGGTGACGCCGCGTACACCGCGTGGCGGGCGCAGAACGACACGGAGGCGGTGACGACCCAGCACGCCGGCACCTACCCGTACGCGGTCTCCCCGCCCTCGCCGACCGGGGTCGCGGCCCCCGACCGGGGCACGGTCCGGGCCTTCGCCCACGCGCGGAACGGCACGGGGACGGGCACGACCGCGGCCGCCGCCACGGGCGCGGAGGGGGTCCTGCCCGCCGACCTGATCACCGCGAGGAAGGGCATGTCCAACGCCCTCGTGGTGTCCGGCGCGCACACCGCCTCCGGGCACCCCGTCGCCGTCTACGGGCCCCAGACCGGTTACTACGCCCCGCAGTTGCTCATGGTGCAGGAGCTGGACGGTCCCGGGCTGCGCGCCCGCGGCGCCTCGTTCCCCGGGCTCAGCTTCTACGTGGAGATCGGCCGCGGCCTCGACTACTCCTGGAGCGCGACCTCCGCCAACCAGGACATCACCGACACCTTCGCGGTCGAGCTGTGCGAGCCCTCGGGCGCCACGCCGACCACGGAGTCCGCGCACTACCTGCTGCGCGGGGCGTGCACCCCCTTCGAGACGCTGGCGAAGCGCAACAGCTGGTCGCCGACCACGGCGGACCCGACGGCGGCCGGGGCGTACGACCTCGTCGCCCGGCGGAGCGCGTACGGGATCGTCACCCACACGGGGACGGTGGGCGGCAGGCCGGTGGCGTTCACCGCGCTGCGCTCCACCTACCACCACGAGCTGGACTCGGTGGTCGGCTTCCAGCGGTTCAACGACCCGGCGGAGATCACCTCCGCGCAGACGTTCCAGAACGCGGCGCGGGACGTCGGCTACACCTTCAACTGGTTCTACGCGGACGCCGACCACACCGCCTACTACAACTCGGGCGTCAACCCGGTGCGGGCCGCGAACACCGATCCCGACCAGCCGATCCTGGCCCGCACCGGGTACGAGTGGCGGAACTGGGACCCGGTCGCCAACACCTCGGACGTCACCCCGCCCTCGGAGCACCCGCAGTCGGTGGACCAGGACTACTACGTCAGCTGGAACAACAAGCAGGCGAAGGGCTTCGCCTCGGAGTGGGGCAACGGCGCGGTGCACCGGGCCGACCTCCTCGACACCCGGGTCGCCGCCCTCGTCGCGGCGGGCGGCGTCACCCGCACCGCGCTCGTGAAGGCCATGGAGGAGGCCGCCACCGTCGACCTGCGTGCCGAGCGGGTGCTGCCCGAACTGCTCGACGTCATCGGCACCGCGCCGGTCGCCGACCCGGAGCAGGCCGCGGCGGTGGCGAAGCTGCGGGCCTGGCTGGCGGCCGGTTCCCAGCGCCGGGAGACCGCGAAGGGGTCGCGCGTCTACGCCCACGCCGACGCGATCCGGATCCTGGACGCCTGGTGGCCGCTGCTCGTCGAGGGCGCCTTCACACCCGCCCTGGGCACCGACCTCTACCGGGCCCTGACCGCCGTCGCCCCGGTCAACGAGTCGCCGTCGGGCGGCCAGAACGGCGGCGGCCCGGGCGGCTCGGGCATCGCGGCGGGCGAGGCCCACAAGGGGTCGGCGTTCCAGCACGGCTGGTGGTCGTACGTCGACAAGGACCTGCGGTCGGTGCTCGGCCGGACCGTGGGCAGCCCGCTCGACCGGACGTACTGCGGCGCCGGATCGGTGACCGAGTGCCGCCGGATCCTGCTCGCCGCGCTCGGCGCGGCGACGGCGGCCCCGGCGAGCGCCGTCTACCCCGCGGACAAGTACTGCGGCGCAGGCGAGCAGGTGTGCGCCGACTCGATCGCGCACCGGGCGATGGGCGGCATCACCGTGCCCCGCATCGCGTGGCAGAACCGGCCCACCTACCAGCAGGTGGTGGAGTTCCCGGCCCGCCGCACGGACGCCCTGGCGAATCTCGCCGCCGGCGCGACCGCCACGGCCTCCGACCACCAGGACGCGGTCGTCGTCTCGTACCCGCCGCGGAAGGCGGTCGACCAGGACCCGTCCACGCGGTGGGCGAGCAGAACGGTGGCGACGGCGTGGATCACCGTGGACCTGGGGGCGGTCCGCCGGGTCGGCCGGGTGACGCTCGACTGGTCGGAGCAGTACGCGCGGAGGTACCGGATCGAGGTGTCGGCGGACAACGCGTCCTGGCGGACGGTCCACACGACGACGGCGGGCCGGGGCGGCGTGGAGAACCGCGCCTTCGCCGCGGGGGACGCCCGCTACGTGCGGATCACGTGCCTGGAGCGGGCCACGGACAACCGGTACTCGCTGAACGAGATCGGCGTCCACGGACGCTGAGCGGAAGCCGGGCCCGGTCCGACGGGACCGGGCCCGCGACGGCTCGGCATGCACACCCGGGGGTCCGGGGCGACCATCGAGGTATGGCTGGTAACTCCACGGCCACGCGGGCCGGCACTGCCGCCTCGCGTGCGCCCCGCCAGAAACTGGCGCTCGCGGCCATGCTCTTCGCGGTGTCGATGACGTTCATCGACCAGACGATCGTCTCGATCGCCGCGCCGAACATCACGGCCGAGCTGGACCTCTCCGCCACCGGGATGCAGTGGGTCGTCAACGCCTATCTGCTCTCCCTCGCCGCGTTCTTCGCGCTCGGCGGGCGGCTCTCCGACATCTTCGGGCACCGCCGGGTCATGCTGATCGGCACCCTGCTCTTCGTCGTCTCGTCGGCCCTCTGCGGCTGCGTGCCGTCCGGGGACGCCGCGCTGACCTGGCTGATCGTCTTCCGCTCCACCCAGGGCCTGGGGGCCGCGCTGATGTTCCCGGCGGCGCTCGCCGTGGTCATCGCGGTCTTCCCGGTGGAGCGGCGCGGCCGGGCGCTCGCCCTCTTCTTCGGGCTCTCCGGCGCCCTGACCGCCATCGGCCCGCTGCTCGGCGGCTGGCTGACCGCCTGGACCTGGCGGGCGATCTTCTGGGTGAACGTGCCGGTCGCCGTCGTCGCGATCGTGCTCACCGTGCTCGCCCGGGTCCCCGAGAGCCGCCGCCGCGAACGCCTCGACGTCGTCGGCGCCGTCCTGGTCGCCGTCGGCATGGGGCTCGGGGTGCTGGGCTTCCAGCAGGCGTCGTCCTGGGGCTGGGGCAGCGTCGCGACCTGGGCCTGCGTCGTGGGCGGCGCGGTGGTCCTGGTGCTGTTCCACGGTTACGAGCGGCGCACCGCGCAGCCGCTGATCAACTTCGACGTCTTCCGGGACCGGGCGTTCACGGTCGACAGCCTCGTGCTGTTCTTCGCGATGCTCGCCTTCGTGCCGGTGTTCTTCTTCGCCTCGGTGTACGCCCAGGTGTCGCTGAGCGCCTCGCCGAACCAGGCCGCGCTGTTCCTGCTGTACTTCTTCATCGGCTTCGGCATCGCCTCCCAGTGGGGCGGCAAGATCCTCGACAAGCGGGGCGCCCGCCCGGCCATGAAGATCGGCTGCGCGCTCGGCGCGGTCGGCTTCTACCTGTGGGCCCAGAAGCTGACCGACCTGTCGATGCACGACCAGTGGCCGTACGCGGCCATGGCGGGCGCCGGCATCGGGTTCCTGCTCGCCCCGGCCTCCACCGACGCCGTCAACCGCTCCATCGGCGCCTCGTACGGCGAGGTCACCGGCATCACCCAGACCGTCCGCAACTACGCGGCGGCCATCGGCATGGCCGTCTTCAGCACCGTCCTCGCGCACGTCTCCGCGAACCGGATCACCGACACGCTCACCGAGCGCGGTCTGCCGCCGGCCGAGGCGGAGGCGACGGCCGGGAGGGTCGCGGAGGCGGTCACCGGCCATCCGGACGGCCGGGCGCCCACCGGGGACGGGCCCGTCGCCGAGGCGCTGCGGGGCGCCGGGGACGCGATCCGGATGGACTTCGCCGAGGCGAACCAGTGGGTCTTCTACGGCATGGCGATCGCGCTGGCCGTG
Organism: Streptomyces sp. NRRL F-6492; assembly: GCF_001280125.1. Classification (GTDB taxonomy): domain Bacteria; phylum Actinomycetota; class Actinomycetes; order Streptomycetales; family Streptomycetaceae; genus Streptomyces. Next base: position 61,743 of record NZ_LGEG01000213.1, read on the forward strand.
GCCTTCCTCCTCGCCCTCGCGCACCCGGGGACGCGGGTCACCGAGAAGCCCCCGGAGGACTGAGGTCCGCTCTCCCCCGGCCCTACCGGGCCGCTCCGGGGAAGCGGAACTCGGTGCGGCGGCGGCCGGTGGTCCCCGGCTCCAGCACCGCGCTGGGGTACGCGGGGCGGTTGGGGGCGTCGGGGAAGTGCTGGGGTTCCAGGCACACCGCCCCGTGGCGGGACAGCGGGCGGCCCCCGGGGTCGGTGAGCGTGCCGTCGAGCTGGTTGGCGGTGTAGACCTGGAGCCCCGGGGCGGTCGTCCACACCTCCATCGCGCGCGTGCCGCCCGGGGCGGCGAGCCGCGCGGCCCGGCGCGGTGCGGCGGTCTCCCCCGCCTCCCCTCCGGACAGCGCCCAGCAGTGGTCGTAGCCGCCGGCGCGGCGGACCTGCTCGTCCCCGCCGGCCAGGACGCCGTCGCCGAGGCGGCGCGGGGAGGTCAGGTCGAAGGGGGTTCCCGCGACGTCCGCGACCGGGCCGAGGGGGATGCCGTCGGGGTCGACGGGCAGGTATCCGGCGCCGTCCACCCCGAGGGTGTGGTCCAGGACGTGCCCGCCGTCGGCCGCCAGGTTGAAGTAGGCGTGGTGGCTGAGGTTGACGACCGTCGTACGGTCCGTGGTGGCCGCGCAGTCCAGGGCGAGCGTGCCGGCGGCGTCGAGCGCGTACACGGCGGTGACGTCGAGCGCTCCGGGGAAGCCCATGTCGCCGTCGGGGCTGTGCAGGCGCAGGCGCAGTCCGGCCGTGTCGCCGTCGGTGAAGGGCTCCGCCTCCCAGACCCTGCCGTCGAAGCCCCCGGGGCCGCCGTGCAGGGCGTGGCCGCGGTCGTTGACGGGGATCTCGTGGACGGCCCCGCCGAGCGTGAAGCGGCCGTGGGCGACGCGGTTGGCGTAGCGGCCGATCAGCGCCCCCAGGTAGGGGCCCTTCTCCGCGTACCGGTCGAGCGAGGGCAGCGACAGGACGACGTTCCCGGTGCGGCCGGTGGTGTCGGGGACGCCGAGGGCGTGCAGGACGCCCCCGTAGGTGAGGATCTCCGCGTACACGCCGGAGGGGGAGTCGAGGCGCCAGAGTGCGACGTCCTCCCCTTCCGGGGTGGTGCCGAACGGCCGGTGACGGACGGTGGGTCGGGGCATGGGAAGTCCTCGGGACGGGTGGGTGACGGGGGTCTTGCCCTGTTCGGGGGGGCGAGGAGAGGAGGCGGGGCCGGGGCGAGGGGGCGGGGCCGGTGGGGCGGCGGGTCGTGCTCCGCCCCGGCGGTCAGTCCGCGTCCCCTCCCCCGGGGGCCGGCGCGACCGTGTGGGCGCCGCCGGTGGATTCGCGGACCGCGAGCCGGTAGCCGGGTCTGATGCGCCGGGGCTCCGTGACGGTGCCGCCCGCGAGGCGTTCGACGAGCCGGTCGACGGCGTGCCGGGCGATGGCCCGCTTGTCCGGGCAGACCGTGGTGAGGCCGATGGCCCCGTAGCGGCTCTCCTCGATGTCGTCGAAGCCGACCACGGCGATGTCCCCGGGCACGCGCAGGCCGCGTTCGGCGAGGGTGCGCATCGCGCCGAGGGCGATCAGGTCGTTGTACGCGAAGACGGCGTCCGGGCGGGCGCCCCGTTCGAGGAGTTCCGCCATGGCCGCGGCCCCGTCCCCGCGCCCGTAGCCGTCGGTGGCGACGACCAGGGCCTCGTCGGGCTCGACGCCCGCGGCGGTGAGCTCCTCGCGCCAGCCGCGCAGACGCAGGTGGGCGGGCTGGCGTTCGCGGCCGGTGCGGGAGCCGAGGAAGGCGATCCGCCGCCGGCCGAGGTCGAGGAGGTGCCGGACCGCGCTGCGGGCGGCGGCCACGTTGTCGATGGCGATCTGGTCGTACGGCGCCTCGTACTCGCGCTCGCCGAGCAGCACGAGCGGCGAGGTCTCCTGCCGGGCGAGCAGGTCGTCGTTCTCCAGGTGGATGGGGCTCAGGATGAGGCCGTCGATGACGTGGGAGCGGAACTCCTGGCAGACCAGCAGCTCCCGCTCGCGCAGTCCGGCGGTGTGGTCGACGAGCACGGTGTAGTCGTGCTGGGCGGCGGCGTCGATGACGGCGCCCGCCAGCTCGGCGAAGTACGGGTTGCCGAGCTCGGGCACGGCGAAGGCGATGATGCCGGTGCGGCCCTTGCGCAGGTGCCGGGCGGTGAGGTTCGGACGGTAGCCGAGCTCGTCGATGGCCCGCTGCACCTTGGCGCGCATCTGGGGGGTGACGTGGGGATAGTTGTTCACCACGTTGGACACGGTCTTGATCGACACGCCGGCCCGCTGCGCGACGTCCTTGAGGCTGACGCCCACGGAACTCCTCTGGTTCGGCTCTGACCGGGCGGACCGGTGGTCCGGATGGTCCGGGTGGGGTTGGCTCCGGCGTCAGAGCGTTCTTCTGCTCCGTGAAACGTACCGCTGTGCCACGACGACGACGATCAGGAAGCCTCCGCTGACCACCGACTGGTACGAGGAGTTCAGCGAGCCGATCTGGTTGATCAGGTTCTGGATGACGGCGAGCAGCAGGACGCCCCACAGGGTGCCGCTGACCGAGCCGGCGCCGCCGGCCAGGAGCGTGCCGCCGATGACGACGGCGGCGATCGCGTCGAGCTCCATGCCGGTGCCGATGATGGTGACGCCGGAGGAGAGCCGGGCCGCGTTGAGGGCGCCGGCGAAGCCCGCGAGCAGACCGCTGAGCACGTACACCGTCACCTTGGCGCGGGCGACGGGCAGCCCCATGAGGGTGGCCGCGTCGGCGCTGCCGCCGACGGCGAACAGGGTCTGTCCGAAGGAGGTGCGCTGGAGGAGGACGCCGCCGGCGCCGAAGAGGGCGAGCGCGACGAGGATCGGGTGGCCGAAGCCGAGGACGCTGCCCTGGCCGAGTTCGGCGAACGCCGAGCCCTTGGACACCAGGTGGGTGGTGGCGCCCTCGTCGGTGAGGGCGAGCAGCAGTCCGCGCGCGCCCAGGAGGGAGGCGAGGGTGACGATGAAGGGCGCCATGCCGGCGCGGGCGATGAGCAGGCCGTTGAGCAGGCCGATCGCCCCGCACACCACGAGCGGTACGAGGAGCGCCGGCAGCAGGCCCCACTGCGAGGTCCAGGCGGCCAGGACGCCGCCGAGGGCGAAGACGGAGCCGACGGACAGGTCGATGCCGCCGGTGATGATCACCAGGGTCATGCCGAGGGCCACGATCGCCAGGAACGAGGCCTGGACGAGGACGCCGCGGGCGTTGTCGAGGGTGGGGAAGGTGGGGTACGCGAAGGAGGCGATCACCACGACGAGGAGGAGGACGGCGAGCACGCCCTGGCGCTGGACCAGGAAGAGGAGGCGTTCCGGGCCGGAGGCCCCGGCGGCCGCGCGCCCGGTCTTCGCGGGGGCGCCCGTCCCCGGTGCGGTGAGGGAGGAGGTGGGGTTCATCGGGATCGGCGCTCCCGTGCGACGTAGACGGCGGCGACGATGATGGCCGCCTGGGCGATCTGGGCGGTGGAGTCGGGCAGGTCGTGCTTGACGAGGGTGGCGCGCAGGAGCTGCATGAGCAGGGCGCCCGCGACGGTGCCGAGGACGCGGACGGAGCCGCCGCTGAGCGGGGTCCCGCCGACCACGACGGCGGTGATGGCGGAGAGTTCCATCAGGGTGCCGAGCGAGGACGGGTCACTCGCGGTGAGACGGGCGGTGGCGAGGACGCCGGCGAGGGCGGCGAGCACCCCGCACAGGACGTACACCCCGGTCAGGACGCGCTTCACGGGCAGGCCGGCCAGGGTGGCGGCGGCCCGGTTGCCGCCGATGGCGACGATCTGGCGGCCGAAGGTGGTCCGGTGGACGAGGAGGGCGACGGCGAGCGCCAGGGCTCCGGCGACGATCACGACCAGGGGGACGCCGAGGAGGCTGCCGGTGCCGAGGGCGAGCAGGTCGGGGTTGACGATCTGCTTGAGCCGGCCGTCGGCCATCACGAGCGCGAGGCCGCGGCCGCCGACGAACAGGGCCAGGGTCGCGACGATGGGTTGCAGCCCCACCACGGACACCAGGGTGCCGTTGACCGCGCCGACGAGGGCGCCCGCGAGGAGGGCGACGAGCAGGGCGGGCACGAGTCCGTAGCCGAGGTAGAGCGGCAGCAGCGCCGTGGCCAGGGCCATGGCGGAGCCCACGGACAGGTCGACGCCCTCGGTGCCGATGACCAGGGCCATGCCGAGGGCCACGATGACGATCGGGGCGACCTGGACGAGCTGGGTGCGGAGGTTGTCGGCGGTGAGGAAGTGGTCGGTGAACAGGGCGTTGAACAGCAGGAGCGCGGCCACGGCGGCGTACACGCCGTACTCCTGGAACCACGCGGCGGCGTTCGGCCGGGTCCCGGCGGCGCGGGCCGGCGCCGCGGTGGCCTGGGTGGTCATCGGGGGTCCTCCTCGGCGGCCGGGGCGCCCGGTGCGGTGGGTTCGGGGTTCTCGGTGGTCTTCGTGAGCGGTACGGGGCCGGTTCCGGGGCCGGGTCCGGGTCCGGTTCCGGGTCCGGGTCCGGCTTCTCCGGCGGGCGGCGCGTGGCGGGTGCCTCCGGCGGGCGATGTGGAGTCGGTGCTTCCGGCGGGTGGCGCGTGGTCGGCGAGGGCCGCGAGGAGGGCCTCCTCCGACACGTTCTCGCCGACCAGTTCGCCCGCGGCGGCGCCGTTCCTGAGGACGACGATCCGGTCGGCGCCCTCGACGAGCTCCTCGATGTCGGAGGAGATCAGGAGGACGGCGAGGCCCTCCTGCGCGAGTTCGTCGATGAGGGCCTGGACCTCGGCCTTGGCCCCGACGTCGATGCCGCGGGTGGGTTCGTCGAGCAGCAGGACCTTCGGTGCGAGGCAGAGCCAGCGGGCCAGGAGGACCTTCTGCTGGTTGCCGCCGGAGAGTTCGCCGACCTTCTGCTCGGGCCCGGACGCCTTGATCCGCAGCCGCTTCATGAAGATGTCGACCACGCGGTCCTGCCGCTCGCGCGAGACGATGCCCGCGCGCGAGAGCCGGGGCAGGGCGGCGAGCACGATGTTCTCGCGGACGGACAGGCCGGGGACGATGCCCTCGGCCTTGCGGTCCTCGGGAAGCAGGCTGATGCCGGCGCGGATCGCGCTCGCGGAGGAGAGGCGGCCGAGCGGCGTGCCGTCGACGGACACCTCGCCCGCGTCCAGGGACAGGGCGCCGGCCAGGGCCTTGGCGGTCTCGCTGCGGCCGGAGCCGAGCAGGCCGCCGAGGCCGAGCACCTCGCCGGGGTGGAGCGCGAGGGACACCTCGTCCAGCTGGTGGCGGCGGGTCAGGCCGGTGGCGGTCAGGACGGGTTCGCGGGTGATGTCGTGGCCCTCGTCGCCGAAGCTCGTCACGCCGTGCCGGCGCACCTCGGAGATCTCGCGTCCCAGCATCATGGACACGAGCCGCACGCGGTCGAGTTCGGCGAGCGGGCCGGTGTGGATGTGCCGGCCGTCGCGCAGGACGGTGACCCGGTCGCAGATCCGGTACAGCTCGTCCATGCGGTGGCTGACGTACACCACGGCGATGTCGCGCCGGCGCAGGTCGTCGATGACGCGGAAGAGGGTCTCGACCTCGCGCGGCTCCAGGGAGGAGGTGGGCTCGTCCATGACGACGACGTGGGCCTCGACGGAGACCGCCCGGGCGAGGGCGACCATCTGCTGGGTGCCGATGCCGAGGGTGTGCAGCGGGCGGCGGGGGTCGACGGCGACGCCGATGCCGCCGAGGAGTTCCGCGGCCTCGGCGTGCATCCGGGCGAAGTCGATGAGGCCGAAGCGGTTCTTGGGCTCCCGGCCGAGGAAGACGTTCCGGGCCGCGCTCATCAGCGGGACCAGGTTCACCTCCTGGTAGATCGTGGAGATGCCGGCCTCCTGCGCCTCGGAGGGGCGGGCGAACCGCACCGGCCTTCCCGACAGGAGCAGTTCGCCGCCGTCCGGGCGGTGGACGCCGGTGAGCACCTTGATGAGGGTGGACTTGCCGGCGCCGTTCTCGCCGACGAGGGCGTGGGTCTCGCCGGCGCGGAGGGTGAACGAGACGTCGTCGAGGGCGACCACGCCGGGGAAGCGCTTCCCGACGCCGCGGGCCTCCAGCACCGTCGGCGCGGCCGTCGGCCCGGCCGGGGGCGCGGTGCCGCTCGCCGCGGACGCCGGCGTTTCGGGGGGTGCCATGAACGTGGCCTTCCGGAGAGGGATCGTGGAGGGGGGTGGGGG
>NZ_LGEG01000214.1 GCF_001280125.1 Streptomyces sp. NRRL F-6492
CCCCGGCCCCGACCCCCGCGTCGGCTCCGGCGCAGGTGCGGCAGGCCTTCCGGTGGGTACCGCGCCCGCACTACACCGGCGGCCCCACCCGCCCGGCCCCGGCCGGAATGTCGACGACCATGACCACGGTCGTCATCACCCTCCCCGGCGTCCTGGCCGCGGCCGCCCTGCGCCCCGGCTCCCGCCGCCGCAGCCGCGGCTGACGACCCGCCCCCCTTCCCTCTCCCTTCTCCCCTCACCCGTCCTGGAGTTGCGCTGTGCCGGAATGGCTCGTCTACACCCTCGCCGCGGTCCTGGTCTGCTTGCTCGTCATCACGACCACCGTCATGCGGCACCGCCGGGCGGACGCGGACGAGGACACCTCCGAAACCCCGGACGTGCTGGAGTACATGGTCATGATGGTCGGCGTCGTCTACGCCATCGTGCTCGGCCTGGCCATCGCCGGCGTGTGGGAGGCCCGCGGCGCGGCCGAGGACACCGTCCAGCGCGAGGCGCAGGCCCTGTACGAGATCGACCAGCGCCTGGACGTCTACCCGGCCGCCTTCCGCAGCCAGGTCAAAGAGCACATCGACGCCTACGCCCGGCACGCCGTCACCACCGAATGGCCCGCCATGGGGGACGACGCCCCCGTCGGCGGCACCGGTGCCGACCTGCTCGGCCGCATCCGCAGCGACATCGCCCACCACGCCCCGGCCGACGAGCTCCAGGCCCAGGCCTACCAGCCCCTCCTCGACCAGGTCGCCGCCGCGGACAACGCCCGCCACCAGCGCCTGGACAGCGCCGGCACCACCCTGCCCGGCGCGGTCTGGTTCGGTCTCGTCGCCGGCGCCGCGATCACCCTCGGCCTGCTCTACACCCTGCAGATCCGCCGCTCCGCCCGCGAGCTGCTGCTCGCCACCACCTTCAGCGCCCTGGTGGTCTTCCTGCTCTTCCTCGTCTGGAGCTTCGACGCCCCCTTCGGCCACTCCGGCACCGACTCCGCCCAGCCCCTGAGCGACCTCCTCACCACGACCGCCTGACCCCTCCGCCCGCTTTCCTCGGAGAAGCGAGGAGAGCTTGACCTCAACCGCGGTCGAGGTCGGAGGCTGGTGCCATGAACGCCACCGTCACCGGCCTCCTGCCGGTCGCACCGCCCGACCCCGCCCGCCCGGACGCGGGCCTCGTCCTGGCCTCCCTGTGGCACACCGAGGGGCCCGAACAACAGCGGAAGGTCATGTCCGGCGTCATGGACGCCTGGGAGGCGACCCGGCTGCCGGCCGCCTACCTCGCCCGGCACTGCCTGGCGGGGTCCGACGGCCGGACCGTCCTCAACTTCGCCCAGTGGACGACCTCCGAGGCGCACCGGGCCTTCGCCGCCGACCCCGGCAACCAGCAGACCCTCGGCAGCGCCGTCCAGGCGCTCTACTCGGCCGGTCCGCCGGGCCGCTACGCGCCCCACCGCTTCACGGCCCGCCGCGAGGGAGTCGTCCGCTGCCTCACCGCGACCCGGCACGACACCGAGGACGCCGGAGCGGCCCGTTCGCTCGCCGACGAACTGACCGGACGCGACACCGCCGCCCTGGCCGAGTACTTCTACGTCGGCGAGGACGGGCGGCAGCTCCTCGTGCTCGCCGGGTTCGAGGACGAACCCGGCGGCGACGAAACCTCGTTCCGTCCGTTCCGCGGACTGGTGCGGCCGGTCCGCCAGGGACCGCCTCAGGCGATGGCGACGACACGCGCCCAGGAGGGCGGCGCGTCGGGGACGTAGTCGGGATCCCGCTCGTTCGCGGCGCGGGCGGGGCGGGGGAAGAGACCGACGACGGTGCGGCAGGACGGCTGCGCGGAGGGCCAGGGCGTCTGGCCGTCCGTCAGGGCGACGATGACGTCCGGGCGCGGCCGGGAGCGGAGCGCCCGGGCGAAACCGGAACGCAGATCCGTCCCGCCGCCACCGACCAGCTCGATGTCCTCCGCGCGGCAGAGCGGCACGGCGACGCCGGCCGCCGCGTCGCAGGAGATCACCGAGACCAGGTCGCGCCGCCCGCCCACCGCCCGTGAGATCGCCGCCACCTCCAGGAGCGCGCTGCCCAGTTCGGCGTCGCTCACCGACCCGGAGGTGTCGATGACCACACAGACCCTCGGCGGCGTGCGGCGCAGACTCGGCAGCACCACCCCGGGGACACCGGCCGAACGCCGGGACGGACGCCGGTAGCTGTGGTCCTCACCCGCTCCCGGACCTCCCGCCGCCGAGCGGATCGCCGCCCCCAGCAGGTGCCGCCACGGCTGCGGCGGATGGAACGCCTCCTCCGCCCACCGGCGCCATCCCTCCGGTGCGTCGCCCGGCCGGCCCTTGATGCCCTCCGCGACCCGGAAGCGGACCGCGTCCCGCTGCTGTCTGCTCAGCCCGTGGGCCCCGTCGGGCCCCAGTTCCCACGGCCGTTCACGGCCGTCGGCACCGCTGCCGCAGTCCAGCCAGGCCAGGTCGGCGGCGAGCCCCGACATCGACGCCGTCCGCAGGTACTCCTCCATCAGCTGCCCCTCGGGCAGCCGCAGCAGCGACGGCAGCACCGCCCCGGCGGGCCGGGGCAGACCGTCGCCGTAGATGTCGTCGTTGATCTCGAAGTCGGCGGCGATGTTGCGGCGCAGCCGCTCTCCCGGCCCGTACTCGCCGTGCTCCTTCGCGTACCGCTCGCCCCGCCCGTGGTGGTCCCGGAGCAGGTGGGAGACCTCGTGCACCCAGACGCCCGCCAGCTCCTCCACCGGAGTGGACGCCACGAACGCCGGGGAGGCGTAGCAGCGCCAGTACGCGTCCACCGCCATCGTCGGTACGGACCGGTCCTCCACCACGTGCAGGGCGAAGAGCGCGCCCGCCAGATAGGGGCGCACCTTGACCGCGTGCAGCCGCGCCGCCATCAACTTGTCCGTGTCCAGCCGGGGTCCGGACGCACCGGCCGATCCGCCGGGACCGGCCGGCGGCGTCGGTACGGTGGCCCGCACCGGGCGCGGCGGTGGGGGCGGGGCCATCGGGCGGGGGAGCGGGGGCGGGATCTTCCGGTGCGGCGCACGGGGCCGCGCGGCCCCCGTCACCGGCGTACCCCCGTCACGCGCCCGGTGCCGGCCGCGGCGGTGGCGCGTCCCACCGAGCGGTCCGCGCGCCGGGCGAGTCCGACCACCCCGGCCAGCCGTTCCACCGCCCCGGGGATCACCCAGTCGTCCCGGCGCAGCGCGGCCAGCGCCGTCGCCGGGGCGACGAGCAGGTCCGGGGCACCGGTCTCGAGGGCCCGGACCAGTACGGCCCAGCCCGCCTCCCACCGCTCCCGCTCCGGGCGCGCCCCGACGGCGGCCACCACCGCCTCCAGCGCCGCCTGGCGCAGATCGCCCCGCTCCGGCAGTTCGGCGGAGGCCGGATCGGCCAGCAGCGACTCGGGGTCCGGCAGGTCCATCCGGTCCAGATGGGCGAGGAGTTCGAGCCCGGGGCCGTCACCCACCGCTCCCCGCACCAGCAGCGCCAGCACCTCCCGCGAGACGGAGGCCGCCGTCCCGAAGGCGAGCAGGGTCAGCGCGGCCTCCCAGCTCCGGGGCGAGGGCCAGGCGCCCCCGCGCTGCGTCTCGGTGGTCGGCAGCCGGTGGATCAGCGTCGGCCGGGCCTTCAGGAAGCCGCAGACCGCGCGGCGGGCGAAGGCCACCGCCTCCGCGAGCCGCTCCGGGGCCAGCCGGGGCAGCTCCGCCCGGGGCCAGACCCCGCCGAGGCCGCGCACCACCACTTCCCGGTCGTGCACCCAGTACAGGTGCACGAACCGGTTGGCCAGCGGAGGACTCAGCTCCCATCCGTCCGCCGCCGACGCCCGGGGGTTGGCGGCGGCCACGATCCGCACGCCCGGCGGAAGCCGCAGCGTGCCGACCCTCCGCTCCAGGACGACCCGGAGCAGCGCGGCCTGCACGGCGGGGGTGGCGGTGGAGAGCTCGTCCAGGAAGAGCAGGCCCCGCCCGGCGCGCACGAGGTCCACGGCCCACTGCGGGGGCGCCATCGGCACTCCCCGTACCGCCGGGTCGTCGCCCACGATCGGCAGTCCGGAGAAGTCGGACGGCTCGTGGACGCTGGCGATGACGGTCGTCAGGGGCAGGTCGAGGGAGGCGGCGAGCTGCGTCAGGGCCGCGGTCTTGCCGATGCCCGGTTCGCCCCAGAGCAGTACGGGCAGGTCGGCGGCGACGGCCAGGGTGAGCGCTTCGAGCTGCTCGTCGGGGCGCGGCTCGGTCGTCGTCGTCCGCAGCAGCCCGAGAAGGTCCTCGGCCAGGGCGAGGCGGCCGTCGGTGCCGGAGACGGGGGCGGGAGCGGGCATGAGGGTGCTGGGCGTCATGGGCATCACCTGAGGGGATGGGGGAACGGGGCGACCCGTCCCGGATGTCGTGGGCCGTGGAAGAGCGCGCGGCGCGCTGAGTACGAAGGGGTACGGAGGAGTTCAGAGGACCGGGCGGGTCACGGGGACAGGGCGGTCCGGGGCCGGGCCGGACCGCTGCGCTTGCGGCGCACCGCGAGGGGCGTACGGCGGTCGATCCGGAGACGGCGGCCCGTCTCCACGGGCCCGGCGCCCGGAGCGGCCCCGCCGCCCGCCGCGCCGGCACGTCCTCCGGCGGCGGGGTGCCCGGTGGCCAGCCCCGCGCGAAAGAGGCCGTGGTCGACGCGACGGTCCGCGGCGGACAGCAGTTCCTCCCGGAGCGGACCGTCCCGCAGGACCGCGCCGGGACCGAGGAGCTTCACCACGACGGCCAGCGCCCCGGAGACGTCACCGTGGCCGAGCCGTTCCCGGACCGCCGGCAGGGCCTCCGGACTGCGGTGCACCGTGTCGATCACCCGCAGACAGGGCAGCGCCGGCCCGCCGAGGGCCACCAGCAGTTCCTCCCGGCGCAGGGTGACCGGGTCGTGGTCGATCGCCGACAGCACCCCGTCCCGCAGCGCGATCCGGTGGACCTCGCCCCCGCACTCCACCCGGTGCGGATCACCGGGGTCGTGGAGGGGCCCGGACACCACGGCGGGGGCGGCGGGGACGGACGCCGCCAGAGCCCCGGCGACGAGAGGATGCAGCCGCTCCGCCGTGATCAGCCCCGCGCGCAGCAGCTCCAGGTCGGGAAGGGTCCGGGCCGCCGCCTCCGGCAGCACCGGAAGCGCCGCCGCCTCCTGCGGCGGCAACGGCTCCCGCAGCGGCCCGAAGGCCGGGGCGTGGCTGTCGTCGGGAGCGACGAGCTCGAACACGGCCCGCCGCCCCGCCCCGAGCCGTACGGTGAAGGCCCCGCGAGGGCGGAGCCCCTCGGCCCGCAACAGCGACTCCGCTTCGGCCGCCCACCTCGCGACCGCCCACGGGGCGTCCTCGGGGAGGGGCGCGTCGAGCAGTCCGGGCGGTGCGGACGGTGGCCCGTCCGCACCGCACCGCGACGCCAGCTCACCGGCCCGCCCCGCGTCCCAGAGGTGCCGGTGCAGGTCGAACCGGAAACGCCGCTCGGGACGCGGATGCGGATGGGTGTACGAAGGGCCGCCGGGGACGTGGTTCCCGGGCCCCTCCCAGACGGCGAGCGACATCCGCTGCCCGGCATCCGCCCAGGCCGGCGGCGTTCGCACCACCAGGGTCGGCGGGACGGCGCCGGGACCTCCGTAACGGGCCAGAGCCACGGTGAGGCCGGGCCGCAGCCGCCCGTCGGGGGCGATGCGGGGCATGTGCCAGCGCAGCAGGTCCGGCGCCAGACGGCGCAGGTCGGTACGGAGCCGGGCGGCGAGATCGGTGCCGTGGCGGTCGGCCACGGCGCGCAGATCGAGATCGACGTCGATCCGGGCGGCGGCACAAGCCCCCGCCCAGTCGCCGACCGCACGCCGTGCGGTCGCGGTCTCGATCATGGACGGTGGCACGGCGTACTCGCGTACGCGCCGCCACATCGACAGGCGGGTCGGAATCCCGTTCACGAGGTGAGGTGCCATCAGCACTCACCTTGTGTGAACGAGTCCCCCAATCGGTACGAGGAGAAGTTCATCATCTCCGGGATCGTAACCCACCGTTGTCCGATCTCCCAGGGAATTTGACCGGGGGAGAGGGAGACCGCGAACGCCACTTGACGCGCGAGGGGCCGCGCCCGCCTTCCGGGACCGTCGGTGGGTCACCCTCGCGGGTGACGCCGGACCGCCGAACGGGGCGCGTGAGGCATCGGGCGCACGAGCGGGCCGCGAGCACGCCCCTCCGCGCCACCGGGCGCCGTTGGGGCGCGGCCGCTCGCGGGCAGGATCGCCGGGACAACGACAGAAAGGCCGACCGTGGCAAGTGAGTTCCAGCGCGACAAGCTCGTCGACATGTTCCGCGCGTTCGACGCCGACGACAACGGCTACCTCGACCGGCGCGACTTCCAGGCCCTCGCGGAACGCTGGAGGAACCTGCCCCGCGTGCGGCCGGGATCCGAACTGGCCGCACGCGTGGACGCGGTCATGCTGGGCTGGTGGGACCACCTCGCGACGCACGTGGACACGGACGAGGACGGCAGGGTCGACCTGGACGGGCTCCTCGCCATGGTGGACCTGCTGCCCGCGATGCGCGAGGCCGTCGCCGCGACCGCCGAGACCGTCTTCGACGCCGTCGACGAGAACGGCGACGGCCGCATCTCTCCCGACGAGCACCGGAAGCTGGTCGACACGTGGCACGGCGGGAGCGTCGACGTCGGCGACGTCTTCGACCGCCTCGACCAGGACGGGGACGGCTACCTCGACCGCACCGAGTTCACCGCGCTGTGGATCCAGTTCTGGATCAGCGACGACCCGTCCGAACCGGGCAACCACCTGTGCGGCCCCGTCCCGACCCGCACCTGACGACCCCCTCCCGGACACCGCCGGGACCGGGGCCCTACGGTGGCGTGATCCGGTCCCGCAGCCAGGAGTCGACGCCGTGGAGCGCCGTCCTGGCCATGGCCGTGGGATGGCCCGTGAAGCCGTGGGGCGCTTCGGGGTAGATCCGGAGTTCGACGTCGTTGCCGGCGGCGGACAGCCGGCCCGCCAGCGCCAGGTTGTCCTCCAGGAGCACGTCCTCGCCCCCGACGACCAGCAGCACGGGCGGAAGCCCGCCGAGGGCGCCGTAGACGGGGGAGACGTCGGGAACGGTGCGGTCCTCCACGTGGCCGACGTACGCCCGGAGGAAGTACTCGTCCGCGATGCGGCGTCCGGCCGGGGTCCGTGCGCTCAGGTCGTAGGTGCCGAACTGGAGGGCGGCCCCGGTGAACCGGCCGACGGCACCCCTGTCCCTCAGCCGGAGCAGGGTCACCAGGGCCAGGGTGGCCCCCGCCGAGCTCCCGCCGATCGTGAGCCGGGACGTCCCGAAGCGGGCCCCGGCCTCTTCGGCGAGCCAGAGCGCCACCGCTTCGCAGTCGTCGGGGGCCGCCGGCCAGGGGTGCTCGGGGGCCAGCCGGTAGTCGACGCCGACGACGGCGAGACGCAGGGCGTCCGCGAGCTCGCGGTTGCGCCGGTCCCCCCGCGCCGCGGAGTCCATGAAGAAGCCGCCGCCGTGCACGTCCAGGTGGACGCCCCGCGGCGGACCGCCGGCAGGCATGAGGATCCTGACGGGGACGCGTCTTCCCGCGGCCTCGACCGTCTCCTCGACGGCCGACGGATCGACGGCCGGCGGGACGGACCTCTTCGCCCGCGCCTCCCGCAGCTCCTCCGGCGTGCCGGGTCCGCGGCCCGCCCTCCGCGACCTGTAGAAGGCGCGGGCCTCGTCGACCTGCTCCGCGGGCACGTCGGCGTACAGTGCGTCCAGCGCGAACCGCACACGGCCTCCTCGTCGTACGTCGGGGTCAGGGCCCCACGCTATCCCCCGCCCCACGCTGTCCCCGCCCCGCCGGAGCCCCCGCACACCGGGAGACGCCACCCGCGGGGAACACCTCAAGGCCGCCGGAAGGGGACGGGAGCGGCTCCGATGTGCGAAGACGGGTGTGCCGTGGTGCGGGAGTCTGGGATCGTGGGGGCGACAGCATCGGCGGATCGACGACGGCCGCCCGTAGCCAAGGAGGGGGCCCACCGTGCCAACACGCGCACCCAGGGCGGCGGGCGGCGAACCGGCCACCGAGGTGAGCACACCGCTCTACCAACTGAAGGCCGAGTTCTTCAAGACCCTCGGACACCCGGTCCGCATCCGGGTCCTGGAACTGCTCAGCGTGCGCGAGCACGCCGTCTCCGAGCTGCTGCCGGAGGTGGGCGTGGAGCCGGCGGCGCTCTCCCAGCAACTGGCCGTGCTGCGCAGGTCGAACCTGGTCCTGACGCGTCGCGAGGGCGTCAGCGTGTACTACCGCCTGGTGAACGACGAGGTCGCGGAGCTCCTCAGGGTCGCGCGCGGCATCCTCACCGGAGTGCTCCAGGGCCAGGCCGCGCTCCTCGCCGACCTCGACGCCTCGGCCCGCCGCTGACCGCCGGACGGGCCCGCCGTACCCACGTGTTCGGGCAAACCGCCCCCGTCGAACGGGCGGGATGGGTAGCGTCGGACCGATCGGGTCCGCAAAGGCGCCCGGCATATCCCCTACGGAAGGCGGCAGCCCATGGCGAACGTGGAAGTCTCTCTCAAGGAGATCATGACCCGGGTGGAAGGCAGTCTCGCCGCCGCTGTGGGCGATTACAGCAGCGGCATGGCCCTGGGATCCCTCGGCGGCGGACGCGACTTCGACGTCCACGTCGCGGTCGCGGGGAACACCGACGTGATCCGGGCCAAGCTCCACACCATGGAACTCCTGGGCCTCCAGGAGCAGATCGACGACATCCTCATCACCCTGGGCAACCAGTACCACCTCATCACCCTCGGAAAGGGACGGGGCAAGACCAACCTCTTCCTCTACCTCGTCCTCGACAAGCACAAGGCCAACCTCGCCATGGCCCGGCACCAACTGCGCCGCGTCGAAGAGGAGATGGAGGTCTGACCCCCTCCCTCCTTTCGCATGCCCGATAGTTGCAGAAATTTGAAATTCTCTACGAAGGGATTTCCTGAAGTCTGAACGCCCGGTCGGCGCGCATCCGTCCACGACGGCGGGAAGTCCGGCCGGACGATGCGCGCGTCCTTCCCGCCGACCCGCCCCGCGGCGGCCGACGGGAAGGACGCGCGCCGGTCCCTCCCCTCCGCGACCGGTCCCGTCAGCGGCGGGGGCCCACCGTCCGGGCGCCCGCGCGGACGGTGATGGCGAGCGCGGGACAGGAGTCGGCGGCGTCCAGGGCCCGTTCGTCCTCGGCGATCTCCGGGCGCACCGGCTCCGCCGTGTCACCCTCCAGCCGGTACAGGTCCGGAGCGAGCCCGGCGCACATGCCCGAGCCCATGCACATCTCCCGGTCGACCGCGGTGGTCCAGCCCGCCGCGCTCACCAGCCCACCGGCATCTCGCGCGGGCCGCGCACCAGCATCCGGTCCTTCCAGCGGACGTCTCCCGCCAGGTGCAGACCGGGGAAGCGGGTGAGGAGGGCCAGGACCGCCTCCTGGAGTTCCAGGCGGGCGAGCGGCGCGCCCAGACAGTGGTGGACGCCGTGGCCGAAACCGAGGTGCTGGACGCCGGCGCGGGTGACGTCGAGCCGCCCGGGACCGGTGAACTTCAGGGCGTCGCGGTTGGCGGCGCCGATCGCCACGAGCACCGGCTCCCCGGCCCGGACCAGGGTGCCGCCCACTTCGACGTCCTCGGTGGCGTACCGGGGGAAGGCGGCGCCGCTGCCGAGCGGGACGAACCGCAGCAGTTCCTCGACGGCGCCCTTGATCAGATCGGGCCGCTCGCGCAGCAGGGCGAGCTGGTCGGGATGGTCGAGCAGGGCGTGGACGAAGTTGGGGATCTGGCTGGCCGTCGTCTCGTGCCCCGCGACGAGGATGCCCACGCACAGGTCGACGAGCTCCGGCTCGGTGAGCCGGTCACCGGTGTCGCGGGCCTCGATCAGACCGGTCATCAGATCGGGGCGCGGGCGGGCGCGGTGCTCCTCGATGAGCGCCGCCATGTAGGCGCGCAGCTCCTCGCGGCTGCGCCAGAACTCCTCGGCGGTCAGCGAACTCGTCGACAGGGCCGCGTCGCTCCACACCCGGAACTTCGGGCGGTCCTCCTCCGGTACGCCGAGCATGCGGCAGATCACCGCGACCGGGATGGGCAGCGCGTACGACTCCACGAGGTCGGCCGGCGGTCCCGCGGCCTCCATCTCGTCCAGGAACCCGTGCGCCAGCTCGCGCACCTGGGGCCGCAGCTTCTCGACCTGGTGGACCGTGAACGCCTTGGCGACCAGGGTGCGCAGCCGGGTGTGGCCGGGCGGGTCCATGCCGAGGATGCCGGTGTCCTGCTGCGCCTCCGACTGGCGCGGCTCGTCGTGCTTGACGGCCTCGGCGCGACTGAAGCGCCGGTCGCCGAGGACCAGCCGTGCGTCGGCGTAGCGGGTGGCGAGCCAGGCGGGGTCGCCGTACGGCATCCGGACGCGTAACAGTCCGGGCCGCTCCAGCGCTTCGCCGTACGCCTCGGCGAGGCCGAGTCCTTCGGGCTCGTTGAACGGATAGTCCAGGGGGGTGTGGTCCGCCGTCTCGGTCATGGAGCGCCTCCGTTGTGTAAGCGGGTGCTTACAGAACCTAGGCTGGTCGCCGGAGGCGGTCAATGGGGCCGTTTGGGCCGTTCGGGTGGCCGACGGCGGGGGTGCGGAGGGGGCGGGGATGACACGGGCGAGGGTCGACGGGGCGGAGACGACGGGAACGGGGGCGGCCGGGGCGGTGGCGGAGCGGACGCCCGTACGACGGGCGGGCGCGGGGGAGCGGTCCGTACCGGCCGGCGGCGCCCGGACCGGCGGCGCGCGGGGCGGCGACACCCGGGAGCGGCTGCTCGCCGCGGCGTCGGCCCTCTTCGCCGAGCGGGGCTACGACCGGGCGACGGTACGGGAGATCGCCGCCCGGGCCGGAGTGAACCAGGCCCTGCTGTTCCGGCACTTCGGCTCCAAGCAGGCGCTGTTCGGCGAAGTGGTCGCACAGGGCGGGTACGAGCAGCTGCGGAGCACCGCGCCGGAGCGGCTGGTGGAAGCGGTGCTGCGCAGCCTGCTCCATCCGCCGGCGGACCCGGCCGGGGCCCCGGGGGCGAGCCGGTCGCTGAAGACGATGCTGCGCTCGGTGGGCGGCGGCGACGAGGTCGCCGCGGCGGTGGCCGCGCTGGGCGAGGCGTACGCCAAGGCCCTGGCGGAGCTGAGCACGCGGCACGACGCGGCGCTGCGGGCGGACCTCGCCCTGTCGTGGCTGCTGGGCATCGGCCTGACCCGGGTGGTCGCGGGCAAGCGGCCACTGGCGGAGGCGGACCCGGACGAGGTCTGCCGACTGGTCCTCGGGACGCTCGGCCACCTCCTGGACGGCCTTCCCCGGGACGGAACGCCCGGGACGTGAGCGCCGGCGAAGAACCGGGCCCTCCTTCCGGAACGGTCAGCGGGCGGGCACCCGGAACGGTCAGCGGGCGGGTGCCGGAGGGAGACCGCGGGGGCCCACGCAGCGGGCGCCCTCCTCCTCCGCGCGTCGGCGCAGCTCCCGGTCGGACGTGACGACCAGACACGGTCGCCCGCCCGCGCTCCGGACCAGCTCGACGATCAGGTCGTCACCGCTGCCGGGAGCCTCTTCGATCCGCACGCCGGGCACGGGAGCGACGCCCCGGGCACGGCCCTCGACGACCAGCACGATCTCGTACGGACCCGGGTACGGGCCGTCGGCCGGACCACCGGTGGCGGCGAGCCGGTCGCGCAACCGCTCGGCGGCCCCGCGCCGGTCGCGCCACCAGCCGTCGGGCACCGAACCCACGACATTGGCCCCGTCCACCACCAGGAGAGGACGGAGGGCCGGATCCTCAGGACTCATGACCCCAGGATGTCAGGCCGCGGCCGTGGCGCGCCGTCTCCGCCGAGCCGCTACTCCGGCTGCGACGCCTCCCCGGCCTGCCGGGCGATCTGCTCCAGCACGGTCTTCGGATCGGCGGACGGCTCGACCGCCCTGCCGATGTTCCGCTTGATGGTGTCGCTGACCCGCAGCCAGGACGGATCGTTGACCGGGTAGAGCCGGGCGCCGCGCAGGGCGATCAGGAACTGCTCGGCGCTGGGGTCCGCCGCCGCGTCCTGGGACGCCTGGGTGGCGGACACCGTCGACGGCAACAGCTGGTAGCGCTCGGCGAATTCGTTGAGGTTCTCATCCTTGTAGACGAAGTCGAGGAACGAGCGCACCAGTTCGCGATTGCCGTCGCGCTTGAAGGCCATCATCCAGTCGGCGACGCCGGCCGCCGGAGGAATCTCCTCGCTGCTCAGCGTGTCCGACACCGGCATGCTCAGCGTGCCGACCTTCATGCCTTTCCTCTTCGCCTGGTGGAGGAGCGAGGGATAGCCGTTGAGCATGCCGACGTCGCCGCGCAGGAAGGCGTCGAAGGCGTCCTGCCGGTTGAGCGCGGCCGGCGGAACCGGGCCGGTCAGGGCCGGCTTGACCAGGTTGTCCTTGATCCAGCGGAACGTCTGCGTGTTCCGCTCGGAGGCGAGGCTGTACTCCCCGCGGAGGTCGGTGTAGCCGCCGCCGTTGCTGAGCTCCCAGATCAGGGCCTCGGCATGCGCCTCCTCGGGACCGAGGGGCAGCGCGTACGGACAGACCACGCCCGCCGCCTTCAGGGCCTCGGCCGCGGACTTCAGCTCCGACCAGGTCTTCGGCGGCTTCGCCCCGGCCCTGTCGAACAGCTCCTCGTTGTAGAAGAGCAGCCGGCTGCTGGCCACGAAGGGCAGGCCGTAGAGGGTGTTGTCGACCGAACCGGCCTCCACCAGCGGCGGCAGGAAATTCGCCTCCGCCCTGATCGACAGCACCTCGTCGGCGGGGTAGAGGCGGCCCTGCGCGGCGAAGTCGGAGTACGCGCCCAGCAGGGCCACGTCCGGGGCGTCGCCCTCGTGGACCATGCGGGTGACCTCGCGGTCGACCTCCGCCCACGGATGGAGCGTCACCTCGACCTTCTTGCCGGGGTGGGCGGCGGTGAAGGCGGCGGTCAGCCCGTCCCAGTAGGCCCGGGAGCCGGTCGCCGGGCTGTCGCCGTACTCGGGGGCCACCAGGCGCAGCGTCGTCCCGCCACTCCCGGAGGAGCCGCAGGCGGTGACGAGGGAGCCCAGCAGTCCGAAGGCGGCCACGGACGCGGTCATGCCGAAGAGTCTTGGTCGCACGAATCTTTCCTCTTGGTCTTCCGGGTGGTGCGACCGGAATTCTCTCCTGATCAGGCCGAATATCGCGCCCCCTACCGAACGGTTGTGCCATATCTCCAATCGGGGGGATTCCGCATGGTGCTTTCGAATATGCGGGTACCGGCTCGTGCCGCACCGGCCCCGGTATCGTCGGACCGATGAGCGGAAAACCGATGACCCCGAGCACATCGAACCCTCCCAACCCTCCGAACGCACCGAACCCTCCGGATGCGGCGAGGACGTTCTCCATCGGGGGCGAACACCGGGTGAACCGCCTCGGGTTCGGTGCCATGCGCCTGCCGACCGGGCCCGGCCCCGAACGGGAAGCCGCCGTCGCGGTCGCCCGGCGCGCCGTCGAGCGGGGCGTCACCCTGATCGACACCGCCCACCTGTACGGATGGGGTGCCAACGAGGAACTCCTGGCCGAGGCCCTGCATCCCTACCCGGACGGGCTGCTGGTCACCACCAAGGTCGGGATCCTCCGGACCGGCCCGGAGGGGTGGGCGTACGACGCACGGCCCGAGAGCCTGCGCGAGCAGGTCGAGCAGGGCCTGCGCCGCCTCCGGACCGAGCGCGTCGGCCTCCTGCAACTGCACCGGATCGACCCGGAGGTCCCGGTCGCCGAACAGATCGGCGCGCTCCGCGAACTCCAACGGGAAGGAAAGATCGGGCACATCGGCCTGTCCGAGGTCACCACCGAGCAGCTCGCCGAGGCCCGGCGGACCGCCGAGATCGCGAGCGTGCAGAACCGCTACAACCTCTTCGAGCGGGAGCACGAGCCGGTTCTGGAGGCGTGCGAGGCCGCCGGCATCGCCTTCCTTCCCTGGCGCCCCGTCGCCGTGGCGGCCGACTCCGGCGGGTCCTCCGCGCTCGCCGCCGTCGCCACCGAACTCGGCGCCACCGCCCCCCAGGTCCTGCTCGCCTGGCTGCTCGCCCGTTCCCCGGTCGTCCTGCCGATCCCCGGCACCGCCTCGCTCGCCCACCTGGAGGAGAACCTCGCCGCGGCGGACCTCCGGCTCACCGACTCCCAGCGCCGGCTCCTCGACCGCGCGGCCGCGCCCGACCGGAGCGCCGGCCGCGACTGAACCGGTGCCCGCGACCGCCCGGCCCGGAGCACCGGCCGACGAGCGGCGACTCCACCGACGAGACCGCGTTCCACTCCGGGTCCAGACCGGTCAGCACGGCTGTCGGCCCATCCGGACGTCCAGCGGCGGCCCGCCCGTCCGTCGGACGACTCCGGGGCTCAGATGCCCAGCTTGGCCCGGCCGCTGCCGATCGCCGCCGCGGGAGGCGCCGTGGCCCGGACCGAGCGGCGCACCAGGCGGGCGTCGTGTCGCAGGTCCTGGGCGGCGTGACGGCCGCGCCACAGGACGGAAGGGGCGCTGCCGGTGTCGTCGGCGGTGATCAGCAGGCCGCCCAGCATGGACACGTTCTTGAGGAAATGGATGCGCTGCTGGGCCCGGTCGGAGGGGTCCTCGACCTCCCAGTAGCGATGTGCCGCCAGCGTGGTGGGCACCAGCGTCGCGGCGAGCGCCAGTGCGGACAGCCGGGGACAGCGGCCGAGCCCGAGCAGGACGCCGCTCACCACTTGTACGGCGCCGGTGAGCCGGACGACTTGCTTGGTGTCGTCCGGCAGCACGGAGATCCGCTCGGTCACGGGCCGGACGACGGATTCGGCCACCGGGACCACGCGCTGGGGATCACGTAGGGAGCTCACGCCGCCGGCGATGAACATCGAGGCGAGCATCGGGCGGCCGACGATACGCAGAAGACTCATGACGATGCCTCCGGAACGAACAAGGGGTTCGGTATCTGCTGGAAGTATCAGGTGCCCCGTCGGCACGCCGCCATTCGGCATCCGGCGGAACCACGCCGATCACCGGCCCCCTCTTCCCGGCCCGCTTCGGGCGGTCGGGGAGCCCCGCCGCCCGAAGCGGGCCCGCACCCGCGCCCGGCTCCCCGTCGGCGGGACCGCCCCCGGAGAGGCCGTCCGGCAGGTGCCCGCCGAGCGGGTGAGGCGCCGGTCGGGCCGTGGGGGAGCGGGGCGGCCGAACCCCGGTCAGGCTTCCTTGGCGACGGGCCCGCCGGCGGGGGCTTCGGCGTTGCGGCGCGTCTTGGCCCAGCCGTTGCGGCCGCTGATCATGCGGCCGACGGCGCGCCAGGAGACGACGTAGAGGAACAGCAGGTAGAAGGGGTAGGTCAGCCCCCAGCCGAGGGAGCGCCAGAGGCCGGTGCCGGGTTCGCATTTGCGCCGGTAGATCGGCCCCCAGATCACGAACTGGCCGAGGGCCATGACGGCGTAGAGGGCGATGCCTCGCCATCCGCCGTCGGCGAGGTACGCGGCGGCGGCCTCGGGGTGACGGCTGTAGGAGGCGGCGAGGGCGATCAGCGGGATCGGGTACAGCAGTGCGCCGATGAGCTGGAGCCAGGGCTGGCTGAGGAAGAAGGTGAGTTCCAGGAAGCCGATGTTGGGGATCTTGTTGCTGCGCCAGATGGCGGGGATGTAGCCGACGCACTGCATGACCCCCTGGGCCCAGCGGGTGCGCTGGGTGAGGAAGCGCTTGGTGTCGAACAGGGCCTCCTGCTCGACGTGGGTGTCGGCGCAGAAGGCGTTGATCCAGCCGGCGAGCATGAGGTGGATGCCGAGTTCGAAGTCCTCCAGGAGACGGCCGGTCCAGGGGCGGCCGCGCTCGGCGTCGAGGTCGTCGAGGGCGGAGAGGCGGACGAACTGTCCGTTGCCGCCGAGGCAGACGGTGCGGGAGGTCTTGCGGGCGTGCTGGAGCGCGGCCACCGGGGCGCGGAACTCCAGGTCCTGCATGCGGATGAGGAGGCGGCTGTAGAGGTTGCGGCCGGCGCCCTTGCCGCGGGCGGGCCGGCGGTCGTCGCGGTTCATCATCCGCACCTCGATCTGGACACCGCCGATGTCCGGGCGCCCGAAGAACCTGCGCGCGGCGACGTGGTCCAGGCAGCCCGGTGCGGGGCGGCCGTCGGCGTCGAAGACCCCGACGACGACGCGGTGGCGGTCGGTGCCGGGCGGGAGCAGCGAGCTGAGCGTGTCGTACGCGGCGTTGAGGGCCTCGCCCTTGCCCAGGCGGGCGTTCGGCCGGCGCCGCTGGACGAGGTGGACGCCCGGGTCGAGGGCCGCGGCCCGTCGGACGATGTCGCCGGTGCGGTCCTCGGAGTCGTCGTCGATGACCCAGATGTGCGCTTCGGGGCAGGAGGCGCGCAGGTAGGTGAGGGTGTCCCCGATGACGGCCTCCTCGTCGCGGCACGGTACGAAGAGGTGCCACTGGTAGTCGCCCGCCTTGCCGTGCCTGCGCTTGCGGCGTACGAGGAGGGGCAGCACCAGGCCGAGGAGGTAGAGGGGGAAGAAGAGGCTCAGGACGAGGCTGAAGTCGGCCAGGAGGCCCAGCAGGCCGGAGGGCTCGGAGGACGTCACGGAGGTTCCTGGTTCCAGAGGGGCGGGTGCTGCGGAGAGGGCCGGTCCGGCCGGCGGGCGAGCGACGGCCGGACCGGCCGGGCCCGGGTCAGGCCCTGGCGGCCTTGAGGCGGGCGGAGCGCATCATCAGGGCCCCGCCGACCACGAGGGCGACGGCCAGCAGGGTCGCGACGAGGCCGGGCATGCCGCCGGTCACGGCGAGCTGTCCTCCGCCGACCACCACTCCGGCGCCCACGGCGCCCTTTCCTACCGACCCGTACACGGGTCCTCCTTTCGTCGGGGAGCCCCGCCGGCCGATCCGGCGAGGCTCCGATGGTCACCGGCGCGCGGTGCGCGCCGGCTGCTGCGGGGTCAGCGGCCCGGCGCCGCGCCGGGCAGGGGCGCGCCGTCGGCGAGGGCCGTCGCCAGGGCGTGGATCTGCCGGGAGGCGGTGCCGTCGCCGTACGGGGACGCGGTGCCGGCCAGCCGGGTGCGCAGGTCCGGGTCGGCGAGCGCGGCGCGGGCGGCGTCCAGGAGCGGCCGGCCGGGCTCGACCAGACGGCTGAACCCGGCGGCGACCGCTTCGGGGCGCTCGGTGCTGGTACGGACGACCAGCAGCGGCTTCTTGAGCACGGTGGCCTCCTCCTGGACGCCCCCGGAGTCCGAGACGAGCAGCCGGGCGCGGTCGGCCAGGGCCAGGAAGGTGGGATGGTCGACCGGGTCGATCACGTCGAGCCGTTCCAGGAGGCCGTCCAGGCCGAACTGCTTGGCCTTGGCGCGGGTCCGGGGGTGCAGCGGCACCACGACGCGCTCGCCGGTCCCGGCGAGGGCGGTGAGCAGCGCCCGCAGCCGCTCGGGACTGTCGGTGTTCTCGGGGCGGTGGACGGTCGCGAGGACGAACGGCCCGTGGGCACCGTGCTCGTGGGCGATGCGGTCGCGGTCCGCGGGCGCGGGCAGGGACATCAGGGTGGCTTCGACGACCGTGTTGCCGGTGACGCGGATCCGCTCGGGTGCCGTTCCGGTCGCCAGGAGGTTGGCGGCGGCCCGGTCGGTGGCGGCGCAGTGGACGTCCGCGAGCACGCCGACGACGAGCCGGTTGATCTCCTCGGGCATCGCCCTGTCCCCCGAGCGGAGCCCCGCTTCGACGTGCACGACGGGTATGCCGCAGTAGTGCGCGGCCTGCGCTCCGGCGGAGGTGCTGTTGGTGTCGCCCTGGACGACGACCGCGCGCGGCGGGTCGGCGACGAAGGCCCGTGCGAGTTCGGACGTCAGCGAGCCGATCTGGTCCCCGCGTCCCCATGGCCCGGAGGCGCCGTCGAGCAGGAGGTGGGGGTGCGGCAGGCCGAAGTTGGCGAAGAACGTGCCCGACAGGGCGCTGTCGTAGTGCTGACCGGTGTGCACGATCCGCGCCCGTTCTCCGAGGAGCCGGATCAGCGGCGCGAGCTTGATGATCTCCGGCCGGGTGCCGAGCACCACGGCCACGTCACGTCTGCCGGACGGAGTCCCGTTCATGTCTGGTTCCTACCGCGCACGCCGAGCGACCGGTGCACGCGCGCGGCCTGGTACCCGGAGCCGCGCGTGATCGACACAGCAGCCGAGCGAAGCTTATGAGCCGCCGGATGGCCGAAAATGCCACCCTCGGCGTTTGTGATGGAATTGTGTTCAACTTGAGGATTTTCCAGTTCACCGCCGGACGGCTCCCCGCGGAACCGGCTCCGCGACCGCCCGACGCGACCACCGCCCTGCGTTCACGCGGAGCCGCGACGGTGCGCGGACGCGAGCGGATCGCCGGCGGGACGTTGGAAGGGGAGGCCGAGGATGGTGACTCGCCGGGGACGCCACGGGGAGCCGGAGGCGCCGGCACGGGCGGCGACCTGCTGCACGACCGAGGGGCAGAGGTACTTCTGCGACTACGGCGTCACGACCACGAAGTTCCCCGACGGGACGAAGCGGGAGTTCGTCGTCGGCGCCGATCACGCGGTGTGGACGAACTGGACCCGCACCGACGGCTCCTGGACCGACTGGCAGGTGAGCTGCGTCGTGAACCCGAACGGTCCGGGCTGCCCGTGACGGCCGCGGGGGAACCGGGCCGGTGGGCGCACCGGGCCCGCAAGGCCGCCGGGGCGCCGACGGGGCCACTCACCGGCACCCGGTGAGCGGCCCCGTCGGCGATGCCGCGCCGGGCCGCGACGACGGAACGCGGCCACGCCTCGCGGGGTTTCGCGCGGGCGGTCAGACGACGGAGCGGAAGGCCGGCAGATACCCGCTGGAGTGACCGGCGGCGGTGGGGTGGTAGCTGTTGGAGACCGGCACCGTGACGCTGTGGAGCCAGGCGTTGCCGGAGCAGATCTCGTGGCCGGTGAACTCGTCCACGACGCTGGAGTACGTGAAGCCCGCGTTGGCGGCCTGCTTGGCGAGCATGCCGTTGAGGGCGTCGCTGCCCCGGTTGATCGCGGCGCGTTCGGTCTCGCTCAGGCCGGCGATGCAGTTGCCGTTCAGCTGGTAGAAGCGCGGATAGCCGAGGACCACCACGCGGGCCTGGGGCGCGCGGCTGCGGATGGTGCCGTAAAGGGACGAGAGGCTGGCGGGAAGGGACCCGTTGACCTGCGCGATGGCGCTGTTCACCGCGTTGACGCAGGTCGCCTCGCTCTGGAGCACACAGGTCTGCATGACGTCGGCGAAACCGACGTCGTTGCCGCCCGCGGTGACGCTGACGAGCGTGGTGGAGCTGTTGAGCGGGGCCAGCTGACCGCTTTTGACCGTGCCGGTCGTCGCTCCCGAGCAGGCGGTGAAGGTGAACGAGGCCGGGGCGTTGGCCGCCGCCCACAGGGACGGGTAGGCCTTGCTGCTGCGCTGACAGCTGCCGCTGTCGGACAGGTAGCTGCCGGCGCCCACCCCCGAGGAGTAGGAGTCGCCGAGCGCGACGTAGCGCTCTCCGGCCGACACGGCGGCGGAAGCGGGCTGGACGAGGCCCACGGCGACGGCCGACACGGACAGCAGCGCGGACAGAACCCATCTCAACTTAGTTGTGCGCATGACAAGGAGCTCCTTGGGAGTGAGGGGGAGTCACTCTTCTAGCAGGCCGCGTGGCTCACGGAATAGATGTGTGAAGTGGTTTTCTTCTGTTCGCATCGCGTATCGAGGTGCGGAGCGTTCGGTCTCGGGATCGCCCGAGGGGGCCCCTCGCGCGACTCGGTGCGCCCTGCGGTGGAGAGGTGGCGATTTTCCTGCGGACGGGACGGGCGGCTCCGAACCGGAGCCACTCCTGTCGCGCCTTCGGGGGTATGAATTCGGCCATGTGGCAGATCGGATGAATGCCCATCATTGCCGTGTACGCGCTCGGTCGGCGTGATCGCTTTTCCGTTCGCGGCGTCTGGGCCTGGAAATTCGTGACAGCGGCAAGGTGGCTCGCGTGGCCGCCTCGATGACTCCGTACGGCCTTCGGGCGTTGCGTCAGTGTCTGATTGCTCCTCGCGGCCGGAGGGCGGGGCCGACGGAGTCGCATCCGATCGGAGCTGCGCCTTCCGTCTCTCCGTGTCCCGGCGGGCCGGATCCGGAGGATGGTGCGGAGTTCTGGATCGCAAAAGCCTTCTGCAACTTACTGACGGAGCTTCAAGCGAGGTCGATCATGAGGGTGACATCTGTTCGATCCTGTTGAGTTCGCCTGGTGATGCGGACGCGCGTAGAGCGGCCGAAAGGACACCTTGTGGCGCGCCGGTACGGAGTCAATGATTCCCCCAAGCAATTGACAGGTTCATGGCGGCCACCGTCGCCGATTCGCGCTCCACCGGGCCGCTCACCCCAACGGCCCGACCACCCCCACCGGAGGATGCAGTGAACCGTTCGTCCCGTCGTGGCAGGATCGTCCAGGGCAGCCGACTGATCGCCGTGCTCGGCGCCTTCGTGGCCGCCTCGGCCCTGACCGCCCCCGCCTCCTCGGCGCAGCAGGCCGACACCGCGCGGGCCACGGCCGTCGCGCTGGCCTCCACCAGCGACGCCGTCCTCCGGGCCGACGTGGCCGGCTCCGCCTGGTACACCGACCAGGCCACCGGGAAGGTCGTCGTCACCGTCGACTCCACGGTCTCCCAGGCCCAGATCGCGACCCTGCGCAAGGCCGCCGGCGACAACGCCGGGAACCTGAAGGTCGAGCGGACCGCGGGGAAGATCAACAAGCTCATCGCGGGCGGCCAGGCCATCTACGGCGGGGGAGGCCGGTGCTCCCTCGGCTTCAACGTCCGCAGCGGCAGCACCTACTACGCGCTGACGGCCGGCCACTGCACCAACGGCGGCAGCACCTGGTACACCAACTCCGCCAACACCGCCGTCCTCGGCACCAGGACCGGAACCAGCTTCCCCACGAACGACTACGGCATCATCCGCCACTCCAACGCCTCCGCCGCCGACGGACGCGTCTACCTCTACAACGGCAGCTACCGCGACATCACCGGCGCCGGCAACGCCTACGTCGGGCAGTCCGTCCAGCGCAGCGGGAGCACCACCGGCCTGCGCGGCGGCACCGTCACCGGTCTCAACGCCACCGTCAACTACGGCGGCGGCGACGTCGTCTACGGCCTCATCCAGACCAACGTCTGCGCCGAGCCCGGCGACAGCGGCGGCGCCATGTTCTCCGGAACCACGGCCCTCGGTCTCACCTCCGGCGGCAGCGGCAACTGCTCCAGCGGCGGCACCACGTTCTTCCAGCCCGTCACCGAAGCCCTCAGCGCCTACGGCGTCAGCGTCTTCTGATCCCTGATCCACCGTGCCCGAGAGGCGCCTCCGTCGACGGAGGCGCCTCTTCGCCGTGCGCGTCCCCCGTACGGGGCGGGCGCGGTCCGGCGGTCGGGGCCTCCCCGCCTCACCCGCGTCAACTTTGGTTGACGCAAGTGGTGTGTCAATGTAGGTTGACGTCATGAGTGATGCGACCGATCTCGCCGAGCGGGCGGGTGACCGCGATCCACGAATCGGACTGCGTGCCGTCTCCGCGTTGCGGCGTCTCCTGGAACAGCTGGAAGCCGTTCAGGTACGCAGTGCGCGCGCCCAGGGCTGGTCGTGGCAGGAGATCGCGGCCGAGCTGGGCGTGAGCCGCCAGGCCGTCCACAAGAAGCACGGGAGGCATTGATGTTCGAGAGGTTCACGAAGGGCGCCCGGGCGGTGGTGACCGGGGCGGTGGCGGTGGCCGAGCGCGAGGGCGCTTCCGCGGTCACGGAGGAGCACCTCCTGCTGGCGCTGCTCGACGCGCAGGACACCAGGGCGGCCTTCGCGCTGCGGGACCTGGGAGCGACGGAGCGGCGCCCGTCACTGGAGGCCGCACTCGCGACGGCCCGCCGCAGGGGCGGTCTCTCGGCGGTCGAGGTCGACGCGCTGGCGGATCTCGGCATCGACGTGACGCAGATCGTCAGCCGGGTCGAACAGGCCCACGGCCCCGGCGCGCTCACCGCCGGCCCCGGCACCCGGACCCGGGGCACGAAGCGACGCCCCTTCACCCGCGAAAGCAAGAAGGTGCTGGAGCAGTCGCTGCGCGTCTGCCTCGGCCGACGGGAGAAGGAGATCGGCGACGAGCACCTGCTCCTGGCCCTGACGGCCCGCCCGGGAGTCGTCTCCGAGGCCCTGGCGGACCACGGGGTCACCTACACGACGGTGGAGCAGGCGCTCGACCGGCACCGCGACTGAGGGCCGGGCCGGTACGCGACATGGCGGTACGAGAGGCGGAGGCGGCGCGGCGGTGACCGGCCGATCAGGGCGTTCACCAGGTGGGAGACGGGTGGGTGAGCGACGGGAAGCCGGACGAGTCGCTCACGGCCGACCAGGTGGCGCACCCCTGGGCCGGCGACGTGTTCGCCGAAGACCCGGACCCGGCCGACCGGGTGCGGCCGGCCTTCGGCCTGCTGGACCTCCTCGACGGCTACCGGGTCACCCGCGAGAGCCGGTTCGCGGACGCCGGCGCGGAGGGCCCGCTGCCGGTCGACGCCCTGTGGGACGGCTACCGGCAGCGGCTGGAAGCGGACGAGGACGCCGAGACCGTCACCTACTCCCTGTGGGCCGACTGGTTCGAGGACCGCACCACTTCCGCGACGGCCGTCGCCGAAGTGCTCGGCGACGACATCGACCGTGTGGTGGCCGATCCGTCGGAAGCCCTGCTCCGCCGGGCCCGTCGGGTCCTGGAGTGCTCGGGGCCGGTGCCCTGGACGGCCAAGGAGCCGACGTACCGCACCGCACTACCTGGGACACTGCGATTCGCTCCTGCTCCTGCTCCTGCTCCTGAGACGCGGCCCCGGCAGACGGAAGAGGGGCACTGGGGAGGCGGGGCGGCGGACTCGAAGCTCGCGTCCACCATGTCCTGCCACATCGCCGTCGGCCTCGTACCCCGCTCTTCTTTCCGCCGATCAACGTGCGCCGGCAGGCCCCGGCTTCCTGGGGCCCGAGAAGACGGACGGCGTGCAGGCCGCGGCCTCTCCCAACGGTGATCCGCTGGAGATCGAGGAGCCCCTGTCCCCGGTCTTCCGCCACCGACTGGGGTTCTACCGTCCTGGGGACTGTGGTCCGCGGCCTCCCCGCTTCCCCTCCGGGTGAGCACGTGCTGATGTTCGGGGGGTCGCCAGGAAGGGCTTCTGGACGGCCGTCCCCTATCGCCCGACCGTGGATCAGCCCGTCCTTCCGGGTCTGTTGCCGGGCTGACCGCCCGGAGGCGATTTCGTGGGTGTGGGCAGTGGAATCGGGGGCACGCGGGTGGTGAGCGCATGGGACCGCTCTGGATATGCAGAGTCCGCCGAACTCCCCCCTCGGCGGACTCTGGGGTGGTTGAACGGCCCGCACCGACGTGGTGCGGGCCGTTCAGCGTGGGGACTGCACGGGTTGCGCGGCCTGCCCTTCAGCTGCCGCGCGACGCGTCACCGAGACAATCCGGCGAATGACTCGAGGAGTGCGACGAGGGGCTGGGCGGTGTCGTAGGGGACGTCGGCGAGCGCGCACGCGGCACGGCAGACAGCGGCCTTGGTTTCGCGGCTCGCGCCCCGGCGGAGCCGAAGTCCTTCAGCAGGCGAAGCCCTTCGTCCCGGCGCTCGACCGTCTGGCTCTGTCGGCGAGTTACGAGAGCGTTCGCAGCTCGGCGTGGAGAGCGCCTCCTTACGGGTCGGCTCTTCACGCTGCGGGTCGACCGCTACAGCCGGATGAGCGTCCGGACCCACCGCACCTCAGTGCCGCTCCGGTTGATCGGCCGGAACGTCCGCGCGATGCCGCACGCCTCCGAGCTGGTGGTCCACGACGGCCGGTACCAGGTCGCCCGGCACGAACGGCTGATCGCCAAAGGCGGCACCCGCCTCGAACCGGGCCACTACCCGGAAGCTCTCGTCCGCAAGCCCGGCGCTCTACCGGCCGCGACCGCACTCGACCCGGCGCGCTCCGCGGGCCGGTTCACTCCCGTCCACGACGCCTGGTGGGAGGCCGCTGTCAAGGCCCACGGCGAGCGGGACGGCACCCGCGCGCTCATCGAAGTCCTCCTCCTCGGCCGCCACCTGCCGCACGAGCACCTGGTCACCTGCCTCGCCGCCGCTCTCCGGACCGGGGCGCTGACCGCGGACGCCGTCGCTTTCGGAGCCCGCAGGGCAGCAGACGCCGACACCGCCACCGCCACCGCCCGCGCAGAGCAACAGGCCGGCATGAGCCGATCAGGACGCATAAGGGTTCGTGAGCATCGTCAGCGTTCACGAATCCTCGACCACCACCAGCCGCCCTCCGTCCAATCGCTCACCGGCCCGGGATCAGGCAGAGTGCGACGCTCGAACTCGTCGTCGATGCGAGCGATCAACCGGCCGAGATCACGCCGGGCACCGTGAGGGAGGTGCAGCATGACCTCCGCCAGATTTTCGCGGGCATACTCCACCTCCAGTCCGGGCTGCCAGACCTCGGACGCGTTCAGATAACGGCCGGGTTGCTTGAACGCGTCCTCGAAACAGGCGAGTGCGCGAGCAACGGCGTCGGGCCACATCCGCTCATCCTCGATGCGGCGGACAGCTGCGCGAGTCCTCGCGGTGACGCCGGGGATCCGCCGAACCGCAACGTGTCTGCGAGGCCGCCATCGCTCGGCGCGGACGGCCTTCGGGCGCCTACGCGGCATCGCCCTTTCTGATCAGCATGACGTCATCCTGTCATGAACGGGGCCGGCTCAGCACGCACGATCGAGAGAGATCCCGCCGCCCAGGTGCTCTTACTTCTCCCCGGCACCACGCGCTCCCTGGGCAACGCGTGATGCCGAAACCCATCGACAAGTGCTCTCGCTCGGAACCTGCGCAGCCGACGGTCCGCTCCGGCACGCCCGTACGGATCCGCCGCAGGACCCTTGCCGGACACCCCGTCAGGAACTCGATGCCCTCGCCGAAGAACCCGAAGACCCCGAAGGCCCCGAAGAATCCGGCGATCCCGGCCGCGTGGTCGAGACCGCAGACCTGCCCGCCGCCGTCTGCGGCGGTCCTGGACCGGGTACCGCGCGGAAAGACGGCCCGGTCGGCGACCCGACGGTGACGTGCGGCCACCGGGTCAGGCGCGCCTGTGCGGGCCGTGCGGGTGGCGCTTCGAGCCGGGACGGAAGCGGCGGACGGAGGAAAGGCCGACAGGCCCCCGTTGAGGACCCGGACATGTGATCCGCCCCCAGAGCCGAACCCGACCCGGCAGCGAGGACGACGGCCACGACCCGTCCGACTGATTCCACGCACCGAGCAGCCGGCACGTCCCTCCCCGTTGCCGGGCCTACTGGTCCTGCTGCCAGGCCTGGATGATCCTGGCGGGGATGCGCCCGTGGTCGGGGACGTCGTACCCGTTGGCGCGGGCCCACTCCCTGACGGCTTGGCCACTGATGCTCGCCGGGGCGGAAGGCCGGTCGGGCTGGTGGTTCGAGCCCGTCGGGCGTGACGGGGTGAAGAACACACCGCCGTCGAGGAGCCGGTCGGGGAAGACGGGGACGCGGGTCCGGCCGCTCAGCGCCGAGACGAGGAACTCGGTGAGGTCGCCGTCGTAGGTGTACCAGTCGTGGCCGTCGGGTTCGTTGACCGTAAGGCGCCAGGCGTCGGGGTCGGCCGCGGGATCGGTGACCCAGAAGAGATGGTTGCCGTTGTCGGTCACCCCGATGGCGAACAGGTTCTCCGGGGGGTGGGGCATGGAGTACGTGCCGCTGTCGCGGTCCTTCAGCAACTGCCGGCGGAGCCGGGCGGGCATCGGTCCGGTCAGGTCGACCCATTCGGTGGGGCCGTGGGGGTGGTAGACGCGGACGAAGTCGCAGAACGCGCCCGGGCCGTAAGCGCCGGCCAGCCGTTTGTAGTCGTCGGGCAGCGTCATGCCCAGCGTGTCCTCGACCGCGCGCCAGTCGATCGGGGCGGGGCCGGGCGGCGGCGGGGCGAGGCGGGTGAGGTCCTCGATACTGGTCACAGAATTCCTTGGCGGCGTCGCTGTTGCTGCTGCTGCTCGTGAGCGGGGTTCTCCAGCATGGTATCGACCAGCACTTTGCCGTTCTTGTCGAACGCTTCGAGCTGGATGTACTTGGGCACGGAGTCCTTCCTGTCGTCCGTGTACTCGAGGTAGACGTTGTAGGTGACGCGCCCGCCGGTGGGGGAGTCGACCTCGTTGTATATGGCCTGCTCCAGATCCCGCATGTCCGGACTGTTGGTCGGGTTCTGGGTGATGGTGAAGAGGTTGTCCAGCGTGTCGCCGGATCCTCCGAGCATGCGGGCGAGCAGGTGTCCACGGGCCTGGTTCTCGTCGCCGCCCATGAACCCGGGCGGCCTCAACGCCTGGGCGGCATGGGTGCCTTCGTCCAGCATGTCCCTGGTGATGGTCGCGTTCATCTCGTACGGGCGGCCGTGCTGGTCCCGGGTGAAGGTGACCCGCCCGCCCCAGGTCGGGTCGGCGTCACACCCGGCCAGGCCCAGAGGGTCCGCCAGGGTGAAGGGGTTGGGCACGTAGGCGTAGTGGTTGACGGCGGGTGCGAGCCCGAGGGGGTCCGGCGTGATGTAGCGGCCCAGCGCGGGGTCGTAGTAGCGGTTGACGTTGTAGTGGAGACCGGTCTCGGCGTCGAAGTACTGGCCGGGATAGCGCAGCGGGGTGAAGGCCGTGCTGTCTCTGCTCCACCGGGCCGCGCCCCAGGCGGTGCTGCGGGAGCGCCAGGCGAGGGAGCCGTCGTCGCCGACGAGCTCGCTCGGGGTTCCGGACAGATCGCTGACGATGGCGAAGAAACGCCGGTCGATCTCCTGCTGAGCCCCGTCGAGCTTGACCTCGCGCTGGGCCAGGGGCCGCAGTCCGGTGTAGTCCCAGACCAGGATCGCGCCGTAGGCGTGCATGTACTGCTCGGCGAGCTGCGACCCGTCCCAGGAGTACGAGACGGTCTCCAGCAGGGTCCCGTCGCCGTCCTCGTGCCGCTTGGCGACGCGACGGCCGAGAGCGTCGTAGTGGTAGTGCCACCGGCCGCCGTCGGGAACCTCGACGCGGATGAGCCGGTCCTCGGCGTCCCAGGTGAATTGCCAGCCGAGCGACTTGCCGCTGAGGGTGGTGGTCGTGCGCCGCACCATGCGGCCCTGGGCGTCGTAGCGGTAGCGGGTGCGACCGGCCTGGGTGACGCGTGTGCCGTCGTAGTGCCGGGCTCCTGCGCTGTCCTGCCCGGGCGCCCGGGAGGGGAGCACGACATGGGTCTGATCGCCTGCGGCGTTGTAGGCGTACTGCTCTGTCCACCCTTCGGCACGGACGGCGGCGATCCGGCCGGCCGGGTCGAGGGTGAACGCACGACGGCCGTCCAGGCTGTCATGAATGCTGACGGGAGAACCGTCGGCCCGGTAGGCGAAGGCCCGGTGCACCAGAGTGGTCTCCCGGAAGGCCAGGGACTGCTCCGTGACACGTCCGACGGGATCGAACTCCTGGCGGAGGGTGAGGAGGTCGTCGAGCGCGCGTGACGTCTCGCGGCCCAGGGCGTCGCGCTCGAAGCGGAAGGTGTGCTCCCCTGCCGTGTAGGCGGTCAGACCGTGTGCCTCGTACGCGAGGTCGCTGGTCGCCCCCGACGGGGTGCGCCGGTGGACGCGCCGGCCCAGGGCGTCATAGGCGAAGGTCATGGCCCGGCCGTTGACGCTCTCCGTCAGGACCCTCCCGACCCTGTCGCGCTCCAGGTCGATCCGCGCGTGTGCGTTGGCGATCCGCGAGACGTGACCGGACTCGTCGTGGGTGAAGACGGACACGGCACCGTCGTCATGACACAGGCGGACCACCCGGCCCAGGACGTCACGCTCGAACACGAGACTTTGACCAGCGGCGTTCGTACGACGCGCAAGGCGGCCGACCGCATCGTGCTCGTAGGTCAGCAGACGGCCGTCGAAGTCGGTCTCGGAAACGAGCCGGCCGGCCGCGTCGTAGGTGTAGCGCCACTCCAGCCCCTGCGCGTTGACCACCTTGGTGAGGCGCAGCTCGGTGTCGTGGACGAAGCGGTAGCCGCTTCCGTCGCCGGTGGTGCTGGTCGAGGGCCGGTCGAAGTGGGTGGCGGTGTGGGAGCTGGCGCGGCCCATGCGGTCCGTACGGCTGACGAGGTTGCCCTCGCCGTCCCAGTCCCATTCCTCACGGGAGCCGTCGGGCAGTTCTCGCCAGGCCGGTTTTCCCTCGACGGTCCAGCCCTGGCGCAGAGTGCCGCCGATGGCATCGGTGACGGCCACGACCCGGCCGAAGGCGTCGCGGGCGCACAGCACGCTCGCCCCGTCCGGCGCGGTGACGCGCAGGGGAAGACCCGCGGCATCGGTCTGGATCCGCGTGAGCCCCCCGACGGCGTCACGTACCGCGGTCACGTGTCCGCGACCGTCGAACTCGTACTCCGTGCGCGCGCCGACGGGATCGACGACCGCGGTGCAGTTGCCGCGGTCGTCGTACTCGAACAGACGCCGGACACCACCGCGCTCGGTGACTTCGACCGGCAGGCGCATCGTGTTGAACACCGCGCTGGTGCGCGCACCGTCGGGGGCGGTGAGCCCGACGAGGTTGCCGTGCCCGTCACGCTCGAAGCGAGTGGTGTGGCCCAGGGCGTCGATCTGGGCCAGCAGCCGGTCCTGCTCGTCGAACTCGAAGCGCGCGGTGTTTCCCAGCGGGTCGGTTTCAGCGACCAGCCGGAGACACCGGTCGAGCTCGAAGACGGTCGTGGCACCGGTGGAATCGGTGTAGCGGGTGATCCGCCCGCCTGTCCCGGAAAGCTCTTCGTAGGCGAACGCGGAGGACAGGAAGCCCTCGGGACCGATCGTCCGCACGACCCGCCCCACCGTGTCGTAGACGTACTGGAACGTGGAGTCGTTGCGATCGGTCCAGGACGTGACCCGCCCTTCGGCGTCGTAGGCGAACCGCAGGGGGAGGCCGGAAGAGTTGGTGACGTCGGTGAGATCGCCCAGGTCGTCGTATCCGTACCGCATGACGGTGAGGGGACCCCCGGGCGTCCGCAGGGACAGCTCGGAGACGCGATCGTCCACGATCCGCAGATCCGCCCGGTAACCGCCGTCGTGCACGACCTGGACCGGAGCCCCGTCGCTTCGGCGTACGAACGTGATTCCCGTGTGGTTGCGGTCCTCGATCTCGCTCAGCCAGTAGGCGGAGGACTGGTTGTAGGGGCTGCCGGTGAAGTGTCGCGTCAACCCCGACGACGGATCGAAGACGCGATAGGTGAGGGAACCGTTGTCCCGCCCACCGTGGGTCAGACGCAGCGGAGGCCCTTCGAGGGGCAGAACGCCGTCGATGTCGTCCGGAGCGGGCAGCCGCGGGTAGACGAGGAGGGACCCGTCCTCGCGCGCCCAGATCGCCCCCTGGGAGGTGGCGTCCAGCTCTATGCGTTCGTCCAGGGTGGAAGCCCAGCTGCGCCCGAACCAGCGGCCCCAGCGGTACTCGGACAGGTGGGTGCGAAGCAGGACGAAGGGAAGGACGGCGGCAAGGGACAGGTCTGTCTGGGGCAGCGTCATCTCGCCGGTGGCGACATCGATCGGATCGTTCTTGCAGGTCTTCTTCCTCAGCGGGATGCCGTTGCGTCGCGCGTCGTCCTTGGCCGTATCCAGAGTCTCCGGCTTCGTCCGCCTGCCGCCCGGCCCTCCCCGACCGCGCCCGGGCTCGGAACCACCCTTCCTGCCGGCCAGATCGCTTCCGTCCCCGCCGCCCTTGGCGTGGATGCCTCTGACCCGATCACGGACATCGCCGTCGGTGTCCTTGTGGACCTTGGAGCTTTTGGTGATGGCGGCAGGAACCTTCTTGCCGATGTGGTCGCCCAGGTCGTCGAGCGCCTTGGTGAGTTTCTCCGTGACCCCCTCGATGGTGGTGTCGAGTACGGCGGTGAGGGAGTCCTTGCCCTTCGCGCGGCCGTGGTGGCTCTTGGCTTTGCCCAGTTTCGACCTGGTCTTGTCGCGCATGTCGATCTGCACGCCGGCCAGGTGCATTCCCGCCTTGCCGTGCGCGTCGTGGTCGATCTCCGGACCGCCGCGCGGACCCGGAACCGACGCCCCACCGACGGAGTTGAGCCGCAGGCCGTCCTTGCCGGCCTGCACCGTCTGGTCGGTGTCGTAGCCGTCCTGGACCCCCGCCGCGTTCAACGCCGTCTGTATGGCCAGGTCGGCCACGATGTTCTCGATCGCGGCGACTGCGGGCTCGGTGAGCGTCGCCACGATCTCCGCGACGGCTGCTTCCGCCATCTCCTTCAGGATCCTCTTGAACGCGATGCGCGTTGCCACGATCTTCGCACCGGCAAGCAGTGTCGACAGGCCCGCCGTCAGCGGTGCGAAGGCGAGGGTGATGCCCACCGTCGCGCACAGATCCGCCAGCTCGCCCACAGCCATGATCTTTCGGGCGACGATGATGTCCGCCACGCGGTCGAGCGCACCGGCGACGATGCGGGCGGCCTTCGCCAGGTCCTTGTGCTTGCCCTGCACTTTCGACCAGTGTCGGTCCAGGGCGCCGAGCGACTCGCTCTGCCCGGTGGAGAGCAGCTTCTGCACGTGGGCGTAGGCGACACCTGCGTCGTCGTCCGCGTCGTCGGCGAACTCGCGCAGGGAGTCGGCCATGTCGCGGTAGGCGTCCTCGTCGACGTTCGGCCATCCCACGCCGACGACGTCGAGCATCGTGTCGACGCCTTCAGGAATCGTGTACCCCACGACGCAGCAACCCCCGGTCCGCAAAAGCTCGGCTCACACATGCAAAGAAGATCAAACACCATGTCACGAGACGCCTGCCAGTGCCCAGACGGTTCCTGGTCGTTCTCGTCCACGGCGCGGTCGTCAACGCGCTGAAGGACACCTCGCTCCAGGTCGACCAGCTCGCCGCCCGGGGTGTTCCCCGGCCTCCCCGGCCTCCCCGGCCTCCGCGGCCTCCGCGGCCTCCGCCCAAGGGCCGGAAGGACGAACTGCGCGAACGCTGGAAGGCCGCCCACCAGGACCCCGCGCCCCGGACCCGCCCCGACCGGGATCTCCTGGAAGCCGCGGGCCAGGACGGCCGGGGACCGCACGACCCGACTCGGCCAGGAGCCCGCGCACCTCTCCGGTGGCCCGGGCGACGGTGGAGCGGCCGGCACCGGACAGCGGGGCTGGAACATCCCGCCCGACCGTGATCGTCACGAACCGGACCGCCCCGCTCCGCCCCGAGCGATCGCCCTTCGTCGCGGTCACGCACCGACTCGTCAACGGTGAGGACGCTTCGTTGCCGACGGCTCGCCGGGACGGGCCGGCCGTAGCAGGACGGGGCGCAGGCGGCTGTAGCCCCGTACCGATACGGGGCGCAGCGTTTTCAGGTCGTACGCCGTCGTGCCCGCCAGTTCGCCGGCGAACGCCGTGTCGACCAGCACGGTGTCGGGACGTGCCACGGCGGTGAGCCGCGCCGCGATGTTGACCGCTGCTCCGTACACGTCGCCGTAGCGGTTGAGGACCGCTCCGTGGGCGAGCCCTGTCCGTAGTCGCGGCAGCCTCTGGTCGTGCGCGGCCCGGGCGGTCAGCTCCAACGCGATGCCGGCGGCCGCGGACGCCGACTCGCACACGAAGAGCACCTCGTCGCCGATGGTTTTCACCACCCGGCCCCGTCCCTCGGCGACCACGTCACCGATCAGGCTCTCGAACCGGTCGAGGACCCGGGAAAGTTCGCCGCTGTCCAGCCCTCGGGTCATCCGGGTGTAGGCGACCATGTCGGTGAAGCCCACCGCCAGATGGCGGATGTCGGTGCCGCCGCGTGGCGGCTCCGGCTCTTCGGCCACGGCGGCCCCGGCCCGGACGTGCTTGTCCTGTGCCCTTTCCGCCGCGTCCGCGCCGGTCTCCCGCCCAGGCCGATGAAGCGGGTCCTCTTCGCTCGCGGCAAGCATCCGTCCGGCATGGGCCGCGAGATGCCGACGCCACACGTGCCTCTGCAGCAGCTCCATCTCCGGCAACAGCCGAGCGGCGTGCTCTGTCAGCGCCGCCCGGTCTTGGCCGTCGCCTTCGCCGAGGTCGCGGCTGAGCCAGGTCCACAGAGTCTGCATCTGCCATTCGGCGAGCCTGGAGAGATGGTGGCCCAGGGCGCGGGCCATCACCGTCTCGCTCTCCTCGGTGACGAGTCCGGCCTCGATGAGCCGTTCACCCGACCGCAGCGCCTCGACATCGGCGTCGGTGAACACCCTCGCGTGGTCGTCGACCACCGGAAACCCGAGCGCCCGCCAGATCTGAGCCGAGCGCTCCGGTCCCACCCCGGACCGCTCGGCGATGTCCCGCCTGGTCCAAAGACGGCCGCCGTCGAGCAGCATCTCCTCGATGGCCCGGTGGAGTTCGTCACCCCTCGTCAGATCGGCCGCCGCCTTGCGTCCGGGCTCCGCCACGCTCATGTGGTGTGCACGATCAGCACGTCGAGACCGGCTTTCCTCGCGATGTCGGCAGGCACCGAGCCGAGGATCCGCCCGGCGAGCGAGCGTAATCCCCGGTTCCCGACGACGATCAGATCCGCCGCGTACTCCTGCGCGATCCGCTCCAAGGCCGCGACGGGTCTGTCCTCCACCGCGACCGATCGAACGTCCTCCACGCCCTCGTTCCGGGCTTTGTCCCTGGCGACGCGCAGGGTGTCCTCGGCCGGGGCCGAACCCACCACCTGGTACGCCTCGGCTCCCAACCTGTCCTTCGCCACGTCCAGGTCGGTCCCACGCATCGGAGAGTACGCGCAGGCGATCACGAGCCTGGCCTGGCAGGCGACAGCGAGGCGTGCCGCACTCGCGACCGCCGCGAAGGACGACTCCGAACCGTCCGTGCCGACCAGCACGGTCTGATAGGTGGCCAAGGCCAATCTCCTTACCCAGTAGTAAACTTACTTTTAAGTAAGGTAGAGCGGG
This sequence comes from Streptomyces sp. NRRL F-6492, assembly GCF_001280125.1. Lineage (GTDB taxonomy): Bacteria > Actinomycetota > Actinomycetes > Streptomycetales > Streptomycetaceae > Streptomyces. Next base: position 32,919 of record NZ_LGEG01000214.1, read on the forward strand.
GCCGACACGGCGGGCAAGATGTCGTGAAGCGGCAACCCGCTTCCTCATGGGGGTGTGGATCACGAGCCCGGTGTGGCATGGCCATGAGCGGGGAAACCGCGAAGCATGGAAATCCTGGCCGCGCTGCGCGACGTCGACCACCAGCTGTCCCGGCGCATGGCCGCCTGGGATTCCGCCTGGGCCCGCCGACTGCTGCCGCCGGTGGAGGAAGCGGCCGAGCACACGAAGTTGTGGTGGGCGGCGACTGCGGCGATGGCGGCCGGTGGAGGTCGGCGCGGCCGCAGGGCGGCGGCGGCCGGGGTCACGGCCATGGCGATGGCGGAGCTGCTGTCCAACGGGGTGGTCAAGAAGCTCGTCGAGCGACGACGACCGCCCAAGGAGTGGATTCCCCACAGCGATGTCGAGGACCGGCCCGACAGCTTCTCCTTCCCCTCCGGCCACACCGCCGCCGCCGTGGCCTTCACCGCGGCTGTCGCGCCCACCTGGCCCTGGGCCGGGGCCGCGTGCGCCGTTCCCACGGTGCTGGTGGCGATCGAACGGGTCCACAGCGGCGCGCACTATCCCTCCGACGTCGCCGCCGGCGCCGCCATCGGCCTCTCCGTGGCCGCCCTGGCCCGCTCGGCGCCCCGCCTCGTCGTCCGCCACCTGGGATGAGCCGAGTCGCCGACGGGCGCCGGCACGTCGCTAACCTGCCGGCGCCCGCCTCGCGGCGGGTCGCTTGGGCCGACGTGCAGAGGAACCAGGGCTCGTCCGTGGTCGTGCCGTCCGGCCTGGTCTGCGGCCCGGAATCGCGGTTGCCGACCAGATCACTCCGTTATGGGCAGGCACTCGGCGAGCAGGTCGACGACGTCACGCCAAGCTCGCCGCGCGTGCTGCGGGTGGTGGCCGACGCCGGGGAGCACAGTGTGGTCGACCGGTGGGTGATGGAAGGCGTGCAGGGCGCCGCCGTAGACCGTGAGGCGCCAGTCGACGCCCGCGGCCTGCATCTCGGCGGTGAACGCGTCCCGTTGCGCGGGCGGCATGATCGGGTCTTCCGATCCGACCCCGGCCCACACCGGGCAGCGAATGCGCGCCGCCTCGCCCGGTCGGCCCGTGGTCAGCCCGTTGACCGTCCCGATCGCGCGCAGGTCGGCGCCGTCACGCCCGAGTTCCAGCGCGATCGCGCCCCCGGTGCCGTAGCCGACGGCGGCGATCCGGTCCGGGTCGGTCCGCGGCTCGGCGCGCAGCACGTCGAGCGCCGCACGGCCGATGCCCCGCATCCGGTCGGGGTCGGCGAGCAACGGCAGGCAACGGGCCAGCATCTCCTCGGGGTCGCTCAAATAGCGCCCGCCGTGGAGGTCGAAGGCCAGTGCCACGTATCCCAGCTCGGCGAGCGCATCGGCCCGGCGGCGCTCGACGTCGCCGAGCCCCACCCCCTCGGGCCCGACCAGGACCGCGGGCCGGCGGTCGACACCGGCCGGGAGCGCGAGGTGCCCGATCATCGTCAGGCCGTCGGCCGCGTATTCGACCGTCCGCGTCGTAACCGTCGTCATGAGTCTGGACTGTAGTGATCGTCGAGCCCGGTCGGGCCGGTGTTCTGCCGCTGGCAGAAGGCGGGTCTCCGGCGTGTTCCGGAACCACCCCGTCAGCGGTTCGGCCGAGCCGTCAAGCCCCCGGTCCACGGCACGTACGGCAGCGAGGTCCTCGTCACGCTCGGCGAGTTCGGAGCGAGCGCGCCGATCCGGCGGGTGAGTGTTTCGACGTCGGCGGGGGCGCCGAGTCCGGAGGCTTCCCGGACGGTCTGTCCGGACGCTTCGGGCCGGCGTCGTTCGAGCCGGTTGATGTGTGCGGAGAGACGGCCGTTACGGGCCGTGAGGCTCGCGACGTCGGCCAGCAGCGACCGGCGGCTGACCTGGGGCCCACCGCCGGCGTCGGGCGGCGGTGCGGCTGCGCGGGCCAGGACGGCCGCGCACAGGTCGCTGTGACGAAACTCGGTTTCGGGCGTTGCGGCAGGCCCGTAGCCGGGCCAGAACCCCCTCGTCCGCGGCACGGCCGACCGGCTCGTCGGGTACGGCGGCCTGGTGCCGTGCCTCGGCGAAGTGGCGCGGGCCGCTGCCCTCGCCACGGGCCTCCGGCGGCAGGTCGCGGTCATCGGCGATCTCGTAGAGCCGGGACGGCACGAACATCGGCACCGTGCCCAACGTCCTGTCGTGCGAGAGGAATTCGCGTACTCCGGCAAGCACGGTGTTGATCCGGCGCGGCCCGCGAAAGCGGCGTTTGTCTATCGGTTCGAGCGGCAGTTGGTGATCGGCGGGTCTCGGAAGGTTCACGAGAGATAGCGTCAGCGCACGGACCGGTATGGCCTGGACCGCTGGCTCGGGTGCCAGGGGACACGTCGGCGCCCCGGAAAGACGTTCGCCGCCTGCCGTCTAACCTCTCCTCGTGAGGGGGGATTATGGAAAAGTCGATTCTGGTTGAGTCCATCAGGTACTCCGCTGTGTGCCAGGGGTGCGGTGCCGAGGCGGAGTGCTGCGGTGTTCAGGCGCTGGTGGGCGAGACACTGCGGTGGGACGTCGAGTCGACGTGTCCGGCCTGCGGGTTCGCCCTGGCTGTGTGTGGCGGTGAGCTGCCGGAGGAACTGCGTGGCCGACTGCTTTCCCAGTACGGTCGGGCAAGGTTGCGGGTGACCCCGCCGACGAGGAATGCCGCCGTCATGCGGGTGCTGCGGGCGGAACTCGGCATCGGTCTGAACGGCGTCCGGGCCGTGCTGGAGCAGGTCTTGACCGGGCAGTACTCGGGGACCCTGCCCGAGATGGGGCTCCTGGCGCGCAAGCTGCGGGCATCAGGCATCGAAGCGACCGTTTCACGGACCGTGGATTGAGTGAGCCTGCCGGACGGAACAGCCGGGTTTGGAGGGCCGTCGAGGTAGACAACGGCAGGGATCAGCCGGCCTTGGCTGTCTCCTCAGCGCGGGCTCGGGTGCCGGCGAGGCGGCAGGAGTCGCTGCCGGTCTCAATGATGGTGCCGTTGAAAGTGAGGCGGTCGACGAAACGCGAAGGGGTGGTGACACGGCGGTCTGGGAGTGGTTCCCGGAGCACGCCGCCTTCTCCGGTCGGCAGGTGGGAACGCCGATCATCCTCGGACTGAATGTCGTCGAGCACGCCGATGAAGGGGACCGGCTGGAGTTCCTGCTCCAAGTGGTGTGGACAGATCTGGGCCGGCTCGCGGTCGACGCGGCGGTGAACGTGGCCTGCTGGTGCCGGACCGATCACGCCACCCATGACGTCGACGCCCTCACGCTCGTGGTGAGCGAGGATTTCTCGTTGCCCGAGGCCTTCTCGGCCGCGGTCGCGCATCTGACCGGTCGGCTGGCCGAACCGCGCGACGCCGACCACTGGCGCGCCAAGGCAGGACTGCCTCCCCGGTGAACTCGTCGGTCTACTGGTGCCGAGCAAAGGACTTCAGGATCACGTAAACGCGAACCAGAAGGTGAGGCCCGGCGGGCAGTCCCCGCGCGGAACGTCCGAGGCGGCCTTGTCCTACGGCCGGAAGGGCCGGACCCGACCACGCCGCCGTGGCGTCTCCGGCGGCTACAAGGCGGCGGCGAACACGACGCGTGCGACCGGCTGCCCGGCCCGGTGCGGTACCGCCACCCGAAAACACCAGGCGACTTGTCATACCGGACGCGTAGAGTCCACCTGTTCACAGGGGAGGGATCCACAGCCAGATGAAGATCAGCACCATCGGCCGGGCCGCTGTCGCGGCAGGTCTCGTAGGGGCCGTCGCGGGATGCGCGCCGGGCGGAACCCGGGCGGGAGAGACGAGCCCGGACGCGCAGCAGGCAGGGGAGGCCCGCCCGGCGGCCCGGCCTGAGGCCGTACGTTACGCCTCCGCCGCACAGCTTCCCGAGCAGACCGCTCTCGACGGCACGACGATCGTGGTCGGCAACCCCGCGGCTCGCTCCACGGTCCACCTGTACGAGGACCCGCGCTGCCCCGTGGTGGAGGAGTACGAGCGGACCGGCGCCAAGTCGCTGGAGAAACTGCTGCTGGCCGGCGAGATCAAGGCCCAGTACACCTTCGCGTCCTTCAAGGACGACCGGCTCGAGGGCGACGGCTCCAAGCGAGCCGTCAACGCGCTGCGCGCAGCGCTGGAGAAGGACAAGTTCGTCGAGTACCACCGGGTGCTCTTCGACCACCAGACCGACGTCGAAAGCAGCGGCGGGTTCACCACCCAGCGCCTTCTGCAACTGGCCGACAAGGTCCCGGGCCTTCGCGACGAGACCTTCGACCAGGCGGTCAGGACGATGAGGTACCGCCCGTTCGTCACCGCCTCCGAAAAGGCCTACGAGCACACCGGTGACGACCCGCGCGGCCCCGGCACTCCCACCGTTGTCGTCAACGGCCACATGATCGACGGCGCCCTGTACCCGGCCAACTTCGACCCGCGCCTGTTCACCCTCCTGGTGACAGACCTCCACCAGCGCCCCCACTCCTGGGACAAGGAGTACAAGCCGCTCAAAGACAAGCTGGATGCCCAAGCCGCCGATTCCTGAACCGGACCGGGCACCGGCGGCGCCGTACCGGCGGACACCAGCACGACCGGCCGGCGGGGCTGACAGCAGACCGCGCACCGATATGTGCACGCCTCCGGCTCATCGCTTGCCCCGGCCGGTGAGCCGGCTCCGGCCGCAGGAGGACCGTCGTCGCCGGGCCACGCCGATCCGCGCGTCTTCGCCTCGGGAGTTCTCGAGGCGGTCGACCGCCCGTCCGGCCTCGTCGCGGCGTCCGTGGGCCTCGCTGTCGAAACCGGTGGGCAGGCCACAGGCCCGTCACTGCCGCAGGGAGCACGGAGTTCGACAGCAAGCGGGGTCATGAGCGGCTGTGGCCGACCGGGAAGCGATGACACGGGGGAGCGGGGAGGTTCACAGTCGAGCCGCTGCGGATGGTCCACTTCGTGGAGCATGTACGCCGCCGCCCCGAGACGTACTTCCTGGTCGGGCAAGGCAGCACCCCCGAGCTGCCCACCGAGACGCTCCGGGCGTTGGCCCGGGAGGCGCTGCACCATCGCGATGGCAGGCATGCCCAGATCAGCGCCGAGATCGGATCCGATCCCGGCTTCAGGAGGGAGAGCGATCGGCCTCCGGCGTCGGTGGAAGGCAGTGACTTCCTCCGGCGTTCCACGATTTCTTGTCCGACACGTTCGACATGTTCGACATGCGGTACCGGGCTCCCTCCGCGGCTGCCGCGCTCGGCGTCCATACGGTCATCGAGGTGCGGCTGGACGGCTACGGCTACCGCCAGGAGCCGGCCGGGATGGATCCGACCGGCGCCCGGGAGGAGTTCTCGGCACCCCAGCCGTACGAAAGCCGGATCAGCTTCCCTCTCGATCCTTGGACCTGCCGTTGCGTACGTAGGCGCCGTACTCGTCTTGGGCGATGTTCTCGTCCACCCGACGACCACGCTCGGCCCCTGCCACCGCTCGGCGATGCCCAGCGCGGCTGACGGACCTTCGGCCGCACCCACGAGCCGTCCGTACCCACGAGCCGTCCCTATCCACAAGCCGTTGTCCGTACCCACGAGCCGGCCGAACTCACCGGCCTCATCGTCCGGGGCGAACGGCGGTGACCCGCCCAGGTCCGAGAACTCTTCACTGCCGGCGTCCCGGACCATACGGAGGTAGACCTCGAACAGGTCCTTCGCCGCACGCACCTCCACGTAGCGCACGCCGGGACGCTGCGCCGAGCCGCACGGGCCGAGGAACCGCTCGACCGGACGGCCCCGCCGCACGGCTCCGGGAGCGAACGGCTCCGCCAAGGACCGCACCCGCGCACCCTGCGTACGGCTGCTCGCCACCCCGCCGCGCAGTCCGCTGCGGCATGTGACGGCCGCACTGCTTGCGAAGCGGTCTGCGGGGGAAGGAAACCCGTGGCCCGGGCAGCCCGCGGAGACCGCGTAGTGGACCCGGCCCGTGACCGCACCAACGACGAACGGACCCCCTCACGTGACGACCGCTCCCCTCGAATCCCCCACCGCGCGTGTGCCCGGGCGGGCTTGGACCGTCCGGATCACCGGTCACAGCGACCGCACCGCGAGCGTCACCTGCACCTCGCCCTGCAAGATGCCCGCCCGCTCCCGTGACCTGTCCGCCCTGCGGGCCTTCGCGGCCCAGCATGCCGCCGCCCACGCCAAGGTGGCCACCGTCCGACCCAACGCCGACTGCCACTGCCGCTCAGAGCACTGCGAGGCGCACCCGGGGCACAAGACGCCGTGCGCGGGGGAGGTGGTGATGATCCTGCGCCACGACCCCCTCGTCGGCCAGGTCTGGATCGTCGAGGAAGTGTGCGGGATGTGCGCACCGCACATCCCGCACACCCGGGTCCTGGCCCGCGCCGCGGCCCCCACCGGACCCACTGCCGCCAAGCCGGCCACCCAGGCCCGGGCCGGCGTGCTTCCACGCCCGGGTGTGCCGAACCTGTTCTCCTCCGCCGGTGCCGTCGCCGACGCGGGCGCCGACACGATCCGCCGCCCGCGCAAGCCGCACCATCGCCCCCGCCGCCAGGGCTGACGCGTACTGCCGCAGCGAGGAGGGCGGGCTGGAGGTCTGTTCGGCGGGCGCGGTCGGCCAGGACCACATCCGCCGTTGTCCACGGTCCACCGACCGGCCTGAGCAGCCGGATCCGGGCCATGAGCGACTCGAAGGCGGGTGTGTCGCCTGCCTGGCCCGCAGTGAGGACGAAGGCGAAGGGCCGGCGGTGACTGCCGGCGGCGAGGCGGACTGCGCTGTCCGCCTTGGCCGGCAGGGTGGTGAACACTTTCTGCGAGATGCCGTCGGCGGCCCAGGTCCGCAGCCGGTCGTGGACGCCCTTCCACGAGCCGAAGCGCTTGGGCAGGTCCACCCGCGCCGCTCCGGTGCGGTACTTGAACCCGATCGCATCAAGCACCTGTCGGCGATTCCGCCACCGCCCACCCCACCCCACCTCGGCGACCGGCCCGGTGACCGGCCCGTTGGCAACGGCCCGATCCTGGCCCACCAGGCGTCAGCCGATGACACACGTCAACAAACGATCAGATGATCCAGCGGCGACGACCGGGAGAACCCGATACGAGTCGGCGCGCGCCGCCACGGCACTTCAGCGGGGAGGCACGTTGTGCCATGAGTGTCCGCAAGTGCCTCTGCAGTACGTCCGCCTGCGGCGGGTGTCGGCGACGGAGAACACCGAGACGAGGACACGAAACGCTTTGACGTGCTCGTCGGCCGGGAGGGCTGCGAACCCGTAGCGAGGCGGGTCCATGCACATCATCACCGAAGGGTTGGCCGTAGGTTTCACGCCGGACCGGGCGACTCCTTCGCGCCCGTCTGCCGCCGTGATGTGGGCCTGCATCGCGTAGCGGGCGACTTCCCGCAGGACAACCTGCCGTCCTGCCGGGGAAAGGACGGAGAACCAGGACGTTCCCTCGTCCAACGTGCGGAGCTCCTGGGCGATCTCGTTGACGACCCGCTCGGCTTCACGCCGAAGCGCCCACTCGTCCTCACCGCCGGTCTCCGACATCTGCCGATGATTCCACAGCGCCTCGGTCGAGGACGAGCCCGAGACGGGCGGCGCGGCTCTTCCGCCGGCTCACGGCATGATCCACAGAAGACGCCCTGGCCGGCCCGGATGCCGGCGGGAGACACCGGTGAACGGACGATGCGCGAGAACATCCCGCCTGACCGTGATCGTCACGAACCGGATCCCCCACCCCCGAGCGATCACCCTTGCCGCACTCACGCACCAGCCCGTCAGAACATCCCTGATCAGTGAGGGTCGCCCCGCGAGCGACAGCCGATTCAGCCCGCCCGGAGCATCGCCGCCGCGCTGTCGAGCAGCATCTCCAGCGCGGTCGGGTAGGCGCTGTGGTTCATGCGGGCCACCAGCAGGGGCGCGGTGGCCGCGATGTGCGGGTGGGTGTCGGGGGAGAGGCGGGCGTAGGTGGCCCGCCAGACCTCCTCGTCGGCGGTGCGGGCCGTGGCGGGCAGGGCGAGGCTGGCGGCGTCGAGAGCGGCGAAGGCAAGGGTCTGGTCGATGAACGCCTGGTAGATGCGGACGACGTCCGGATCGGGCAGGCCGGTGGCGCGCAGAATGCCGAGGACGACCTCGTCGGTGGCGATCTCGTTCGCTCGGCCGCTGACCCGGTTGGCGGTGAGGACGGCCGCTTCCGGGTGGTCGAGGTAGGCCGTGTGGATGCGAAGGCCGATGTCACGCAGGTCGGAACGCCAGTCGCCGGTGGCCCGCCAGTCCCGCATCGCGCGTCCGATCAGTTCGTCGGCGATGGCCAGCGTCAGGTCGTCGGTGCCGCGGAAGTAGCGGTACAGGGTGCTGGGATCCGCGCCGAGCGCCAAGCCCAGCCGTCGCACGGTCATCCCCTCCCTGCCGTGCTCGCGCAGCATGCGCAGAGCGGTCTCCACGATTAGCTTCTGAGTGAGGACGACACCCTGCTTCGTGGGTTTCCTGCGGCGCCGGTCCGTCTCCGACACCACTTCCTTCGCCATGCGTACCTCCTTCTCCACCTGCCACGACCTTATGCCAACACCGTTGACGGTTTCCGGCCGTCCCCCGTTTCATGACGCATCCAAGGCTTCGGCCTCCCCGTCGAAAGGCACCCTTGTCATGCGAGTACTCCTTGTGGGCGCGGGCGGCGTGGGCACCGCGATCACCAAGATCGCCGCCCGCCGCTCCTTCTTCGACCACATGGTCGTCGCCGACTACGACGTCTCCCGCGCCGAAGCGGCCGTGGCCGCGCTGGGTGCGGACGGAACCCGGTTCAGCGCCGCGCGCGTCGACGCGTCCGACCAGGAGGCGGTCACCGGCCTGCTCCGACGGGAGCGGTGCGACGTGCTGCTCAACGCCACCGACCCGCGGTTCGTGATGCCGCTGTTCGAGGCCGCGCTGGCGGCCGACGCGCACTACCTGGACATGGCGATGTCGCTGTCGTCCCCGCACCCGGAGCGCCCGTACGAGGAGTGCGGGACCAAGCTCGGCGACGGCCAGTTCGAACGGGCCGCCGCGTGGGAGGAGGCCGGGAAGCTGGCGCTCGTCGGGATCGGCGTGGAGCCCGGCCTCTCCGACGTCTTCGCCCGCTACGCCGCGGACGAGCTGTTCGACGAGATCGAGGAGATCGGCGTACGGGACGGCGCGAACCTGACGGTCGACGGCTACGACTTCGCACCGTCGTTCTCCATCTGGACGACGATCGAGGAGTGCCTGAACCCGCCGGTGATCTGGGAGAAGGACCGCGGCTGGTTCACCACCGCCCCCTTCAGCGAGCCGGAGGTCTTCGACTTCCCCGAGGGCATCGGCCCCGTCGAGTGCGTCAACGTCGAGCACGAGGAGGTCCTGCTGATCCCGCGCTGGGTGGACGCCCGGCGCGTCACCTTCAAGTACGGCCTCGGCGACGAGTTCATCGACACCCTCAAGACGCTGCACAAGCTGGGCCTGGACCGCACCGAGAAGGTGACCCTGCCCGGCGGCGCCGAGGTCTCGCCGCGTGACGTCGTCGCGGCCTGCCTGCCCGACCCGGCGACGCTCGGCGAGCGCATGCACGGCAAGACGTGCGCCGGCACCTGGGTGAAGGGCACGAAGGACGGCCGGAAGCGCGAGGTGTACCTCTACCACGTCGTCGACAACCAGTGGTCGATGAAGGAGTACGGCTCCCAGGCGGTGGTCTGGCAGACCGCGATCAACCCGGTCATCGCGCTGGAGCTCGTCTCGAACGGCACCTGGACCGGCACCGGCATCCTCGGCCCCGAGGCCTTCACCCCCCGGCCGTTCCTCGACCTGCTGACCGCGTACGGATCCCCCTGGGGCATGCGCGAGCAGTGAGCCGGGCACCGGGCCCCGAACCGGTGCCCGGCCGACACCCGCGACGCCGTGAAGACCCGCCCCCCACCCGGCGTACCGGCCCGGTCCTTCGCCCCACCGGGCAGACAGCGGCACCGCCTGCCCGGTGGCCCGTCCCGCAGCGAGCCCCGCTTCGACGCGGGCACGACGGAACGGGAAAGGCGGACCGAGGTGGCGGGGAGCAGGCCGCGGTAGCGGTCCACTCCGCCTCCGTACGGTTGGAGGCTGGCGACTCGGATACGGCGAACGGCTCCGCCCCTGGAAGAAAAGGGGGGAGCCGTTTCACGGGTGGTGCGATTTTGCAGAGGACACTCAGGCGTGTCGTCGGTTTCCGGTGATGAGGCGGTAGACGGCCAGGAGGATGACGGAGCCGATGATGGCCGCGATCCAGGTGGAGAGCTCGAAGAAGCCGTCGATGGAGTCGACGCCGAATATGACCTTGCCCAGGAAGCCGCCCAGCAGACCGCCCGCAACGCCGATCAGGATGGTGATGATGACGCCGCCCGGGTCCTTGCCCGGCATGATGGCCTTGGCGATGAAACCGGCGATGAGGCCGATGAGAATCCACGCGATGATGCCCATGATGCGTCTCCTACCTGCTGATATAAAGTCTGCGTCAACACGCGTATGCGCGCTCTGGCGGCTTTCAAACCCCCCATGCACCCCACACGACTGATCGTTTCGGAATGAGATGAGCGTAGGCCGAGACGTCACGCGTCGTCGGAGCGACGGCTGAGGACCTCGCTCCATACGTCGTCGCCGTCGGCCCAGGTCCAGAGCCGACGTCGCAGCGATGACGACGAATGTCGCAGTCCGTCATGCGGGTCTTCGCCCCATGTGGGCTCCCCACCGTCGGCGTCGTAAAGGAGCACCGGGTTGTCGACCGCGGTCAACGAGAGGTGCCACTCCATCGTGCAGCCGTCGTACGCGAGGTGGAGCCACGACGCCGGCACGCCCTGAGCCGGACCGTTCCCTTGCTGCCGTACGACACGATGTCGTCTCGGTCCTGCTCCAACCGCTCGCTGCCGTAACGCTCGGTTATCCACGCAACAGGGACGTCCGCTGCGTCGAAGCGCCGGCCCGGGTCCCACGCGCGAGCCCGCAGCCTCTCGATCAGCATGTGGTCGTCCCTCTCCCCGGCCTTGGGCTCGCGGCGACGTGCCGCGGGCGAGTTCGAGCAGACCTTGATGGAGGCGGGCGCGCTGTTCGTATCGGATGCGCCCACCATCCGGATAGGCACGTCGCACCAGGCCACGCCCCTGCGCATGACATGGAGGATGGCGCCCAGCGCGACCCGGTCACCGCAACGGACAACTACCTTCCAGCTGCCCTGAAGCCGGACGAGGGTCGGGGCGTGCGGTTCAACGCCCCTGGACGGGGCCGGCCTCGTCGCAGCCGCCGTCCGCTCGATCGACTTCCGGCACGACGGCGCCCGAGCCCTGGTCGCCGACGGCCTCTGGCTCGACCTGCACGGGGCCCTGTGCGATCCGGCCGACGATCTCGGGATGCGCTGCGTCACCGGTCTGGACGCCAAGGTCTACGGGCACGTCCTGACCACCCCCGGCGCTCTGGTGACGCTCGACCACGGTGGCAGGCAGTCGCTGAACGCGACCGGGCCTACGGCCAGGGTCACGACGCCCCCGGACCGGTTCCGAGGCCTGTTCGGACCAGACCTGCGCCGAACTCGCCGACGGCCTGCTGGACGCTCTCTCCGCCAGGAGCGGAGCTACTGCCGAAGCGGCGCACGTCTGGCCGGGCTCCGTCCAGATCGTGCCTTCTACGACTGTTCCCCGCACCCGCGGGATGGAGCCAGGAAAGGCGGGTTCACCGACCGGTCCCGCCCTGCCCGCCCAACCGGCACGTGACGCCGACGCCGCCCGCCCATGTGTTCAGCAGGCCTCCGCGGCCATAGGGGAAAACGGCCTGGTCTGCGCCACCCGAATTCGATGTGCCAGTCGGCGGGCGGTGTGCACACTGCGACGCGTCAGGCAGAGTTCGCCCGCCGGGACGTGGCAGGTCGGACAGGGTTCGGCGAAAGCGCCGTGCCGGAAGCGGCGGTGCGTCTCATAGGTGGCGTCCAGCATCGCATCGAGCGCCGAAGACGGAAGAGCGACGGAAGCACGGGTGGCTGTGTGCACCGGCCGGTGGGGGAGGGGCAGGACCGTGGTGGGGCTCATGGCGGGCATCTCCTCGTGCGGCGTGGGTGCGAGGCCGTGGGCTCTCGCACTCCATGGGGTGAAAGAGCGGCGGTTTTTCCTGCCTACCCGCATTACCGCAGCTCAGACGTGACTAACGAGTTGGTGCGTGATTGTGGCGAGGGATGATCGCTTGGAGGCGGGGTGGTCCGGTTCGTGACGCCCACGGTCAGGCGGGACGTTCTCACGCATCACCTGTTCACCGGTGGCTCCCGTCAGCAGCTGGGCTTCTGGTCCAGGAGTCGGCCGCCCCGTGGCGGGCCGTGGCCGAGGAGCGCCGTCACGAAGCACGTGGCGGGGCCGGAGAACGTGAGGCAGAGGCAGGCGCCCGGCATCAGCTGGTGTTCTTCGGCCGACTGGTCGTCACGCTGATCCACCCGTGGCACGACCCCCCGCACGAGGCCCTCGCCCCGCTGTTCGGTGTCGACCGCTCCACCGTCCCACGCGCCACCGCAGCGATACGCGGGCTCCTGGACTACGGATGTCTCGACCTCGGACGCGACCATCCCGGCCAAGCGATCGCACCACCCGGAAAGCCGGGCAAGATCGCCTTCCCACACGTGCACGCCGCGCACAGCGCCGAACGCCGCAGGGTCCGGTACCGCGTCGAGCACGCCTTCGCCCACATGAAGCACTGCCGAGTTCCTCCACGACTGCCGCCGGCTCGGCGAGGGTTACGGCTGCTGGTAGAACTGGGCCGTGCCTGCTTCGGAGTCGGCACGGACGACTCTCTTGTCCGGCGGCCCTCCGCCCCGGCCTTCACCCTGGAGCCCTCTTTGCCTCTGCGGACAAATAGTGCCACGCGCTCGATATCCGTGCTCCTGTCGACCGCGCTTGCGGCCGCGACGCTCACGGGCTGCGTGCTGCTGGAACTCGCCAGGGACTGCGAGGGGACTGACGACCGGGTGGAGGAGATGGCGGCGCTCGACATCCTCGACTCCCGGCCCGACGGGGCCACCATCGCCCGGGGGTTCGAGGAGGTGGACGCCGGCTGCTGGGCGGACAGCGGCGATGTCGTGGTGTACGCCGACCGGACGTACGCCTTTCCCGGCACACGGGCCGAAGTGATCGCGTACTACCAGACGGCGGTGGTACGGGACGGATGGATTCCGGACCCCGAAGCCCTGCCCGGCAAACTGTGCTTCACCAAAGAGAGCATGGCCCTGTGGATCACCTTCCTCACCGCCGAACGCCTCAAGGAGGACGGTCACGGAAGCCGCCCCGACCTCACCACCGGGGCCGGCTACTCGGTCAGTGTCGATTCGTACGTGAACAGTGGCACCGAGGCGAGTTGCTAGGTTCTGTCGCCTGTGCAATCCCGGCTGAGGGATCGTGACCGGATGACGCGACGTCATGAACTGGCCGACACCGAGCGGTATTTCGTACGGCCATTGCCGCCCCGGACGCCGATGGGGAGGCCTCGGTCGGACGACCGGACGATGCTCAACGGGAACGTGTGGAAGTTCCGGGCCGGGGGCCCGGCGAGATGTGCCGAGCGGTACGGATGCCGGGCCGGCCCGCACCACCGCCGGTGCCGAGCACGTCGACCCATCGCCCTCCAGGCGACCCGCGCCGACATCGACCGACCGCTCTCCGGAACGGTCCTCGCCGACCGGATCCGCCTCGTCGAGCGGTGGCACGACGGCGCGCATCCGGTGGGAGCCGATCGCCGAGATGGCGCTGAGGGAGCGGGAGCGTCAGCCTGCTCCCCGCACTGCGTCCGATCCACGGCGACGCCCCCCACATCGTGATCGGCACCGACCTTCGCGTTTTCGTCGGGAAGATCTCGATCGGGGGGTGCCCCTATCTCTTTGGTCGAGGGAAACGGGGCTGCGTCGGATCGAACTGCCAGGCAGCAGGGCGGTGTGGCTGATCTTCTGTGGGACGACGTGAGGTGTGTTCTCCGACCCGGACCTGATGGGGTCGCTGCCGGACCTGCGGGTCTGGCCGACTTTGGACGTGCCGGCGATCTTCCGTTTCCTTGACGACGAGGTCATTGACTTCGACGTCGGCCTGCGGGAGTTGCAGGGCCAGGAACGACTCGATGTGTTCTGCGGTTTCCTCCGGGGGATCGGGCGACGCTTGGGCAAGCCGGTCCTGATGCATCCGGAGGGCGACTACGGCCATCCGGTACTCGGCTTCGATGTCGAGGCCGATCGGGTCGTCCTTCTGGCTGAGCCGCTGGTCATGTGACCGCGGCCGCGGGCCGGGACTCGTAGAAGGTGCCGTCACGGAGCATCGCGAAGAGGACACCGGCCTGCCGTCTGGCGAGGCAGAGCAGAGCCTGCGTGTGGTGTTTGCCCTGGCTGATCTTCTTGTCGCAGCAGGCCCGGGATGCCGGATCGCCCAGGGCGGCGAACGCGGAGAGGAAGAAGACCCGTTTGAGCTGCTTGTTTCCCCTCCGTGAGGGCTGTTCGCCGCGGATCGATGAGCCTGAGTCGCGGATCGCTGGGGCGAGACCCGCGTAAGCGGCGAGGTGGGCGGCGGAGGGGAAGTTGCTGCCGTCGCCGACGTCGATGAGGATCCTGGCTCCGGTCCTGACGCCGACTCCCGGCATCGAGATCAGGACCTTCGAAAGAGGGTGGGACTCCAGCAGTTCCTCGATCCGCCCGGCCAGCAGTTTCCGCTGGTCGAGGGAGGCGGTGAGGGAGCCGGCGCATCGCGCGGGCGGCATCCGCGATGATGAACGTGTCTTTCGCGTCGGTCTTGGCCTCGCTGGGATGGAGGTCGGCGATCCGCCGCATCATTGATCCGGGCAGGTGGGCGACCGGGCAGCCCATGTCCCTCGCCACCGCCAGCGGCAGGGCTCCGATCGAGGCCGGCTGGTCGACGACCACCAGCACGGTGCCGTGCTTGGCCTGCAACTTCGCGAACGACTCGCGGAGTTCGTGATCGGTGTTGGGTAGCCGTTTGTCGAATGCCTTCTTCCCGGCCGGGGTCACAGCGGTGGCGTGGTGTTCGCCTTTGCCGACGTCCAGGCCGAGGTGGACGTCGATGTCGCCGGTGTCGGTCACGTGCGTCCTCCGGTCGTACTTCCTCCCGGCCTCACCCACGGCACCGATCGCCACATCCACATTGCGAAGAGCCTCCCAACCTGCGGAAAGTCGGTGTTCAAGCCCCTAATCAGCGGTCAGTCAGTGCCTCCGGACCCGGTGACACCACCCCCCCCGGATCATGGTTGACAAGGGGGGAGGTCATGCCGGGCCCGGAGGCCGGGAGCCCCATTGCGGAGCCAATGAAGACGGTAATGCGGGGGCGGCGAGAGCGGCCAGGACTACGCGGAGCTCGTCCTGCCGGACGCCGACCCGCGGCAGCGGCGCGACCTTGAGCGCGCCCGGCGCTACCGCTTCGAGCCGTACCTCGACAGCCAGAAGTTCTAATCCTCGCCGCTCGGCGCGACGACGACGACTCTCCTGCCGTGACCGGCTCCCCGGCCGGTGCCGGGGCCACGGCGTTGGTACGACACGAGGCGGTCGCCCGGGTTACCCGGGACGGCCGCCTCGTCGTGACCACGTCGGGGTTCGGGTCAGGCGTTGAGGGCGTCTTCGAGGGTGGGGTGGCAGGGGATGACGCTGTCGACGCCGATCAGGGCCAGCACGCGCTGGACGGCTTCCTGGGGGGCGGCGATGCGCAGTCGGCCCTGCAGATCGTTCAGGTGCTGGTGGGCGAAGATGAAGACGTTGATGCCGCTGGAGTCCATGAAGGTCACCCCGCTCAGGTCCGCCACGACCCGGGGGGCTGTTCCTTCTCCGGGCAGCAGGGCGTCGCGCAGGGTGTCCTTGGTGGTGTGGTCGATCTCGCCGAGCAGGGTGGCGACGCGGACGCCGCCGACGGTGTGGTGCGCTACGGACAGCCGCTCGGGCCGGTCCGTTTCCTCGTTGCTCGTCATCTTCTCCTCGACCGCGCTTAGGCTGGCCCCGGGATGGGGGCGTGCGGACGATTCTGCCCCACCCGCCAGACCGGACGCACCCGGATGGCGGGGCCGGGTCATCCTTGTGTAATAGGGAGCCGCCGGGCGGGTAAAGACGTCGCGTGAACGGGATCGAGGACGAGGCCAGTGGAACCCCATGCTGACGGCGACGACGGCGCTTCTCCTCTGCCGGACGGGTGCCTGATGCGCGCCGGCTACGCGCTCGACGGCGACAGCGGCTGCATCTCCGACGCCCGTCACCACACCGCCGCCTTCCTGGACAAGGCCCGCGCCGAGCACGGCCTGCCGGTGTCGGAACGGGTGCGGGATCTGACCGCGCTGGTCGTCAGCGAGCTGGTCACCAACGCCTGCAAGTACGCCCCCGGCCCCGTCCTGATGGAACTGCGCATCAGCACGAGCAGCGTGGACATCGTCGTGTGGGACAGTGATCCGGCCGTCCCCGCGGCCCGGGCCGCCGACCCGGACCGGGTCGGCCAGCACGGCATGGAGATCATCAAAGCGGTCGCGGAGGAGCTGTTCATCGAGCAGGAGCCGGTCGGCAAGCGCATCACCGCCCGCATCGCCCTGGCCGACGCCCCCAGCCTGGCGTAGAGGACGACTTCCGCCTGCTGCCGCCGAAGCGCCTGAGCCCGGCCGCCCGGGCGGGTGAGCCCGAAGCAGTGCCGCCACGTACTGCTCGACCCCATCACGGCCGACAGCCCCGGGTCGTCGACGAGACGTGCCCGCTCCGTCGCGTCTCCCGGCCCGCGTCCGCCGCACCCGCAGCCGGCTCCTCGCGCTGATGTCGCGGCGCCCGCCGCGTACGGACCACGCCCCGGAGGAGTTGCTCCGGCTGGTGGAGGCCGCGCCGTCCTGCATGCGACGGCGAGAGGGCTCCTGCGCCGTCTGCCCGTCCCGCCGGGCCTGTCCAAGGAGGCACGGGCCGGGAGACGGGCGGACCGCCGCGCGGCCGCCGTCCTCGCCCCGCTCACGGAGACGGGGCGGACGGCCCCGTCCCTCAAGAGAAGTTCACCGTCGTGGTCGAGCCATGAGGAGCGGTGGTCGAGCCTTGGGCGGACCCGATCCCGTGCCTGAGTCTCGGCCTTGCCGTAGTTGGTGGTTGCGGTGACCGTGGTGATCGCGGACTCGGGCCAGGTCTCCAGCTTGGCGAAGCGGAATTCCGGGCCGTGTTTGGGCGGCCGTCCGCCCTTCGGGTCGTGGACGCGAGGTGGCTTGGGCAGGCGCATGACCTGGTCGGAGCGGACGCGGCCGACCAGCTCGACGGGCAGGCCGCGCAGGACCCGGGCCAGGCGGGTGACGTCATAGTCGGCGTCGCTGACGATCACGATCTGCGGGTCCCCGTTCTGCCACTGACCGGCCGCGACGAGCCGTTCAACCACGCCTCGGAGCTGGGCGGCGGTGACCGCGGTCGCGTCCGCACACAGCACCGCGTCCACCAGCTCGAACAACTCGTCGCGCCGTGCGGTCGGGCACTCGTAGAACTCTCCCCGGAAGCGTGACGCTTCCGCGAACGCTTCCCTCCGGACAGCGTCAGGCAGCCGACTCACCCTCACGGCCTTCGTCGTGGTCATGTGCACCTTGGTCGGAGCACAGGATCAGACGAAGGCCGCCCCCGCGTCCGGCGCCCCCCATGTGAGCGAATCCGTTCGAGACGCCATTCGAGACCGTGGCACCATGTACCGCATGACGACGAACCGAAAGGTCCATGCCGCGTAGACGGCCGGGACAGATCCGCAGTGGCGCCCCCGGCAACCACCGGACAACGGGTGCAAGGCCAGTCGTAGACGGCCTGTCTTCGCATGCGCTCTCCGAGATCACCCGTCTTGAGGACACCCGCAACTATCTGCAGCCAGGCGACGTCAGCAAGGCTGTGAGCCTGTGGAAGAACTACGTCCACCAGCCCGAGCGGGATCTGTGGCACGACTACGAGTGGGGCAACGTGCACTGGTACTGCTGCGGCAACCCCCTCGAAGCCCGAGCCCTACTCGACACCGTGATGCAGGCCATGTCACCCGGAAGCGCCCGCGAACTTCGAAAGGTCGTCAGTCGGTCAGACGCCGTCTGAAACCTTCCGTCCTCGCCCCATGACGCAGACGTGAGCCGAAGCTCGGGAGTTGTCACCAGCGGGACCGGCTGAGCTGGTGAATGTGGACGATCGAGGCAGCCTGGTTGCCACACGCGAGGCAGCCGACTTGTCACAGACGCTCATTCGGCAGTCTTTCTGCCACCAGAAAGATCTGTCGGGCTGTGCATCGGAATGGGGAACCGCGGGTTTGGCCCCGGACCTACGCTGGCGCTACGGCCAGCCCGTCGCCTACCTCACCGGCCGGACCACCCACCAGGCGTCCACCACCTACCGGGGCGAGGGCAACACTGACGCCCGCGACGCCTTCATCATCGCCGACCAGGCCCGCATCCGCCGCGACGTCAGCATGCTGCGGCCGGGCGACGACATCGCCCTCGACCTGCGGCTCCTGAGCGCCCGGCGCCTGGGCGTGGTCCACGACCGGACCCGCCAGATCAACCGCCTCCGGGCACAGCTCCTGGAGTACTTCCCCGCGCTTGAACGGACCTTGGACCTGACGAAGAAAGGCCCAGTTCTACTGCTGACCGCCTACCAGACCCCGGCCGCGATCCGCCGCATGGGCGTCCGCCGGCTGGAGACGTGGCTGCGTAACCGCAAGGTTCAAAGGGCCGGCACGCTCGCGGCCACAGTGGTGGAAGCCGCTCAGGCCCAGATGACGGCCCTGCGCGGCGAAGAGCTGGGTGCCGAGCTCGCCGGCCGTCTCGCCCGGTCGGTGGCGACTCACGATGACGAGGTGGCCGAGCTCGACGCCCGGATTGAAGCCCGCTTCCGCGAGCACCGGGACGCCGAGGTCATCCTCACCCTGCCCGGCATGGGCCCCACCACCGGCGCCGAGTTCATCGCCGCGACCGGCGGCGACCTCACCGCCTTCGCCAGCCCCGACCGCCCCGACCGCCTCGCCGGCCTCGCTCCGGTCCCCTGGGACTCGGGGAAAGTCAGCGGCAACCTGCGGCGCCCTCGGCGCTACCACCGCGGTCTCCACCGCGCCCTCTACCTCTCCACCCAGGTCAGCATCTTCTTCTGCCCTGTCTCGAAGGCGTACTACGACCGGAAACGGAAGGAGGGCAAGGGGCACAAGCAGGCCGTCATCGCTCTCGCCCGCCGACGTGTCAACGTCCTGTGGGCCATGACCCGCGACCACACCCCCTTCGAGACGACAACCGGTACCCCGCTACGGGGACCGATCTCGCCGACCCGCCTACCCGTATGGAGGGGAGCAGTAAGCGCGATCTCCTCCGACGCATCGGGTATCAGGAAGTGCCTCGGGCCGGTCGGGGCCCACGTGCACCGCCACGCTGGGTGGCGGCCCGGTCGGCCAGGGGCGGCAGAGGTTGGCCGCGACTGCGCGTACGCCGTCGTCCCAGCCGTCCCCGAAGCGCTCCTCGGACCCGTCTGGGGGCTGGTCCCGCACCGGATCGCCCCCGCCGCACCGCACATCGTCGCCGTCCTCGTCTGCGGACACACCGAACTGAAACTCGCCGCCTTCGATCCGGCGAGCGGCCGCGAGCTGTGGCACACCACCCTGCACAAGCAGGACGAAAGACTCGCGCCGCACTCGCGGCTCGCCGGCCCGGCGGCATGCCACCGGTCGGCGTAATCCGCCGTCCCGGTCCTGACGAGGACCAAGGTGTCAGGGTGGACAACGCCAGCTCCCCGGCACCGCGCGCGGAACGTCTGATCACTCTCTCCGACGGTATCTTCGCGATCGCGATGACCCTCCTCGCACTCGACGTGCGGG
The DNA here is from genome assembly GCF_001280125.1 of Streptomyces sp. NRRL F-6492. GTDB lineage: Bacteria > Actinomycetota > Actinomycetes > Streptomycetales > Streptomycetaceae > Streptomyces. Next base: position 52,728 of record NZ_LGEG01000214.1, read on the forward strand.
TCCCCCCGGACCTCGGCACCGAGCAGTTCCACGAGGCGCTGCGCGCGTCCCTGCCGTCGCTCGCCGCGTACGCGCTGTCCTTCCTCATCTGCTGCGTTTTCTGGCGGGACCAGCGTCAGATCCTGTCGATGGCCGCCACCGTCGGCGGCGTCCCGCAGTATCTCGCCCTGGCGGTCCTCGCCGTCATCGCCATCGTGCCCTTCCCCACGTCGATGCTCGCCGAGTACGGCGCCCGTGAACCGGTCGCCGTCGCCGCCTACGCCGCCACCATCTGCCTGGTCGACCTGCTCCAGTTCGCGATGTTCGTCACCCTGCGCACGCGCCACGGGGTCCGGACGGTGGGGGAGTGGGGGGACACCGCCGTCGATCTCGGCGCGACGATCCTCGTCTTCGGCCTCTCCGTACCGCTCGCGTTCGTCGCACCGCACGCGGCGCTGTGGTTCTGGCTGGCGCTCTTCCCGGTGAAGGTGTTCCTCGGGCGGCGCGAACAGCGCAGAGTGGCCGCCGCGCACAAGGACGGCACCGGGACGAGGAACCCGGGCACGGGCACCGAGGGACCTGAGGAGGACGGCAAGCACACCTGAGGCAGAGGGCGTCCACCGCGCCCGAAGGCGCCGGGCACGCTCCTCCCGTGCACCCGCGCGCCCCCGCACGGGCATGGTCCGCCGTTCCCCGCGGCCCCACCATGAGCGCGGGAACCAGGATGCGGCCGAGGCCGCACGCCGGACGAGCACCGGCAGCGGTGCCGCGCACCACGGGGGGACGTATGGGACGACGCTGGCTGGTGACCGGATGCTCGTCGGGTCTGGGCCGGGCACTGGCGGAGGCGGCCGCCTCCGCCGGGCACGAGGTCGCGGTCACCGCCCGGAGCGCCGCGGCGCTGGAGGAGACTGCCGCCCGCCACCCCGGGCGGATCGTGCCGATCCCGCTGGAACTGCGCGACGCGGCCCAGTGCGAAGACGCCGTCCGCCACGCCACCGCACGGCTCGGCGGCATCGACGTCCTGGTCAACAACGCGGCGGCCGGGCTGTTCGGCGCCGTCGAGGAGGTCTCCGACGCCGAGATCCGCGACCAGATGGAAACCCTGCTGATCGGCCCGTGGCGGCTGGTCCGCCTCGTCCTGCCGGGCATGCGTGCCCAGGGCCACGGCCACATCGTCAACGTCTCGTCGCTCGCCGGCCGGATGGCCTTTCCGGGCCTCGGCGCCTATGTCGCGGGGAAGTTCGCGCTGGAGGGCATGAGCCAGACGCTCGCCGCCGAGGTCGCACCCCTGGGCATCCGGGTCACCGTGGTCGAACCGGGCGGCTTCGCCACGCGCTACGGGACCTCGCTCGGCCGGTCCGCACGGCGGATGCCCGAGTACGCCGCCGAGACCGCCGGAATGCTGGACGGACTGCGCGGCATGGCCGACGACGCGGCGATGGGCCGACCCGAGGACTTCGCGGCCCGGGTGCTCGCCCTCGTCGACCCGGACAGCGCCACGCCGCTACGGGTCCCGATCGGCGAGGACGCCTTCCTCTACCTCGAAGCCGCGGAACGGGCGGCCCGTGACGAACTGGCCGCCGCCCGCGCCCTCACGAACGCGCCGCCGCCCCCGGCGGCGAAGGACACTGTCCATGACCTGTTGTGACGTCGCGTCCACTACTCCCTGAGCCTGCAGGGGCCCGGGCTCCCGCAACAGACTGCTTTCTGTAGGTGCGGGGGGTTGCGGGGCGCCGGGGCGTTCCTCGATGCCGTGGACCGTGGACGAGGGCCTGGAGCGGGCGGGCGTCGGGCCCGAGGATCCTCGTCCTCCACCGCGCCGGGCCCGCGCCGGCGGGGCCGGGACCGGCAGTCGGCTACTCGATGCGCCGGGTCGTGTCCCCCGGCTGGACGGGCACCGCGGGCAGGGGGGCGGTGCACGCCGCGCAGCGGCGGGCCCGGGCCGGGACGGGGCTGAGGCATTCGGGGCAGTCCCGCTTGGGCGCCTGGACGTCCTGGTGCGGCGCGAGACGCTCGTGCAGCTTGTTGATCGGTAGTACGACGAGGAAGTACAGGGCACCGGCGAGGAGCAGGAAGCTGATCACCGCGTTGATGAAGGCGCCGTAGGGGAACTGGATGGCGCCCACGGTGAAGGTCTTGCGGTTCATGTCGCCGGTGGCGCCGGCGGCCAGCCCGACCAGGGGAGTCAGGAAGGCGCTCACGAAGCCGTTGACGACGGCGGTGAACGCTGCACCGATGACGATGCCCACGGCCAGGTCGACCACGTTTCCGCGCAGGATGAAGCTGCGGAATCCTTTCACCTTCTTGCTCCTCGGAGTTCCTCGACGTCGATGGCGGCCCGGAAGTGCGGCCGGTTCCTTCCCCGGATGCCCGGCCGCGTCCCGCCCATACCTGCCGGACACCGACCGGAATCGCGCCGGCGTTCGTCGTCCTGTCGTCCTGTCGTCCTGTTGTTCTTTTGTTCGACGGGTAGGAGGTGCGCATCTGTCGACGATGTTGAGAGGGGCCGGTTGTGGCGGGAGCGTTGATTGCGGGCGGATGGGGCCTGTTCGCGGGGGCGGCCCTGCTGGTGGGGGCGGCCGTCGGCACGTTGGTGCGGGTTCCGCCCCGGCTGATCGCACTGGTCATGGCCTTCGGCAGCGGTGTCCTGATGGCCGCGGTGTCGTTCGAACTCATCGCCGAGGCGTACGAACGCTCCGGCATGGTGCCCGTGGTCACCGGCGCCGTCGGCGGTGCCGCCGTGTACTCGGGAGCCAATGCCCTCCTGGCGCGGCGCGGCGCGCGGCACCGGAAGCGCTCCGGCGAACAGCAGCCCTCCGAGGACGAGGCGCCGGGGTCGGGCAATGCCATAGCCCTGGGAGCGCTGCTGGACGGGGTCCCGGAATCCGTCGTCATCGGTACCAGCCTGCTGGGAGGCGGGCACCTGGGAGTGGCGACGGTGGGAGCGGTGTTCATCAGCAACCTGCCCGAGGGGCTCGCGAGCGCCGCCGGGATGCGTGCCGCCGGGCGCGGTCGCGGATACGTGTTCGCCCTGTGGGGAGGCATCGCCGTGGTCAGCGGTCTGGCGGCACTGGCCGGGTACGCCCTGCTGGGCGGCGCGCCCGCGGCGGTGATGGCGACGATCACGGCGGTGGCGGGCGGGGCGATACTGGCGATGATCGCGGACACGATGATCCCCGAGGCGTACGGCAGGGTGCACCTGCTGACGGGCCTGACCACCGTGATCGGCTTCTTGTCGGCGTTCGCTCTGGCTCACCTTTAGGCCGGACCCGGCGTCGGACCTCGGCGGGCCGGGGGCGTTCCGCTTCAACGGGTGGCGGCGAACGGCCCGACGACGGAAGCATGTCCATCAGGTCGACGCCGCGACGGGCGGGTCGTCATCGAGCGGCGAACGCCTTTTTCCGAGGGGGAGTCGGGATGCGGTACAACGGCTTACGCGGATGACGGCACCCGACTGGATCATGCCGGTCCTCGTGGGCGCCTTCCTGGCGGTCTCGTACCGCGTCGTGCGCAAGAGCCGTGTCGGGTTCGGCGCGGCGGTGCTCTTCATGGCGGTACTGAACGCGGGCCTGCTCCGGAGCCTTTGGGCGACCGGTCCGTCCTGGGCGGCACCGGTGGTCGCGGTGGTCTCCCTGCTCGCGGCCACGACCGGCGCGTTCGCGGCGCTCCGTGCCGCGGCGGCCCGGATCGAGCGCGTGGACACCGCCCGCTTCCACGATCTCGTACGGGCGGTGGCCGAAGCCCCGGGGCCGCAGGTCATGGGCGTCTGCGTGTCACCCAGGGACGGCCCTGGTGCTCACCGCCTTCGGCGACGACACGCGGCCGGAGGGCCGCCAGTTCCATCTGCCGCCCGGCACCCACTGCCCGTTCTGCCTGGTGGAGGACCAGGTGAGGGACTTCCTCGGTCCCGAGGACCCGTTGTTGCACGAGTACCGCACCCATCTCGCGCGAGGGAGCAGCCGCCACCTGCTCGTCAGGCGCGCCTCCCCGGCGGAGCCGTGGACGGGTCGGCCGCGCGACCGGATCCACTACCGGGTTCCGGCCCCGTCCCTGCGCCCGTCCTGCCCGGTCCACGATCCCTTGTCGAGTGCGGCCCGCTAAAGCGTGTCGCAGAAGGCTGTGGATCGGTCGTTTCCCTGTACGCGTCGGGTGTCAAGGGAACCGAGCCGTTGTGGTTGGAGACGTTCACGGGGCTGCGGGTGCGGTAGTTCGAGTGGCTGCGGCCACTGCCCGCGATCGAGCCGGCCAAGGGAACCATGGGAGTGCGCGCGATCCGGCGTCAGCGCACGCGGACGCCGAGGATGGCGAAGTCGTCGGTGGGGGCCCCGGGATCGTGCGCGGCGATCTCCTCCTCCAGGAGGCGTACGGCCGCTTCGGCCGAGGCTCCCGGGGTGCGTGCGAGGACCGTGTGAACTCCCGCCTCGCCGAGCATGACGCCGTCCGAGCGGTGCTCGGTGACGCCGTCGGTGTAGAAGAGGAGCAGGTCGCCGGGGTCCAGCGTGTGGTGGACAGTTCGCAGACGCGGCTCGTTCACCACTCCGAGGAGGGTGCCCGGGTGGCCGACGGGGACGACGGTTCCGTCGCTCCGGCGCAGCAGCGGGTGCGGGTGGCCTCCCAGGGCCAGGGCGAGGCGCATCCCGGAGCCGTCCGGGCGCAGGGTCGCGCAGGCCGTGGTGCAGAAGCGGCGAGTGGACGGCGGCTCTTCGAGGAGGGCGGTGTTGACGGCGCGCAGGAGGGCGGTGGGGTCGGTGGTGTTCCGTCCCGTCGCGCGGACGGTGTGGCGGACGAGGCCGGTGAGTGCCGCGGCCTGCGGGCCCTTGCCGGCGACGTCGCCGACGGCGATGGTCCAGCCCTGGGAACCGCTGGGGAAGACGTCGTAGAAGTCCCCGCCCATCAGGGTGCCCTTCTCGCCGGGATGGTGACGGGCGGACAGTTCGAGGCCCGGCACCTCGGGCAGGGCGCGGGGCAGCAGGCTCTCCTGGAGCCTGCGTGCCACCTCCGTCTGCTCGGCATGGCGGCGGGCGTTCTCGATCGCCGGGGTCGCGCGGCGGGAGAGCTCCCGGGCGAGGGGGACGTCTTCCTCGGTGAAGGGGGAACGTCCGGGTGAGGCCCTCACCAGGACCATGGCTCCGATCACGGTGCCGGACCGGTCTACGGGGACGGCCAGCCACGAGTCCGCGGGTGAGGGGCCGCGCCGGGTGCGGCGGTCTTCGCCGGCGTACGGGGAGGGGCTCAGGGCGCGGGTGACGTCGGTGCCCCGTTCGTGGCGTCCGGTGCGCACGACGGCGCCGACTCCGTCCTCGGCGTCCGGGTGCGGGGGAGAAGCCTCGGCCAGGTCGCGCAGTTCCCGCTGCCGGCGCGGGTCGCGGTGAGCCAGGGCGGTCAGGACCAGCCGGCCGGTGTCGTCGGCGAGGTAGAGGAGGCAGCCGTCGGCGAGGCTCGGTACGACGGAGTTCGTGACCGCGGCGAAGGTTGCCTCGCGGTCGAGCGAAGCCCCCAGCAGGGCACCCGCGTCCGCCAGGATCCGGAGCCGCTCCCGGTCGTTCCCGCCACTGCCCGCGCCGCCGTCACCGTCGCCGGGGTCAGGCCGCGGCCTTGCGCGTTCCAAGGCCTGTGCCCGCCGGTCGGTGGACAGTACGAGCAGCAGACGGTCCTTCCCCAGCCGGAAGGCCCGGTACTCGTGGTCCGTCGTGCGGTGGGCGCTCTCCCGGGCCGGGGCGAACACCCCGTGCTCCGGCAGGCCGGTGTTCAGCACGTCCAGGCAGGCCGCGAGGACGCCGTCGCCGGCCGTCCGCGCCCGGGACCACAGATCGCCGCGCGGGCCCTGGGCGGGCACCGCTCCGGGCGTACGGCCGGTCCGGGCGGCCGCGTTCGCGTACTCGAGACACAGGTCGACGGCCCGGCCGTCGGCGTCCCGTACCGCCACCGAGATCGAGACGGCGTCCGGCAGGAGCTCGAACGCTTCGGCCAGGAGTCTGTCGGCAGCCCTGTCCTCAGGGGTGTCCGCGTGGCCGTCGTCGGCTCCGGGCACTGCCGTCGTCACGCTTTCGCTCCCTGTTCCCGCCGGCGGACCGCCGAGCAATAGTTGTCGTGCGACAAGTATTTCACGAGGCGGAGCGAAGTGGGGCGGAAAGCCGGGCGTTCGTCCGCTTCCCCCGATCCACCCCGTCCGACACGACCGGAACCGGCCGCGCGGGGCCGTGCCGGACATCGGGGTGATCAAGGCGCTTCCCGGCAGGCATGAAGGGGGCCGCGCGGGGAAAGCGGAAGGCAATCGTCCTCTATCCCGCACCTGCCTATGAATGACGACCCGGAGCAGGCCCCCGACCTCTCGCCCGGCGAAGAGGCGGCCGCCGCGACGCTGGAGTTGTGGGAGGACCTGGAACTGCGGCGGGAACCCACGGGCCTCGCCTACCGGATACTGGTCCTGCTGGAGCACTTCGGTCGGCTGGCCCCGGGGCGGCTGGCGCAGCTCCTGTCCGTACCGACCACCTCGCTGAGCCGCGTGACCGCCCAGCTCGCACAGGCCGGGCTGGTGGCCAGCGCTCCGACGCCGGGCGACGGGCGGGGCCGGATCGTCACCGCCACAGGGGCCGGCCGGCGGCTGCTCGCCGAGATGCGGGCCGAGCGGCTGGCCGAGCCGTCCCCCCTCCTGCCCGACCACGGCGAGGACGAAGCCGTACGGGCCGGACTCGCCGGCCTGCTCGCCGCCCTGCAGAGGTCACTGCGCGACCGCGACGGGCACCGCTGACTCCGTACCGCGACGGGGACCGCTGGCCCCGTACCACGACGGGCGCCGCTGACCCCGTGGGGCCGGGCTCCACCCCGTCCGTGGACCTCTCGCCGCGTACCCGCCCGCCCGCCACCGGTTGCACGGCCGCGATACTTGTCATTTGACAAGTATCTGCCCGAGGAACCAATCTGTCGCAGCATCACGAGGCGCGCAGACGGCCTCCGGCATTTCCTCGGAAGGGAGGAACCGTGCACCCTCGGCGCAGTCGTCGGCTTCAGGCCGATTCCGTGACGTCGGCGTCCGTCTCCTCGCGGGGGGACCCGGCACCGGCGACGGTCCGGATCCCGGACAGCCCCCGCACCAGCATGGTCTGCTCGGTCGGGGTCATCTTCCCCAGCAATTCGCGCAGGACCTCCTCGCGGCGGGCGCGGAACGCCCTGAGGTAGCTCGCCCCCCTGCGTGACAGACGCAGCTCCAGTTCGCGGCGGTCGGAGGGGTTGTGGCCACGATCGATGAAGCCCACCGCCTGCAGGCGGTCGCACATCCGGCTGACCGACGACGGCATGGAGTCCAGCTTCTCGGCCAGGGTGCGCAGATTCACCACTCCCTCGCGCTCCAGCACGTACAGCACGCGCACCTGGGAGGAGGACAGCGGGGCCGTCGACACCGTCTCTCCTTGGGCCCACAGCACTTCGAGCAGCTCCAGCACCTCGAGCGCCATGCCGGCGGCGGAACCCTCCGCACCGTTGCGCCGCGACGCTTCCTCCGGTCGCCGAGACATGAGAGAAGCCCCCTTTCGCACGCGTTCCGAGACTAGGCGGTAACCGGACAATGGACAGATTCATCGCGGTCGAGCGCGCCCTGCGTGCCGCCACGCCCGACGCTCTCCTCCCATCCCTGGAGGAAGGGCTGGTCGCGCATTACCGTGCCGCGGACGTCACCCTGCTCATGGCCGACTACGCGACGACCATACTGCAACCGGTCACGGCTCTCCCCTATACGAAGGAACCCGTCCCCGTCCACGACAGCGCCCCGGGCCGGGCCTTCAACTGGCAGTCGCCCCACGTCGAGGGTGCCGAGGGGGACGGCCCGGTCACCGTGCACCTGCCGGTGAGCGTGCGCGGAGACCGCATCGGGGTCCTGAGCCTGCGCCTGCCCGACTGGCAGGAGGGCTCCGGCACCGCCCGGGAACTGACGGAGATCGCCGAGGTGCTCGGACACGAGATCGTCGTCGGCGAGCGCGACACCGACCTCTACCTGCAGGCCCGGCGGGCCGACCGCCTCACGCTCGCCGCCGAGATGCAGTGGCAGCTCCTTCCCGGACGTTCGTGTACCCGCCCGGAGTACGACATCGGCGCGCAGCTCGAACCCGCCTACGCGATCTACGGGGACAACTTCGACTGGTCGACGTCGACCCACGACCTCACCCTGACCGTGACCAACGGAATGGGCGAGGGCATCGACGCGGCCCTGCTGACCAACCTCGCGGTCAACGCCCTGCGCAACGCCCGGCGGGCCGGCCTGTCCCTGACCGACCAGGCCTACCTCGCCGACCAGGCGGTCTACGGCCAGCACCGAGGGGTCCAGCACCTGGCGGTGCTGTTGTTGCGCTTCGACCTGGCCACCGGGGCGACGGAGATCGTGGACGCCGGATCGCCGAAGATGTGGCGCGTACGGCGCGGCAAGGCCGAGCAGATCGAGCTGAACGCCCAGCTGCCCCTCGGCATGTTCGAGGACACCGTCTACACGGCCGAGCCCTTCCGGACCGAGCCGGGCGACCGCCTCGTCTTCGTCAGCGACGGCGTCTACGACGTCGCCTCCCCGTCCGGGGAGCGGTACAGCGAGCGCGCCCTGGCCCGGGCCCTGACCAGCACCCGGCTCCTGCCCGCCTCCCAGGTCCCCCGCGCCGTCCTCCAGGAGCTCGCCGGCCACCGCGGCGTGATCGACCCCGACGACGACGCCATGGTCGTCTGCCTGGACTGGCGCGGGCGGCCGTCGGACTGAGCGGCGGACCGCGGCGGGCCGCCCGCGCGGCAGCGCCGCCGCAACCGGGCCGAGGAGCCGTACGAGAAGGCACTGCGGGCCCGAGTCGTGGGCCTCCACCGTTCGGGGACGCCGCGGCAGCGCGTTGCGGCCACGCTCGGGACCTCGGCCGAAGCGCTGACGGCACGCCTCGACCTGTGGGCAGGAGCGGCATCCGGTGACCGGGTCCCGATCGGCAATGCCTGCGGTCGCCGACTTGGCTCTGTCCCTGTTGCGGAAGGGGCCCGGGGAGCGGTTTCGTCGGGTGTGTCAGTGCTGTCCGGCATAGTTCCGGCCATGATCAACGATGTGGACAGCGTCGACTGGGCGTCCCTGGGGCACGCCTACGGGGCGGCCGACGACGTGCCGGGATGGCTGCGCGGCATGGTCTCGCCCGACCCCGACGTGCGGAAGGAGGCCTTCGGCAGCTTCTACGACAAGGCCCTTCACCAGGGGAGCGTGTATTCGAGCACGGTGGCCAGTGTGCCGTTCCTGTTCGCGATGGCGGACGATCCGGCGACCCCCGACCGGGCGGAGGTCGTCGCCCTGCTGCTCGGTATCGGGCGGGAAGCGGTCGACGCCGAGGAGATCTGCGCCGTCGTCCGCGGCGACGACGGGGAGGATTCCACGGTCTGTCCGGACACCGCAAACCTGATGCGCGAGCACGCCGACGCCTTCATCGCCTACGGCGCCGACCCCGACCCACGGGTGCGCAGGGCTGCGATCGAGGGGCTGGGGCTCTTCCTGGACGACGCCGAGCAGGCGATCGCACTGCTGCGGGAGCGTCTCACGGAGGAAAGCGGGGCCACCGAGCGCCTGCTGGTAGTGCGGACGATGGCCGATCTGGCCCTTCGCCTGCCTGCGGCCGCCGCGCCGGCGAGGGCGTGGTTCGACGCGCTGGCCGACAGCGGCGGCACAGATCCGGACACCCGTCTGGCGGCGCTCGTCCACCGGGCCCGCTGCGCTCCCGATTCCATCGACGACCAGACGGTGCCGGCCGTGATCGGACTGCTCCGCCAGGTCACCCCCGCACCCCTGCCCGAGTCCGACCGGGCACGAGAAGGCCGGGATTCCTCCCACCCGTGTACGTGTGAGACCGGGCCGGAGCCCGACCCGGGTGTCCCCGGGCACATTTCCGCAGCCTTCGACGACCTCGAACGCCACGGTCGCGTCCACGCCTCCACCACCCCTCTCCTGACAGCCCTCCACGAGGCCCTGGGGGCCCGCTTCGACGACCGGAAGGCGCTGCTCACCGAGCAGCTGCGCAGTCCGGATCGGGCCACCCGGTACGACGCCATCGACATGGCGCGCCGTCTGGTCACCTCCTGGCGAGGTGACCACGTCTCTCTGGTGCGACTCATCGGCGACTGCCTGCTACCGGGCGACTCCTCCACCGCAGCGGCCGCGGCCGAGGCGCTCGGGTCCCTGGCCTCCCTGGCCGAACCGGCCCGCGAGGCCCTCGCCACCTACGTCACCACCCAGCTCAACGAGCACCGGCCCGATGCGTGGGCGAGCCCGCACCGCGCTTTGCGCCGTGCTCACCAGCAAGCTGTCGGGGCACTGGCCGGCCTCGGAGACAAACGGGCCCTGCCCAGCCTGCTCATCGCGCTGGACACCGGCGTCGACGCCTGGCGCGCGGTGGACGCGGCCAGACACCTGCCCCAAGCCGCCCCTGAGCTCACGCCCCCGATCATCCGCCGCCTCACCGGCATCGACCCTGCGCGGGAGCGGCCCGGTTTCGGCTTCACCTCCCTCACCCTTTCGTTGTCCGGGCTCGGCGACCCGGCGGCCGTACCCGCGCTCACCGATGTCCTCCGGGCCGCGGTCCGGCACGAGACGTGGCACATCGCGGTGCCCGTCCTCAAGGCACTCGCCTCCTTCGGCCCCCGCGCCGCATCCGCTCTGGACGTGATCCGCCCCCTCACCGCTGTGGACGACGTCTCGCTCCGCACCACCGCGACGGTCGCTGTCTGGGAAGTCGAACGCCGGCCCGAGAACGTGATGCCGCTCCTGCACGGCCTGCTGGAACACCCTCGGAACACCGACGCGATCGACCTGGCCGGCCGGATCGGCCCTGACGCCGTGCCCGTCCTGCCCCGCCTGCGGCAGATCCTCGACGAGCAGCTCGATCGGAACGCACTCAACGAGCGGAACGACGCGGCTGTACTCAACGACTGGTGGACCCTGATCCACACCGCGTCAGCCCTGTGGAACATAGACGGCACCGGCCGGATCGGCATTGTGCTGCCGGTACTGCTGGACGCCTGGAAGAACGACGATGCCAGCGCCTCTTTCGTCGTCGCCTGCCTCGACCGCATGGGGCAAGCCGCCCGTCCGGCCCTACCCCAGATCCGGGCCGCCCTCGCACAACCCCACCGCTACGACCAGGGCTGGATCGGCGCGGTCGCCCTCGACCTCGAGATCGAACACACCTGCCGGACCATCCAGGCACGTCTGCAAGACCCGCCGGAGCCCACTCCTGCCAAGACGTAGGAACCGCCCGACCGGTGTGCAGGCCCGCTGAGACACGTCCTGCACACCGGCCCGGGCCGCGCTGCCGGGTGGTGGCGGACGACGTGGGCGTCGCGACCGGACTCGACGTCCGTGCCACGGGTCCGATCCTCCCCGACGGGGCCTTCGCGGCGGCCTGGTGAGCCCGCCCGTTCACCGGAACGGCGGCAGGGCCGACCGATCGGCCGACGGCCGCCTCCCCACGGCTCGTCGGCGACCCCAACCATTCTCGTTGCACCAGTGACAGGATCAGATCGAAGTCGTTCACAGAGCGTGGACGCTCTCGGGATTTTCGTCGTACCGACACCACTGCGGAATCGTTCCGCGGGATCGGTGCGCGTCGGCGGGAGCGGTGACGACAAGACCCCGCCCGCGTCCCGCGGCGATGGCGCCGACGCGGCCCTCACCGGCCGGGGCCGGCCATGCGGGGTCCGACGCACCGCTGCGGCCGGTGACGCCGGTTCTGCCGGGGCCGTCGAGCCCGACGCGTCCACGCCCGGAAGCACGGACGACGAGGAGGACCCGCGGTGACGGTGGAAGTCAGCAGGGCCAGTGCGAACGAGACTGTTACGGAACACAGGTTGTCGTACGAGGGCTTCGCCTACGACGCGCGGGTCGTAGGGTCGCCGGCCGAGCCGGGCACCGTGCCGGTGGTGGTCCTGGGAGGCTCCTCACAGGACCGCTACACCTGGGTGAGGCACGAGACGCGGCTGACGCCAACAGCCGCGGTCATCACCGTGGACCTGCCGGGTTACGGGTCCGCCGACTTCCTGCCGGCCACCTACGGTTTGGACTTCCTGGCCGACGCGGTCCACCACATGATCACCGATCTCGGACATCCCGTCGTGCACCTGATGGGGGCCTGCTACGGAGGCAACGTCGCCCTGCGCTTCGCGCAACGCCACCCGGAGGCCGTGAGGAGCATGATCCTGGCAGGTACGACGCTGGTCGTGCCCGAGAACTTCAAAGCGGCGGTCGCCGGATGGGAGGAGATGCTGCGACGGGGGGACCGGGTCGGCTACGCCTCCGGCATGGTGGCGGCGTTCACAGCGCCCGAGGAACTCGGGCCCGTCCGCAAACGCAACGTCATGGCCCGTATGCTCCTCCGGCAGGGCACGAACCGCACCGCGCACGAACTGCGCATGGACGCCGAGCACAGCGACCGCGTACTCCGCCACGGCGTGTACGCCTCAGGACCGCTGCCCGATGTCCCCTGTCTGGCCTTCACCGGCGAGTACGACACCCTCACGCCGCCCTCCCACAGCCGTCAGGTGGCGGGGCTCTTCCCTCGCGCACGGTTCACCACGGTCAAGGAGACCGACCACCTCTCACTGCTGGAAAGGCCTTTTGAGGTGGCCGATCTGTGGCAGCGCTTCTACACCGGTACTCCTTTCGACGAGCTCGACTTTCTGAACGACGTAGAACGGCTCGACCGCCCCGCGGCGCCCATGGCGTCCATGTGAAGCGCCACGGCCGGACCGCTCGCGAAAGCAGCCAGACGCGGATGGGGACCCCCGCCCCGTCGACGCGTTGTCCGTGAGGGCGGCCGCCACAGTGAACCGGTGACGGCCTGCACCCCGGTCGTACACGGGACTTCCCCTTCGTGGTCGCGTGCTTCAGCCCGCCGTTTTCCCTCGGCCCCGAACATCGGCGTCGGCGGACGAGGACGTGTCCGAGCATGGATTCTGCCGTCCGCCGAGGCGAGCTGACGGATGAAGCGTGTGAACGGATAGCACCTTTGCTGCCGGTGCAGCCTTACGAGCTGGTGCGTGACAGTGGTGGAGCTGTATTCACCTGATCGGGGTCGTGGTCAGGTGTTGGCGGTGCGGTCGGAGACGAGGCCGAGGCAGCTCTCGTCCAGGAGCACTTCCACGCCGGGAAAGTACTGGGAGCAGGTCGTGATTCCTTCGTTGCGTGGGGCGGTCACGTCGTGCATCCACCCTGGTGGTACGGCATCCGCCCAGAGCGTGCGGCCCTGGGTGTCGGCAATGACGACAGCCTTCATCATGTTCTGCTTCTTCTTCTCACGCCGCAGATGGATCAGCGTGGCGACCAGCCGATGCGCCGGCACTGCCGATTGACCATGAGCGTTGGAGGACGGTGGTGTGATCGCTACTGTCTCGGGTAGCGGGTGGACATGTTCAAACATCGACGTGTACGGGTCGCGTGCGTGCTGGTAGTCGGATGGGTGGCACTGACCGTCGTGGAGTGGCGGGTGGAGCAGGCACCTTGGCGCACGGCTGTGGTGAGTGGGTTTCTGATGGCGTGCGTAGTGGCGGGTACCTGGTGGTTCGCCGAGATGACGCAGGGTCTGTCCTCACGGACGCGCAGGAGGCGCCGAACTGTTGGGCCCTCCGCCGACAACCGTCCCGGTGAAGAAACGAGGCACATGCACCCGACCCGCGTGCCTGCCGGTGGCACCAAGGACGACATACGTCATTGAGCCCTTTTCGACCTGACCGGGCGGCTCACGGTCCGGCAGCGGGAGATCGGTGTGCGGTGACAATGACTGCCCGCCATCCGTCAGGCCCTGTTTACCTTGGCCCGTCTACGGTGCGGCGGTACCTACGCTCGACTTGCCACCGGGTTCGGAATCGGGATTACTACCGTCTGCCGGGGCATACGCGAGGCCGTATGAGTCCTGGCCGCTCTCGTACCGACCTTGGCCGAGGCGGTGAAGTCCGTCAGGACGAAGGCGTTCGTCACCCTGGACAGGATCCTGTCGCGGGGGCTGGAGCGTGCTGTGCGGACAAGGCGTACCAGGGTGTCGGCCGGTACATCCGAGTTCCCTTCCGGAGGCATCGGCTCAAGCGCTGGAAGCGCCGGCATTCGCTGTGTGGGTGAGTATGCTACGGCTGTTCTGAAGGGCCGGTGCCTTCTGCGGAAGCTCCGTTACAGCACCAACCGGATCACTGACGTCGTGAAGGTCGTCGTCCTTCACTAAGAGGTTGTCTCACATGGTCTGAGCTGCATGGGGCATGATGGCGCTTGTGGCTGTCGATCTTTCCTCTCGTCTTGTTCCTGACGGGTTGTGGGCTCTGA
>NZ_LGEG01000215.1 GCF_001280125.1 Streptomyces sp. NRRL F-6492
GGGAGTGCCCGGGTATGCCGCCGGACGCGCTCGCGCCCCACACCTGCGCTCCCGGTCCCGCTCCCGTGGGAGACGGCGCCGGGTGCGGGGGCGGCGGCGGGGCCGGGTGCCGGGGCGCGGGGGTCCCGCCGGGGACGGCGGGGTGGACGCCGAGGCGGGAGCCGGCGCCCGGCGCCGGGTAGGGGGTGTCCCCCGGTACGGGCGGCCGACCGCCCCGGTCGGCGTCCCCCGCCGCGGGAACGGGGCCGGGCGCCCCGCCCGACCGCTCGTGCGGTGGCAGCGGGCCCCCCACTGCGTGCTGCATCCGGTGCCACTCCGTCTCGTACGCCTGTTGTCACCCGGGACCGGTCGTGTACCCGGACGGCGGAACGTTACCGTTCCCGAGCGCCCCCGCCCCCACAGGGGAACGGCCGGGGGCGCTTCCTGGTGCCCCGTCAGCCGGACAGTTCCTCGGCGAGCGCCCGCAGCGCCAGCCGGTAGGAGCCGATGCCGAACCCGGCGACCGTCCCGGTCGCCACGGCCGCGACCACCGAGGTGTGCCGGAACTCCTCGCGGGCGTACGGGTTCGAGATGTGCACCTCGATCAGCGGCGCGGTCCGCTGGGCGGCCGCGTCCCTCATCCCGTACGAGTAGTGCGTGAAAGCGCCGGGGTTGATGACGACCGGGACCGAGCCGTCCGCCGCCTCGTGGAGCCAGCGGATCATCTCGCCCTCGTCGTTGGTCTCCCGCACCTCGACGTCGAAGCCGAGCTCCGCGCCGAGGGCGCGGCAGGACTCGACGAGCCCCTTGTAGGAGGTGGCGCCGTAGATGTCGGGCTCGCGGGAGCCGAGGCGGCCCAGGTTGGGGCCGTTGAGCACCAGTACCGGACGCGGCTCGCTCACGCCGACACCTCGCCGTACGCCGCGATCAGGACGGCCGGGTCGGGGCCCTCCAGGACGGTCGGCCTGCCGATCCCGTCGAGCACGATGAAGCGCAGCAGGTCGCCGCGGGACTTCTTGTCGACCCGCATGGTCTCCAGGAGCTTGGGCCACTGGTCGCCGCGGTAGGTGAGCGGCAGGCCGACGGACTCCAGGATCGCGCGGTGCCGGTCGGCGGTGGCGTCGTCGAGCCTTCCGGCCAGGCGGCCGAGCTCGGCGGCGAAGACCATGCCGACGGAGACGGCCGCGCCGTGGCGCCACTTGTAGCGCTCGTTCTTCTCGATGGCGTGGGCGAGGGTGTGGCCGTAGTTGAGGATCTCGCGGCGGCCGGACTCCTTGAGGTCGCCGGAGACGACCTCGGCCTTGACCCGGATCGAGCGGACGAGCAGCTCGGCGGTGTGCGGTCCGGCCGGGGTGCGGGCCGCCTGCGGGTCCTCCTCGATGAGGTCGAGGATCACCGGGTCGACGATGAAGCCGGCCTTGATGATCTCCGCGAGGCCGCTGACGTAGTCGTGGACCGGGAGCGAGTCGAGGGCGGCGAGGTCGCAGATGACCCCGGCGGGCGGGTGGAAGGCGCCGACGAGGTTCTTGCCCTCGGCGGTGTTGATGCCCGTCTTGCCGCCGACGGCCGCGTCGACCATGGCCAGGACCGTGGTCGGCACGGCGATCCAGCGCACGCCCCGCAGCCAGGTCGCGGCGACGAAGCCGGCCAGGTCGGTGGTGGCGCCACCGCCGACGCCGACGACGACGTCGGTGCGGGTGAAGCCGGTCTGGCCCAGGGCCTTCCAGCAGTAGGCGGCGACCTCGACGGTCTTGGCCTCCTCGGCGTTCGGCACCTGGATGGCGACCGCCTCGTAGCCCTGCTCGGCGAGGTCCGCGCGCAGCGCCTCGCCGGTGTCGGCGAGCGCCTCGGGGTGGATCACGGCGACCCGCTTGGCCCGGTCGCCGATCAGGGCGGGCAGCTCGCCGAGGAGCTGCCGGCCGACCAGTACCTCGTACGGATCCGTGCCCGCGCTGCCGGCCACGTGGATGCGGGTCACGTCCTGGTCCGTCGTCATGCGTCCTTCTTGATTTCCAGTGCTGAGAGGACCGCGTCCGCGACCTCTTCGGGGGTGCGGTCGTCGGTGGTGACGACGGCCCGGGCGACTTCGGTGTAGAGGTGGCGGCGCGCCTCCATCAGCTCGCGCCACTGACGGCGCGGGTTGACGGCGAGCAGCGGCCGGGCGGCGCCGAGGCCGACGCGGCGGACCGCCTCCTCGACGTCCATGGAGAGGTACGCGACGGGCAGTCCGGCGAGCAGGGCGCGGGTGCCGGCGTCGAGGACCGCGCCGCCGCCGAGGGCGAGGACGCCCTCGTGCTCGGCGACGGCCCGGGCGACGGCGTCCCGCTCCAGGGCGCGGAAGCGTTCCTCGCCGTCCTCGACGAAGATGTCGGAGATCTCGCGTCCCTCGGCGGCGACGATGTCGGCGTCGGTGTCCCGGTAGGGCGCGCCCAGCCTCTCGGCCAGGAGCGCGCCCACCGTGGACTTGCCGGATCCCATCGGTCCGACGAGGACGACCAGGGGTCCGGCGGTCACCGGATGCGCAGGTTGTCGAGGTACGACCCCACGTTGCGCCGGGTCTCGGGGACGCTGTCGCCGCCGAACTTCTCCAGGACGGCGTCGGCGAGGACGAGCGCGACCATGGCCTCGGCGACGATGCCGGCGGCGGGGACGGCGCAGACGTCGGAGCGCTGGTGGTGGGCGACGGTGGCCTCGCCGGTGGCGACGTCGACGGTGGCGAGGGCGCGCGGGACGGTCGCGATCGGCTTCATCGCGGCGCGGACGCGCAGCAGCTCGCCGGTGGTGAGGCCGCCCTCGGTGCCGCCGGAGCGGCCGGAGGAGCGCTTGATGCCCTCGTCGGTGCGGACGATCTCGTCGTGGGCCTTCGAGCCGGGCACGCGGGCGAGTTCGAAGCCGTCGCCGACCTCGACGCCCTTGATGGCCTGGATGCCCATGAGGGCGGCGGCGAGCCGGGCGTCGAGGCGCCGGTCCCAGTGGACGTGCGAGCCGAGGCCGACGGGCACGCCGTAGGCGAGGACCTCGACGACGCCGCCGAGGGTGTCGCCGTCCTTGTGGGCCTGGTCGATCTCGGCGACCATCGCCTTCGACGCGTCGGCGTCGAGGCAGCGCACCGGGTCGGCGTCGAGCCTCTCGACGTCGGCGGGGGTCGGGTAGAGGCCGTACGGCGCCTTGGCTGCGGCCAGCTCGACCACGTGCGAGACGATCTCGATGCCTGCGGCCTCCTTGAGGAAGGAGCGGGCGACGGCGCCGAGGGCGACGCGGGCGGCGGTCTCGCGGGCGCTGGCGCGCTCCAGGATCGGCCGGGCCTCGTCGAAGCCGTACTTCTGCATGCCGGCGAGGTCGGCGTGGCCGGGCCGGGGCCGGGTCAGGGGCGCGTTGCGGCCCGTCTCCTTGAGCTCCGAGGGGTCGACCGGGTCGGCCGACATGACCTTCTCCCACTTGGGCCACTCGGTGTTGCCGACCATGACGGCGATCGGGGAGCCGAGGGAGAGGCCGTGCCGGACGCCGCCGAGGAAGGTGATCTCGTCCTGCTCGAACTTCATCCGGGCGCCGCGTCCATAGCCGAGGCGTCGCCGCGCGAGGTGGTCCGCCACCAGCTCCGTGGTGACCGGGACGCCGGCGGGCAGACCCTCGAGGGTCGCGACCAGCGCGGGTCCGTGGGATTCGCCGGCCGTCAGCCAACGCAACCTGCTCAACGATGCTCCTCATGCTCGCGCCTGGCACTGCGACGGCGCGCCCGGGTGCGCGGCCCTGGCCCGCCACCCCCGATCCTCCCACGTCCGGAGCGCCCCCTTGGACGGCCGTCCAGCCATCGGACGGGCGTCTCGGGGTCCGGGACGGTTTCCCCGTCGTCCGGGGCCGTGGCGGACCTGTTCCGCAGCCAGGAGAGGAAGCCGTACGCGACGGTCGACCCGAAGAGCCCCAGCACGGTGTACCGCACCCACGCGGGCAGGTCACTGAAGAACCCCACGTACAGGAAGCGCACCACGTCGAAGGCGGCGTCCCACTTGGACGCCAGCACCAGTTCCCCGCTCATGTCCCCCGCGTCCCCCCTCCGGCGCCGGTCGGTCCCCGGCGCCCACGAGAGCCTACCGGGCCGCCAGCGCCCGCTCCCCCGCCGCCCGCATGGCCGCGAGCGGCGCCCGCGGCACGCCCGTCATCCTCTCCACCTGGAGGACGGCCTGGTGGACGAGGAGGTCGAGGCCGCCGACGACCTTGCCGCCGCGGTCGGACCAGGCGGCGGCCAGCGGGGTGGGCCAGGGGTCGTAGAGGACGTCGAAGAGGGTGCCGACCCGGTCGGGGACGGCGGTGGCCAGGGCGTTCGTCGTACCGGCGGGGGTGGTCGCGATCACCAGCGGGGCCTCGAAGGCCTCCGCCGCGCGCTCCCAGTCGGCGGTGCGCACGTCCACGCCGAGCCGCTCGCCCCAGCCGCGCATCTCCTCGGCCCGCGCCTCGCTCCGCACGTACGCGGTGACGGGCCCGGCGCAGATGCGGGCGAGGGCGGCGAGCGCGGAGGAGGCGGTGGCGCCGGCGCCGAGGACGGCGGCGGCCTCCACCTTCTCGACGCCGCGCTCGCGCAGGGCGGCGATCATGCCGGGGACGTCGGTGTTGTCGCCGACCCGCCGTCCGTCCTCGCGGAGGACGACGGTGTTGACGGCCTCCACGGACGCGGCCGTGTCGCTGACCTCGTCGAGCAGCGGGATGACCGCCCGCTTGAGCGGCATGGTCAGGGAGAGCCCGGCCCAACTGCCGTCCAGCTCGCCCACGAATCCCGGAAGCGCCGCCTCGTCGACCTCGAAGCGCTCGTACGACCAGTCGTCCAGGCCGAGTTCGGCGTACGCGGCGCGGTGCAGGACCGGGGAGAGGGAGTGGGCGATCGGCGATCCCAGGACCGCCGCGCGACGCTGCTTGCTCACTGCCCCTGCTTCCGCTGCTTCTCGTACTCCGCGACGTTCCGGTTGTGCTCCTCGTTCGTCACGGAGAAGACGGTCTTGTCCTCGTTGATCGAGACGAAGTAGTACCACGGGCCGGCCGCGGGTTTGATCGCGGACTGGAGCGCCTCCATGCCGGGGTTGCTGATGGGCCCGGGGACGAGCCCGGTCACCTTGTACGTGTTGTACGGGTCGTCGATCTTGCGCATGGCGTCGACCGTGCCGACGTCGAGGGTGCTCTGCCCCTTGAGGTAGTTCACCGTCGAGTCGAACTCCAGACGGCCCACGGTCTCCGTGTTGCCGGGCTTGAGCCGGTTGTAGACCACGCGCGCGACCTTGTCGAAGTCGTGCTTGTACTTGCCCTCGACCTGGACGAGGCTCGCCACCGTCAGCAGCTCCCAGGGCCCTTCGACGCCCAGCGCCTTCGCCTTCGCGTCCAGGTCCAGCTTGTTGTACTCCTGGTTCGCGCGGGTCACCATCCTGCGCAGGGCGTCCTCGGGCTTGCTGCCCTTCGCGACCGGGTAGCTCGCCGGGAAGAGGAATCCTTCCAGCGGGTCCTTGATGTCGGGGTGCTTCTTGGCCCAGTCGGGCAGGCCCAGGGAGCCCGCCTTCGCGAGCGCGACCTCCTTGGTGGTGCCGGGCTTGAGGTCCAGGCGCTGGTCGAGCGTCTCGTAGACCCAGGCGTTCCGCTTGCCCTCGGGGATGATGAGGTTGGCCTGGCTCGCCGGGTCGAGCATCAGCTTGACCGCGGTCTCCGCCGACATCTCCTTCTTCAGCGTGTAGACGCCGGCCTGGATGGAGTTGCCCTTGGGGTTCTTCAGCTGTGCCGAGGTGAAGGCGTCGACGCTCTTGACGACCCCGGCCTTCTTCAGGATGTTGCCGATGTCGGAGCCGTACGACCCCTTCGGGATCTCGACCTGGACCTCGCCGGTGCCGCTGCCCGCGTAGTCGGGCACCTCGGCGAACCGGCCCTGCCAGAACTGGTAGCCGAAGTAGCCGACGCCGCCGACGCCGCCCACCAGGACGACGGCGACGACCAGGCAGGCCACGCCGTTCTTGCCCTTGCGCTTCTTGTCCCTGCCGCGGCGGTCGCGGTCGTCGCCGCGGGAGCCCCGGCCGGCCGCCGGCTCCTCGTCGTACCCGTCGTCGTAGTCGTCCTCGCGGACGTCTTCTCCGCCGCGGCCGGGGCCACGGCCGTCCTCGCCGGTGAAGAAGGGGTGGTTCTCCTCCTCCGGCTCCGGACCGGGCTCCGGCCCCCGGCGCGTCTCCTCCTCCGGCGCCCAGTCGACCACCGGCTCCGGCGGGTTCTGCCGGTGGCCGGGGGGACGGGGCGGCGGATAGGCGTCGGGCGTGCCGTACAGGTCAGGGTTCTGGCCGCCGTACGGGTCGGCCGGGGGCGCGCCGTAGGCCATCGCCGCCTGGCCGCTCTCCCAGGTGCCGTCGTACTGCTGTCCGAGGTGTCCGGGCGTGTCGTAATCGCCCGGCTGTCCCGTCCCGTACTGCTGCTGGTGCGGCTGCTGCTGGTCGTACGGCTGCTGTTGCTGGTACTGCGACGGGTACTGCTGCTGCTGGTACTGCGGATCGGCGTAGCCCTGCGGCGGCTGTTGCTGCTGGTACTGCTGCCCGTAGGGGTCCTGGTATCCCTGGCCGCCCTGCCCGTAGGGCTCCTGGTAGCCGTGGCCGCCCTGGTCGTACTGGCCCGGCTGCTGCGGATGCGGGTACTGCTGCTGGCCCTCCCACCCCTGGTCCCCGTAGAGCGGGTCCCCGGGGTGCCACGGTTCGGAGCCAGGGCCCCGGCCATACTCAGTCATCGATCCCCAAAACAGCCGCGAGGCTTCCGGACGATCCGCCTCTACGTAGTGCGGCAGCTGTTCGAACACCGCCGCATCGCGCGGAACGTTACCGTATCGCGATCAGATGACCACTTCGACGCCCTCGCCGGGAGGATTACCCGATACCCGTTCGGACTCAAGAGCGTTCTGGAGGATGATCACGGCGGCGGCCTGGTCGATGACCGAGCGGCCCTTCTTCGCCTTCACCCCGGAGGCGCGCAGGCCCTGGGTGGCGGTGACCGTCGTCATCCGCTCGTCGACCAGCCGGACCGGCACGGGGGCGACGCCCTTCGCCATCTCCCGGGCGAAGGCGCGGACCTTGGTCGCGGCCGGACCCTCCCGCCCGCTGAGCGAGCGGGGCAGGCCCACGACGACCTCGATCGGCTCGTACTCCTCGACGATCTGGCGGAGCCTCCGGTGGGCGGCCGGGACGTCGCGTCCCGGCACGGTCTCCACCGGCGTGGCGAGGACCCCGTCGGGGTCGCACGAGGCGACCCCGATCCGGGCGTCCCCGACGTCCACCGCGATACGGCGGCCGCGGCGCATCGTCACGCCGTCTCCCCCACGAGGCGCTCGACGGCGGCGATGGCCTCGCCGACGGCCTCCGGGTTCTGGCCGCCGCCCTGGGCGACGTCCGGCTTGCCGCCGCCACCGCCGCCGAGGGTCTTGGCGGCCGTGCGGACCAGCTCGCCGGCCTTGAGGCCGCGCTCGCGGGCGGCCTCGTTGGTGGCGATGACCGTCAGCGGCTTGCCGTTGACCGTGGTGAACAGGGCGACGACGGCCGGGCGACCGCCCGAGATGCGGCCGCGCACGTCGAGGACCAGCCTGCGCAGGTCGTCGGCGGCGGTGCCGTCCGGGACCCGGCCGGTCACCAGGGCGACGCCGCGGATGTCGCGGGCGGAGTCGACGAGACCGGCGGCGGCCTGGAGGACCTTCTCCGCGCGGAACTTCTCGATCTCCTTCTCGGCGTCCTTCAGCTTGCCGAGCATGGAGGAGATCTTCTCCGGCAGCTCCTCCGGACGGCCCTTGACCAGCTCCTGGAGCTGGGCGACGACCGTGTGCTCCCTGGCGAGGAAGTTGTACGCGTCGACGCCGACGAGGGCCTCGATGCGGCGCACGCCGGAGCCGATGGAGGACTCGCCGAGCAGCTTCACCAGACCCAGCTGGGCGGTGTTGCGGACGTGGGTGCCGCCGCACAGCTCCTTGGAGAAGTCGCCGATGGTGACGACGCGGACCTGCTCGCCGTACTTCTCGCCGAACTCGGCGATGGCGCCCTGGCGCTTGGCCTCGTCGATCGGCATGACCTCGGCGTGGACCTCCAGCTCGTGCGAGAGGACCTCGTTGATCTTCTGCTCGACGTCGGTGAGGACCGCGCCGGGCACGGCGTTCGGCGAGCCGAAGTCGAAGCGGAAGCGACCGGGCTGGTTCTCGGAACCGGCCTGGGCGGCCGTCGGGCCGAGGGCGTCGCGCAGGGCCTGGTGGGTGAGGTGGGTGGCCGAGTGGGCGCGGGCGATGGCCCGGCGGCGGCGCACGTCGATGGCGGCGTAGGCGGTGGCGCCCACGGTCACCTCGCCGACCTGCACGGAACCCTTGTGCACCGAGACGCCCGGGACCGGCTGCTGGACGTCGCGGACGTCGATGACGGCGCCGCTGTGCAGCTTGATGCGGCCCTGGTCGGCGATCTGGCCGCCGCCCTCGGCGTAGAACGGGGTGCGGTCGAGGACGACCTCGACCTCGTCGCCCTCGGAGGCGGCCGGCGAGGGGACGCCGTTGACGAGGAGGCCGACGACCGTGGTCTCGCCCTCGGTGCTGGTGTAGCCGGTGAACTGGGTGGCGCCGCTGGTGTCGGCGATCTCCCGGTAGGCGGTGACGTCGGCGTGGCCGGTCTTCTTGGCCTTGGCGTCGGCCTTGGCGCGGTCCCGCTGCTCCTTCATCAGGCGGCGGAACCCGGTCTCGTCCACGGAGAGGCCCTGCTCGGCGGCCATCTCCAGGGTGAGGTCGATCGGGAAGCCCCAGGTGTCGTGGAGCAGGAACGCCTTGTCGCCGGAGAGGACCGTGCCGCCGGAGGCCTTGGTCTCGGTGACGGCGGTGTCGAGGATGTTGGTGCCGCCGCGGAGGGCCTTGAGGAAGGCGGCCTCCTCGGCGAGGGCGACGGTCTCGATGCGCTTGCGGTCGGTGACCAGCTCCGGGTACTGCTCGCCCATCGTCCCGATCACGGTGTCGACAAGGTCCTGGACGACCGGTCCGGTGGCGCCGAGCAGGCGCATGTTGCGGACGGCGCGGCGCATGATGCGGCGCAGCACGTAGCCGCGGCCCTCGTTGCCGGGGGTGACGCCGTCGCCGATGAGCATGACGGAGGTGCGCATGTGGTCGGCGACCACGCGCAGCGAGACGTCGCTGTCGTGGGCCTTGCCGTAGGCGACGCCGGTGAGCTCGGTGGCCTTGTCGATGACGACCTGGAGGGTGTCCGTCTCGTACATGTTCCGGACGCCCTGGAGGATCATCGCCAGGCGCTCCAGGCCGAGGCCCGTGTCGATGTTCTTCGACGGCAGCTCGCCGAGGATCGGGAAGTCGTCCTTGCCCGTGCCCTCGCCGCGCTCGTACTGCATGAAGACCAGGTTCCAGATCTCCACGTACCGCTCGTCGTTGACGGCCGGGCCGCCCTCGACGCCGAACTCGGGGCCGCGGTCGTAGTTGATCTCGGAGCAGGGGCCGCAGGGACCGGGGACGCCCATGGACCAGTAGTTGTCCTTCTTGCCGAGGCGCTGGATGCGCTCGGCGGGGACGCCGACGACGTCGCGCCAGATCTGCTCGGCCTCGTCGTCCTCCTGGTAGACGGTGATCCAGAGCTTCTCCGGCTCCAGCCCGTAGCCGCCGTGCTCCACCGGGGTGGTCAGCAGCTCCCAGGCGAGCTTGATGGCGCCTTCCTTGAAGTAGTCGCCGAAGGAGAAGTTGCCGCACATCTGGAAGAACGTGCCGTGGCGGGTGGTCTTGCCGACCTCTTCGATGTCGGGGGTGCGCACGCACTTCTGCACGCTGGAGGCGCGCGAGAAGGGCGGCTTGACCTCGCCCAGGAAGTAGGGCTTGAAGGGCACCATGCCGGCGGGGACGAGCAGCAGAGTCGGGTCGTCCGCGATGAGCGACGCCGAAGGGACGACGGTGTGCCCGCGCTCCTCGAAGAAGCTCAGCCAGCGGCGGCGGATTTCAGCCGACTCCATCAGTGGTCCTCATTCCGGTTGTACGAACTCTTGGGAAGGGTGAAATACGGGGGCGGGGTGGGACCGAGGGCGGTCCTGCGGCGGGGCTCCGGGAGCTCCCCGCCCTGTGCCGCGGCCGGGTCGGCGGAGGCTTCGAGTCCGAGCGCCTCCCCCAGCTCGGCCTCCCGCTGGACCATGCCCGCCCTCACGTCGAGGGCGAAGTCCTTGAGCCGGTGGCCGGTCTCGACGGCCTTGTTCGCGGCCTGGGCCGCGAGGCTCTCGGGGGTCAGCTGCTTCAGCTTCCGGTTGACCTTGGCGGTGGCCCACACGCCGGCGGCTGCGCCGGCCGTGAACCAGAACGTGCGGCGGAACATCGCGGCTCAGCCCTTCTGTTTCCGGCGTCGCATGGACGGCACGGTACGGCCCACGATCACGGTGCGGCGCGCGGAGGCGCGCGGCGCGTCCTCCCCGTCCCGGCTCCGGCCGAGCGCCCGGCGCACGCCGTAGCCGAAGGCGGCCACCTTGACGAGCGGGCCGCCGAAGGTGGAGGCGACGGTGGTGGAGAGCGCGGAGGCGTTGGAGGTGACCTCCTGGACGTCCGAGGCGATGGCGTCGACCCGGTCGAGCTGGGTCTGCGCCGAACGCACGGTCGCGGAGGCCTCGGCCAGCAGGGGCACGGCCTGCTCCGTCACGTCCGCCACGAGTTTGGTGGTCGCCCTGAGCGTCTGCGCCAGTCTCGCCAGCGCCACGGCGAGGAAGGAGACGAGGATCGCCCAGAAGACGGCCACCAGGATCCCGGCAACCTCTCCACCGGTCACGCTGCACCGCTCTCTGCTGTCGTTGGGCCATGTGAAAAGTCGTCCCCCGACCCTATCGCGCCCGGGCTGTCGCGCCGTACCGCATTACCGCGCGCGAGACGCCGGTCACGGGATCCGGTTGTACGCAGCGCGCGGGGGTGAGTACGCTCCGTGTCCCATGCGACGGAGCAATCTCCCGGCGGAGCTGAACCGGTTCGTCGGGCGGGCCGCCGAGCAGGCCGCACTGGCGGCGCTCCTCGGGACGTCCCGCCTGGTCACGGTCGTGGGGGTGGGCGGGGTCGGCAAGACGCGGCTCGCCCTGCGGACGGCGGCGGGGGTGCGGGAGCGCCACGGCGACGGGATCGGGCTCGCCGACCTCGCGCCGCTGCGCGATCCGGATCTGGTGGCGCACGCCCTGGCCGAGGCGCTCGGCCTCACGGACCACACGCCGAGGCCGCCGCGCGAGGCGCTGAAGGAGCACCTGGCGGAGCGGCGGATGCTGCTGGTGCTCGACGGTTTCGAGCACCTGGTGGAGAGCTGTGCGCCGCTGGTGCGGGAGCTGCTCGCGCACGCGCCGGGCCTCACCGTCCTCGCGACCGGGCGCCGGCCCCTGCGGGTGGCGGGCGAGGCGGTGTTCCCGCTGGCGCCGATGGACGAGGCGGACGCGGTGGCCCTGCTGGCCGAGCGGGCGGCGGAGGCGGGCGCGCCGGTGCTCCCGGTGGGTGCGGGCACTCCCGCGGAGTCGGACGCGCCGAGCGGCAGGGGCCCCGGTCCCTCCGAAGTTCCCGAGGCCGTAAGGGAGTTGTGCCGGCGCCTGGACGGGATCCCGCTCGCCGTCGAACTGGCCGCCGGGCGGCTCCCCCTGCTCTCCGTCGAGCAGATGCTGCACCGGCTCGACGACCGCTTCCGGCTCCTCGCGGACGGCGAGCGCGGGGCGCTCCCCCGCCACCGGACGCTGCGGACGGCGATCGGCTGGAGCCACGAGCTGTGCACGCCGAGGGAGCGGCTGCTGTGGGCGCGGCTCTCGGTGTTCGCGGGCCCCTTCGACCTGGAGGCGGTGGAGTACGTGTGCGGGGGCCGCGAGCTGCCGCCGGAGCGGATCCTGGACCTGCTCGGGGGGCTGCTCGCGCAGTCGCTCGTGTCGCGCGAGGACACGCCCGCGGGCCCCGTCTACCGGATGCTGGGGACGGTCGCCGCGTACGGGGCGGAGTGGCTGGCGGCGCTCGGCGACACGGAGCGGATGCGGCGCCGGCACCGCGACTGGTACATGGGCCTGGCCACCTGGTGCGAGCTGGAGTGGTTCAGTCCGCGCCAGGCGGAGGTGGCGGCCCGCACGGACGTGGCGCTGCCCCAGCTGCGGGCGGCCCTGGAGCTGTGCCTGGAACTTCCGGAGGACGCGCACCTCGCCCAGCACCTGGCGGGCACGCTCTGGTTCGCCTGGGCGGGCTGCGGGCGCCTCACGGAGGGCCGGTACTGGCTGGACCGGGCGCTCGCGCTCGACTCCGGGCACCAGGGGGCGCGGCTGAAGGCGCTGTGGGTGCTGGGGTACGTGGCGGTCCTCCAGGGGGACGGCACGGCGGCGGTGGCGGCGCTCCACGAGTGCGGGGAGCGGGCCAGGTCCTCGGGGAACGCGCTGGCGGAGGCGTACGCGACGCACCGGATGGGCTGTCTGGCGCTGCTCACGGACGACGCGGCGCGCGCGGAGGAGCTGATCGGGCGGGCGCTCGACTCCTACCGGGAGCTGGGCGAGCTGAACAGCAACGTGCTGATGGGCCAGGTCGAGGTGGCGATGGCGCGGGCCTTCCGGGGCGATCCGGAGGGGGCGGCGGTTCTCTGCCGGGAGGTCCGGGAGATCTGCGAGGAGCGCGGGGAGCTGTGGACGCGGGCGTACGCCCTCTACGTCCTGGCGTACGCGGCGTGGACCCGGGACGCGTACGGGGAGGCGCGGGAGCTGCTGACCGAGTGCGTCTCGGTCAACCACGTCTTCCACGACCTGGTCGGGCTCGTCCTGGCGATCGAGCTGCTCGCCCTCGTGACGGTGAGCGAGGGGGACCCGGCGGAGGCCGCGGTGTTCCAGGGGGCGGCGGTGCCGGTGTGGGACGCGGTGGGCGTCCGGCTCTTCGGCTCGGAGTCGTTCGGCGGCCCGGGGCGGCTGTGCGAGGGGCGGGCACGCGAGGCGCTGGGCGCGGAGGCGTACGAGGAGGCGTTCCGGGAGGGCCGGGGGCTCTCGCTGGACGCGGTGGTGGAGCGTGCGCTCGCCGGGCGCCGGGGTCCGGCCGCGGGCGGCCCCGCGACGCCGCGCCCGTTCCGTACGGGCCGGTCGGCGGGGGTGCCGGGAACGCGGAAGCCCGCCGGCTCCCCCACCGGAAAGGGCGGGGAAGCGGCGGGCTGAACACCGCGTGGGCGGTACCGCGCCTGCGTCAGCGGGCGTAGTACTCGACGACCAGCTGCTCGTCGCAGATGACCGGGATCTCCTTGCGGTTCGGGTCGCGGTCGAGGCGGAACGCCAGCGCCTTCAGGTTGACCTGGAGGTAGCGGGGGGTCTCGCCGTCGGCGGCGAAGCCACCCTCGCGGGCGACCTCGAACAGCGGCTTGGTGCGGCTGCGCTCGCGGACCATGACGACGTCGTCCGGACGGACGCGGAAGGACGGCTTGTCGACCTTCTGGCCGTTGACCTGGATGTGGCCGTGGACGACCATCTGGCGGGCCTGGTAGATGGTGCGGGCGATGCCCGAACGCAGGACCAGGGCGTCGAGGCGACGCTCGAGCTCGACGACCAGCGCCTCGCCCGTCTTGCCCTCGGCCTTCTTGGCGCGGTCGTAGGCGCGGGCCATCTGGCGCTCGCTGATGTCGTACTGGGCGCGCAGGCGCTGCTTCTCGAGCAGACGGACCTTGTAGTCCGAGTTCTGCTTGCGACCACGGCCGTGCTCGCCCGGCGGGTACGGGCGGGCCTCGAAGTACTTGACGGCCTTCGGCGTCAGCGCGATACCGAGCGCACGGGACTTCTTGACCTTGGGACGCGACTGGTTAGGCACGTTCTCCAGACCTCCGTTGTAGGTTAGGTTAGGCTCACCTTACTCAAGGAGATCGCATGTCTCGCCCGGGGAACACCACACGCATCACGGACGGCAACACAAAGAACGATGCCCCAACCACGGGTGAAGCCCTGGATGGCATCGATACGACGGAGGTCCGATCAGCTCATGGTCAGCCGCGTCCCAGCGGACTTGAAATCGCGCGGATGCCGTCAGCAGCCGAGCGCACACGAACTCTCGTACAGAGTACATGCTCCGGCGTGCTGCTGATCCCGGGGGCCGAGGGGCACCGGCCCGAGCAGCTCGCGCCCGAGGCGCGGGCCGTGGGGCCCGACGGTGAGATCTTCCTGCTCTACGCCGCCGACGCCCCGCCCGTACGGGCCGCCACGCACGCCGTGGACGACGAGCTGCCGGTCGTCCTGGAGCTCACGGACGTGGCCCCCGTCTCCGTCCCCCACCGCATCCGGGGCCGCGCCTGGGTCTCCGGCTGGCTCACCTGCCTGCCGGGCGTCGCCGAGCAGGGCCGCATGATGCTGCGCCTGGAGGTCGGGGAGGCGCGCGTGGACGACCTGTGGGGCACCGCCGGGATCGACGCGGAGGAGTTCGCGGCCGCCGCCCCCGACCCGCTGCACGCGCACGAGACGGAGCTGCTCCAGCACCTGGCGGCGGCGCACGGCGACCGGCTGCGGGAGCTGACCTCGCTGCTCGGCGAGCGCTCGGCCGCCCTCGTCCCCACCCGGGACGTGGCCCCGCTCGCCCTCGACCGCTTCGGCCTGCGGATCCGCTTCAGCGCGGGCCCCGGGGACTGCTTCGACGCCCGCTTCGACTTCCCCGAGCCGGTGCGGGAGGTCTCGGAGCTGCGCCGCGAGATGCACCGGCTCTTCGAGGCCGCCCGCGCCTGAGCGCGCTACCGCTGCGGCTCCTCGCCCCTCAGGCGCGTCCGCGCCCACTCCACCACGTCCGCGTACCTCGCCTCCCCGCCGTAGCGGGTGGGCTCGTAGTACCGGCGGCCGTGGATCGTGTCCGGGGCGTACTGCTGGGCCGCGATGCCGCCGGGCACGTCGTGCGGGTAGACGTAGCCCTGTGCGTGGCCGAGCTTGGCCGCGCCCTTGTAGTGGCCGTCGCGCAGGTGCGACGGGACCGGGCCCGCGAGGCCGCCCCGCACGTCGGCGAGGGCGGCGCCGATCGCGGTCGTCGCCGCGTTCGACTTCGGGGCCAGGGCCAGGGCGATGGTGGCGTGGCTCAGGGTCAGCGCCGCCTCCGGGAAGCCGATCATGGCGACGGCCTGGGCCGCCGCGACGGCGATCGGCAGGGCGTTCGGATCGGCGAGGCCGATGTCCTCGCTCGCGGAGATCATCAGGCGCCGCGCGATGAAGCGCGGGTCCTCCCCCGCCTCGATCATCCGCGCCAGGTAGTGCAGGGCCGCGTCCACGTCCGAGCCGCGGATCGACTTGATGAGCGCGCTGGCCACGTCGTAGTGCTGGTCGCCGTCCCGGTCGTACTTCACGGCCGCCCGGTCGACGGTCTCCTCGACCGTCTGGAGGGTGATCTCCGCCTCGCCCTTGGCGATCGCCGCCCCGGCGGCGGCCTCCAGGGCGGTCAGGGCGCGGCGGGCGTCCCCGCCCGCGACCCGCAGGAGGTGGGACTCGGCGTCCCCGGGCAGGGTCACGGCCCCGCCGAGCCCGCGCTCGTCCGTGAGGGCCCGGGCGAGGAGGCCCTTCAGGTCCTCGTCGGTCAGCGGCTCCAGGGTGAGGAGCAGCGAGCGGGAGAGGAGCGGGGAGATCACGGAGAAGTAGGGGTTCTCGGTGGTGGCGGCGATCAGCGTCACCCAGCGGTTCTCGACGGCCGGCAGCAGGGAGTCCTGCTGGGCCTTGGAGAAGCGGTGGATCTCGTCGAGGAAGAGGACGGTCTCCCTGCCGTAGCCGCCGGCCGCGCGCCGGGCCCCGTCGATGACGGCCCGGACCTCCTTGACGCCGGAGGTGATCGCGGACAGCTCCACGAACCGCTTGTTCGTGGCCTTGGAGACGACGTACGCCAGGGTGGTCTTCCCGATGCCCGGCGGACCCCAGAGGATCACGGAGGAGGCACCGGCGGGGCCGCCGTCGCCGTCCCCCACGAGCCGGCGCAGCGGCGACCCGGGCTTGAGCAGGTGCTGCTGCCCCACCACCTCGTCGAGGGTGCGGGGGCGCATCCGGACGGCCAGCGGGCTGCTGGACGGGTCCTTCTCCTGGCGGTCTTCGGCGGCTGCGGTAAAGAGGTCGGGCTCCACGTTCATGAAGCCTAGGTCACGCCGCCGACAACGCCGACGGGATCAGCCCGTCCAGAAGTCCCACCAGCGGGTCAGGACCAGCATCCCGATGATCCCGACGTGCAGGACGGGCAGGACCCAGGTGAACTCCCCGAAGAAGGTCTTCAGGCCGGCCGGGGCGGGGATCACGCCGTGGCGCACGTTGTGCGAGGTCACGTACCAGAACATGACGATGGTCCCGACCCAGGCCAGGCAGCACCACAGGCAGAGCGCGTTGATCTCGTACAGCGACTGGTAGGTGAGCCAGGCGCAGAAGACGACGCCGAAGAGGGTGCCGGCGTTGAGGCCGAGCCAGTACCAGCGGCGGTACCGGGCGCCGGCGAGCAGGCCGACGCCGATCGCGACCACCATGCCGTACGCGACGAGGCCGAGCATCGGGTTGGGGAAGCCGAAGACCGAGGCCTGCTCGCTCTTCATGATGTTGCCGCAGGAGACGACCGGGTTGAGGCTGCACCCGGGGGTGAAGCCGGGGTCCTCCAGGAGCTTGAACTTGTCGATCGTGATGACCCAGGCGGCGAGCAGTCCGGCCGCGCCCGTGACCACCAGGAGCCAGGCGAAGGCGCGGCTCGCTCCGATCGTGCCGCGTTCCGGGGCGTCCAGCGCTGCTTTCGTCATGTTTCCGATCCATCGCTCACGGGCTGCCGGTCCCGGTCATTCTGCCGCACGGAGGCCCGTGTCCACCGTTCGGTGGACATAAGGGCGGGGCCCGGCCGCTCGCGCGCGCCGGGCCCCGCCCCCGTCGGGTACGGCCGGTGATCAGGCCAGTTCGGCCCGCACCGCGTCCAGGAGGCCGTCCAGGGCGACCGCCCGCTGTTCGCCGGACTCCATGTCCTTGAGCTGGACGACGCCCTCGGCGAGGTCGCGCTCGCCGGCGACGACGGCGAAGCGGGCGCCCGAGCGGTTGGCGTCCTTCATGGAGCCCTTGAGGCCCTTGCCGCCGAAGGAGAAGTCCGCGGCGATCCCGGCCCTGCGCAGCTCGGTGACCTTGCCGAAGAGGACCCGGCGGGCCTCCTCGCCCAGGGCGACGGCGAAGACGCTGGTGGCGGAGGGCAGGTCGAGGGCGACGCCCTCGGCCTCCAGGGCGAGGACCGTGCGGTCCACGCCGAGCGCCCAGCCGACCGACGGCAGCGCGGGGCCGCCGATCATCTCGGAGAGGCCGTCGTAGCGGCCGCCGCCGCCGACCGCCGACTGCGAGCCGAGGCCGTCGTGGACGAACTCGAAGGTGGTGCGGGTGTAGTAGTCGAGGCCGCGCACCAGCCTGTCGTCGTCCTCGAAGACCACGCCCGCCGCGGTGATCAGGGCGCGCACCTCCTCGTGGTACGCCTTGCACGCGTCGCACAGGTAGTCGCGCAGGAGGGGGGCGTCGGTCAGCTGCTTGCGCACGGCCTCGCGCTTGTCGTCGAGGACGCGCAGCGGGTTGATCTCGGCGCGGCGCAGGGTGTCCTCGTCGAGGTCGAGCCCGCGCAGGAAGTCCTGGAGGGCCTCCCGGTAGACGGGACGGCACTCCTTGTCGCCGAGCGAGTTCAGCAGGATGCGGAAGTCGCGCAGGCCCAGGGAGCGGTAGGCCTCGTCGGCCAGGATGATCAGCTCGGCGTCGAGCGCCGGGTCCTCGGCGCCGATCGCCTCGGCGCCGACCTGCGAGAAGTGCCGGTAGCGGCCCTTCTGCGGGCGCTCGTAGCGGTAGTACGAGCCGGAGTACCAGAGCTTCACCGGCAGGTTGCCCTGCTTGTGGAGGTTGGCCTCCAGGGCGGCGCGGAGCACCGAGGCGGTGCCCTCGGGACGCAGGGCGAGCTTGCTGCCGCCCTTGGTCTCGAAGGCGTACATCTCCTTGGTCACGATGTCGGTGGACTCGCCGACGCCGCGGGCGAAGAGGTTCACGTCCTCGAAGCCGGGGGTCTCGACGTAGCCGTAGCCCGAGCGGCGCAGGGGCGCCGCGATGGCCTCGCGGACCGCGAGGTAGGTCGCCGAGACCGGCGGGATGAGGTCGTACGTGCCCTTGGGGGCCTTGAAGGTGCTCACGTGAGTCGTCACATTCCTCGTCGGGGAGCGTCGGGGCTCCCGAGGCCGGAGGCCACCTGCCTGAGGTAGGGGTTGGTGGCGCGCTCCTGGCCGATGGTCGTCTGGGGACCGTGTCCCGACAGCACCACGGTCGAGTTGTCGAGGGGCAGGCACACGCGGGCCAGCGATCCGAGCATCTCGTCCATGTCACCGCCGGGCAGGTCGGTGCGTCCGACGGAGCCGGCGAACAGCAGATCCCCGGAGAAGAACACGGAGGGGATCTCCGTGGTCTCGGGCATCCGGAAGGTCACCGACCCCTTGGTATGGCCGGGCGCGTGGGCGACGGAGAACTCCAGACCGGCGAGCTTCAGCTCGGAGCCGTCGGCGAGCTCGCGCACGTCGTCGGGCTCCCCCACGGTCAGCTCGCCCATGAGGGGCATCCCGATGGAGCGGCCGAGGGCCTTCTCCGGGTCGCTCATCATGTAGCGGTCGGACGGGTGGATCCACGCGGGGACGTCATGGGCGCCGCACACCGGGACGACGGAGGCGACGTGGTCGATGTGTCCGTGGGTGAGGACGACGGCGACGGGCTTGAGACGGTGCTTCTTCAGCGTCTCCTCGACACCCTGGGCGGCCTGGTGGCCGGGGTCGATGATCACGCACTCCTCGCCTGCGGCGGGGGCGACCAGGTAGCAGTTGGTGCCCCAGGCCCCGGCGGGGAACCCGGCAATCAGCACGTTCGTCCTTAGATGTCGTCCGGCACGGGGCGCGGAAATCACGAGAATGACGGGATTCGGCAGATCAGAGCCTACCGGCGGTGCCGGTTCCACAGCCAACCCGTATACGGTACGGGCACATCCGGCCAGGACGGGAACAGACGAGCGACAAGGAGCGGACCGGTGGTCAGCAGCGATCAGCGGCGGCGGCAGCTTGCCAGGGAGAAGTACGTACGGCAGCAGCAGCGGCGGGAGGAGAAGCGCCGCAAGGACAAGCGCCGCAACACCGTCGTCGCGGCCGCCCTCGCGGTGGTGCTGGCCTCGGGCGGCGCCGTGTACGCCTCGGTGGCGCTGTCGGACGACGGCACGAAGAAGGGCTCGGACAGCGCGGCGGGCGACGCGCCCACCACCCCGGCGCCCTCGCCCTCCGAGAAGGAGTCCGAGAGCCCGGAGCCGGAGCTCACGGTGGACCGGAAGGCCTCGTACGACATGGCGCTCAAGACGAACGCGGGCGACATCACGATCACCATGGACGCGGCGAAGACCCCGCGCACGGTGAACTCCTTCAAGCACCTCGCGGACAAGAAGTACTTCGACGGCAGCAAGTGCCACCGGCTCACCACGCAGGGCATCTTCGTGCTCCAGTGCGGCGACCCCCAGGGCACCGGCACGGGCGGCCCCGGCTACACCATCCCGGACGAGAACCTGGACGCCCTCGGCAAGGCCGGCGCGGACGGCGCGGTGACCTTCCCGGCCGGCACCGTGGCCATGGCGAACACCGGGCAGCCGGGCACCGGCGGCTCGCAGTTCTTCCTCGTCTACAAGGACACCAGGCTGCCGCCGACCTACACCCCCTTCGGGAAGATCGACGCGGCCGGTCTCAAGGCGGTCCAGGAGGTCGCGAAGGCCGGCGTCGAGGGCGGCGCCAAGGACGGTGCCCCGAAGAAGGCCGTGACCGTCGAGAAGGCCACCGTCACGAAGAAGTGAGTCCGCGCGTCCGCACCGGCGGGCCGACCGTCGAATCTCGGTCGCGCTGAGTGCGGACAGCCGGGCCGCCGTTCGCCTAGATTGGCGGTGTGCAGCGTGGGCCGTCGGCCGCGCTGCGGAAGGCGGGCGAGGCCCGCCGGGAAACTGTGGACGATGCCCGGGGGGTACGACCCCGCGACGGCATCATGGTGAGGAGGCGCTGTGAGCAGCGACCCGTGGGGCCGCGTCGACGAGACGGGCACCGTGTACGTGCGGACGGCCGAGGGTGAGCAGGTCGTCGGATCGTGGCAGGCCGGCACCCCCGAGGAGGCCCTGGCCTACTTCGAGCGCAAGTACGAGGGCCTGGTGGTCGAGATCGGCCTCCTCGAGAAGCGGGTGAAGACCACCGACCTCTCGGCGAAGGACGCCACCGCGGCGATCGAGCACATCCGGCACCAGGTCGACGAGCACCACGTCGTCGGCGACCTGGCCGCGCTCTCCGCCCGGCTGGACAAGCTCGTCGGGACGGTCGATTCGCGCCGCGAGGAGCGCCGGGCCCAGAAGGCGAAGCAGGCCGACGAGGCGCGCACCGCCAAGGAGAAGCTCGTCGTCGAGGCCGAGGAGCTGGCCCAGAGCGAGCAGTGGCGTTCGGCGGGCGAGCGGCTGCGGGCGCTCGTGGACACCTGGAAGGGCCTCCCCCGGCTCGACCGCAAGTCCGACGACGAGCTGTGGCACCGCTTCTCGCACGCCCGCTCGGCGTTCTCGAAGCGCCGCAAGGCCCACTTCGCGTCCCTGGACGCTCAGCGCGAGGACGCCCGCAAGGTGAAGGAGCGCCTGGTCGCGGAGGCGGAGTCGCTGTCGAACTCCACCGACTGGGGCGCCACGGCGGCCCGCTACCGCGAGCTGATGGCGGACTGGAAGGCGGCCGGCCGCGCCCAGCGCGAGCACGAGGACGACCTGTGGAACCGCTTCCGCGGCGCCCAGGACGTCTTCTTCGCGGCGCGCGGCGAGGTCTTCGCCGAGCGGGACGCGGAGCAGGGCGACAACCTCAAGGTGAAGGAGGAGCTCGCGACCGAGGCCGAGAAGCTCGTCCCGGTGACGGACCTGAAGGCGGCCCGCGCGGCCTTCCGCTCCCTCAACGAGCGCTGGGAGGCCGTCGGCCACGTGCCGCGCGACGCCCGTCCCAAGGTCGAGGGCCGGATGCACGCGGTGGAGCGGGCGATCCAGGAGGCCGAGGAGGCCGAGTGGCGCCGGACGAACCCGGAGGCGCGCGCGCGTGCCGCGGGTCTGACCGGTCAGCTCCAGGACGCGGTCGAGAAGCTGCGCAAGCAGATCGACGCGGCCCGCGCCGCCGGCAACGACGCCAAGGCCGACAAGCTCTCGCGCGAGCTGGAGGGCCGCCAGGCCCTGCTCGACCAGGCCCTGAAGGGCCTGGAGGAGTTCGGCGGCTGATCCGGCCGTACGCGAAGTCCGTACGCGAAGTCCGTACGCGAAGGAGGG
This sequence comes from Streptomyces sp. NRRL F-6492, assembly GCF_001280125.1. Taxonomy (GTDB): domain Bacteria; phylum Actinomycetota; class Actinomycetes; order Streptomycetales; family Streptomycetaceae; genus Streptomyces. Next base: position 21,260 of record NZ_LGEG01000215.1, read on the forward strand.
CGGCCCCGGTACGCAGGTACCGGGGCCGCCCTTCTCGTATGCCTCTCGTACGCCTCCCGTACGCGCCGTCGTTACGGTCGGCGGGCCGAGGTCACGCGGTACACGTCGTAGACGCCCTCCACGCCCCGCACGGCCTTCAGGACGTGTCCCAGGTGCTTCGGGTCGCCCATCTCGAAGGTGAAGCGGGAGGTGGCCACCCGGTCGCGGGAGGTCTGGACGGCCGCCGAGAGGATGTTGACGTGCTGGTCCGAGAGGACCCGGGTGACGTCGGAGAGCAGCCGGGAGCGGTCCAGCGCCTCGACCTGGATGGCGACGAGGAAGACCGAGGACTGGGTCGGGGCCCACTCGACGTCAAGGATCCGCTCCGGCTCCCGGGACAGCGACTCGACGTTGACGCAGTCGCTGCGGTGGACCGACACCCCGCTGCCCCGGGTGACGAAGCCGATGATCGGGTCGCCGGGGACGGGGGTGCAGCAGCGGGCCAGCTTCACCCAGACGTCCTCGACGCCCTTGACGACGACACCGGGATCCGCGTTGGAGCGGCGCTTGGAGCGGCCCCGGGTCGGCGGCGCGGACTCGTCGATGTCGTCGGTGGCGGCCTCCTCGCCGCCGAGCGCCTGGACCAGCTTCTGCACGATGGACTGGGCGGTGACGTGGCCCTCGCCGATCGCCGCGTACAGCGAGGAGATGTCGCTGTAGCGCATCTCGTGGGCGAGGGTGACGAGGGAGTCGCCGGTGAGGATCCGCTGGATCGGCAGGTTCTGCTTGCGCATGGCCCGCGCGATGGCGTCCTTGCCCTGCTCGATGGCCTCGTCCCGGCGCTCCTTGGAGAACCAGGCGCGGATCTTGTTGCGGGCGCGCGGGGACTTGACGAAGCCGAGCCAGTCGCGGGAGGGTCCGGCGCCGGCGGCCTTGGAGGTGAAGACCTCGACCAGGTCGCCGTTGTCGAGGGTCGATTCGAGCGGGACGAGCCGCCCGTTGACCCGGGCTCCTATCGTGCGGTGGCCGACCTCGGTGTGGACCGCGTAGGAGAAGTCGACGGGGGTGGCGCCGGCGGGCAGCGCGATGACGTCGCCCTTGGGCGTGAAGACGAAGACCTCGTTGCGGGAGAGGTCGAAGCGCAGGGACTCCAGGAACTCGCCCGGGTCCTCGGTCTCCTTCTGCCAGTCGAGGAGCTGGCGGAGCCACGCCATGTCGTTGAGGTGGTCGTCCTTGCCGGTCTTCTTCGGCACGTCGGTGCGCACCTTGGAGGCGCCGGCGACGGCCTCCTGCTTGTACTTCCAGTGCGCGGCGATGCCGTACTCGGCGCGCCGGTGCATGTCGAAGGTGCGGATCTGGAGCTCGACGGGCTTGCCGTTGGGCCCGATGACCGTCGTGTGCAGCGACTGGTACATGTTGAACTTCGGCATCGCGATGTAGTCCTTGAACCGGCCGGGGACCGGATTCCATCGCGCGTGGACGGTGCCGAGGGCCGCGTAGCAGTCGCGGACGGTGTCCACGAGGACGCGGATGCCGACCAGGTCGTAGATCTCCGCGAAGTCACGGCCGCGGACGATCATCTTCTGGTAGACGCTGTAGTAGTGCTTGGGGCGGCCGGTGACGGTGGCCTTGATGCGGGCGGCGCGCAGGTCGGCCTGGACCTCGTCGGTGACGACGGCCAGGTACTCGTCCCGCTTGGGGGCACGCTCGGCGACGAGCCGGACGATCTCGTCGTACATCTTGGGGTAGAGGATCGCGAAGGCGAGGTCCTCCAGCTCCCACTTGATGGTGTTCATGCCCAGCCGGTGGGCCAGCGGCGCGTAGATCTCCAGGGTCTCGCGGGCCTTCTTCTCCTGCTTCTCCCGCTTGAGGTAGCGCATGGTGCGCATGTTGTGCAGGCGGTCGGCGAGCTTGATGACCAGGACGCGCGGGTCCTTGGCCATGGCGACGACCATCTTGCGGACGGTCTCGGCCTGGGCGGCCTCGCCGAACTTGACCTTGTCGAGCTTGGTGACGCCGTCGACGAGGAGCGCGACCTGGTCGCCGAAGTCCCGGCGCAGGGTGTCGAGGCCGTACTCGGTGTCCTCGACGGTGTCGTGCAGGAGCCCGGCCATCAGGGTCGCCGGGTCCATGCCGAGCTCGGCGAGGATGGTGGTGACGGCGAGCGGGTGCGTGATGTACGGGTCGCCGCTCTTGCGCTTCTGGCCGCGGTGCCAGCGCTCGGCGACCTGGTAGGCCCGCTCGACCTGGCGCAGCGTGGCCGTCTCGATCTTGGGGTCGTTGGAGCGGACGATCCGGAGGAGCGGTTCGAGGACCGGGTTGTACGGGGAGGAGCGCTGCACGCCGAGCCGGGCGAGGCGGGCGCGGACGCGGTTGGACGAGCCGCCCGAGCGGGCGGGCGCGGTCGGCGCGGGGCGCGCGGCCGGGGCGGCCGCGGGGGCCGGCTCGGGCGCGGCGGGCGCGGGCCCGGTCTCCGCGGGCTCGTTCCCGGGCGTGCCGGTCCCCGGCGCGGCCTTTTCGGCCTTCGGGTCGGGCTGCGCGGCGGAGATTGGCTGGGCCTCGTCTGGCAAGAGCGCTCCTCGTGCATGTCCGGGTCCCCCGGTCAGGCCCGGAACAGCCATGGTATCGAGCCCGGACCCGCGCTGCTCACGCGCCCGGGGAGTGAACGGATCCGGCCACGGGCGGAGTCCGCCCCCGGGCGGCCGGACCGGGGCACTCCGGAAAACGACGGGGGCGCCCCGGGGATTCCCCGGAGCGCCCCGTACGGGCCGGAGCCCGGCGTCAGACGGTGATCAGCGCCGTGAGCGGAGCGCCCTTCAGGGCCGGCTCCAGACGGGCGCGGCCGGGCAGGAAGCCCAGCTCCATGAGGACGGCGACGCCCGCGACCTCGGCACCGGCGCGGCGGATGAGCTCGACGGAGGCCTCGGCCGTGCCGCCGGTGGCGAGGACGTCGTCGATGACCATGACGCGGTCGCCCGCCGCCAGGTCCTCGGCGTGCACCTCGATCTCGGCGGTGCCGTACTCCAGCTCGTACGCCTGGCGGAGCGTGGCCCCGGGGAGCTTGCCGGCCTTGCGGACCGGGATGAAGCCCAGGCCCGCGCGGACGGCGACCGGGGCGGCCAGGATGAAGCCGCGGGCCTCCAGACCGACGACCTTCGTCGCGCCGTGCGCGGAGCACAGCCCGGCGAGGGCGCCGGTGAGGGCCCCGAACGCCTCCGGGTCCGCGAGCAGCGGCGTGATGTCCTTGAACAGCACGCCCGGCTTCGGGTAGTCCGGTACGTCGCGGATGCGGCTGAGCAGGAGATCGGTGACGTCCTGGGCCCCGGCGGTCATCCTCGGTGCTCCTGGGCGCGGCCCCGGCGGTCGGTCCGCGGGCCGACGACGGCGGCCTCCGCGCCGTCGGCGAACGCGTCCGGACCGTCCGCGGACTCGCCCTTGGCGGCGGCACCGGCCCGCTTGGCCAGGATGCGCTTCCGGAGGGCCTTGATCGACGGCTCGCGCTCCTTGAGGTCGGCGACCAGCGGGGTGGCGATGAAGATCGACGAGTACGCACCGGCCGCGAGACCCACGAACAGCGACAGCGAGATGTCGTTGAGCATGCCGGCGCCGAGGACGCCGCCGCCGATGAAGAGCAGGCCGGCGACCGGCAGCAGCGCCACGACGGTGGTGTTGATCGAACGGACCAGGGTGCCGTTGATCGAGCGGTTGGCCATCTCGCTGTAGGTGAAGCGGGTCTGCTTCGTGATGTCCTTCGTCTGTTCCTTGAGGGAGTCGAAGACGACCACCGTGTCGTACAGCGAGTAGCCGAGGATCGTCAGGAGGCCGATGACCGTACCGACGGTGACCTCGAAGCCGACCAGGGAGTAGATGCCCACGGTGATGGTGAGGTCGTGGATGAGGGCGATGAGCGCCGCGACCGCCATTCTCCACTCGAAGGCGATGGCCAGGTAGATCACCACCAGGATCATGAAGACCCCGAGGCCGGTCCAGGCCTTGTTGGCGATCTGCTCGCCCCAGCTGGGGCCGACCAGCTCGGCCGCGATCTTCTCCTCGGCGACGTTCAGGTCCTTGGCCAGCTCCGAGCGGACCTGGTCGGACTGCGCGGTGTCGAGGCCGCCGACCTGGATGCGCAGCGAGCCGTTGCCGAGCTGCTGGACGATCGCGTCGTGGCCGGAGGCCTCTTCCGCGTACTCCTGGGCCTGGCTGACCGAGACGTCCGTCTTCGGGGTGGTGAAGACGGCGCCGCCCTGGAACTCGATGCCCATGTTGAGGCCGCGGACGGCCAGGGCGACGATGGCGGTGATGGTGATCAGGACGGACAGGCCGTACCAGATCTTGCGGTTGCCGATGAAGTCGTAGCCGACCTCACCGCGGTGGAGTCGGGCGCCGAGATCTCCGAGCTTCGACATCTCACGCCTCCTTCGGGTCGACAGGGCCGGCGGGGGCGGTGGTGCGGCGGGTGCGGCGCAGCGGCGGCTTGGCGCCGAGGCGCTTGGGGTCCAGGCCGGACCACGGGTGGCCGTCGCCGAAGAACTTGGTCCGCGCGAGCAGCGTCATGACCGGCTTGGTGAAGAGGAACACCACGACGATGTCGAGCAGGGTGGTCAGGCCGAGCGTGAACGCGAAGCCCTGGACCTTGCCGACGGTGACGATGAAGAGCACGGCCGCGGCCAGGAACGACACGAAGTCGGAGACCAGGATGGTGCGGCGGGCGCGCGGCCAGGCGCGCTCGACGGCCGGGCGGAGCGTGCGGCCCTCGCGGAGCTCGTCGCGGATGCGCTCGAAGTAGACGATGAACGAGTCCGCGGTGATGCCGATGGCGACGATGGCGCCGCAGACGGCCGGCAGGTTCAGCGCGAAGCCGATGGCCGGGCCGAGCAGGGCCATGATCACGTAGGTGAGGAGCGCGGAGACGCCGAGGCTGAGGATGGCGATCAGCGACAGGCCGCGGTAGTAGGCGACCAGGTAGATGATCACGAGGGCGAGGCCGATGGCGCCGGCGATCAGGCCGGCCTCCAGCTGGTCGCCGCCGAGCGCGGCGGTGACGGTGTCGACGCTCTGGGTCTGGAAGGAGAGCGGCAGGGCGCCGTAGGACAGGATGTTGCCGAGGTCCTGGGCGGTCTCCTGGTTGAAGCTGCCGGAGATCTCGGCGCTGGCGCTCAGCGTCTGGCGCACCGAGGGGGCCGAGACGACCTCGCCGTCGAGGACGATCGCGAACCGGTTCTGGGGCTCGCTCTGCTGCGACAGCTTGCCGGTGATCGACTGGAACTTCTTCGATCCGCCGTCCGTGAAGTCCATGGTGACGATCCACATGCCGCGCTGCTGGTCGAAGACGCCCTTGGCGTCGTCGACGTCACGGCCGTCCACCTCTGCCGGGCCGAGGATGTACTTCGACCACGCGCCCGGAGCGTCCTCGCCGCAGGCCACGGTGGGCTGGTCCGGCTTGACGCCCTGGCCGGCGGCGGTGCGCTGCTTGGGGTCGAGGCAGTTCAGGGTGGTGAACTTCTGCTCGAGCGCCGCGGTGGCGGGGTCGGGCGTGGGGGTCACCTGCGGGGTGCCGGTGGCCTTCGGCGTCGCGGAGGACGAGGGCTGGGTGCTTCCGGTGGGCGTGGGGCTCGGGGCCTTGAGGGCCTCGGTGAGCGCGCGGCCCCGGGTGGAGGCGGTGGCCGACGGCGTGGCCGACTTCTCGCCCGCGGTCGCACCGGGGGTGGAGGCCGACGGCTTCGGCGAGGCCGAGCCCGAGGGGGTGGCGCTCGGCGCCGCCTGGGGAGCGCCGTTCGTCACCGCGAGGACGGGCCGGAAGTAGAGCTGGGCGGTGGTGCCGACCTGCTCACGGGCCTGCTTCTCGTTCGTCCCGCGAGGGATGTTGACGATGATGTTCTCGCGGCCCTGGGTCTGGACCTCGGCCTCGGAGACGCCCAGACCGTTGACACGGCGCTCGATGATGTCGACCGCGGTGTTCATGTTGGTCTCGTTGACCGCCGACTCCTGGCCGGGGTCGGCCTTGGCCTTGAGCGTGATCGACGTGCCGCCGGCGAGGTCGATGCCGAGGCGCGGGGTGGTGTGCCCCGACCAGAACATGCCGCCGGTGAGCGCGACCATGGCGATCAGGATGAGTGCCAGGGCGCGGCCCGGCCGGCCCTGTCCCCCCGCCGGCCCTCGGCCCTTCTTCGGTGCTGCCACCTGTCGTATCTCCCTGTCCAACCGTCGCGCTACGGGTGTGTGCGCGACGGCCACGAAGTATGTGTGGGGACCATCCCCCGCAGACGTGGAACCGTTCGGGGGCGCGCGCACCCCGGTGGGCGTGCGCGCGGTCCCCCGTCGCGCTTACTTCGCGCCGGTCTCGCCGTCGGTCTTGCCGTCCTTCTCCCCCTCGGTCGCGGCCTCGGCCGCGTCCGACTTCTTCGTCAGGTCCGCCTTCGGCGCGTCCTCGGCCGTGACCTCGGTGGCACCACCGGTCAGCGAGGAGGCGTCGTCCGGGACGACGGCGTCGGAGTCCGGGGACTCGCCGCTGTCGTCGTCGCCGTGGACGATCCGGTTGTACTCGGAGTCCTCGAGGACCGCGCCGATCGCGTTCTTGGCGTAGACGGCGTGCACGCCCGGGGCGACCTCGAGGAGAACGGTCTCGTCGCCGATCTCCTTGACGGTGGCGTACATGCCCCCGATCGTGCGTACGCCGGTGCCGGGCTGCATCTCGTCACGCATGCGCGCCGCCTGCTGCTGCTTCTTCTTGGCGGAGCGGGTCATCAGGAACATGGCCCCGATGAGGACGATGAAGGGGAGGAGGGTCACGATGCTCACGGGACGGATTTCCTTCGCACGGTCGCGGAGAACCCGCGGCCTGATCTTCGGGGGTGGGCGCGCCGACCGAAAGGGGCGGCATCGGCGGAGTCTAGGCGAGTCCGCATCGATGGAACAACGTCCAGCATCGCACCCCGGTTCCGGTCCGGGCGAGTGTCCGCTCCGTCACGCCCCGAAGAGCCCCTGTTGTCCCGTTCCCGTGCCGCTCCCCGCACCGCCCGGGCCCGCTGCCTGCGGCGGAACGAGTCCGAGGTGCGTCCACGCGGCGGGTGTGGCGACGCGGCCACGGGGCGTGCGGGCCAGCAGACCCTCGCGCACGAGGAAGGGTTCGGCGACCTCCTCGACGGTCTCGCGCTCCTCCCCCACCGCGACCGCGAGGGTGGACAGGCCGACCGGTCCGCCGCCGAAGAGCTTGAGGAGGGCCTCCAGGACGGCGCGGTCGAGCCGGTCGAGGCCGCGGCCGTCGACCTCGTACACGCTGAGGGCGGCCTCGGCGATCTCGCGGGTGATCACTCCGTCCGCCCTGACCTGCGCGTAGTCGCGGACCCGGCGCAGCAGGCGGTTGGCGATGCGGGGGGTGCCGCGGGAGCGGCCGGCGATCTCGGCGGCCCCGGCCGGGTCGATCTCGACGTCGAGGAGTCCGGCGGAGCGGTGGATGACGCGCTGGAGCTCGGACGGGTCGTAGAACTCCATGTGGCCGGTGAAGCCGAAGCGGTCGCGCAGCGGGGGCGGCAGGAGGCCGGCCCGGGTGGTGGCGCCGACGAGGGTGAAGGGCGGCAGTTCGAGGGGGATGGCGGTGGCGCCGGGGCCCTTGCCGACGATGACGTCGACGCGGAAGTCCTCCATCGCCATGTAGAGCATCTCCTCGGCGGGCCGGGACATCCGGTGGATCTCGTCGAGGAAGAGGATCTCGCCCTCCTGGAGGGAGGAGAGGATCGCGGCGAGGTCGCCGGCGTGCTGGATGGCGGGGCCGGAGGTGATGCGGATCGGGGCGTTCATCTCGGCCGCGATGATCATCGAGAGGGTGGTCTTGCCGAGGCCGGGGGCGCCGGAGAGCAGGACGTGGTCGGCGGTGGCGCCGCGCTGCCGGGCGGCCTTGAGGACCAGGTCGAGCTGCTGGCGGACCTTCTCCTGGCCGACGAACTCGCCGAGGTCCTTGGGGCGCAGGGCCGCCTCGACGGCCTGGTCGTCGCCCTCTGCGGCGGCGTCGACGATGCGCGCCTCGGCGTCGTGTGCCTCGGCGGTGGTGTCGTCGTCCCAGTTCACGGTGGATGCCTTCTCGTTCGTACGGCCCGGCCGGGCGGGGTCGGGGGTGGTCAGCGGGCGCGGTTGAGGGTCCGCAGGGCGGCGCGGAGCAGCTGCGGCACGGGGGCGGTGCCGGTCTCGGCGATGGCGGCCTCGGCCTGCGGGGCGACGGCGACGACGGCCTCCTCGGCCTCGCGGCTCGCGTAGCCGAGGCCGACGAGGGCGGCGGCGAGCTGCTCGGTCCACGGGGCGGGGCCGGAGGCGACGCGCTGGGCGCCGACGAGGCCGCTGCTGCCGAGGGGGGAGCCGAGCTTGTCCTTCAGTTCGAGCAGGAGCTTCTGCGCGCCCTTCTTCCCGATGCCGGGGACGGCCATGAGGGCCTTCTCGTCCCCGGTGGAGACGGCGAGGCGCAGCGCGTCGGGGCTGTGCACGCCGAGCATGGCCTGGGCGAGGCGGGGGCCGACGCCGCTGGCGGTCTGGAGGAGTTCGAAGACCTGCCGCTCGTCGTCGTCGGCGAAGCCGTACAGGGTGAGGGAGTCCTCGCGGACGACGAGGGAGGTGGCGAGCCGGGCGTCCTCGCCGATCCGCAGTCCGGCGATGGTCGCCGGGGTGCAGTGGACGGCCATGCCCACGCCGCCGACCTGGACGACGGCGGTGGTGGGGGCGAGGGCGGCGACCGGGCCGCTGACGAAGGCGATCATCGGATTCGGCCTTTCACTGCGGACGCGTGCCGGGCGGCCGCTTCCTGGAGGCGGTTCTGGGTGGCGACGGCCTGCTGGAGGCGGTTCTGGGCGGGGGCCCGCCAGATGTGGCAGATGGCGAGGGCGAGGGCGTCGGCGGCGTCGGCGGGCCTGGGCGGCTCGGAGAGCCGGAGCAGCCGGGTCACCATGGTCCCGACCTGGGCCTTGTCGGCGCGGCCGCTGCCGGTGACGGCGGCCTTGACCTCGCTGGGGGTGTGCAGGGCGACGGGGATCCCGCGGCGGGAGGCGCAGAGCATGGCGACCGCGCTGGCCTGGGCGGTGCCCATCACCGTGCGCACGTTGTGCTGGCTGAACACCCGCTCCACGGCGACGAGTTCGGGCGAGAAGCGGTCGATCCACTCCTCTATCCCCTGCTCGATGCCGACCAGGCGCATGCCGATGTCGGCGTCCGCGGGCGTCCGCACCACTCCGACGCCGAGCATGGTCAGGGGCCGGCCGGCGACGCCCTCGACGACGCCGACGCCGCACCGGGTGAGCCCGGGGTCCACTCCGAGTACGCGCACGTCGCCCCCTCTCTTCGATCTCCTGTTTGAGCAGGCTATCGGGTGCCACCGACAACGCGGCGGGCCGACGGGAGCGTGTCCCCGTCGGCCCGCCGCGCGAAGCAGGTGATCAGGCGTCGACCTTCGCCATGACCTCGTCGCTGACGTCGAAGTTGGCGAAGACGTTCTGCACGTCGTCGCTGTCCTCGAGCGCGTCGATCAGCTTGAACATCTTGCGCGCGCCCTCCTCGTCCAGCTCGACCTGCATGGTCGGGACGAAGCTGGAGTCGGCGGAGTCGTAGTCGATGCCGGCCGTCTGGAGCGCGGTGCGGACCGCGACCAGGTCGGTGGCCTCGCTGATGACCTCGAAGGACTCGCCGAGGTCGTTGACCTCCTCGGCGCCCGCGTCGAGCACCGCGCCCAGGACGTCGTCCTCGGACAGCTCGCCCTTGGGGAGCACGACGACGCCCTTGCGGTTGAACAGGTACGAGACGGAGCCCGGGTCCGCCATGGAGCCGCCGTTGCGGGTCATGGCCACGCGCACGTCGGAGGCGGCGCGGTTCCGGTTGTCGGTGAGGCACTCGATGAGCACCGCGACGCCGTTCGGGCCGTAACCCTCGTACATGATCGTGGCGTAGTCGACGCCGCCGGCCTCAAGACCACCGCCGCGCTTGACCGCGGAGTCGATGTTCTTGTTGGGGACCGAGCTCTTCTTCGCCTTCTGGATGGCGTCGAAGAGGGTCGGGTTGCCCTCGGGGTCGGCGCCGCCCGTACGGGCCGCGACCTCGATGTTCTTGATCAGCTTCGCGAAGAGCTTGCCGCGCTTGGCGTCGATCACGGCCTTCTTGTGCTTCGTCGTAGCCCATTTAGAGTGGCCGGACATCTGCCTGTCTCCTTCGCGTAACCCTTTTCTGAACGAACCCCAGAGATCCTACCGGGATCGGATCAGCCCGCCGCGCGCACCATGTCGACGAACAGGGCGTGGATGCGGTGGTCGCCGGTGAGTTCGGGGTGGAACGAGGTCGCGAGCGCCCGACCCTGCCGTACGGCGACGACGTGGCCCTCGTGCTCGGCGAGGACCTCGACGGCCGCGCCGACCGACTCCACCCAGGGGGCCCGGATGAAGACGCCCTCGACGGGGCCGTCCTCGATGCCCGTGACGGTGACGCCGGCCTCGAAGGACTCGTTCTGCCGGCCGAAGGCGTTGCGGCGGACGATCATGTCGATGCCGCCGAAGGTCTCCTGGCCCGAGCGCGGGTCGAGGATCTTGTCGGCGAGCATGATCAGGCCGGCGCAGGTGCCGTAGACCGGGAGGCCCGCGGCGATGCGCTCGCGCAGCGGCTCCATGAGGCCGAAGAGCGCGGCCAGCTTGGAGATGGTGGTGGACTCGCCGCCGGGGATGACGAGGCCGTCGACCTCGGCGAGCTCTTCGGGGCGCCTCACCGGCCTGGCCACGGCGTCCGCCGCGGCCAGGGCGATCAGATGCTCCCGTACGTCGCCCTGGAGGGCCAGGACACCGATCACAGGAGTGCTCATGAGTGCTTACCAGCCGCGGTTGGCGTAGCGCTCGGACTCGGGGAGGGTGTCGCAGTTGATGCCGACCATGGCCTCGCCCAGGTTGCGGGAGGCGTCCGCGATGATCTTCGGGTCGTCGTAGAAGGTGGTGGCCTTCACGATGGCGGCGGCGCGCTTGGCCGGGTCGCCCGACTTGAAGATGCCGGAGCCGACGAAGACGCCCTCGGCGCCGAGCTGGCGCATGAGCGCGGCGTCGGCGGGGGTGGCGACGCCACCGGCGGAGAAGAGGACGACCGGCAGCTTGCCGAGCTCGGCGACCTCCTTGACCAGCTCGTACGGGGCGCGCAGGTCCTTGGCGGCGGCGAACAGCTCGTTGTTGTCGAAGCCGCGCAGCCTCGCGATCTCGTTCTTGATCTGGCGCAGGTGGCGGACGGCCTCGACGACGTTGCCGGTGCCGGCCTCGCCCTTGGAGCGGATCATGGCCGCGCCCTCGGCGATGCGGCGCAGGGCCTCGCCCAGGTTGGTGGCGCCACAGACGAAGGGCGTGGTGAAGGCCCACTTGTCGGAGTGGTTGACCTCGTCGGCCGGGGTCAGGACCTCGGACTCGTCGATGTAGTCGACGCCGAGGGACTGGAGGACCTGGGCCTCGACGAAGTGGCCGATGCGGGACTTGGCCATGACCGGGATGGAGACCGCGCCGATGATCTCCTCGATCATGTTCGGGTCGGACATGCGGGCCACGCCGCCGTCCTTGCGGATGTCCGCGGGGACCCGCTCCAGGGCCATGACGGCCACGGCGCCGGCGTCCTCGGCGATCTTCGCCTGCTCGGCGTTGACCACGTCCATGATCACGCCGCCCTTGAGCTGCTCGGCCATGCCGCGCTTCACGCGCGCGGTGCCGGTCTCGGGGGACGAGGAGGGGGTGGAAGGCGTGGTGGACACGGATACCTCACTGGTGACAACGGGGGTTGACGACAGAGACGAGGAAACAGTCCACCCATGGGCCACGGCAAGGGCCAATGTGGACCCGGTGGATCGTTTTCGCAGGTGGGGACGATCAAGCCGGGCGATCGGCAAGGGCCACCGGGGGCTCGTCGTCCATTTCGAAGGCCAGGGGGAAGGGGGCGTGGCCCGCGAGCCGGAGCCAGCGGACCGTGCGGTGGCGGCGCAGGGCGCGGGCGGCCCGTACGGCGTCGTTGTGGAAGCGGCGGGCCATCGGCACCCGGCGCACGGCCTGCGCGAGCTCCCCCGCGGCCTCCTCGCCGCCGGGGGCCTCCCGTACGAGCTCCATCTGCTCGGGCTCGCCGAAGACGGCCCGCAGCGCCTGGCTGAGCTCGCTCTCGGCGACCTCGCGCTGGTCCTCCTCGGCCTGCCGGGCGGCGTGCGCGGCCTCGTACAGCACGATCGAGGCGGCCGGGTCGAGGACCCCGGAGGTGGCCAGTTCCTGAGTGACCGAGGCCCGGCGCAGCAGCTGCGCGTCCAGGGCCGCGCGGGCGGCGTCGATGCGCGAGTGCAGCCGGTCGAGCCGGCCGGCGGTCCAGCTGAGGTAGACGCCGATGACGATCAGCGCGACGACGGTCCAGATCAGGGTTTGGGTCACGGGCGCACAGGCTACCGGGGCGGTGGCAGCACGCCTTCCCGAAGGGCGTGGTCGTGGGCGAACAGGACACGGGCCGGGCGGCCGTCGGCCAGTTCGGCGAGCCGGGCGAGCCAGGGGCGGTACGGGGTCCCGAACTCCGCCGCGAAATCGTAGGCCTGGCCCGCGAGGACGGTCACGCGGTCGCCGTGGTCGAGGAGGAGCGACCGGTGTCCCTCGGTGTGGCCGGGCGTGGGCACGACGAGGACGCCGGGCGCGATCTCGTGCTCGCCGTCCAGCTCCTCGTACCGGACGCCGGGCAGGAGCGAGTCGATGGTGTGCCCGCCGGCCCGGGCGCGGGCGAGTTCGGCGCGCTGGACGAGGACGGGGGTGTCGGGGAAGCGCTGGTTGCCGCCGATGTGGTCGAAGTGGAGGTGGCAGTTGACGACGGCGTCCACGTCGGCGGGACGGACGGTGAGCGGCCTGCGGACCGGCCGGTAGTGGGCGTCGGTCTCGGGCGAGCCGCCGCCCATGCCGGTGTCGAGGAGGAGCGCTCCGCGCGCGTGCCGCACGAGGTAGCCGAAGACGGGCTCCACGCGCGCGTGGGGACCGCCCCACTCCTCGGCGGGACGGGTGAGGTGACCGAGGTCGAGCCGGTGCACGGTGATCGGGGTCATCGCCCCAGCCCGCGGCGCGGGACCCGCCGGGCGGGCGGTTTCAGCCGGGAGCGTACGGGTGGGACGGCCGCCCCGGGTCCCGCCGCCGGCGTACGGACGAATCCGCGACCGGCGTACGGACAGGCCCGCGATCGGTGTACGGACGGGCCCGCCGTCCCGCTGCGGACGGGGACCCGTGACCGGCGCGCAGTGACGGGCCCGCCGTCCGCGTACGGGCGGGGCCCTACCCCCGCCCCCGCCCTACAGCCCCAGCCGCGCCCGCAGCCCGCCCACGCGTTCGTCCGTGTCCACGGCCGCCGCGCCGTCCGTGACGGTCTCGTAGACGGCGAGGACGTCCGCGCCGACGGTGGACCAGTCGAAGCGGCGGACGTGGGCCGAGCCGCGGGTGCTCAGCTCCTTGCGGCGCTTCTCGTCGCCCAGGAGGCGGATCGCCGCGTCCGCGAGGGCGTCGGCGTCCTCGTTGGCGAAGAGTTCGCCCGCGCCGCCCTGGTCGAGGACCTGCGCGAAGGCGTCCAGGTCGGCGGCGAGCACGGGCGCGCCGGCCGACATCGCCTCGACGAGGATGATGCCGAAGCTCTCGCCGCCGGTGTTGGGCGCCACGTACACGTCGACGCTGCGCAGCAGCCGCGCCTTGTCCTCGTCGCTGACCATGCCGAGGAACTCCACCCGGGAGCGCATCTCGCGCGGCAGCGAGGCCACCGCCTCCTCCTCGTCGCCGCGCCCGGCGACCAGGAGCCGCGCCCCGGGCCGCTCGGTGAGGATGCGGGGCAGGGCCTTCATGAGGACGGGCAGGCCCTTGCGGGGCTCGTCGATCCGGCCGATGAAGCCGAGGGTCTCGCCCTGCCACTCCTCCTTCGGCTCGGCGCGGGCGAAGAAGTCCACGTCGACGCCGTTGGGGATGACGACGGCGTCGCCGCCGAGGTGCTCGACGAGCGTGCGCCGCGCGTACTCGCTCACGGCGATCCGCGCGCTGATCTTCTCCAGGGCGGGCTGGAGGATCGGGTACGCGGCGATCATCGCCCGCGAGCGCGGGTTCGAGGTGTGGAAGGTGGCCACGATCGGCCCCTGCGCCGCCCAGCAGGTGAGCAGCCCGAGCGACGGCGAGGTCGGTTCGTGGATGTGGACGACGTCGAAGGCGTTGTCGTACAGCCAGCGGCGCACCCGCGCGGCGGACAGGAAGCCGAAGTTGAGCCGGGCCACCGAGCCGTTGTACGGCACGGGGACGGCCCGCCCGGCCGAGACCACGTACGGCGGCAGCGGGGTCTCGTCGTCGGCGGGGGCCAGGACGGAGACCTCGTGGCCGAGCCGGATCAGGTGCTCGGCGAGGTCGCGGATGTGGAACTGGACGCCGCCCGGCACGTCCCAGGAGTACGGGCAGACGATCCCGATCTTCACTCCGCCCCGCCCTCCCTCTCACCCGAGGCCCGCTCGCCCGTTCCCTGTTCCTCCAGGTCCGCGAGCCACAACCGCTGCAGCATGTGCCAGTCCTCCGGGTGGTCCGCGATGCCCTCGGCGAAGGCGTCGGCGAGGGCCTGGGTCATGACGGCCGTCTTCTCCGCCCGTGTACCCGCGTCGGGCACGTCCACCGGGGGGTGGATCCGGCCCTTCATGACCGGCGTGTCGTCGTACCAGAGCGTCGCCGGCAGCAGCAGGGCACCCGTCTGCTGGGCGAGTATCGCCGGGCCCGCCGGCATCCGTGCGGTGTCCCCGAAGAACGTGACCTCGGTGCCGGAGGCCGACAGGTCCCGGTCCGCGACCAGGCAGACCAGGCCGCCGGCCCGCAGCCGCCGCGCCAGCCTGCCGAAGGCGGAGCCGCCGGTGTGCGGCACGACCTCCATGCCCAGGGACTCGCGGTAGGCGACGAACCGGTCGTACAGCGACTCCGGCTCGAGCCGCTCGGCGACCGTGGTGAACGGCACGCCGAGCACGCGGGTCGCCCACACGCCCGCGAGGTCCCAGTTGGCCAGGTGCGGCAGGGCGAGGACGACCCCGCGCCCGGAGGCGAGGCCCTCCTCCAGACGGTGGATGTCCTTGATGTCGACCCCGCGACCGACCCGCTCCTTGCTCCAGGCCGGCAGCCGGAAGGACTCCATCCAGTACCGCATGTACGAGCGCATGCCGGCCTTCGACAGCTCGGCGAGCCGCTCGGGCGTGGCGTCCGGCACCACGCGCGCGAGGTTGGACTCCAGGCGCAGGACGCTCTTGCCGCGCCGCTTCCACGCGAGGTCGGCGATCCGCCGGCCGAGGCCCTCGGCCACCGGATCGGGCAGCTTCTTCACGGTCGCCCAGCCCAGGCCGTACAGCCCGTCGCTGAGCCGGTCCTTCAGGTCGCTCACGTGGTCGCTCCGCTTCCCCCGGCCGCGGCGGCGTCCGCCTCGGCCGACTCCCGCCGTACGGTGACCACCCGCTGTCCCAGGGTGACCGCGCTGCCGACGGCGACGATCCACAGGGCGATCGGCAGCAGCACCTGGACGCCGGGGACGCCGAAGGCGTGCAGTCCGGCGAGTCCGGCGGCGACCAGGGAGATCACGAGCCGCTCGGCGCGCTCGATCAGGCCGTTGACGGCGACCGGCAGGCCGATCGACTCGCCGCGGGCCTTGGTGTAAGAGACGACCTGGCCGCTCGCCAGGCAGAAGATCGACACGGCGCACATCACGTTGTCGTCGCCCTTGCCCGCGTACCAGAGCGCGAAGCCGCCGAAGACGGCGCCGTCCGCGACCCGGTCGAGCGTGGAGTCGAGGAAGGCGCCCCAGCGGCTGGAGATCCCCGCCTGCCGGGCCATGTTGCCGTCGACGAGGTCGGAGAAGACGAACAGGGTGATGACGATCGTGCCCCAGAAGAATTCCCCGCGGGGGAAGAAGACCAGCGCACCGGCCATCACCCCCGCCGTGCCGATGAGCGTGACCGCGTCGGGGCTGACGCCCCTGCGGAGCAGAAACGCGGCGAACGGTGTGAGGACACGCGTGAAAAAGGCACGCGCGTACTTGTTCAGCATGGCCTTCCCGAGGTTCGGTGGGCCGCGCGGCCCCTACGACCACCGGCCCGCCCATCGTAGCCACGCGCGCCCCCGGCTACCGGCGGGTACCCGCCCCGCCGCGTCGGCGCCCCCGAAGGGCCCGGCGCAGGCGGCGCGCGAACGGGGCCCTTCGTCGGGGCGGGCGCGCACCGCGTACAGGCCGGCGCGGCGCACCGCGTACGGGCCGGCGCGGCGCACCGGGCCGGTGCCGCGCGGCGGACGGATGGACGCGCCCCGGTGTCGGTGCCAAGCTCGAAGGACCACCGCAAGGCACCGCGGGCACCGCGGAAGCCGTACCGCAGCCGTACCGCCGCGACACCCTCTCCCCCGCGCCCGCGTCCCGCCGCACCGTGCGAGCAGTCGGGAGGAACACGTCATGGGTGACAGGGCGAAGACACCCGCCGGGGCCGCCGGCAGGGCTCCGACGGCCGACCGGCCCTCGGACATACGGAACGTGGTGCTGGTCGGCCACAGCGGATCGGGCAAGACGACGCTCGTCGAGGCCCTCGCGCAGACCGCGGGCGCGCTCAACCGGGCCGGACGCGTCGAGGACGGCGGCACGGTCTCGGACCACGACGAGATCGAGCGGCGCCGCCACCGCTCCGTCCAGCTCTCGCTCGTCCCGGTCGGCTGGGACGGTTGCAAGATCAACCTGATCGACACCCCCGGGTACGCCGACTTCGTCGGGGAGCTGAGGGCCGGTCTGCGCGCGGCGGACGCGGCCCTCTTCGTCGTCTCGGCCGCCCAGGAGGCCGACGCCGTCGCCGCCTCCACGCGCGCGCTCTGGGAGGAGTGCGCCGCCGTCGGCATGCCCCGCGCCGTCGTCGTCACCCACCTCGACACCGCCCGCACCGGCTTCACGGAGCTGACCGGCGTCTGCGCCGGGCTCTTCGGCCGCGACGACCCGGACGCCGTCCTCCCCCTCCACCTGCCCGTGTACGGCCCCGAGGGCTCCGACGGGCACGCGCCCGCGACCGGTCTGGCCGACCTGCTCTCGGAGCGGACCCTCGACTACTCCACGGGGGCGCGACGGGAGCGGCCGCCCGACGAGGACCGGCGGGAGCTCGTCGCGGAGGCCCGCGCCCGGCTCATCGAGGGGATCATCGCCGAGAGCGAGGACGAGACCCTCATGGACCGCTACCTCGGCGGCGAGCCGATCGCCCCGGAGACCCTCGTCGCCGACCTGGAGAAGGCCGTCGCCCGGGGCGTCTTCCACCCGGTCCTCGCGGCCGCCCCCGCCGCCGACGGCGGCACGCAGGGCCTCGGCACCGTCGAACTCCTGGACCTGATCGCCCGCGGCTTCCCCTCCCCCCTGGAGCACGGGCCGCGCGCCGTCACCACCCCCGGGGGACAGCCCCGGCCCCCCGTCGTCTGCGACCCCGAGGGCCCCCTGGTCGCCGAGGTCGTCAAGACCGCCGCCGACCCCTACGTGGGCCGGATCTCCCTGGTCCGGGTCTTCTCCGGCACCCTGCGCCCCGACGAGACCGTCCACGTCGCCGGACACGGCCTCATGGACACGGCCGGGCCGGGGACGGGGACGGACGCGGGCCCCGGCGAGCAGGACCTCCACGAGGCGGACGACCGGATCGGCGGCCTCACCTCCCCCTTCGGCAAGCAGCAGCGCCCCGTGGCGCACGGCGTCGCCGGGGACCTCGCCTGCGTCGCCCGCCTCGGGCACGCGGAGACCGGCGACACCGTCTCCGCCAAGGACGATCCGCTCCTGATGGAACCGTGGACCCTGCCCGAGCCGCTGCTGCCGCTCGCCGTCCGCGCCCACGGCAAGGCCGACGAGGACCGGCTCTCCCAGGGCCTGGCCCGGCTGGTCGCCGAGGACCCGGCCCTGCGGCTCGAACAGAACCCGGACACCCGGCAGATGGTCCTGTGGTGCCTGGGCGAGGCCCACCAGGACGTCGCCCTGGAACGCCTCCGCGAGCGCCACGGCGTGCGGGTCGACGCCGTGCCGTACGAGGTGGCGCTGCGCGAGACCTTCGGCGGCTCCTCCTCGGGCCGGGGCCGGCACGTCAAGCAGTCCGGCGGCCACGGCCAGTACGCGGTCTGCGAGATCGACGTGGAGCCGCTGCCGCCGGGCAGCGGCGTCGAGTTCGTCGACAAGGTGGTCGGCGGCGCGGTCCCGCGCCCCTTCGTCACCTCCGTCGAGAAGGGCGTACGGGCCCAGGCCGCGCGCGGGATCGCCACCGGCCATCCGCTCGTCGACGTCCGGGTCACGCTGCGCGACGGCAAGGCCCACTCCGTCGACTCCTCGGACGCCGCCTTCCAGACGGCCGGCGCCCTCGCGCTGCGCGAGGCGGCCGCCGGCGTCCCCGTCCACCTCCTGGAACCGGTGGACGAGGTCGGGGTCCTCGTCCCCGACGAGTACGTCGGCCCGGTCATGAGCGACCTGTCGGGACGGCGCGGCCGCGTCGTCGGCACCGACCGGGCGGGCCCGGGGCGGACCCTCGTGCGGGCCGAGGTGCCGGAGACCGAGATCGTGCGGTACGCGGTGGACCTCAGGTCCGTGTCGCACGGCACCGGACGGTTCGACCGCACGTACGCCCGGCACGAACCGATGCCGCCCCACCTGGCGGAGAAGGTCCGGCAACAGGCCTGAAAAGGCTCCTGGCTGACGGCCCGACAGCGCCGACCGCCCGTTCCGCCGCCGCGGGGCGGGCGGCATTCGGCCGTCCCCGCGCACTCCGGTGACGCGTCGGGCGGTACCCGGTTACGCTGGGGTGCCCAGCTCAGAAGGTGTGCGGGGCACCGCAGTTGGGAAACAGCCCGCACAGGGACTCGGCGCGATGGGGGCGGCAGTGGCGATGGACGGTTTCGGTCTCGGGGCGCAGATCCCCCTCCAGGGCTCGGACGGGCAGACGGCGGCGACCCACGCCCTCGCCTCCGCCGCGTACCGCGACGGGCCCGTCGACAAGATCCTGGACGCCGACAACGAGCTGTACAAGTCGAAGGTCACGCCGGGCAGGTGGCACAAGCTCTTCCGCCCCGACCTCGGCGAGGCCTTCTCCCGCGCCGTCCAGGTGCGGATGCTCGGCGGGGCCCGCGGCGCCCTCGTCCAGTCCTTCGGCGTGGAGCCCCAGCCGGTGGTCGTCCACTGCCTCGCCGCCAACCGCATCCGCAAGCAGCGGGACGTGAAGCTGACCCTGATCACGCTCGTCTGCGGGGTCCTCTTCCTGCCCGGGCTGCTGCTCTGGCTCGCCGTCATCCAGCTCCGCCGGTTCGCCGCCGGCTCCGACAACAGGCGCACCGGCTTCCTGGGCAACGCGGTGCTCGTCGCCGCCGGGTTCCTCGCCCTGCTCGTGATGTTCAAGCTGCCCTTCGCCGGCGTCCTGCCGACCTATCTGCGCGCCATGCTGGTGGCCCCGGTCATCGGCTGGTTCCTCGCCCGCCGCGCCTGCGAGAGGACCGCCGTCGAGCTGCGCGAGCGCTGGAGCGCCCTGCTGGGCGGCGGCGGCATCGGCGCCAGGATCCCCGAGGCGGCGCCCCGGGACCCGGGCGAGAAGGCCGCCGAGGAGCTCCGCCAGAACCTGGAGAAGCTCTCCGCCGAGCAGCAGTCCAACGTCGTGTTCTACGCCGGCCCCAAGGGCATCCTCGGCCTGGGCACCCGCTGGGGCAGCTGGACGCTCGCCGAGGAGATCGTCCCCAAGGCCGGCAAGGAGATCCACGACTTCCGCGCCTGGGACGTCGTCCGCAAGATCCACGAGCAGCTCACCCTGCTGGAGCGCGGCTCGCTCAAGACCGGCTTCCCCAAGCCGACGGTGAAGCACTGGATCGTCTCCCCGGTGGGCGAGGGGGCCGACTCCGTCAGCCGCCCCGAGGGCGACAACATCGTCCACTACCAGGTGAAGCCCCACGAGATACAGCGCATCTGCAACGACCAGCAGTTCGGCGCGGGCAACCGCCACTACCTCGGCGTGCAGTTCACCCTCTGGGACGGGAACCTCGTCCTCACCATGATGGTCACCGTGACCTCGCTCCTCCACACGCTCCGCGTCGAGGTCACCGGCCACGCCCTCGGCCCCGTCCACGGCCTCTTCAGCGAGAAGCCCGCGGGGAAGAGCAAGGTGGTCTCCAAGTCCGTCCGCTTCTGGGAGACCCGCGAGGTCAAGCTGCCGCTGACCACCACCGACGACGTCGTCCGGACCGCCGTCCGCGCCCCGTTCACCTGGTTCCCGCCGGTCCTGGAGTTCCTCGGCGGCAAGCTCGTCCTGCCGGAGCCCTTCGGGCTGCGCCACGTCTGGGCCGGGCCGCTCTGGAGGAACCGCTTCATGGCCGACGACGCCATCCGCATGGCGACGCCGGTCCTGCGCGCGGTCCACGCGGCCACCATCAAGGTCCTCGACGAGCACAACGTCGAGACCGAGCGCTTCACCAACCGCTCGCTCGTCCTCAGCGGCGGCGCCCAGGAGGCGAGCCCCCGGAAGGCCGACGTCTACGACGCCTGACCGGCCCGTACGGCACGGAGACCCGGCCCCCCGCCGAGGGGGTCCGGGTCTCCGTGCCGTACGGGTCAGATGCCGGTCGGCCAGGTGTCGGCCAGCATCCCGCGGGTGTCCGCGAGCAGCTGCGGCAGCACCTTCGTGTGGCCGACGACCGGCATGAAGTTGGTGTCCCCGCCCCAGCGCGGCACCACGTGCTGGTGCAGGTGGGCGGCGATGCCGGCGCCCGCCACCGCGCCCTGGTTCATGCCGATGTTGAAGCCGTGCGCGCCGGAGGCCGCCCGCAGCGCCACCATCGCCCGCTTGGTGAAGTCGGCCAGCTCCGCCGTCTCCGCCGCGTCCAGGTCCGTGTAGTCGGCGACGTGCCGGTAGGGGACGACCATGAGGTGGCCGCCGTTGTACGGGTACAGGTTGAGGACCGCGTACACGCTCTCGCCGCGCGCGATCACCAGACCGTCCTCGTTCGACTTCGACGGGATCGAGCAGAACGGACAGCCGTCCCCGGCACCCGGCCCGGTCGGCTTGTTCTCGCCCTGGATGTACGCCATCCGGTGAGGCGTCCACAGGCGCTGGAACGCGTCCTGCGTCCCCACTCCGATCTGCTGCTCCGGCTCAGTCGTCATGCCGTGCAGCATATTGCGTCGTCCGTTCGGAACGTGTCGCCGGGGCGCAGGATCCCTCCTCCGGCCATGCTGATGCGATGAGCGACAGGCCACCGACACCGTCCCGGCAGGAGCACTGGGACCGCCGCATGGAGATCCCGCTCGCCGTGGCCTCCCTCGCCTTCCTCACCGCCTACGCCGTCCACGTCCTCGCCCGCCGGCTCCCCGAGGTCTGGCATGACGTCTGCCTCGCGGTCACCCTCGGCGCCTGGGCCCTCTTCGTCGTGGACTACCTGGTGCGGCTCCGGCTGAGCGGCCTGGCCCCGCACCGCTTCCCGCGCGCCCATCCCCTGGACACCCTGGTCGTGCTCCTCCCGCTGCTGCGTCCGCTCCGCATGGTGAACCTGTACGGCCGGGTCCAGCGCCGCCACGGTCCGAGGCTCGGCCTCTACGGGCGCGTGATGGTCTACTCGGGCCTCAGCGTGGCCCTGCTCGGCTTCGCGGGGGCGCTCACGGTCTACCACCACGAGGTGGACGCCCCCGGCGCGACGATCGTCACCTTCGGCGACTCGGTGTGGTGGACCTGCTCGACGCTGGCGACGGTGGGGTACGGGGACGTGTCCCCGGTGACCCCGGTCGGCCGGGTGACGGCGGTGGGCCTGATGGCCTGCGGCCTGGCGCTGCTGGGGGCGGTGACGGGTTCGTTCTCGTCCTGGCTGGTCCAGGCGTTCACGCGGGAGGACGAGAAGCGGCAGGACGCGAGGAGGCCCCCGGGGGATTCCCCGGGGGCCTGACCCCCGCGCGGGCGGGGAGCAACTCACGCAAACGGCACGAGAAGGAGGACTACGACGGGCCACCCCCGCTCACGCGGGGACCGCGTCACACCTGAACGCGGCTCTCCACCACGTCGACGAGCTTCGCCAGCGCCGCGTCACGCGGGATGCCGTTCTCCTGCGAGCCGTCGCGGTAGCGGAAGGAGACGGTGCCGGCCGCCATGTCGTCGTCACCGACGATGATCATGAACGGGACCTTCTGCTTCTGCCAGGTCCTGATCTTCTTCTGCATCCGGTCCGAGGACGCGTCCACGTCGACCCGCAGCCCCAGCTTCTTCGCCTCGGCCGCGAAGTCCTGGAGGTATTCGACGTGCGAGTCGCCGATCGGGATGCCGGCCGCCTGGACCGGGGCCAGCCACGGCGGCATCGCGCCCGCGTAGTGCTCCAGGAGCACCGCGAAGAACCGCTCGATCGAGCCGAACAGCGCGCGGTGGATCATGACCGGGCGCTGCTTGGTGCCGTCCGGGGCGGTGTACTCCAGGTCGAAGCGCTCCGGCAGGTTGAAGTCGAGCTGCACGGTCGACATCTGCCAGGTGCGACCGATGGCGTCCCGCGCCTGCACCGAGATCTTCGGGCCGTAGAACGCGGCGCCGCCCGGGTCGGGGGTCAGCGGGAGGCCCTGCTTCTCGGCGACCTGCTGGAGGACCGCGGTGGCCTCCTCCCACACCTCGTCGGAGCCGACGAACTTCTCCGGGTCCTTGGTGGACAGCTCCAGGTAGAAGTCGGTCAGACCATAGTCGCGGAGCAGGTTCAGGACGAAGGTGAGGGTGCGGTCCAGCTCGTCCGCCATCTGCTCGCGGGTGCAGTAGATGTGCGCGTCGTCCTGGGTGAAGCCGCGGGCCCGGGTCAGGCCGTGGACGACGCCGGACTTCTCGTACCGGTACACGGTGCCGAACTCGAACAGGCGCAGCGGCAGTTCGCGGTAGGAGCGGCCGCGCGCGTCGAAGATCAGGTTGTGCATCGGGCAGTTCATGGGCTTGAGGTAGTAGTCCACGCCCTCGTCGAGCTGCATGGGGGGGTACATGCCCTCGGCGTACCAGTCCAGGTGGCCCGACTTCTCGAACAGCTTCCCCTTGGTGGCGTGGGGGGTGTAGACGAACTCGTAGCCGGCTTCTTCGTGCTTCTTGCGCGAGTAGTCCTCCATGACCCGGCGGATGATGCCGCCCTTGGGGTGGAAGACCGCGAGGCCGGAGCCGATCTCGTCCGGGATGGAGAAGAGGTCGAGCTCGTTGCCCAGCTTGCGGTGGTCGCGCTTCTCGGCCTCGGCGAGGAAGTCGAGGTGGGCCTTCAGCTCGTCCTTGGACGGCCAGGCGGTGCCGTAGATGCGCTGGAGCATCGGGTTCTTCTCGCTGCCGCGCCAGTAGGCGGCCGCGTTCCGCATCAGCTTGAACGCCGGGATGTTCCGGGTGGTCGGCAGGTGCGGACCGCGACAGAGGTCCTTCCAGCACAGCTCGCCGGTCTTGGCGTCGAGGTTGTCGTAGATGGTCAGCTCGCCGCCGCCCACCTCGACGTTCGCGCCGTCGTCGGTCGACGCGGAGCCCTTGATGCCGATGAGCTCCAGCTTGTACGGCTCGTCGGCCAGCTCCTCGCGGGCGGCCTCGTCGGTCACCACGCGGCGGGCGAAGCGCTGCCCGCGCTTCTGGATCTCCTGCATCTTCTTCTCGATGACCTTGAGGTCCTCGGGAGTGAAGGGCCGGTCGACGTCGAAGTCGTAGTAGAAGCCGTCCCGGACCGGCGGGCCGATGCCCAGCTTGGCCTCGGGGAAGAGCTCCTGCACGGCCTGGGCCATGACGTGGGCGGTCGAGTGGCGCAGGATGTCGAGACCGTCCGGGGAGGAGATCTCGACGCCCTCGACGACGTCGCCGTCGGCCAGCTCGTAGGACAGGTCCTTCAGCTCACCGCCGACGCGGGCGGCGACGATCGTACGGTCGTCGGCGAACAGGGCGCCGGCGGTGGTGCCCGCGCTCACCGCCCTCTCCTCTGCTTCCGAGGCGGACTGGACGGTCACACGGACATCAGACACTGGTGCTCCATACATCGGGGCGCGGCAGACACGAGGTGCCGGCGCCGGCGGTGCGCGACAGAGACGAGGTGCCGCGCACCGCCGATCTTACGGGCTCGGCCCCGGGCCCGACGCCGGCTTTTCGGGCCGCCCCCCGCCCCCGCCCTCAGTCCTCCGGCCCGCAGGCCTCCCCGAAGAAGTCGAGGTTCTCGTGGAGCGCCTTCATCAGGCGGTCCCGTTCGACCTCGTCGACCTGGACGGGGACGACCTCGGAGGCGTCGGTGAGGCGACGGAAGCCGCCCCGGCTCTCCAGGCGGCCCGAGACCCTGATCGGGAGGCCGACGAGGTGGGCGTGGCCGGCGGTGCGGTACGCCTCCTCGTCGAGGGCGACGCGGACGTGCTGGACCTCGGCCCCGCCCAGGACGCGGAGCCGGACGGTGCCCTCGCCCCGGGGTCCGGAGCGGCGCATGCGGACGACGGCGCCGGTGAGGCGGACCGGCACGGCGGGCTCGCCGGTCCGGTAGCGGGCGCTCGCCTCGCGCAGGGCGGGCAGGTCGCCGGGCGAGAACTCGACCGGTTCGGGCCGGGCGGCGCACCCCTCGGGCGGTCCGGCGGCCGGGGCCCACTCCAGGGCGACGCGGGCGCCCTCGGTGCCCCGGACGAGGGCGACGAGGGCCTCGGTGAGCTCGCGGCTGACGCCCGCCTCGACGGCGGCGTCGAAGGCCTCCGTGCCGCCGGTGGCGCGCCGGTAGTCGACGGCCTCGCGGGCCGCGTGGAGCGCGTGGTAGAGCCGGACGGCGATCGGGCGGCCCGGTTCGACGGGCAGGAAGGCGGTGAGACCGCGCCCGCCGGGGGACGCGCCGACGAGGACGGTCTCCAGGGAGGCCTGGGCGGGGCGCCGGTGCCGGGCGCCGTAGTAGCCGGCCCGGCCGCGCACGGCGAGGGCGCCGGCGAGGAGGAGCTGGCGGGCGGCCGATCCGAGCTGCTCCCGCACGGTCCAGGGGACGGTGCCGGCGGGTCCCGGGGGCACGTCGCGCCACCAGCGGATCTCGTCGCTGGGCACGGCGAGGCCGGTGAGGACCTCGCGGGCGGAGGGCGTGGCGCTGTGGGCGAGGGCGGCGAGGGCCTCGCCGAGCAGGTCCTCGCAGTCCGGGAAGGCGCGGCTCTCGGGGACGAGGAGGCTCGTGCCGGTGCCGGTGCCGGGCGGGGTCCAGCGGCTGTAGCGGCCGGCCGCGCCGCCGCGCCGCCGCCAGCCGTGGCGGGCGAGCAGGGCGCCGAGGACCCGCGGGTCGACGCGGCCGGGGTCGGGCGCGCCGTGGACGTCGGCCCAGGGCCCGGCGGGCGGGACGGGGAACCCGGGGGCGCCGGTCCGGGACCCGGGGATCCCGGCGCGGGGTCCGGAGGGGTCGGGCCGGGGGCCGGAGAGGTCGCCGGGTGCCGGGTGGGGCCGGTAGGGCGGGGGGACGGGGCCGTGCCCCTCTCCCCCGGCTCCGGAGCCGTCTCCGCGTCCGGGGTCGTCGATCGGTCGGTGCATCAAGGTCTCCCTCCCACCCCGACCCGGGTCATGATGTCGCAGAGCGCCCGGTCGTCGAAGATCCGTGTCGTCGGGACGCGCACGGTGGTCCGGCGCCGTCCCGTGACCGGGTGCCCGGCCAGGTTGATCCAGTAGCAGCAGTGCCGCAGGTCGAGCCCGTCGTGGTCCGCCCTCAGCCAGTCGTCCCGGGACCTCGGGACGAGCATCACGACCAGGATCTTGTGCACGGACACCGGGGTCCGGGCGAGCTTCACCAGGTGGTCGTTGTCCAGGGTGAAGGAGAACGCGCTCCCCCGGGGGCGCGGCGGTATCTGGTAGGTGCACTTGAGCTGCACCTTGATGGTCACCTCGTCGTCGACGGTGTGGCCGGGAGCGCTGTGGCTCACGTGCCAGTCGATGCCGTTGTCCGGAAAGGGCTGGGACAGCGAGCAGCCCGCCGCGGCGGCGACGGCGTGCAGGTATCCCACCTGGAGGGTCTCCATGCAGGCGGTGGTGGCGAGTGAGCCGCGCGTCGGTGCTGCCCGCCGGGGCGGCAGCCCTCCCGACTCGGGCTGGGCGAGCGCCATGTCGTCTTCCTTCCCCGTCCCTTCTGTTGTGACCGGTCCGCGTACGGCGCAAACAGTCCGGGTATCACCGTTTCGGGGCAGGGGGTTGGCCATCTGCCGCACGTGTGCAGGGAGTTCAGGGATGACGATGCACTGGTACGAAGGGCCCCTGGCGGCTTTCGACACGGAGACGACGGGGATCGACGTCGAGGGCGACCGGATCGTCTCGGCCGCGCTCGTCGTGCAGGACGCGGCCGGGGCGCGTCCCCGGGTGACGCGGTGGCTGGTGAACCCGGGCATACCGGTGCCCGCGGAGGCCACCGCCGTGCACGGCCTGACGGACGATCACCTTCAGCGGAACGGCCGGTGGCCGGCTCCGGTGATGGAGGAGCTGGGGCGGGCGCTGTCCGAGCAGATCGCGGCCGGGCGTCCGCTGGTGGTGATGAACGCGCCGTTCGACCTGACGCTCCTGGACCGGGAGCTGAGGCGGCACCGGGCGTCGACGCTGGGCACCTACCTGGCGGGCGCCCCGCTGTGCGTGCTCGACCCGCGGGTCCTGGACAAGCACCTGGACCGCTACCGGAAGGGGCGCAGGACGCTGACGGACCTGTGCGCCCACTACGAGGTGGAGCTGGCGGGGGCGCACGACGCGGCGGCGGACGCGACGGCGGCGATGGACGTCGTACGGGCGGTGGCGCGGCGCTTCTCGTCCCGGCTCGAACGGCTGACGCCGGCGGAGCTGCACACGCTCCAGGCGGTGTGGCACGCGGCCCAGGCGCGGGGCCTCCAGGCGTGGTTCGCGCGGCAGGGGACGCCGGAGACGGTGGACCCGTCGTGGCCGCTGCGTCCGGAGCTGCGCACGGCGGCGTGAGCCGGTGCGTGGCGCGCAATGACAGAGGCCGGTCCGTCTGTCGACGGACCGGCCTCTCCCGGTGGGCGATACTGGGATCGAACCAGTGACCCCTTCGGTGTGAACGAAGTGCTCTCCCGCTGAGCTAATCGCCCGGGAACGGGTTGAACCATACAGGCCTCCCGGCCCTTCCTTCAAACCGATCGCAGGTGGGCGGCGAGCCCCCGTCTCCCGCCGCGCGCCATCGGGGCGTGGTGGGCGCGGAAGAGGGGGCCGCCGGGGACGGTGAGGACCCTCAGGAGCCGGGCGCGGACGGTGACGACGAGGTCGTACGGGAGGACGGAGCGGAGGCGGGCGGTGCCGGAGGTCGCGTCGCGGGGGAAGCCCTCGCGGGCCCGGGGCCACCGGCCGGGGTGGTCCTCGGCCCGTTCGGGGACGGCGTGGACCGTGTCGGGCGGGGCGGCGAGCCGCCGGACGCGGCGGAAGCGGTACCGGCACCGGCACCGGCACCGGTCCATGGGCCCGGTGTGGGGGTACTCAGACGGGAATCTGAGTACGGGGCCCGATTCCCGGCGGCCGCGGCCGGGACGACACTCCGGTCATGGACAACTCCCTGCCGCCCGCGGACGAGCTGGTGCTCGTCGACCGCGAGCTGGCGCAACTCGAAGTGCGCCGGACCCAGTTGCTGACCCGGCGGGCCTGGCTGGTCCAGGTCCTGTACCAGCCGGCCCGGGCGGCGGCGCCGTCGTGGCCGGCGGCGCCGGTGGCGGACTCGACGCCGCGGAGCGCGCAGAACGTGCTCCTGACGCTCGGCGGCACGCTGCTGACGATCGCGGCGGTCGCGTTCACCCTGGTGAGCTGGGGCTCGATGGGGATCGGCGGGCGCGCGGCGGTGCTGTGCGCGGTGACCGGCGCGGCGCTCGCGGCGCCGGTGGCGCTGCTGCGCAAGGGGCTGGCGTCGACGGCCGAGTCGGTGACGGCCCTGGGGCTCGTCCTGACGGTGCTCGACGCGTACGCGCTGCACCGGGTGGCGCTGGCGGACACGGACGGCCTCGGGTACGCGGCGGGGGCCTCGGCGGTCCTGGCGGGGGTGTGGGCGGCGTACGGCTCGGCGCTGTCCCGGCTGCGCGTGCCGCTGCCGGCGGCCGTGGTCGCGGCGCAGCTGCCGCTGCCGCTGGGCGTGCTCGCGGCCGGTGGCGGGCCGACGGCCTTCGCGTGGGCGGCGCTCGTCACCGCCGCGGCGGACGGCGCGGCGGTCCTGTGGACGCGGCCGCCGCCGGTGCGGATCACGGCGGGCGTCGGTGCGGCGGTCCTGGGCGGCTGGGCGCTCCTGACGGGCGGCCGGCTCTCCCTCTCCTCGCCGTGGAGCGGCGCCGCGCTGCTCCTGACGGGTGCGGCGGTGTGCCTGTACGTGGCGTGGCGGACGCCCGCGCGGGCGGTGGCGGCCTCGGTGGTCGCGGGCCTGGCGGTACTGGCGGCCGTCGGCGGTCTGCTGCGGTCCGCGCTTCCCGGCGACTGGGCGGTTCCGGGGTACGTGCTGTGCGCGCTGGTCCTGGCGTCGGTGTGGCGGGCGGGCGCGGGCGACCGGCTGCCGCGCGGGGTTCGGACGGGTCTCGCGGGCGCGGGGGCGTCGGTGACGGCGCTGGGGCTCGCGTGGGCGCTGCCGCCGGTCGTGGCGGGCGCGCTGGCTCCCCTGGCCCGGACGACGGACGTCTGGTCGGGCGAGCACGCCGGTTCCGTCCTGGGCTCCCACCCCGCGACGGCCGTCCTGGTCCTCGCGGTGGTCGCCGCGGCCCTGGCCTCCGTCCCCCGGCCGTGGGCCCGGTGCGGGGCCCTCGTCCTCGGCTGGGCGCTCCTCACGGCCCTGCCGGTCTCCCTGGACCTGCCGTACGCGGCGACGCTCGCCCTCCGGCTCCTCACGACGGCGGCGGCCCTGTGGATCGCCGTCCGCCCGGCCCCGCTGACCCACGGCCTGCCCCGGCCGGGTGCGCCCGAGGGCGCCGCACCGGCCCCGGAAACGGCTCCGGGCGCGAAGGCGCCCCGGGCCCCCGCGGCCGGCCCCGCCGCCCCCTGGTCCGGCTGGGCGTCCCCGCGGCCCCGGCCTCGGACTCCCGCGACGGAGCCCGGGACCGTCCTCGGGTGGGTCGCGTACGCCGGCGGTCTCCTGTCCGCCGTGGGCGCGGTCGCCCTCGCCCTGGACGTGCGGGAGGCCACGTTCGTCGCGCTCGGGGTGGTCCTCGGGCTCCTCGCGGGCGTCGCCGTCCTCGGTACGGACGCGCGGCGGACGGTGTCGGCCTGCGGTGCGGTGCTCGCGGCGACGGGCCTGGTGCTCGCGGGGGCGGCGGCCGGCGGTCTGGAGGGGCACTGGACGGCGCTGGTACTGCTCCTCGTCCCGGCGGCGACGGCGGCCGTCGGCGCCAAGGCGCGTCCGGTGGCGCTGCCGGTGGAGATCACCGGCGCGGCCGTGGGCCTCTGCGCCGTCGGGCTCGCCGGGTCGCGGCCCGCGTTCCTCGCGCTCGTCCTGGCGCTCGGCGGGGTGATCGCGGCGGCGACGGCGGTCCGGCCGGAGCGGCGCCGGTTCGCCTCCTGGGCGGCGGCGGGGCTGTTCCTCCTCGCCGCCTGGGTGCGCCTGGGGGCCTGGGGCGTGACGGCTCCGGAGGCGTACACGCTGCCGGTGACGGTTCCGGCGCTCGTCGTCGGGTTCCTGCGGCGGCGCCGGGACCCGGAGGCCTCGTCCTGGGCGGCGTACGGCCCCGGTCTGGCGGCGACGCTGCTGCCGAGCCTCGGCGCGGCCTGGACGGACCCGGAGTGGGTGCGGCCGCTGGTCCTGGGGGTGGCGGCGCTCGTGGTGACGCTGCTCGGGGCGCGGTTCCGGCTCCAGGCCCTGCTGCTGCTCGGCGGCACGGCGCTCGCCCTGGACGGCCTGCACGAGCTGGCGCCGTACGTGGTGCAGGTGGTGGGCGCGCTGCCGCGCTGGCTGCCGCCGGCCCTCGCCGGGCTGCTGCTGCTCGCGGTGGGCGCCACGTACGAGCAGCGGCTGCGGGACGCCCGGAGGCTGCGGGAGAGGCTGGCGCGGATGCGGTGAGGCCGCTGCCGGGGGAACGCCGAGGGCCCGGAGACGGTGGTCGTCTCCGGGCCCTCGGTCCGGGTGGTGGGCGATACTGGGTTCGAACCAGTGACCCCTTCGGTGTGAACGAAGTGCTCTCCCACTGAGCTAATCGCCCGGTGCACCGCACACATTACCCCATGTCAGCGGGGCTCCCGCACCACGCGGAGGGTCACTCGTCGATCTTCCACGGCATGACGAAGCCGAACTTCCAGAGGTAGACGCCGAGCAGGACGGCGACGATCACCAGGCCGATCGCGGTGAGGACGATGTTCCGGCGGCGGACCTTGGGGTCGAGGGCGCGCTGGGCGGCCTCGGTGACCTTGCGCTTGGTCCAGCGGAGCACGAGCTGCGCCCAGACGAACTCGGTCGCCCAGATCGCCATGCCGGCGAAGATGACCAGCCAGCCCGGTCCGGGCAGCGGCAGCATGACCACCCCGGCGCCGACCACGGCGAGTCCCACGACGAAGACGCCGACCTGCCAGCTGAGGTGCAGGGTCCGGCGGGACTTGATGAACTCCGGCGCGCGGGATCCCAGTTCGGCGTCCTGGTCGGCCGCGGACTCCCCCGTGCGCTCGTCACTCTCCGCATTCATGGCTCCAACCTACCGGACGCCGAGCCGATACCTGAATGGCCGTATTACCCAAAGTTACATGGGTCCGTACGAGGGACCTGAACGACCACAAAACCGACAGAGGGGTTTACAACGCCACCGGAGGTGGCATGTCGATTGCGCCGACGTGCGAATCCCCGAGCGCACACTGAGCGAAAGGCCCTGGCGCTTATGAACACCACGGTCAGCTGCGAGCTGCACCTGCGCCTCGTTGTGTCGAGCGAGTCCTCACTGCCTGTACCCGCGGGCCTGCGGTATGACACGGCCGATCCGTATGCCGTGCACGCCACCTTCCACACCGGAGCCGAGGAGACGGTCGAGTGGGTCTTCGCCCGCGACCTTCTCGCCGAGGGGCTGCACCGGCCCACCGGCACGGGCGACGTCCGCGTCTGGCCATCCCGTAGTCACGGCCAGGGAGTCGTCTGCATCGCGCTGAGCTCCCCCGAGGGAGAAGCCCTGCTCGAGGCCCCGGCGAGGGCCCTGGAGTCGTTCCTGAAGAGGACCGACGCCGCCGTGCCACCGGGCACCGAGCACCGGCACTTCGACCTCGACACGGAGCTCTCCCACATCCTGGCCGACAGCTGAGCCAGCCCGAGAGCCGCACGGCGCCGTCCGACTCGGGGAGACGGCGCCGCGCGGGCAGCCACACAGGCACGTCATCCGGCGCCCACCACCGCGCAGCCGGCGCGGTGGTGGGCGCCGGTGCCATGTCCGGACCGCGCTAAAGTCAGCGCCATTCCGCGGGCGCCCGCCCGCGGCCGGCCAGGGAGCGAATCGTGCTGATCCCTCACGACACCCGGATCGCCCTCGACACCGTCGTCGATCTGATGAACACCGCGCCCCAGGGCGACCGCCCCGACGCGCTCGCCGACCTCCGGGGCCTCCACGCCTTCGTGCACGCGCACAAGATCAGCGACGTGGGCGACCTCGGCACCGGCGACCTGCGGGCCGTGCGCCAGGTGCGCGAGAAGTTCGCGGCGGTCTTCTCCGCGCCCGAGGCCCGGATCGCGGCCCCCCTGATCAACCAGCTGGTGGCCGGCGCGGGCACCACCCCGCAGCTCACCGACCACGACGGCTACGACTGGCACGTGCACTACTTCGCGCCGGGCGCCTCGGTGGCGGACCACCTCGCGGCCGACTGCGGCATGGCCCTGGCGTTCATCGTCGTGGCGGGCGAGCAGGAGCGGCTGCGGCGCTGCGAGGCGCCGGACTGCGGCCGGGCCTTCGTCGACCTCTCCCGCAACCGCTCGCGCCGCTACTGCGACAGCCGGACCTGCGGCAACCGGCTGCACGTGGCCGCCTACCGGGCGCGCCGCAAGGAGGCGGCGGGCTGACGGCCCCGGTCCGGAGGATCACGGCAGGGGGCTCACCGCACGAAGAGGTCGTTCACGGCGGCCACGAGCAGCAGACAGCCGATGACGCCGAGGAAGATCATCAGCGGCGGCTGGGAGAGCGCGTACAGACAGCCGCGCGCTTCTTCGCCGGGGGCGTCGG
The DNA here is from genome assembly GCF_001280125.1 of Streptomyces sp. NRRL F-6492. Classification (GTDB taxonomy): domain Bacteria; phylum Actinomycetota; class Actinomycetes; order Streptomycetales; family Streptomycetaceae; genus Streptomyces. Next base: position 53,339 of record NZ_LGEG01000215.1, read on the forward strand.
TGGGGGCGGGGACGGCGTCCCGCGAGGTATCCAGCATCTCGGGGGGATGATCGCGCACGCCGCGCACCCGACCTCACGGAACACGCCTTCCGACCGGGGGGTTCACTCCTTCCCGTGGATCACCGAACCGGGACGGACAGCGGAATCGCCAGAAGCGGTCAGATTCCGTGCTTCTTCAGAATCGCCTCGATGTCGCCGAAGTCGTCGCCCGCGGGCTCGGCGGCGGCCCGCGGCTTCCCCGTCACGGCCCGCGGGGCCGCCGGGGCGGCGGGAGCCGCGGCTCTCGGGTCGGCCTCCGCGACGGCGGGCCGCGCCCGGCCGGCCCGGCGCCGCTCGACGGCCCGGGTGGACAGGAAGAGCACCCAGGCCAGGCCGAGCAGGCCGAAGCCGGCCCAGGCCACCGGGCTGAACGCCGTGCCCGCGATCCAGGCGACGGCCCCCGTCATCACCAGGCCGAGGGGCACCAGCGCGTAGGCGGCGATCCGGGCGGCGGACAGGAAGCGCTTCCGGTACGCCGCGATCGCGGCGATGCCCAGGCCCGCCGCGGACACCGCAGAACAGATGGTCTCGGCGAGCATGCGGTCCTCCAGGTCCCCGGGTGATACGTCCCTTCCATCCTGCACCCGCGCCTCCGCCCGGGGCCATGTCCCCGGCCCGGTCTCAGGGAGATCTCCGGGTCGTCCCGGCCGGGATCTCCTCCCCGGGCCCCGGTGGGCCTCCCCGAACGCCGGCCGAGGTCCCGGGCGCCGGTGGGCCCCCGGGCCCCGGTGAGGGAGACTGCTGGCATGAGCGACTCCACCACCGCCCCCGTCTCCCCCGTCGTCCTGGAGGCGTGGTTCGACCTCCAGTGCCCCGACTGCCTCCGGGCCCTCGACGACGTCCGCGCGCTCCGCGAGGAGTACGGCGACCGGCTCGACGTGCAGCTGCGCCACTTCCCGCTGGCGAAGCACAAGCACGCGTACGCCGCCGCCCAGGCCGCCGAGGAGGCCCTCGCCCAGGGCAAGGGCTGGCCGTACGCGGAGGCGCTGCTCACCAGGACCGCCGAGCTCGGCGAGCGGGGCGAGCCGGTCCTCCTGGAACTGGCGGCCGAACTGGGGCTGGACGCCGAGGAGTTCGACACCGCCCTGATCGACGGCCGGCACCTGCTGACCGTCGACGCGGACGAGGCCGAGGGCAAGGCGATCAAGGTCACCGGCACGCCGACCTACGTCATCGGCGGCGAGCGCCTGGACGGCGGCCGGAGCCAGGAGGGCCTGCGGGAGCGGATCGGGGCGATCGCCGACCGCCTCCTGGACGCCTGACCGCCGGACACCCGACCGCTCCCGGACGCCCGACCGCCCCGCTACAGCAGCGTCTTGGCGCTGTTGACGTGGGTCGTGCGGTAGCCGAGCGACTCGTAGAGCCGGACCGCCGGGGTGTTGTCCGTGAAGACGTGCAGCCCGAGCAGGGTCTCCCCGGCCTCCCGCGCGACCCGCTCGGCGAGCAGCATGAGCGCCCGCCCGTAGCCGTGCCCGCGCTGCTCCTCGTACACCTCGACGTCGTACACGTAGGCCGCCCACCGCCCCGGTTCGAGCTCGACCCGACCGGTCCACAGGAAGCCGGCGGACCGGCCGTCCCGGACGAGCACGTGGATCGCGGTGCCGGGGGTGGCGAGCCCTTCGGGCAGGAGGGTGCGGTGGCTGTTCTCGGCCTTCGCGCGCGCCTGCTCCTCGGGGACGCCCCGCTCGGTCCAGCTCCGCGCGAAGGCCTCCCTGGCCCGCGCCTCCCACTCCTCGTACTCGGCGCCGGTCATCGGCCGGACCTCGACGCCCTCCGGCAGTGCGGGCGGGACGGCGGGCAGTTCCTTGACCATGTTCCGGCTGCGCTCGACGTAGCCGAGCGAGCGGACCATGCGCAGGGCGGGCGCGGCGTCGGCGGGCACCGACGTCCGCACCTGGACGCAGCCCCAGCCCCGCAGCACCTCCTCGGAGGCGAGCGCGGCGACCGTGCCCCGGCCCCTCCCCCGGTCCGGCTCGTCGATGCGGAGGTCCTCGACCACTCCCGAGGCGGCGCCGAAGCCGGGGTCGGTGGCGAGGTGGACGGAGCCCACGCGACGGCTGTTCACGCACACGTCGTAGGTGCGGGAACGGCCGCCGCCGGGCAGCTGCTGAAGCGGCTCGACCGGCCGCAGGGTGGTGGTCATCAGAGGTGTTCTACCCACCCCGAGGCCGTCCGTCATCGGGTTTTGCGGCGGGACGGCGCCCGCTTAGCCGAGACCCGGGTCCCGGTCGCGGGCCGCGTGCTCGTCGAAGGTCCGCATGGCCTTGGCGGTGACCGGGCCGGGCGCGGGCGACAGTTCGCGCCCGTCGACCCGGTGCACGGCCTGCACGTCGCGGAGGGTCGAGGTCAGGAAGACCTCGTCGGCGCTCTCCAGGACGTCCAGCGGCAGATCGGCCTCCTCCGCGCCGGTCCACCGCACGGCGAGGGCGCGGGTGATGCCCGCGAGGCAGCCGGAGGAGACGGGCGGGGTGAGGATCCGGCCGTCGACCACGACGAAGACGTTGGAGCCGGTGCCCTCGCAGAGCCGCCCCGCCGTGTTGGCGAAGAGCGCCTCGGACGCCCCGTGTTCGCGCGCCCTGGCGAGGGCGACGACGTTCTCGGCGTACGAGGTGGTCTTGAGGCCGGTGAGGGCGCCGCGCTCGTTGCGGGTCCAGGGCACGGTGATCACGGCGGTGGAGTCGGGGCGGCGGCCGGTCTCGCCGAGGGCGACGACGAGGCTGGCGCCGGAGTCGCCGCGCTCCGAGCCGAGCGGGGAGAGACCGCCGGTGTACGTGATGCGGAGCCGGCCGAGCTCCATCGGGTTGGCCTCCAGGACGGCGGCGCAGGCGCGGCGGACCTCGTCGAGGTCCGGGTCGGGCAGGCCGAGGCCCCGGGCCGAGCGGGCGAGGCGCTCCAGGTGGAGGGTGAGGGCGAACGTCCCGCCGCGCTCCGCCTTGACCGTCTCGAAGACGCCGTCGCCGACGGTCAGTCCATGGTCCAGTACGGAGACCCGGGCGGTCTCCGCGTCGTGCAGCCCGCCGTTGACCCAGAGTTTCATCGAGAAATGGCCTTTCCGGTCGCCTCGGGGGCGCCTGGTTCGTAGGTGCCCGACGCTATCGCGACCAGCCGGGACGCCTTCAGTTCGGTCTCCTCCCACTCGCGCTCGGGATCGGAGCCCCAGGTGATCCCGGCGCCGGTGCCGAAGCGCAGCACGCCCTCGGGGCGGTCGATCCAGAAGGTGCGTATGCCGACGGCCAGCTCGCCGGTGCCCGCGTCGGCGTCGACCCAGCCGACGCCCCCGCAGTAGGGGCCCCGGGGCGCGGTCTCCAGGGCCTCGATGATCCGCAGCGCGCTGGACTTGGGGGCGCCCGTGACCGAGCCGGGCGGGAAGGTGGCGGCGAGCAGGCCGGGCCAGCCGGCGTCCTCGCGCAGCAGGCCGGTGACCGTGGAGACGAGGTGGACCAGGCCGGGGTGCTCCTCGACCGCGCAGAGGGCGGGGACGGCGACGGAGCCGGTCTCGCTGACGCGTCCCAGGTCGTTGCGGACCAGGTCGACGATCATCACGTTCTCCGCGTGGTCCTTGGGGAGGAGGTCGGCGGCGGTGCGGCCGGTGCCCTTGATGGGGCCCGAGGAGACCAGGGCGCCCTCCCTGCGCAGGTAGAGCTCGGGGGAGGCGGTGGCGATCTCCACGCCGTGGGCGGGCAGGCGGATCGTTCCGGCGTACGGGGCGGGGTTGCCGCGGGCGAGGAGCGCGGTGAGGGCGTCCACGTCGGCGGCGGCCGGGTCCGGCAGCGGCGCGGTCAGCACCCGGCAGAGGTTCGCCTGGTAGACCTCGCCGCGCGCGATGTGCTCCCGCACGCGCCGTACGCCCGCGGTGTACGCGGCGCGGTCGAGGGAGGACGTCCAGGCGCCGGCGGCGGGCCCGCGCCAGGCGCCCGGCACGGGCGGGGGCACCGGGTCCGGCCGCACGTCGCCGAAGCGGGCGCAGGTCAGGCGGCCCTCGAAGTCCGCGCAGACGGCCCAGAAGCCGGTGGAGTCCAGGGCCTCGGGGTCGTGGGTGACGTCCCGGAGGTCGGTGGCGACGAGGCCGCCGAAACGGGCCAGGGGAGCGAGGTCGTACACGCGTCGAGTCTAGGTCGGGCGGGACGGGGGCACCGGGCCGCGTGCGCCGGGGGCTCCGCGCGACCCGGGGAACACGGCGAGTGAACGCCGCGCTAACCCTCCGGGGGCCCGAGCGGGGGCCGGGCCGGGGGGCGCCGCCGGTGCCCCGGTCGGTCCGCAGGTCAGCACGCTGCGGAAACGCGTTTTTGTACTGGCCCGGGAATCCGCTAGAGTTCAACACGTCGCCGGGACGCGCAAGCGGAACGGAACCGACAAGCGGACGTGGCTCAGTTGGTAGAGCATCACCTTGCCAAGGTGAGGGTCGCGAGTTCGAATCTCGTCGTCCGCTCGATGTGGGGGATCTTCCCGAACCCCCGTATTCACTCCTGGTGGAGTGGCCGAGAGGCGAGGCAACGGCCTGCAAAGCCGTCTACACGGGTTCAAATCCCGTCTCCACCTCCAAGGACGATTAGCTCAGCGGGAGAGCGCTTCCCTGACACGGAAGAGGTCACTGGTTCAATCCCAGTATCGTCCACTGGACCTTCGGGTCCCGGATCTCCGGATCCCCCGCGCGATTAGCTCAGCGGGAGAGCGCTTCCCTGACACGGAAGAGGTCACTGGTTCAATCCCAGTATCGCGCACGCAGTACGACCGCCTTCGGGTAGGTTGTGCACACCCCGCGCGATTAGCTCAGCGGGAGAGCGCTTCCCTGACACGGAAGAGGTCACTGGTTCAATCCCAGTATCGCGCACCACAGCAAGAAGCCCCCGGCCGCACTTCGCGGCCGGGGGCTTCTTCGTGCCGGTTCCTCAGGAGGAGAAGAGCATCCGTCCGAAGCCGCGCTGGCGGTAGTGACCGCCGCCGTGGTGGCCGCCGTGGTGCGGGGCGCCCCAGGCGGGCGCGGCGGGAGCGGGCTGCGCCGGGTAGGCCTGGGGGGCGGGCGGCGCCGGCGGGGCCTGCTGGACCCACTGGGACTCCAGCCGGGTCAGGGCCTCCAGCTCGCCGTAGTCCAGGAATATGCCCCGGCAGCCGCTGCACTGCTCGATCTGGACGCCGTTGCGGTTGTACGTGTGCATGGCCGCATGACACTTGGGACACTGCATGCTCGGCTCAACTCCCTGACATTGCCGTTCGAATGGTGGCCTCACCTTACGTGGACGCCGAAAGTGCCTACCCGGTTCGATGTCCGGCGATGCGGGCACAGGTGTCGATCATCACCTCCTCGACCTCGTCGAGCGGCCTGCGTTCGGCCGTGGACTTCGTGAGGGCCAGGGCGGCGGTCTGCACCGTCAGGGCCCGGGCCGGCACGTCGAGCCGGATCCAGGGATCGGCGCCCACCGCCGGACCGCCCGCCTCCCGGTACGCGTCGAGGAAGCGGGACCAGACCTCCGGGGGCAGGATGCCGGCGGCGAACCAGGCGGCCGGGCGGGCCAGGTCCCAGGCGGGATCCCCCGGGCCGAGGTCGTCGACGTCGATGAGCCGCCAGGACGGAGGGCCGGACGCGGGCCGGGCGAGCCGGACCAGCTGGCCCAGGTGGAAGTCGCCGTGGCAGAGCAGCCGGGGGGCGTCCGGGTGCTCCGCGGGGACCGTCCGCCAGGCGGCGAGGACGGTGGCCGCGGCCGGGTGGTCCGGCGCCGCCCGGCGCATCCGGTCCACGGCGAGCGCCGCCTTGAGCGGGGCCCGCATCGCCGGGAGGCCGTCCGCGACGCCGGGCGGGAGCGGAGTGCGGTGGAGCAGGGCGAGGAGCCGCGCCGACTCCTCCCACGGAGCGGCGTCGGGGTCCCCCGGGTCCACGGGCGGACCGTACGGCCAGACGGTGACCGGCCGCCCGCCGAGCGCGTCCGGAGCGGCCGGCGGCAGCGGGAGCGGCGGCAGGAGGACGCCGGCGACGTCCGGGCGGGCGGCCAGCGCGAGCCGTGCGCGGTGCGCCCCGGGGTCGGTGTCGGGGGCGTGCGCCTTCACCACGAGCGCCCCGTGGCGGACGACGGTCCCGTCCTCCCGGTCCGCGAGCACTCCGACGAGACCGTCGTCCGCGCAGCCGCAGGGGGCGTCCCCCGACGGGTGGGCGGCGGCGCGGGCCAGGGCGGCGAGACGGTCGATCGGCGCGCCCGGAGCGGGCGTGGGCTGGGCGTCGGAAGTCACGCGGGGAGCGTACGGGGTGGGGAGCGCAGGGGTGCGGGGCCGGGGGCCTCTGTGCGGGGGGGGCGGGGCGGGAGGCCCGGTGCGCCGAGGCCCGGGAACGCGCGAGGGCCGGTCGGCTCCCCAGCCGACCGGCCCCACGCTGCCGTCCGTCGCACCCCCGTCCCCACGGGGCTGATGGCCGGATGTCCCGACCCGGGCCGCTCTCCCGGGTCCGGGGCGCCGCTCAGCGCCCCAGCATCACGCCCACGGACGACGCCTGTGTGACCACCGCTTCCCAGCCGCCGAAGGCGACCACGAGCAGGGCCGCGAGAGGAAGAACCATGGCGGTCGCCACCAAGGGGTGACGGCGGCCCGAAGGCGGGCTGGTCGTCCGCGGTGCCGTGTAGGCCATGGTTCCTCTCCCGTCGTGTGGCGCGGCGGGTACGTGACCTCGGGGGACGAGTGCCGCACCCGCCGCGTGACAACAACCTTAGGAAGCGGGAGGTCCCCGGACGTCATGCCCGCGTACCGACTTGCGGGCCTCCCGGAGGATGACGGCCGCCCACACGGCGTACTCCCCTGGGTGGAGACGGGGGCGCACAACCCCGGGTCTTCCCTGAGGGGTTGCGTAGGGGAGGCGTACGGGGGATGGCGGCGTGACATCGCTCACTTCCTTGATCGTCACGGGTGCGCCCAGGTCCCCGGGGGTCCGGGCGCACTCCCCCCGGGGCGGGCGACCGGGCGTCGAAGGTCTCGCCAAGTGGGGCGGTCGGGGCGGAGGTTGGGAGTGGTGGGGGACCGCCGGGGCCCGGGGGGCTTTCACAGCACTGACAATCGATCCCGGTGCGAGGGCGCGGCCTATGAGCACGTGCGGGCGCCACTACGTAAGCTGTGCCACGTCGAACGGACGAGGGGACGGACATGGCGATGATGCGGCTCCGGCGCGAGGATCCGCGGATCGTCGGGTCGTTCCGGCTCCACCGCAGGCTGGGGGCCGGCGGAATGGGCGTCGTGTACCTGGGGTCCGACCGGCGCGGCCAGCGGGTCGCCCTGAAGGTCATCCGGCCCGACCTCGCCGAGGACCAGGAGTTCCGGTCGCGGTTCGCCCGCGAGGTGTCGGCGGCCCGGCGGATCCGCGGCGGCTGCACCGCCCGGCTCGTCGCCGCCGACCTGGAGGCCGAGCGCCCCTGGTTCGCCACCCAGTACGTGCCCGGCCCCTCCCTGCACGACCGGGTCGCCGAGGAGGGTCCCCTGCGGGCAGCCGACGTGGCCTCGATCGGTGCGGCGCTCTCGGAGGGCCTGGTCGCCGTCCACGAGGCCGGCGTCGTGCACCGGGACCTCAAGCCGTCGAACATCCTGCTCTCCCCCAAGGGCCCCCGGATCATCGACTTCGGCATCGCCTGGGCCACCGGCGCCAGCACCCTCACCCACGTGGGCACCGCCGTCGGCTCGCCCGGCTTCCTCGCCCCCGAGCAGGTGCGCGGCGCCGCCGTCACCCCCGCCACCGACGTGTTCTCGCTCGGCGCCACCCTCGCGTACGCGGCGATGGCCGACTCCCCCTTCGGGCACGGCAGTTCCGAGGTCATGCTCTACCGGGTCGTGCACGAGGAGCCGCAGCTGCACGGCGTGCCGGACGCGCTGGCACCGCTGGTCCGGGCCTGTCTCGCGAAGGACCCCGAGGACCGGCCCAGCACGCTCCAGCTGTCGATGCGGCTCAAGGAGATCGCGGCGCGCGAGGCGCAGGGACTGCCCGTCTCCCGGCCGCCCGGACAGCGGGAGCGGATCGAGGAGCGCAACGCCGTCCGGCCGACGGAGCGGTACACCGAGTACACCGAACGGGACACGCGCGGGCGTGGGCCCGAGCGGGGCGGAGAGCGCGGCTCCGACCGGAAGCGCGAGCGCGGTCAGGCGCGGGGGTCGTCCTCGCGTTCCTCCGCCGCCGGGCCCCGGACCGGGGGCTCGCGGTCCCCGCAGTCCCGGCCCGGCACCCGGCCCGGCGTCCGCTCCACCTCGACGGGCCGCCGCCCCGCCAACCCCCGGCTGCTGCGGCAGCGGCTCTTCGTCTTCGTGGTCGTGACCCTGGTCGTCGCCCTCGGCATCGCCGCCGCGCAGGCCCTCCAGGGCTGAGCCCTCCGGAGCCTCAGGCCTCCGGGCGGCCCGTCGCCACCGCGTAGAAGGCGACGGCCGCCGCCGCTCCCACGTTGAGCGAGTCCACGCCGTGGGCCATCGGGATGCGGACCCACTCGTCGGCGGCCCGCAGGGCCTTCTGCGACAGGCCCTCGCCCTCCGCGCCCAGCATCAGCGCCACCCGGTCCAGCTTGTGCGGGGCCGCCTCGTCGATGGAGACCGCCCGCTCCGCCGGGGTGAGCGCGAGCAGCCTGAAGCCCGCCTCCCGCACCGTCTCCAGGCCCTGCGGCCAGGCTCCCAGACGGGCGTACGGGACGGAGAAGACCGCGCCCATGGACACCTTCACGGAGCGCCGGTAGAGCGGGTCCGCGCAGTCCGGGGAGAGCAGGACGGCGTCCATGCCGAGGGCGGCGGCGCTGCGGAAGATGGCGCCGATGTTCGTGTGGTCGTTGACCGACTCCATGACCACCACGCGGCGGGCGTCCGCCAGGAGCTCGGCCGCCTCCGGGAGCTGCTTGCGCTGCATGGACGCGAGGGCGCCCCGGTGCACGTGGTAGCCGGTGACCCGCTCCGCCAGGTCCGGATCGATCACGTACACCGGCGCCTCGGCCTCGTCGATGACGTCCCGCATGGTGTCGACCCACTTGGCCGAGAGCAGCATCGACCGCATCGCGTATCCGGCCTGCCCGGCCCTGCGGATGACCTTCTCGCCCTCCGCGATGAACAGGCCCTCGGCCGGCTCCCGTCTGCGGCGGAGCTCGACGTCGGTCAGGCCGGTGTAGTCGTGCAGGCGCGGGTCGTCGGGGGTGTCGATCGTGATGAGTTCGGCCACGGGGGGATGCTGCCTCGTTCGGTTCGGGGGGTGGGGGTGTGGGTCTGTTCTTATGCCGTCGGCTTGTCCGGGGCCTCCGCCACCACGTCGCCGATGACGATCACCGCCGGCGGGCGGACCTCCTGGGTCCTGACCGTCTCCTCGACCGTCGCCAGCGTCGCGTCCACCCGGCGCTGGGCCGCCGTGGTGCCCTCCTGGACCAGGGCCAGGGGGGTCTCCGGGGCCTTGCCGTGGGCGATGAGCGCCTCCGCGATCCTGCCGATCTTGTCGACGCCCATGAGGATCACCAGGGTGCCCGTCAGCTTGGCGAGCGAGGCCCAGTCGACGAGGGAGCGCGGGTCGTCGGGGGCCACGTGCCCGCTGACCACCGTGAACTCGTGGGCCACCCCCCGGTGCGTGACCGGGATGCCGGCCGCGCCGGGCACCGAGATCGAGCTGGAGATGCCGGGGACGACCGTGCAGGCGATGCCCTCGGCGGCGAGCGCCTGCGCCTCCTCCATGCCCCGGCCGAAGACGAACGGGTCGCCGCCCTTCAGGCGGACCACCGACTTCCCCGCCTTCGCGTGCTCGATCAGCGCGTTGTTGATGGCCTCCTGGGTCATGAACCGGCCGTACGGGATCTTCGCCGCGTCGATCACCTCGACGTGCGGGGGCAGTTCGTCCAGGAGGTCGCGGGGGCCCAGGCGGTCCGCGATCACCACGTCCGCCTCCGCGAGCAGGCGGCGGCCGCGCACCGTGATCAGGTCGGGGTCGCCGGGGCCGCCGCCGACCAGGGCGACGAACGGGGTGCGGGCGCGGTGCTGGGGCGCCGCGATCGAGCCGTCCCGCAGGCCCTCCACGATCGCGTCCCGGACGGCGGCCGAGCGGCGCGGGTCGTGGCCGGTGAGCACCGCCACGGTGACGCCGTCGCCGCGGCCGGTGGCCGGGGTCCAGGCGGTGGCCGCCTCGGCGTCGTCCGAGCGCACGCACCAGGTCCGGGTCCGCTCGGCCTCGGCGGACGCGGCGGCGTTCGTGGCGGGATCGGTGGTGGCGACCAGGACGTACCAGGCGTCGGCGAGGTCGCCCTCCTCGTACCGGCGCTTGATCCAGGTGATCTCGCCCGTCTCGGCCATCACGTCCACGGACGGGGTAGCGGAGGGGGAGATCAGGGTGACGTCGGCGCCCGCGGCGATCAGGGCGGGGAGGCGTCGCTGGGCGACCTGGCCGCCGCCCAGGACGACCACGCGGCGGCCGGCGAGGCGCAGGCCCACCGGGTAGGCGGGGTGGGCGGCGGGGGTGGCCTTCTCGGCGTGCTTGGCCATGGGTGAGCGGCTCCTCGGGGCGTGGCATGTGCGGCCGCTGCGGCGGTGGAGCGGCTGGTGGGGCGCTGTTGTTCGAACCCACGATATCCGTGGCACGAGGGCGTCACTCTGTGACGGATCTCCCCGCCGTGGAGCGTGACGCGGGGGCCGCTCCGGAACGGGGTCCGGGACCGCGTGATGCACGGCGCCCGCCGTTGCGGAAACGCTCGCCCACCGGTCGCGCCGCACGTCACGCTTCGCGTCCCGCACCCTGTTCCCGCGCGGCCCCCACTCCCGTGTGCGGGCGGGGGCCGCGCCGGTGGTGCTACTTCTCGGTGACTCCCGCCGAGTCGAACGTGGCCACCTCGTGCATCGCGCGGGCCGCGCTCTGCACCAGCGGGAGGGCGAGCAGGGCGCCCGTGCCCTCGCCGAGGCGGAGGTCCAGGTCGACCAGGGGGCGCAGGCCCAGCTTGTTCAGGGCCGCCACGTGGCCCGGCTCGGCGCTGCGGTGGCCCGCGATGCAGGCCGCGAGCGACTCGGGCGCGATCGCCCGGGCCACCAGGGCCGCCGCTCCGGTGGAGACGCCGTCCAGGATGACCGGGGTGCGCAGGGAGGCCGCACCCAGGATCAGGCCCACGAGGGCCGCGTGCTCCAGGCCGCCGACCGCCGCGAGGGCGCCGATCGGGTCCTCCGGGTCCGGGGTGTGCAGGGCCAGGGCGCGGCGGACCACGTCCACCTTGCGGGCGTGCGTCTCGTCGTTGATGCCGGTGCCCCGGCCCGTGACCTCGGCCGGGTCCACGTCGGTGAAGACGGAGATCAGGGCGGCGGACGCGGTGGTGTTGGCGATGCCCATCTCGCCGGTGAGCAGGGCCTTGTTGCCCGCCGCGACCAGGTCGCGGGCCGTCTCGATGCCGACCTCGATCGCGGCCAGGACCTCTTCGCGGGTCATCGCGGGGCCCGTGGTGAAGTCGGCGGTGCCGGGGCGGACCTTGCGGGGCAGCAGGCCCGGGGTGGCCGGGAGCTCGGAGGCCACGCCGACGTCGACGACGCAGACCTCGGCGCCGACCTGGTGGGCGAACGCGTTGCAGACCGCTCCCCCGCCGAGGAAGTTGGCCACCATCTGGCCGGTGACCTCCTGCGGCCAGGGCGTGACGCCCTGGGCGTGGACGCCGTGGTCGCCCGCGAAGACCGCGACGGCCGCGGGCTCCGGGATCGGCGGCGGGCACATCCGGGAGAGGCCCGCGAGCTGGGCGGAGATGATCTCCAGCATGCCGAGGGCCCCGGCGGGCTTGGTCATGCGCTTCTGGCGTTCCCAGGCCTCGCCGAGCGCCTTGGCGTCCAGCGGGCGGATGTTCGCGACGGTCTCCTGGAGGAGGTCGTGCGGCTCCTCGCCGGGCAGGGCTCGGCGGCCGTACGTCTCCTCGTGGACGACCCAGGCCAGCGGGCGGCGCTTGGACCAGCCCGCCTGCATCAGCTCGGGCTCCTCGGGGAACTCGTCCACGTATCCCACGCAGAGGTACGCGACGACTTCGAGGTGCTCGGGGAGGCCGAGGGCGCGGACCATCTCGCGCTCGTCGAAGAAGCTGACCCAGCCGACGCCGAGGCCCTCGGCGCGGGCCGCGAGCCAGAGGTTCTCGACCGCGAGCGCGGAGGAGTACGGGGCCATCTGCGGCTGCGTGTAGCGGCCGAGGGTGTGGCGGCCGCCCCGGGTGGGGTCGGCGGTCACCACGATGTTGACCGGGGTGTCGAGGATGGCCTCGATCTTCAGTTCCTTGAACTGCTTCGCCCGGGCCTTCGGCAGCGACCTGGCGTACGCCTCGCGCTGCCGCTGGGCCAGCTCGTGCATCGTCTGCCGGGTCTCGGCGGAGCGGATGACGACGAAGTCCCAGGGCTGGGAGTGGCCGACGCTGGGGGCCGTGTGGGCGGCCTCCAGGACGCGGAGCAGCACCTCGTGCGGGATCGGGTCGGAGCGGAAGCCGTTGCGGATGTCGCGGCGCTCGCGCATGACGCGGAGGACCGCCTCGCGCTCGGCGTCGTCGTAGCCGGGGGCGGCCGGGGTCGGTTCCGCGGCCGGTTCCGCGGTCTCCGGGGCGGGCCGCGGGTCCTCCGGGTCCTGTTCCGGGGCGGGGGCGAGCTCCTGGGCCGGAACGGGCTCCTGGGCCGGGACCGGTTCCTGGATCGGGGTGACCTCCGGGGCGGGTGCCTGCTCCTGGGCCGGCTCTTCGGCGGAGGGCGGTTCCTGGGCGGGAGTCGGCTCCTCGACGAGGACCGACTCCTGGACGGGGGGCAGCTCCTGGACGAGGACCGGCTCCTGGACCGTGACCGGCTCCGCCGCGGGGACGGCTTCCACCGCCACGACGGGCTCCGGCGTCTCCTGCGGCTGCTCGGGGGCGGTCTCCGCGAGCGGCTCGACGGGGGTCCGCTCCGCCGGGGCCTCGGGCTCGGGGGCGGTCTCCACCGGCTCCTCGGCCACGGCCGCGGCCTCGTCCGGTACGGGGACGAGCACGGGGGCCTCGGCCACGACGGGCTCCGGTTCGGCGGCTTCCGGCGCCACGGGCTCGGCCTCGCGCGGCGCGGGCACGACGACCGCCTCGGGGCCGGTCGGCTCCTCCCAGATCTCCGGGGCGGCCTCGGGCGCCGGCTCCGCCGCGGCGGCGGGCTCCTCGGGCGCGGGAGCCGGCGCGGGAGTCGGCTCGGGGGCCGCTTCGACCACCGGCGCGGGGGCCGGGGGCTGCTCCTCGACCGGCGTCGGGGCCAGGTGCGGGGCGGTCGGGAGGGTGCCCTCGACCAGCACGAACCGACCGGACCCGTCCGGCTGCGGGACGACCGTTTCTGCGGGGGGCTGCGCCACCGGCTCGTGCGCGGTCCACGGCTCGGCGCCCTGCGGCGCGAGCTGCTGCTCCTGCGCGATCTCGAAGTACTCGGGGCCCGTGGTCGGCGGGCCCGGGTTCCGGACCGGCACGGGGGCGGGGCCGGTGGCCACGAGGGGTTCCGGGG
>NZ_LGEG01000216.1 GCF_001280125.1 Streptomyces sp. NRRL F-6492
GTGTTGCGGACGTAGGCGTGTTCGGGGGTGCCTTCGTCGAGTTGGGCCAGGCGGGTGAGGAGGGCGGCGGAGAGGGGTTGGGCGTCGTCGGTGGAGACGCTGGTGGGACGGGTCAGCTCGGGCAGTCCGTCCAGTGCCGCCCGGCGCATCGAAGCCCCCGGATTCCCGGCGACCTCCGGGCCGTGGCCGAGGGTGACGGATGAGGCGCGGCGGGTGGACATGAGGCTCCTTGGACGGTGCGTGGGACCCGCCCCGACCTCGTCGAAGGGCGAAGGCACGGGTCCGCCGGTCAAGCGTCTGGAACCAGGATGACCTCTATCAAGGGGTTTGGCACGATTTCCCGGGGAAGCCGTCCGGGGAGGAGACGACCACGTCTCCGGCCGAGAGGAGCGAACGATGCCGCGCGGATCGAGCCCCAAGCGGGAGCGACAGTACGAGCACATCAAGGACAGCGTCCTGGACCGGGGCGAGAGCGAGAAGCGCGCCGAGGAGATCGCCGCGCGCACGGTCAACAAGGAACGCGCCCGGAGCGGTGAGGCCAAGACCGCGAGCAAGAGCTCCACGCAGGACATGTCCTCGGCGCGCCGGGGCGGCAGGAACTCGCACAGCGGCGCGCAGGGACCGACGTACGACCAGCTCTACGCCGAGGCCAAGCGCCGCAACGTCCACGGCCGCTCCTCGATGGACAAGGCGGAGCTGAAGAAGGCCCTGGGCGACTGACGGGCCCGGTCGGCCGAACGCTTCACGTGCCGGGTCCCGGACGGTGACCGTCCGGGACCCGGCACGCGATCCTTCGCAGACTCCGCTCACCAGGGGATCACCAGCGGTACCAGCGGCCGCTGCCGCTGCGCATGAAGAAGCCGATCACCCACAGCACGAGCAGGGCGATGGCGATGTACCAGAGCACCTCGATCGCGAAGCCCGCGCCGAAGAGGACCAGGATCACCAGGAGGACGAGAAGCAGGGGAACCATGACGTCACCTCCGTCATTCACGGTGTCGTCCGGCGCTCGTCCGCCCGGACATCCGCTACACCGCCCCTGCCCGTTCCCCCCGCGGTCATGCGCCGCCGCGAGCATCCTCTAGGACACGGGCCGGGGCCCCACCACACCACGGGCGATCCCCAGGTCGACGAGGTCCCGGGGCCGCAGCCGGAGCTGGTCGGCGGTCGCCCCGGCCTCCCCGGGCGCGCGCTTCAGGATGGCCGCGGCGGCCTCGGGCGCGATGACGGAGAAGTACGCGTCCGGGGTGACCCAGGTGTTCCCCGGGGCGGCGAGCGCGAGCGCGCCACCCGAGCCGCCCTCCCCGACGAGCAGCGAGGTCAGCGGGGTGCGCGCGCCGGCGACGGCGGCGAACAGGTCCGCGATCGCGCTGCCCGCGCCCGAGCGCTCCGCCTCCGCGTCGTTGGCGGCCCCCGGGGTGTCGACCAGGGTGAGGACCGGGACGCCCAGACGGCCGGCGAGGCGCACCAGCCGGGCGGCGGTGCGGAAGCCGGCCGGACGGGTCGCGGTGCCGCACTGCGCGGCGTAGGCGACGGTGCCCCCGTCGGGGAGCCGCCCGAAGCCGCACCGCACGCCCGGGTCGACGCCGCCGCAGCGGTCCCCGGAGATCTCCTCGTGGAGGGTGAAGTGGGCGTCGAGGTACGCGCCGGCCCGGGGCCGGTCCGGGTGCCGGGCCCGCGCCACGGCCTCCCGGCCGCTCGCGGCGGGCGCCGCGCCGGGGTCCCCCAGCGCGTACGGCGGCGGCACCGGGCCCTTCGCCGGGCGGGTGAGCAGGGACAGCCAGCGCCCGAGGACGGCGCGCAGCGCGTCCGGCGGCACGATCGCGTCGACGTGGCCGTGCGCGAGCTGCGCCTCGGCGGTGTACGCGGCCGGGTCCGCGTCCGGTGGCCGCACCCGGGAGCCGGCGAAGGCGACCTGGGCGCCGGGCAGGGCCAGGACGACGTCGGAGCCCGCGCCGAGCGTGGCCCAGCCGCCCCCGGTCGTCGGGTCCCGCAGCACCGCGATCTGCGGCAGCCCGGCGGCCCGGGTCAGCTCCGACTCGCGGGCCAGGCGCTGGAGCTGGAGGAGGGCCCGCATGCCCTCGTGCATCCGGCTGCCGCCGGTGGCCGGCAGGACCACCACGGGCAGCCGCCGCTCCCGGGCCAGGGCGTGGGCCGCGGCGGCCCGCGCCCCCGTCCGCTCCCCGAGGGAACCGCCGAGGAAGCGGAACTCGAAGGAGATCAGGGCCACCCGCACCCCGCCCACCACGGCCGTCCCGCAGACCACGGACTCGCTCTCGCCGGTACGGGCGGCTGCACGGGCGTGCGCGGCGGAGTAACCGGGCCAGCCGATCGGCCCGTCACCGGTCAGCGGGCCCTCGTCGAAGGGCAGTTCGGTGAACTCGTCGACCACGAGGGCGATCGCCCCGCGTGCCGTCGTCGGATCGGTCATGCGGGCCTCGCAGCCGGTCGCCGGTGCGTACGGGGAACGCGTACGGATGGATCAGCGGTGCGCCCCCACCGTACCGCCCGGTCCGGCACCGCCCCGGGGCGGCCCGGGGGACCGGCCTCAGGCCATGATCCCGCTGCCGTGCGGCGCGTACAGGTCCAGGAGCCGGACCCGGGTCACCTGGAGGCGGTGCGCCAGGATCGAGCCCAGCCAGAACAGGACCGAGGCACCGAACTCCGCGTCGGAGCGGCACATCGACCGGACCGCCGGGGCGTTGAACTCGGACGCCCGCACCGGCGTCATCGCCTCGGCCCCCGACTGGCACAGGTACGGCGGGAACATCCAGGAGAGACCGACCAGCTCGCCGTGGTGCAGGGTCTCGATCACGGGCGCCCCGCGCCCCGGCACCCGCGCGTCAAGCGTCACCGCGCCCGTCTTCACGATCCAGAACCGATCGGCGTGCTGCTGTTCCTCGAAGAGGCGGTGGCCGGACTCGAAGTACACGTCCTCGGCGAAGGCCATCAGGCGTTCCCGGTGCTCCGGGGGCAACGTGCTGACCTTGGGCGTGGCACTGCTCATGGCGGACCCTCCTCGGACACTCGACTCCCACCCCCAGTGTCGGCCAAGGAGCCGCGGCGCGCGCAGGATCCGTTCGCCGTCACGCCCCCGGGACGCCCGCTCACCCTCCGTGCGCCCCCGTCTTCGAGCGCACCCCGCCCGGCGTGCGCGGGCGGGACGGAGGGCGGAGCATGAACGTGAGGAGGGAGTCGGCGAGCGGGGGGCGTGACCCTGGAGGGTGCCATGCCCGTCCCGGACGGCGGTGACGCGCTCGTGGTGCTGCGCGGGGTCGACAAGCACTTCGGCACCCTGCACGTGCTCCGCTCCATCGACCTCACGGTCCACCGGGGCGAGGTCGTCGTGGTCGTCGGCCCCTCCGGCTCCGGGAAGTCGACGCTGTGCCGGGCGGTCAACCGCCTGGAGCCCGTCGACGCGGGCGAGATCGTCGTCGACGGACGGCCCCTGCCGGCCGAGGGGCGCGAACTGGCGGCCCTCAGGGCCGACGTCGGCATGGTCTTCCAGTCGTTCAACCTCTTCGCGCACAAGACCGTCCTCGGCAACGTCACCCTGGGGCAGATCAAGGTCCGCAAGAAGGACCGGAAGGCGGCCGAGGAACGGGCCCGCGAACTCCTCGACCGGGTCGGGGTCGCCTCGCAGGCGGACAAGTACCCGGCCCAGCTCTCCGGGGGCCAGCAGCAGCGCGTGGCCATCGCCCGCGCCCTCGCCATGGATCCGAAGGTGATGCTCTTCGACGAGCCGACCTCCGCGCTCGACCCCGAGATGATCAACGAGGTCCTGGAGGTCATGCGGCAACTGGCCCGGGACGGCATGACGATGGTGGTCGTCACCCACGAGATGGGTTTCGCCCGCTCCGCCGCCCACCGGGTCGTCTTCATGGCCGACGGGAGCATCGTCGAAGCGACGACCCCGGAGGAGTTCTTCACCGCGCCGCGCAGCGAGCGCGCCAAGGACTTCCTCTCCAAGATCCTCCACCACTGAGCCACTCGGCCACCGAACCACCGGGCCGTCGAGTCACCGAGCCACCGGGCCGAGGCCCGGCCGAAAGACCCCAGGGGTGATCCTCATGAACCCGCTCAGGACCGGCAGGTCCCTCACGGCAGCCGCAGCGGCCGTCGTCCTCTCCCTCACCTCCGCGGGCTTCGCGAACGCCGCCACCGGAGCCCCCCGCGACCACGGGGAGGACGAGATCACCGTCGGCATCAAGTTCGACCAGCCCGGCATCGGCCTGAAGACCCCCGACGGCACGTACACCGGCTTCGACGTCGACGTGGCGACCTACGTGGCCAAGCAGCTGGGCCACGACCCCTCCGACATCGTGTGGAAGGAGGCCAAGAGCGCCGACCGCGAGACCCTGCTCCAGCGCGGCGACGTGGACTTCATCGCGGCCTCGTACTCGATCAACGACGAGCGGGCGCAGAAGGTCGACTTCGCCGGCCCCTACCTCCTCGCCCACCAGGACGTCCTGATCCGGGCCGACGACGACTCGATCAAGCAGCCGTCCGACCTGAACGACAAGAAGCTCTGCTCGGTCACCGGCTCCACCTCCGCGCAGAACGTCAAGACGAGACTCGCCCCCGACGCCCAGCTCCAGGAGTACGGCGGCTACTCCGAGTGCCTGACCGGCCTGGAGAACGGCGTCATCGACGCCGTCACCACCGACGACTCGATCCTCGCCGGGTACGCCTCGCAGAGCGAGTTCAAGGACAAGTTCAAGCTCGGCGGCTTCAAGATGAGCAACGAGAACTACGGCATCGGCGTCCAGAAGGGCAGCGACCTCAAGGCGAAGATCAACACGGCTCTGGAGAAGATGGTCGCCGACGGCTCCTGGGACGCGGCGGTGCGGAAGAACTTCGGCCCGGCCGGCTACCAGAACGAACCCGCTCCGAAGATCGGCGTCGTCGTGAAGTGAGCCGACCGCCGTGTTCGACTTCCTCCAGGGGTACGACCTGCTCGGAGCCTTCTGGGTGACGGTGCAGCTCACCGTCTACTCCGCGATCGGCTCCCTGGTCTGGGGGACGCTGCTCGCCGCCATGCGGGTCAGCCCCGTCCCCCTCATGCGGGGCTTCGGCACCGTCTACGTCAACATCGTCCGCAACATCCCCCTCACCGTCATCATCGTCTTCACCTCCCTCGGCCTCTTCCAGACCCTCGGGGTCGACATGGGCGCCGAACGGTTCACCACCATCAACTTCCGCCTCGCCGTCCTCGGACTCACCGCCTACACCAGCGCGTTCGTCTGCGAGGCGCTCCGCTCCGGCATCAACACCGTTCCCCTCGGGCAGGTCGAGGCCGCCCGCGCCATCGGTCTGAACTTCCCCCAGATCCTGCGCCTCGTCGTGCTCCCGCAGGCCTTCCGCTCCGTCGTCGGCCCCCTCGCCAACGTCCTCATCGCCCTCACCAAGAACACCACCGTGGCCGCCGCCATCGGCGTCGCCGAAGCCGCCCTGCTGATGCGGGAGATGATCGAGAACGAGGCCCAGCTCATCCTCGTCTCCGCGATCTTCGCCGTCGGCTTCCTCTGCCTCACCCTGCCCACCGGCCTGTTCCTCGGCTGGGTGGCCAAGAAGGTGGCGGTGAGACGATGAAGGCCCGGACGGAGAAGGCCCGGACGGAGAAGGCCCGGACGGAGAAGGCTCGGACGCAGAAGGCCGGGACGGAGAAGAACCGGACGCGGAAGCCCCGGACACGGAAGACCGGGGTCGCGAAAACCGCCCCCACCGTCCTCTACGACGTGCCCGGCCCGCGCGCCCGGCGGCGCAACCTCCTGTGGACCCTGCTCTTCCTGCTCGCGCTCGCCGCCGTGGCGGGGTGGGTGATCGCGAGCCTCGCCGACAAGAACCAGCTCGCGTGGTCCAAGTGGGCGCCCTTCTTCACCGACGCCCGCATCTGGGAGACGTACCTCCTGCCCGCCCTGAAGAACACCGTGATCGCCGCCGCCCTCTCCATGGCGATCGCCCTGCCCCTCGGCGCCCTCCTCGGCGTCTCCCGCCTCTCCGACCACCGCGCCGTGCGCGGCGCGGCCGGCACCGTCGTCGAGTTCTTCCGGGCGATCCCCGTCCTCATCCTGATGCTCTTCGCGAACGCCGCCTACTCCGAGTTCACCGACATCAGCCCGGACACCCGCCCCCTGTACGCCGTCGTCACCGGTCTCGTCCTCTACAACGCCTCCGTCCTCGCGGAGATCGTCCGCGCCGGCATCCTCTCCCTGCCCGCCGGCCAGACCGACGCGGCCAAGGCCATCGGCATGCGCAAGGGCCAGACCATGACGTACGTCCTGCTGCCGCAGTCGGTCACCGCCATGCTGCCCGCCCTGGTCAGCCAGCTCGTCGTCATCGTCAAGGACACCGCGCTCGGCGGCGCGATGCTCGGCTTCTCCGAACTCCTCGCCTCGGTCCGCCCGGCGAGCGCCAACTACGGGGCCAACACGATCGCCTGCTTCACCGTCGTCGCCGTGATCTTCGTGCTCCTCAACTTCGCGCTCACCACCTTCGCCTCCCGGCTCGAAGGCCGCCTGCGGCGCGGCAAGAGGTCCACGGGCGCGGTCGTCGGCGTGGACGCGGTGGAGGAACTGGCCGTACCGGGCGAGCACCGGGAGGCCCCCGGGCCCCCACGGGGCCCCTGACGCGCCGAGACCGCCGGAGTCCTCGGCCGGACCCCCGCGGCCCGCAAGCAGCCGGCGGCCTCCGCCCGGCGGCGGCACGGTCGGCACCGTCCTGCATCCGGTCGAGGGCGGCGCGCGCGTCGCCCGGTACACGGTCGCCATCGCCGACAGGGCCCCGGGGCTCGAACTCCTGGAGCGGTCGGTCAACGGCCCGCCCGGCCCGGCTCCCCTCGCGGGTGAAGACACCGCCAGGAGACCCGTCCGGGAGGCGGCGCGTGCCGAAGCGCCCCTCGTGAACGCCCCGAACGGCGCACCGGGACGGCGCCCGACGGTGCCCGGGGACGGTACTCGGTCGTGGGCGTGGTCACGGTCGCGGGCGGGGCACGGGCGCCCGTGGTCGTAGGTGCGTAACGAAGCCGCCGCGCTCACCCGTTCGGGGGACAGATGAGGGACACTGCTTCCGTGCGTGGACATCTGCCGGACGAGAACCCCGGTTTCGTGGGACGCCGCACGGAACTGAAGCGCGTGTCCGCCGCGTTGGCGGAGCACCGCCTCGTCACCGTGACCGGCGTCGGCGGAGTCGGGAAGACCCGGCTCGCGCTGCGCGCCGCACACCGGGCCGCCGAGCGGTACCCGGACGGCGCCTGGTGGACCGACCTCGGCCAGCTCGACGGCGAGCGGCTGCTCGTCGCGCTCGTCTCCGACTCCGTGGACCTCGCCGACCACACCCCCGGCACGGCCACCACCGCACTTCGCCGCCGGCTCGCCGACGACCGGCTGCTGCTCGTCCTGGACTCCTGCGAGCACCTGGCCGAACCCTGCGCCCGGCTCGTCGCCGAACTCCTCGCCGCCGCCCCCGGGCTCACCGTCCTCGCCACCAGCCGCCGCCCCCTCGGCGTCGCGGGGGAGGAGACGATCGTCCTCGACCCGCTGCCGCCCGCGGGACCGGACGCCCTGGCCCTGCTCCGCCGGGCCGCCGGGGAGGACTTTCCGGCCGCCGGGCCCGCCGGGGAGATCTGCGTACGCCTGGAGGGCATCCCGCTCGCCCTCGAACTCGCCGCCGCCCAGATCCGCCTCCAGGGCGCCGAGGCCGTGCGCGACCAGCTCGGCTCCCGCCTCGACGCCCCGCCCGGGGCCCGCTTCGACCTGCTCGCCCACACCGAGCGCGTCTGGCCGAGCCGCCACCAGACCCTGCGCGCCGCCATCGGCTGGAGCCACGAGCTGAGCACCCCGCTCGAACGCCTCCTCTGGGCCCGGCTCTCCGTCTTCCGGGGCCCCTTCGACCTCGCGTCCGCCGCCGCCGTGTGCGGCGGCGGCCCGCTGGACCGCGCGACCCTGCCGGAGGCGTTCGACGGACTCGTCCGCGCCTCCGTGGTCCGCCCGCCCGACGCCGCCGGGCGCCACCGGATGCTCGACACGATCCGCGAGTACGGGGCGACCTGGCTGGACCGCACCGGCGAGACCGGAGCGGTCGCCGACCGGCACGCCACCCACTTCCGGGACCTGGCCCGCCGGGCCGAGACCGAGTGGCACGGCGCCCGCCAGCTCCGCTGGTACCGGACCGTCGACGCCCACCACACCGATCTGCGCACCGCCCTGGACCGGTTGCTGCGCACCGACCCCGACGCGGCCCTCGACCTCGTCGGCTCCGTCGCCTTCGCCTGGTCCTGCCGGGGCCGCCTCCGCGAGGCCCGCGACGGCCTCGAACAGGCCCTGGTCCTCAGTGAGGCCCGCGGGCGCGTCCGGGCCCGCGCCCTGTGGGCCCTCGGCGTCGCCCTCGTGCTCCAGGGCGAGTTCGGCCCCGCCCAGGACGTCAGCGAGCGGTGCGCCCGCGAGGCCCGGCACGCGGAATGCGCCGACCCGGCCGGAACCGGGGCCGGCCGCGACCGGCCCGGCGACCTCACCCTCGACGCCGCCGCCCTCGCCGGCCTCCTCGCCCTCACCACCGGCCGCCCGACGGCCGCGCACGTCGTCGTGGGCCACGTCCTCGACGCCGCCCGCGGCGGCCCCGCCGACTCCGCCGCCCGGCTCCGCTGCCACCTCGTGCGGGTCTTCGCCCTCACCGGCCTGGGCCGGCTCGCGGAGGCCCGGGAGCGGGCGCTCCACCTGCGCGCCCTGTGCGAGGAGCTCGACGAGCACTGGATCCGCACCGCCCTGGAGTACCAGCTCGCCCTCACCGGCCTCCTGGAGGGCGACCCGGAGGCCGCCTCCGGCCACGCCCGCGCCATGCTCGAAGGCACCCGCCGCCTCGGCGCCGGCCTCGGCGTCGCCCTCGGCCTCGACGTCCTGGCCACCGCGCTCGCGGCGGCCGGCGAGAGCGAGCGCGCCGCGGACGTCTCCGGCACCGGGGAGGCGTACTGGCGCTCCACCGGCCAGCCCCGGCGCGGCCTGCCCGGCCTGCGGGCCCTGCACGAGAAGTACACGGACACGGTTCGCGCCTCGATCGGCGAGCCCGCCTACGAGGAGATCTTCCTCCGCGCCCTCACCGGCCTCCCGCAGGACGGCCTCGACCGCGCCCTGCGCGGCCCCGACTGAGAAGGGCCGAGTAGGCGCCACCGGGAGACGCCCCGGGACCCGGGCGCCTCCGCGACCACCCTCACGGAGCCGGGACGGCGCGGGAGGACGGCACGGCGCTCCGGTGCGTAGAGTCGGCCCTTGCAGAGCCGTACGAGCCGTACGAGTGGTACGAGCCGTACGGGCGACCGATCCCCGACGAGGAGACCTCCCGTGACCGACCCGGCGTCCACCGCCCTCCAGCAGCAGATCGCCCGGGACCTCCAGGTGTCCGAAACCTTCGACCCGGCGGTGGAGATCGAGCGCCGGGTGGCCTTCCTCGCCGAGCGGCTCACCTCCACCGGGCTGCGCGCGCTGGTGCTCGGCATCAGCGGCGGCGTCGACTCCACCACCGCCGGCCGGCTCTGCCAGCTCGCCGTGGAGCGCGCCCGCGCCGCCGGCCACGACGCCGTCTTCTACGCGATGCGCCTGCCGTACGGCGTCCAGGCCGACGAGAAGGACGCGCAGACCGCCCTGGACTTCATCCGCCCCGACGAGGTCCTCACCGTGGACGTGAAGGCGGCGAGCGACGCGGCCCTGGAGGCCTGCCTCGCCGGTGACGTGGCCTTCCGCGACGCCCACCACCAGGACTTCGTGCAGGGCAACATCAAGGCCCGCCAGCGGATGATCGCCCAGTACGCGGTCGCCGGCGCCCACGAAGGCCTCGTCGTCGGCACCGACCACGCGGCCGAGGCCGTCTCCGGCTTCTTCACCAAGTTCGGCGACGGCGCCGCCGACGTCGTCCCGCTGACCGGTCTGACCAAGCGGCGCGTCCGCGCGGTCGCCGCCGAGCTGGGCGCCCCCGACGGCCTGGTGCGCAAGGTCCCCACCGCCGACCTGGAGACCCTCGACCCGGGCAAGCCCGACGAGGACGCCCTCGGCGTCACGTACGACGAGATCGACGACTTCCTGGAGGGGAAGCAGGTCGGGCAGGCCGCCTTCGACGCGATCGTCCGCCGCTACGAGCTCACCGAGCACAAGCGGCAGCTGCCGATCGCGCCCTGAGCGGAGCGGCGGACTCCCCGCCGGCGGCGGATCCTGGAAGGGGGCCTCACCGGAGGCCCCCGGAACGGACTCCGGAAGGGAGTGCGCCATGTTCGGCGAGACCTCGGCGTTCAGCGGCTTCTCGGTCGACGACCTCGACGCCGCCCGGCGGTTCTACGGCGAGACCCTCGGCCTGGAGGTGGAGGAATCGGGACCGGAGGGCATGGAGATGCTCCTCCTCGCATTGGCGGGCGGCGCGCGGGTCCTCGTCTACCCCAAGGAGGACCACGCCCCCGCCTCCTTCACGATCCTCAACTTCCAGGTCGACGACATCGAGCGGACCGTCGACGAGCTGACGGGACGCGGCGTGACCCTGGAGCGCTACCCCGGCTTCGACGCCGACGACAAGGGCATCGTGCGCGGCCCCGACGGACCGGCCGTCGCCTGGTTCACGGACCCGGCGGGCAACGTCCTGTCCGTCCTCCAGGAGTCCTG
Source organism: Streptomyces sp. NRRL F-6492 (assembly GCF_001280125.1). GTDB lineage: Bacteria > Actinomycetota > Actinomycetes > Streptomycetales > Streptomycetaceae > Streptomyces. The sequence goes on from NZ_LGEG01000216.1 coordinate 10,641, forward strand.
ACCGCCCGGCCGCCCCGTACGGGGCCCTCCGGCGGGTCCCGCGCCCCGGCGCCGCCCCGGACGGCGGCGGCGCCGCGTCCCCGCGCGCCCGTGGCCCGAACGGGCCCGGCCGGGGTGCGGAGGGGGCCCGTACCGCCTCGAATGGAAGCGTGACCGCGCCGCCCGACGACTGCCTCGCCCGCAACGAGTGGGTCTGCGGCGCCTACCTCTCCACCCGGCGGGAGATCCTCGCCGACGCCCTCGTCCAGCACCTCCAGCTGACCGTCGCCTCCGTCGCCCTCGCCCTCCTGATCGCCCTGCCCCTGGCGATCGCCGCCCGCCGCCTGCGCTGGGTCGCCGCCCCCGTCCTCGGGGTCACCACGCTCCTCTACACGATCCCCGCGCTCGCGATGTTCTCCCTGCTCCTGCCCCTGTACGGACTCTCCGCCGCGCTCGTCGTGGCCGGTCTCGTGCTGTACTCGCTCACGCTCCTCGTCCGCAACGTCCTCGCCGGGCTCCGCGCCGTCCCCGAGGAGACCCGGCAGGCCGCGCGCGGCCTCGGCTACGGGCCGCTGCGGCTCCTCCTCGCCGTCGAGCTGCCCCTCGCCCTGCCCTCCGCCATGGCCGGGCTGCGCATCGCCGCCGTCTCCGCCGTCTCCCTCGTCACCATCGGCGCGATCGTCGGCCACGGCGGCCTCGGCAACCTGATCTACGCCGGGATGAACACCTACTTCAAGGCCCAGGTCCTCACCGCCTCCGTCCTCTGCGTCGTCATCGCCGTCGCCGCCGACCTGCTCCTCCTCGGCGTCCAGCGGCTGCTCACCCCCTGGACCCGGGCGCGGTCCGCGTGAACACCGTCTCCGCCGCCTGGTCCTGGCTCACCACCGCCGCCCACTGGTCCGGCGAGAACGGCGTCTGGCACCGGCTCGGCGAGCACGTCTTCCTCACCGTCGTCTGCCTCGTCCTCAGCTGCGCCATCGCCCTGCCGGTCGCCCTGCTCCTCGGACACCTCGGCCGGGGCGGCGCGCTCGCCGTGAACCTCGCCAACGCCGGCCGGGCCGTCCCCACCTTCGCCGTCCTCGTCCTGCTCCTGCTCGGCCCGCTCGGCCCGTACGGGGAGTGGCCGACGATCATCGCCCTCGTCCTGTTCGCCGTGCCCCCGCTGCTCACCATCGCGTACGTCGGGATGCGGGGCGTCGACCCCGACGTCGTACGGGCCGCCCGGGGCACGGGCATGACGGGCGGCCAGACCCTCGCCCGGGTCGAGCTGCCCCTCGCGCTGCCGATGGTCCTCGCCGGCGTGCGGATCGCCGCCGTCCAGCTCGTCGCCACCGCCACCGTGGCCGCGCTCGCGGGCGGCGGCGGGCTCGGCCGGATCATCACCGCCGGCTTCAACCTCGCCTCCACCCCGCAGGTCGTCGCCGGAGCCTGCCTCGTCGCGGCGCTCGCCCTCCTGGTGGAGGGGGTCTTCGAGGGCGTCCGGCGGCTGACCCCCGCCGGGGCCCGGGGGAGCGGCGCGTGAGGGCGGCCCGGCCCGTCGCCCTCTGCCTCCTCGCGGCGGTCTGCGGCGGCTGCGCCACGGGCCCGGCCCTGGAGGACCGGGGCGCCGTCACCGGCCGGCCCGGCGACGGCCGCCGGCTGACCGTCGGCTCGGCCGGATTCACCGAGAGCGACCTGCTCGCCCAGATGTACGCCCTGCTGCTCCAGGACGCCGGACACCGCACGAAGATCCTCACCGTCACCAACCGCGAGCTGTACGAACCGGCCCTGGAGAACGGGCAGATCGATGTCGTGCCGGAGTACGCGGCCACCTTCGCCGACTGGCTGAACGCCAAGGCCAACGGGCCGGACGCGCCGACCGTCGGCTCGCCCGACCCGGCCGCCACGATGCGGGCCCTCCGGACCCTCGCCGGGCCGCGCGGGCTCACCGTCCTCGACCCCGGCCGGGCCGTCGACCAGAACGCCTTCGCCGTCACCGCCGCCTTCGCCGCCGAGCACCGCCTGAAGACCCTCAGCGACCTCGGCGCCGCCGGCCTCCCGGTCCGCCTCGCGGCCGGTGACGAATGCGTCCGAAGGCCGTACTGCGCCCCCGGCCTGCGGGAGGTCTACGGCATCGACGTGACCGCCGTCGACCCCAAGGGCGTCGGTACGACCCAGGCGAAGCAGGCCGTCCGGAGCGGTCGGGACCAGCTGGTCCTGACCACGACCACCGACGCCACCCTCGACGACTTCGGTCTCGTGCTGCTCGCCGACGACAAGCGCCTGCAGAACGCCGACCTCGTCGTCCCCGTGGTCAACCGGGCGCGGGCCGGGAGCGAGGACGTCGTCCGCGCGCTCGACCTGCTCAACACCGTCCTGACCACCGCCGACCTGGCGAACCTCAACGAGCAGGTGGACAGCTGGCGCCGTCTGCCGGAGGACGTGGCGCGCAACTACCTCGTGGGCAAGGGCCTCTTGGCGCGCTGACGCCACGACGGAACCCGACCGGCCCGTTTCCAGCCCGCTGAACAGCGTCTCCCGTCGTGACCCTTGCGGGGCGGTCCGGAGCCCTGCTATTCATCCGTTAGGAAGGTTTCCTTCCAGTCCCGGGGGCGTCAACCCTCCGGGGCCCGAACCCCGTTCGCCGTTCCGTGGAGACCCCCATGACGTCCGCACGAACCGCACGAACCGCACGAACCGCACGACCCCGCGCCCGCCGCCTCGGCGTCGCCGGCACCGCCCTCGGCGCCCTGCTCCTCGGCCTCGCCGCCGCCCCGCCGGCCGTGAACGCCGCATCCGCCCCCGCCCCCGCCGCCGCGCCGTCCAAGGCCGCCACCACCCCGGCCGCGATCAACGGACAGCTCAAGGTCTGCGGCACCAAGCTCTGCAACCGGTACGGCAAGCCGATCCAGCTCCGCGGCATGTCCTCGCACGGCACCCAGTGGTACGCCCAGTGTCTGACGGGCGGTTCGCTCGACGCCCTCGCCAAGGACTGGAAGGCCGACGTGCTGCGGGTCTCCACGTACGTCCAGGAGGACGGCTACGAGACCGACCCGCGCAAGTACACCGACCTCGCCCACTCGCTCATCGAGCAGGCCACCGCGCGCGGCATGTACGTGATCGTCGACTGGCACATGCTCGACCCGGGCGACCCCCACCACAACCTCTCCCGCGCCAAGACCTTCTTCACCGAGATCGCCCAGCGCCACGGGGGCAAGACCAACCTGCTGTACGAGATCGCCAACGAGCCCAGCGGCGTGTCCTGGTCCAGGATCAAGAGCTACGCCGAGCAGCTCATCCCGGTCGTCCGCGCCAAGGACCCCGAGACCCCGGTCCTCGTCGGCACGCGCGCGTGGTCCTCGTTCGGCGTCTCGGAGGGCGCGACCGAGTCCGAGGTCGTGTCCGCGCCGGTGAACGCGGCCAACATCATGTACACCTTCCACTTCTACGCGTACTCGCACCGGGACGCGTACCTGAAGACCCTCTCCCGCGCCGCCGACAAGCTGCCCGTCTTCGTCACCGAGTTCGGCACCCAGAACTACGCGGGCGAGGGGGCCGACGACTTCACCATGACGCAGAAGTACCTCGACCTGATGGCCGCCAAGAAGATCAGCTGGGTCAACTGGAACTTCTCCGACGACGAGCGCAGCGGCGCGGTCTTCAAGACCGGCACCTGCGGCAAGGGCGGCCCCTGGACCGGCACCGCCTCCCTCAAGCCCGCCGGCGTCTGGGTCCGGGACCGGATCAGGACGGCGGACGACTTCCCCACCTCCTGACCCACCCGGCCCGAGACCGGTGCGCCCCCCGCCGCGCGATCCGCCGTCCCGGCGGGGGGACGAGGTCCGGCCGGGCGCGGGGGAGGTCTCGGCGGCGCGCGAAAGTCCAAGCGGTGGAGCCCTCGTGCCCATGGTGCGCCCTTGACGGGCGGCGGTAGAACTCGGGTCGAGGCCCCGAGGGCCCCCGCGAGGAGAGGACCCGGACATGAGCACCCACGTCGGCGCGGAGATCGCCGGACAGCCCGACTGCTGGCGCCGGGCCGCGGAGGACGCCGAGCGGTACGCCGGGCTGCTGCCGGACCGGGGCGAGCGCGTCGCGGTCGTCGGCTGCGGCACCTCGTACTTCATGGCCCGCGCCTACGCGGCCCTGCGCGAGTCCCTCGGGGCGGGGGAGACCGACGCCTTCCCCGCCTCCGACGCGACCCCGCTCGGGCGCGGCTACGACCGGATCGTGGCCCTCACCCGCTCCGGCACCACCACGGAGGTCGTGGACCTCCTCGCCCGCGCCGCCGGACGCGTTCCCACGCTCGTCCTCACCGGTGTGCCCGACAGCCCCGCCGGACGGCTCGCCGACCGGGTCCTCGACCTCGGCTTCGCCGACGAACGCTCCGTCGTCCAGACCCGGTTCGCCACCACCGCCCTCCAGCTCCTGCGCGCCGGACTCGGCGTGGACCTCGGACCGGCGATCGCGGACGCCGAACTCGTCCTGTACGAAAGGCTGCCCGCCGCCTGGGAGCGGCGCGGCCAGTTCACCTTCCTCGGCACCGGCTGGACGGTGGGGCTCGCCGACGACGCCGCCCTCAAACTGCGCGAGGCGGCCCGCGCCTGGACGGAGTCGTACGCGGCGATGGAGTACCGCCACGGCCCGATCAGCATCAGCGACCGGGCCAGCCTCGTCTGGTGCCTCGGCCCCGCCCCCTCGGGCCTGCGCGACGAAGTGGAGTCCACCGGCGCCCTGTTCGCCGCCGACGCCATCGACCCCGTCGCCGCCCTCGTCCGCGCCCAGAAGCTCGCGGTCGCCCTCGCCGGCCGGCGCGGCCTCAACCCCGACCGGCCCCGGCACGTCTCGCGGTCGGTGATCCTCGCCGGTGCGTTCCGCCCCACGGGCCCGGAGGCGGCCCGTATCCTGCGGTCATGATCGACGACGACACCCCCGGCCTGGCCGAGCTGCCCGGCGACTGGCGGCGCGCCCTCGCCGTCGTCGCCCACCCCGACGACCTGGAGTACGGCTGCGCGGCCGCCGTCGCCGGCTGGACGGACGCCGGCAAGGAGGTCGTCTACGTCCTCGCCACCCGCGGCGAGGCCGGCATCGACTCCCTCGCCCCGGACGTCTGCGGCCCGCTGCGCGAGCGCGAGCAGCGGGACGGCGCCGCCGCCGTCGGCGTGCACACCGTGGAGTTCCTGGACCACCGGGACGGCGTGGTCGAGTACGGCACCGGCCTGCGCCGGGACATCGCGGCCGCGATCCGCCGCCACCGCCCGGAGCTCGTCGTCACCCTCAACCACCGCGACACCTGGGGCGGCGGCCCCGGCGCCCCCTGGAACACCCCCGACCACCTGGCCGTCGGCCGCGCCGTCCTGGACGCGGCGGCCGACGCCGGGAACCGCTGGATCTTCCCCGAGCTGGAAGAACGGGGCCTGGAGCCGTGGGACGGCGTCCGCTGGGTCGCCGTCGCCGCGTCCAGCACCCCGACCCACGCCGTCGACGCGGGTCCCGGCCTGGAGCGCGCGGTCCGCTCGCTCCTCTGCCACCGGACCTACATCGAGGCCCTGACGGACCAGGACCCGGAGGAGTACGTCCGGTCCTTCCTCGCCGAGACGACGGGCGGACCGGCCGACCGCTTCGGCGGCCGCCCCGCCGTCACCTTCGAGCTGTTCCCGCGCTGACCGGGGCGCGTCAGGAGGGGGCCCCGCCCTCCACCGCCGCCTCCAGATCGCCGAACAGCAGCTCGGTGTTGATCGCGACGCCCGCCCGGTAGCCCAGGCCCACCGCGTTGACCACCTGCTCCTGCGGACCGGTCACGTTCCCCGCCGCCCACACCCCGGGCACGCCGGTGCGGCCCGTCGCGTCCACCGCGACGAACTCCCCGAACGGCGTCTCCTCCAGCCTCGCGCCCAGCTGCCGCAGCACCCCGTCCCGGGCCGCGAGGCGCGTCGCCCCGACGAAGACCACCTCGCGCGGCACGAACCGGCCGTCGGCGAGCCGGACCCCGGTCAGCCGGTCGTCCTCCACCGCGAGCCCGGCGACCTCGCCGGTCACCACCTCCACCCCGGCCGCGTCGAGCAGCGCCGCCTCCCGGTCGGAGAGCCCGGCGGCGGTGTGCAGGAAGAGCGTCACGTCCGACGACCAGTGGGAGACCATCAGCGCCTGGTGCGCGGGCATCGCCGGATGGGCGATCACCCCGAACGGCCGGTCGCGGACCTCCCAGCCGTGGCAGTACGGGCAGTGCAGCACGTCCCGGCCCCACCGCCCGGCCACTCCGTCGATCTCCGGCAGCTCGTCGACGAGACCGGTCGTCACCACGAGCCGCCGCGCGCCGACCGCCGTGCCGTCCGCGAGCGTCACGGTGAAGCCGTCCCGCCCGTCCGGGGCCGCGCCCGTCACCAGACCCGCCCGCCACTCCACCCCGTACGCGGCGATCTCCGCCCGGCCCGCCGCCAGATAGGCGGCCGGGCTCATGCCGTCCCGGGAGAGGACGCCCTGCATGTGGGGCGCGGGGGCGTTGCGGGGCTCGCCCGCGTCGATCACCAGGGTCCGCCGCCGGGACCTGCCCAGGACCAGCGCCGCGCTGAGCCCGGCCGCGCCGCCGCCGACGACCACCACCTCGTACTGCTCCGTGTGTGCGTTCATGGGGCCGAGCTTCCCTCCGGCCGTGCCACAACGGCAAACGCACTTGCCGTTTCTGCAACACTGGGGCCATGACCGAAGACGACCGCATCGACGCCGTCCTGAACGAGGTCGGCCCCCGCCTCCGCCGCGTCCGCCGCGACCGGGGGGCGACCCTGGCCGAGCTCTCCGCCGCCACCGGCATCTCCGTGAGCACCCTCTCCCGCCTCGAATCCGGGCAGCGCCGGCCCAGCCTCGAACTGCTCCTGCCGCTCGCCCGGGCCCATCGGGTCCCGCTCGACGAGCTGGTCGGCGCGCCGCCCGTGGGCGACCCCCGGGTCAAGGCCAGGCCGATCGTGCGGCACGGGCGCACGATGTACCCGCTGACCCGGCAGCCCGGCGGCCTCCAGGCGTACAAGGTGATCCAGGAGAAGCCCTACGAACGCCCGGAGCCCCGGGTGCACGAGGGGTACGAGTGGCTGTACGTGCTCTCGGGCAGGCTCCGGCTCCACCTCGGCGGGCGCGAGGTCGTCCTGACGGCGGGGGAGGCGGCCGAGTTCGACACGCGCGTCCCGCACTGGTTCGGGCCCACCACCGAGGGGCCGGTGGAGTTCCTGAGCCTGTTCGGGCCGCAGGGGGAGCGCATGCACGTCAGGGCCCGGCCCGAGAGGTCCCGCTGACCCGCCTCCCGGAAGTGCGGCGGCCCGTTCCCCGGGAAACCCGGCCGATCCGTTCCCGTCTCCCGGGAAGTCCGGCGGCCCTCCTTCCCGGAAGTCCGGCCGGACTGTTCCCCGGACGCAAGCGACCGCTTAGTATGCAACCGACCGCACGGTACGGAGGAGGCTCCCGGATGCAGGCATGGCGTGTGTACGAGAACGGCGAACCGGACGCGGTGATGCGCCGCGAAGAGGTGGAACCGCCCGTCCCCGGCGACGGTCAGGTCCTCCTGAAGGTCCGCGCCGCGAACGTCAACTTCCCCGACGCGCTGCTCTGCCGCGGCCACTACCAGGTGCGCCCCCCGCTGCCCTTCACCCCCGGCGTCGAGATCTGCGCCGAGACCGAGGACGGCCGCCGGGTCATCACCACCACCGCCCTCCCGCACGGCGGCTTCGCCGATCACGCCCTCGCCGACGCCGCCGGACTGCTCCCGGCCCCCGAGGCCCTCGACGACGCCGAGGCCGCCGCGCTCCACATCGGCTACCAGACCGGCTGGTTCGGCCTGCACCGCCGCGCCGCCCTCAAGGAGGGCGAGACCCTCCTCGTCCACGCGGCGGCCGGCGGCGTCGGCAGCGCGGCCGTCCAGCTCGGCAAGGCGGCCGGCGCCACCGTCATCGGCGTCGTCGGCGGACCCGGGAAGGCCGCCGTGGCCCGCGCCCTCGGCTGCGACCTGGTGATCGACCGGCGCTCCGAGGACGTCGTCGCCGCCGTCAAGGAGGCGACCGGCGGCCGGGGCGCCGACGTGATCTACGACCCGGTCGGCGGCGACGCCTACCGGCAGTCCGCGAAGTGCGTCGCCTTCGAGGGCCGGATCGTGGTCGTCGGCTTCGCGAGCGGCACCGTCCCCACGCCCGCCCTCAACCACGCCCTGGTCAAGAACTACTCGGTCCTCGGCCTCCACTGGGGCCTGTACGCGGCGAAGGACCCCGCCTCGATCGGCCGCTGCCACGAGGCCCTCACCGCCTACGCCGCCAAGGGCCTGATCAAGCCGCTCGTCGCGGAACGCGTCCCCTTCGCGGGCGCGGCCGACGCCGTCCGGCGCGTCGCCGACGGCACCACCACCGGCCGCCTGGTCGTCCTCCCGGAAGGAGCCGGGGCGTGACCCGTACGACTGCGCGGACGGTCGACGCCGACGGCCTCCGGGCCCGCACCCGGGCCCTCCTCGACGCGCACCCGCCCGCCACCACCGACCGCACCGACTTCCTGCGCGCCCGCTTCGACGCCGGACTCGCCTGGGTCCACTACCCCGAGGGCCTCGGTGGCCTCGACGCGCCCCGCGCCCTCCAGACGGTCGTGGACGCCGAACTCGCCGCCGCGGGCGCCCCCGACAACGACCCGCGCCGGATCGGCATCGGCCTCGGCATGGCCGCGCCCACCCTCCTCGCGTACGGCTCCGACGAGGTCAGGCGCCGCTTCCTCGGGCCGCTGTGGGTCGGCGAGGAGGTGTGGTGCCAGCTCTTCAGCGAGCCCGGCGCCGGCTCCGACCTCGCCGCCCTCGGCACCCGGGCCGTCCGGGACGGCGACGACTGGGTGGTCGACGGGCAGAAGGTGTGGACCTCCAGCGCCCACCTCGCCCGCTGGGCCATCCTCATCGCCCGCACCGACCCGGACGCCCCCAAGCACCGGGGCATCACCTACTTCGTCTGCGACATGACCGACCCCGGCGTGGAGGTCCGGCCGCTGCGCCAGATCACCGGCGAGGCCGAGTTCAACGAGGTCTTCCTCACCGGCGTCCGCATCCCCGACGCCCACCGCCTCGGCGAGGTCGGCGACGGCTGGCGGGTGGCGCAGACGACCCTGATGAACGAGCGGGTCTCCATCGGCGGCGCCCGGATCCCCCGCGAGGGCGGCATGATCGGGAAGGCCGCCGCCACCTGGCGCGAGCGCCCCGAGCTGCGCACCCACGAGCTGCACCGGCGCCTCCTCGACCTCTGGGTCGACGCCGAGGTCGCCCGGCTCACCGGCGAGCGCCTCCGCCAGCAGCTCGTCGCCGGCCAGCCCGGCCCCGAGGGCAGCGCCATGAAGCTCGGCTTCGCCCGGCTCAACCAGGCCATCAGCGGCCTGGAGGTCGAACTCCTCGGCGACGAGGGGCTGCTGTACGGGGAGTGGGCCATGACCCGCCCCGAACTGGTCGACTTCACCGGCCGCGACGCCGGCTACCGCTACCTGCGCTCCAAGGGCAACTCGATCGAGGGCGGCACCAGCGAGGTGCTCCTCAACATCGTCGCCGAGCGGGTCCTCGGCCTGCCCTCCGAGCCCCGCAACGACAAGGACGTCCCCTGGAAGGACCTCGCACGATGACGGACCAGTCGGACCTCCTCTACTCCGAGACCGAGGACGACCTGCGCGCGGCCGTCCGCGCCCTGCTCGCCGACCGGGCCGGGCACACGGTCCTCCTCGACCGGATCGAGACGGACTCCCCGTACGTCCCCGGCCTCTGGAAGTCCCTCGCGGCCGACATCGGCGCCGCCGGACTCCTCGTCCCCGAGGAGCTCGGCGGCCAGGGCGCGAGCCACCGCGAGGCCGCCGTCGTCCTGGAGGAGCTGGGCCGCGCGGTCACCCCGCTGCCCTACCTCACGAGCGCGGTGGTGGCCACCGAGACCCTGCTCGCCCTCGCGGCGGAGAGCGCCCCGGCGGCCGAACTCCTCGCCGCCGTCGCGGGCGGCGGTACGGTCGCGGTCCTGGCCGTACCCCTGCCGACGGCGCCGGACGCGGACCCGCCGCTCACCCCTTCCGTACCGGCCGTCGCCGACGCCACCGCCGCCGACGTCCTCCTCGTCCCGCGCGCCGACGGCCTGTACGCCGTGCCGGCGGGCCGGGCGACGATCGAGCCGCGGACCCCGCTCGACCTCACCCGCCCGCTCGCCCGGGTCACCACGGAACCCGGCACCGGCACCCGGCTCGCCGGACCGGACCCGGCCCGCGCGGCCGTCCGGCGTGGACTGCTCGCGGGCGCCGGACTGCTCGCCTCCGAACAGCTCGGCCTGGCCGAGCGGTGCCTGGAGGAGACCGTCCGGTACACCCGCGAGCGCCACCAGTTCAACCGGCCCGTCGGCTCCTTCCAGGCCCTGAAGCACCGCATGGCCCAGCTCTGGCTGGACGTCGTCGGGGCCAGGGCGGCCGCCCGCGCCGCCGCCGACGCCCTCGCCAGGGGCGCCGAGGACGCCCCGCTCACCGTGGCCGTCGCCCAGGCCTACTGCTCCAAGGTCGCGGTCCGCGCCGCCGAGGAGTGCGTCCAGCTGCACGGCGGGATCGGGATGACCTGGGAGCACCCCGCGCACCTGGCCCTGAAGCGGGCCAAGGCCGACCAGCTCGCGCTGGGTTCGGCGGGCCGCCACCAGGACGCGATCGCCGCCCTGGCGGACCTCCCGGCGCCCGTGTAAGGGGCCGTCTGTCCGTACCCCTTATACATACTGTTTAATTGCATGCTGTTGGCAAAAGCAGTTGATCTTCAAAAGGGGTACGGACACGATGACCGCCCGATCCATCCGCAACGCGGCGGCCACGGTGCTGGCGGGCTCCCTCGCCCTCACCGCCGCGGCCTGCTCGAACCCCGGCTCCACCGCCGACGGCGCCGGCGGGCCCAAGGATTCCGCGGTCGTCGGCATCGCCTACGAGCCCGACAGCCTCAGCCCCCTCCTCGGCTACGGCAAGGACGGCAACTCGAAGATATTCGACGGCCTCCTCGCCTTCGACGCCGACATGAGGCTCAAGCCGGCCCTCGCCCGCGAGCTGCCCCACGTCAGCGACGGCGGCCTCACCTACACGTACGACCTCCGCGACGGCGTCACCTTCAGCGACGGGGCCCCCTTCACCGCGAAGGACGTCGTCTTCACGTACCGGACGATCCTCGACCCGAAGACGAACAACCCCTCCCGCACCGAGCTCGACGCCCTGAAGAGCGTCGAGGCGGTCGGCGACGACACCGTCGTCTTCCGCCTCAAGTACCCCTACGCGCCCTTCGCCCAGCGCACCGTCCACGCCATCGCCCCCGAGCACGTCGCCGCGAAGCAGGACGTCAACACCGGCGCCTTCACCACCAAGCCGATCGGCACCGGACCCTACGTCCTCACCGGCTGGTCCAAGGGCGAGAAGCTCACCTTCAAGGCCAACCCGGCCTACTGGAACGGCGCGCCGCAGGTGAAGAAGTTCACCATGGCGATCATCAAGGACGACGACGTCCGCGCCACCCGGCTGCGCGCGGGCGACCTCGACGGCGCCGTCCTGCCGCCCAACCTCGCCGCCGGCTTCAAGACCGACAAGGGCAAGAAGACCTGGACGGCGAAGACCTACGACTACCGCACGGTCACCCTCCCCACCCACAACGAGGTGACCGGCGACACCGCCGTCCGCCGCGCCCTCGACCTCGCCGTCGACCGGAAGACCATGGTCGACAAGATCCTCGAAGGGGCCGGAAAGCCCGCCTACGGGCCCGTCCCCACCGACAGCCCCTGGTTCACCGAGGGCACCGAGCGCCGCCACGACCTCGCCGGGGCGCGGAAGATCCTCGACGAGGCCGGCTGGAAGCCCGGCCCCGACGGCGTCCGCGTCAAGGACGGCGTCCGCGCCGCCTTCCCGCTCTGGTACCTCTCCGGCGACAAGCTCCGCCAGGACCACGCCCTCGCCTACGCCTCCGACGCCAAGAAGGCCGGCATCGACATCAAGACCCAGGCCGGCACCTGGGAGGTCATCGAGCCCCGGATGAAGACCGACGCCGTCCTCGCCGGCGGCGGCTCGCCCGGCGACCCCGACTTCGACCAGTACCTCCTCCTGAAGTCCTCCCTCGGCGGCGACGGCTTCAACAACATGGCCCGGTACGACAACAAGACCGTCGACAAGGCCCTGGAGGACGGCCGCCGCACCGACGACCCCGCCGAGCGGCACGCCGCGTACGACACCGTCCAGCGCGAACTGGTCAAGAACCCCGGCTACACCTTCCTCACCCACATCGACCACCTCTACGTCGTAAACGACTCCTGGGACGGCCCGTCCACCCAGACCGAGCCGCACGACCACGGCCTCGCCGCCGGCCCCTGGTGGAACGTCGAGAGCTGGAAGCCCAAGGGCGCCGGAGCGGCGCGGAAGTGAAGCGCCGCCTCCCCTGGGGGGCCATGGCGCGGATGACGGGACGGCGCGCCCTGGCCGCCGTCCCCGTCCTCCTCGGCGTCACCCTCGCGGTCTTCGCCGTCGCCGAGGCCTCCCCCTTCGACCCCGTCAAGGCCTACGCCGGCACCGCCGGACTCACCGCCTCGCAGGAGAACCTCGACCAGCTCCGCGCCAACCTCGGCGCCGACCGGCCCCTCCTCACCCGCTGGTGGGACTGGCTCACCGCCGCCCTCACCGGCGACTTCGGCGACTCCGCCGTCATGCGCCGGCCCGTCGCCGACGTCATCACCGAACGCCTCGGCTGGTCCGTCCTGCTCGCCGCCACCGCCTTCGCCGTGGCCATCGCGCTCGGCACCCTCCTCGGCGTCCTCGCCGGACGCCGCCGCGGCGGCCTCCTCGACCGGGCCGTCAGCTCCGCCGCGTACACCCTGGAAGCCGCCCCCGCCTTCTGGCTCGGCCTCCTCGCCATCTGGTTCTTCGCCCTGAGGCTGGGCGTCCTGCCCGCCGGCGGGCTCACCGACACCGCGAGCGACACCGTCACCTTCGACCAGGTCGCCCGCCACCTCGTGCTGCCCGCGCTCGTCCTCGGCGTCTCCCAACTGCCGTGGTTCTTCCTGTACGTCCGCCAGGGCGTCGGCGACGCCCTCGACGAGGACCCCGTGCGCGGCGCCCGCGCCCGCGGCCTGCGCGAGCGGACCGTCCTCACCGGCCACGCCCTCCGCTCCGGAATGCTGCCCATGCTCACCCTCGTCGGCTCCCGCGTCCCCGAGCTGATCACCGGCGCCCTGCTCGTGGAGACCGTCTTCAGCTGGCCCGGCATCGCCGCCGCCACCGTCACGGCCGCCACCTCCGTGGACTTCCCGCTGCTCGCCGCGCTCACCGTCCTCGCCACCGCCGCCGTCCTCCTCGGCAACCTCCTCTCCGACCTGCTGTACGGCCTGGCCGACCCGAGGGTGGGCTTCGATGGCTGACCCGCGCACCCACCGGACCCGGTTCTGGACCTCCGCCGTCACCGTCGCGGTCGTCCTCCTCGCCGTCCTGCTCGTGCCGCCGCTCGTCCAGCTCGACGAGCAGGCCGTCGACCTCTCCCGCAAGCTCCTCCCGCCGTCCTGGGACCACCCCTTCGGCACCGACGACCTCGGCCGCGACCTCCTCCTGCGCTGCGTCTACGGCCTGCGGGTCTCGCTCCTCGTCGGACTCGTCGCCGCCCTCGTCGCCACCGTCATCGGCACCACCGTCGGAGCCGCCGCAGGCGCGCTCGGCGGCTGGGCCGACCGCACCCTCATGCGGCTCGTCGACGCCTTCTCCTCCGTGCCGCACCTGCTCCTCGGCATCTTCGTCGTCGCCCTCTTCCGGCCCGGCGTCTGGCCCGTCATCGTCTCCGTCGCCGTCACCCACTGGCTCTCCACCGCCCGGATCGTGCGCTCCGAGGTCCTCTCGCTGCGCACCCGGCCCTTCGTGGACGCCGCCGTCTCCGGCGGCGCGGGACGGTGGCGCGTCGCCGTCCGGCACCTGCTGCCCGCCGTCCTGCCGCAGGCCGGGCTCGCCGCCGTCCTGATGGTCCCGCACGCCATGTGGCACGAGTCCGCGCTGTCCTTCCTCGGCCTCGGCCTCCCCAGCCACCGGGCCAGCCTCGGCAACCTGGTGCAGAACGCCCGCTCCTCGCTCCTCGCCGGGTACTGGTGGCCCACCCTCTTCCCCGGCCTCCTCCTCATCGTGCCGACCCTCGCCATCGCCGGACTCGCGGGCGTATGGCGCGACCGGCTCAACCCGCGCCGCCGATCGGAGCTGATGCTGTGACCGCCCCGAACGCCTCCCGGGCTCCTGAGAACAAGCTCCTGCGCGCACTCGACGCCGTCACCGCCGAACGGGCCGAGGACGCCGTCCTCAGCGTCCGCGGCCTCACCGTCCGCTTCCGGCTGCGCGGCGGCCGCACCGTCGACGCCGTCAGCGACGCCGACTTCGACCTCGCGGCGGGGGAGTGCCTCGCCCTCGTCGGCGAGAGCGGCTGCGGCAAGTCCGTCCTCGCCTCCGCCCTCCTCGGCCTGCTCCCGGGCAACGCCGAGACCTCCGGCACGGCCCTGCTCGCGAGCCCCGACGGCGGGGACGGGAAGGGCCCCGGCGGGGGCGCCGTCGATCTGCTCGCCGCCGACGAGAAGACCCTCGCCCGCACCGTACGGGGCCGCCGCGTCGGCCTCGTACCGCAGAGCCCCGCCGCCCACCTCACCCCCGTCCGCACCGTGCGATCCCACCTGGAGGAGACCGTCCGCGCCCTCACCGGCACCGCCCGCCGCGCCCGGCGCGAGGCCGTCCGGGACGCCGCGGAACGGACCGCCTTCCCCGCCGACCACCTCGACCGGTACCCGCACGAGCTCTCCGGCGGCCTCGCCCAGCGCGCCGCCACCGCCCTCGCCCTCATCGGCGACGCCCGGCTGCTGCTCGCCGACGAACCCACCACCGGCCTCGACCGCGACCTCGTCGACCGCACCGTGGACGAACTGCGCCGCCACGCCGACGACGGCCGCGCCCTGCTCCTCATCACCCACGACCTGGCCGCCGCCGAGCGGATCGCGGACCGCGTCGCCGTCATGTACGCGGGCCGGATCGTCGAGATCGCCCCCGCCCACCGCTTCTTCGGCCCCGTCGGCCCCCGCCACCCCTACGCCCGGGGCCTGCTCGACGCCCTCCCCGACCGGGCCTTCGCCCCCGTCCCCGGCATGCCCCCGGAGCTCACCGCGCTGCCCGCGGGCTGCGCCTTCGCCCCGCGCTGCCCCCGCGCCACCGACCTCTGCGCCACCCGCCCCGAGCCCGCGGCCGGGGTGGCCTGCCACCACCCGGAGCACCCCCGTGCTTGAACTCGACGCCGTCACCGCCGGCTACGACCGCCGCGCCCCCGTCTTCCGGGGCGCCTCCCTCGCCGTCGCCCCCGGCGAGTCCGTCGGCCTCCTCGGCCCCAGCGGCTGCGGCAAGTCCACCCTCGCCCGGGTCGCCGCCCTCCTCCACCGCCCCGACGCGGGCCGGCTCGTCCTGGACGGCACCGAGGTGCGGGCCTGGCGCCACCGCGCCCCGCGCGAGCTGCGCACCGCCGTCGGCGTCGTCTTCCAGCAGCCCCGCACCGCCGCCGACCCCCGGCTCACCCTCGCGGACCTCGTCGTCGAACCGCTGCGCGCCACCGGCCGCCGTACCGAGGCCCCCGAGCGCCTGGCCGAACTCGCCCCGGCCGTCGGCCTCACCCCCGACCTGCTCGTCCGCCGCCCCCACGAGGTCAGCGACGGACAGCTCCAGCGCGCCTGCCTCGCCCGCGCCCTCGCCCTGCGCCCCCGCTGGCTGATCTGCGACGAGATGACCGCCATGCTCGACGCCTCCACCACGGCCGCCCTGGTCGCCGCCGTCGAGACCTACCGCGCGCAGACCGGCGCGAGCCTCCTCGCCGTCGGCCACGACCGCGTCCTCCTGAACCGCTGGTGCGACCGCACGGTCGAGTGGCGGGACTGCCTGCCCGCCGGGGAGAACCCGTGACCGTCCCCTGGCCCCCCGCCCCCGCCGACGACCCCCTCGACGGACTGCGCGCCGCCCTCACCGACGCCCCCTGCGGATACGAGCCCACCAGCGGGTACGAGGACCGCTGCTGGCTCCTGCACACCCTCCACGACGGTCCGGTACGGCTCCGCTGGGACGACGTCCTCGCCCGGTCCGGACGGCGCCTCGCCGACTGGCCCGGACCCCCCTCGCACCTCGTCTTCGAAGGCGTCGAGGGCGCCGCCGAACTGGAGGGTCCCGACCCGGCCGAGATGGACCGCGCCTGCCTCGCCCGGCTCGTCGGCCACCTCGTGCGGCACAGCCCGCAGGGGCCCGACACGCCCTGCGGCGCCGCGCAGGCACCCGTGGAGGGCCTCGCGGACGAGGCCGGCGCCCTCGTGGCCCGGCGCGGACGCCTCGGGGACGCCCTCGCCCACCACGACGCCTGCAACGGCCCCCGGTCCGTACTGGACCACCGCTTCCCCGCCACCTGGTGGGCGGCGGACGGCCGCTGGCTCGTGCTCACCGACTGGGACCTGAGCGCCACCCTGGTCTTCGGCCCCACCGCGCTCGTGGCCGCCCTGCTCGCCGATCCGGAGCTCGACGCCGTACGCCGCCCGGGGATCGCGGAGGCGCTCGACCGCGCGCGCTGACCCGTCCGGCGGGATCTCACCCGGATGGCCGCCCCGCCATACGCCCGGACGGAGCGCTCATTCCGCCACACTGTCCGCCGAAAGCCGCAATTCCGGTGCGGCGTCGGAGGGACGTGAAGGCGATGGCCGTTTCCATTTCTGTGGTGCTGCTCCTGCTGATCCTGGCCGTGATCTTCCTGCGGAACGGCGGTCTGAAGCTCTCGCACGCGCTCGTCTGCGCCCTGCTCGGCTTCTTCCTCGCCGGCACCAGCATGGCGCCCACCATCCACGAAGGGGTCGCCGCCACCGCCGACGTGGTCTCCGGCCTCAAGCCGTGACCCGCGGGGCCGCCCGGGGAGCACGGACCCGGAGCGGCCCCGTACCGCTCACTCCATCTCGGGCATGTCGCCCACCGTGGTCCTCATGTCGATCACGGCGAAGGCGGCCCCCTGCGGGTCCAGGACGGCCGCGAACCGGCCGAACGGGCTGTCCATCGGCCCGAACACCTTCCGCCCGGAGAGCCGCTCCGCCGCCTCGACGGCCTTGTCGCAGTTGTCGACGGCGAAGTAGACCTGGATGTACGAGGGGACCTCCGGCGGGAAGTCCCCGGTCATCGTCATCCGTCCGAGGACCGGGTCGTCCCCCAGGTCGAAGAGCCGGTAGTCGACCTCCGCGTCCTTGATCCTCTTCGAGCCGTAGCCGAAGACGGACGTGAAGAAGGCGTCGGACTTCTCCGGCTCCCGGGTGAACACCTCCGCCCAGGCGTACGAACCGGTCTCGCCCTCCAGCTCGAAGCCCTGGTGCGCGCCCGGCTGCCAGACGCCGAACACGACGCCCGCGGGGTCCCGGGCGAGGCACATCGTCCCGGAGTCGCCGATCCGCATCGGCTCCATCAGGACGGTGCCGCCCGCGGTCCGGATCCGCTCCGCCGTCGCGGCGGCGTCCGGCGAGGAGAAGTACAGACACCAGGCCGACTGCGGCGGCGTGTCCTGCCCCGGCATCGGCGGGACGACGGCCGCGACCGCCTTCCCGTTCTTGTAGGCCTGGGTGTAGTCGCCGAACTCCGTGGAGGCCTCGGCGAAGGTCCAGCCGAGCACGTCGGCGTAGAACGTCTTGGCGCCCTCGGCGTCGGTGAACATCGCATCGGTCCAGATCGGCGTGCCCTCGGGTCGTGCGGCCATGACGGTGACTCTTTTCCGGTCGATGACGTGCTTCCTGTGAGCCACGCTAGCCAGGGCCGCCGCACCCCGCTCGGCGACGCCGCACGGCTGCGATCATGGACGGATGGAGACGATCGCGGGGGACGGGATGATCGCCGTCCGGCGGGGGCGGGTCACCCTGTCGGACCGGCGCACGGAGCACCGCTGGACGGTCGACGTCGGCCCGTACGCCCTGGCCGACGCCCCCGTCACGGGGGAGCTGTACGAGCGGGTCACGGGGCCCCGGCCGGGCGCCGCGCACGGCGGCCGGCTCCCGGTCGAAGGGGTCTCCTGGGGCGACGCGGTCCGCTTCTGCAACGCCCTCTCCGCCCGCGACGGCCTCACCCCCGCCTACCGGATCCCGGCGGACCGCGCGGACGGAGCCGACGGCGCGGAGGGGACCGAGTGGGACCGGGACGCCGACGGGTACCGGCTGCCCACCGAGGCCGAGTGGGAGCACGCCTGCCGCGCCGGCACCACGGAGGCCCGCTACGGCCCGCTCGACGACATCGCCTGGCACCGGGGGAACTCCGGGGAGCGCCCCCACGAGGTGCGCGGCCGCCTCCCCAACGCCTGGGGCCTCCACGACATGCTGGGCAACGTCTGGGAGTGGTGCTGGGACCTGTACGACCCCGAGGTCTACGGCGCCTACCGGGTGCTGCGCGGCGGCGGCTGGTTCGACGAGCACTGGAGCTGCCGCGCCTCGGTGCGCCGGCGCAGCCACCCCACCCTCCGCATCGACGACGTCGGCTTCCGCGTCGCCCGCACCCTGCCCGGCTGAGGAGACCGGACCCCGGCGTCAGCCGGGCAGCCGGCCCATCGCGTACCGGTGGAACGGGCCGTCCGGGATCGGCAGGTCGGGACGCCACGTCCGCAGCACCTGGGCCGACGGCAGGAACAGCGCCTCCGGCAGCCGGTCCGGGTCCGTCCACTCCCAGCGCTCGATCTTGTCGGGCTCGGTCACGGCCGGCGTTCCGCCGAAGACGCCCACGGCCGTGGCCACGGTCATCCGGGTCATGCGGTCGGACGTGACCGAGTCCAGGAGCAGCCCCAGGACCTCCACGTCGGCCGCGTCCGCGACGAGCGACGTCTCCTCGGCCAGCTCGCGGACCGCCGCGGCCTCCACGGACTCGCCCGGCTCGACCTTGCCGCCCGGCAGCTCCCACACCCCGGAGCGGTGGAGGCCGAGGAGGACCCGGCCGGAGCCGTCGGTCACGACGACCCCCGCCCCGAGGGAGGCGTGGGCGGAGGGCGGCTGGACGTTGCGCGGGGCTGCGGCCGCCCGCTCGGAGGTGGTCATGGCACCCCTTCTACCAGTCCTCCCTCAACCGGCGGGCACCGGGGGGACCACCGCCACCGGGCAGTGGGCCTCGTGCAGCACGGCGTGGGCGACGGAACCGACGAGCAGCGAGCCGAAGTGGTGCCGGTGGTGCCGCCCCACGACCACCAGGCCCGCGTCCCGCGAGCCCTCCACGAGCCGTCCCGCCGCGTCCCCCGGCACCACCACCGGGCGCAGCTCCACGTCGGGCCACCGCGCGGCGAAGGGCCGCAGACGCTCCTCCTGCTCCCGCTCCGCCTCCCGCAGGAGTTCCTCGGCGTCGTTCGCGAGGGGCAGCGGGGGCGGCACCTGGAGCGCCGGGGACGGCACGGCGAGCAGGGCGCCCTGCGGCGGGGGCAGCCGGAACGCGGTCACGGCCTCCAGGGGCACGCCCCGGTGGCGGGCCTCCTCGAAGGCGAAGGCCGGCACCTCGTCCGGGGTCTCCTCCGGATGCAGGCCCAGGAGCACCCGGCCCGCCCCCCGCCCGTCCTCCGGGACGGCCGTACGGGCCTCGTGGGGGACGACGACGAGCGGACAGGGCGCGCTCGCGGCCAGGGTGCGGCTCGTCGAGCCGAGCAGCAGGCTCGCGAAGCCGCCGCGGCCCCGGGAGCCGGTCACCAGGAGGCGGGCGCCCCGGGCGACCGCCGCCAGGGCGTCGGTCACGGACCCGTCGAGGGACGCGTACCGCACCGGGACGCGGGGCCCGCGCCGCTCCATCCCGGCCGCCACGCCGTTCAGCACCGTGTCGGGAAGCTCGGGCGCCGGGCCCGGGGACTGGACGCGGGCCGTGCCGAGTCGCAGCTCCTCGGACCGGACGTGGGCCACGACCAGCGGGGAGCCGGTGCCCTCCGCGGTGCGCAGGGCCCACTCCAGGACCCTCGGGCCGTGCTCGGACCCGTCCACGCAGACGACGACCGGCGGCCGGTGCGCGGGGTTCGTGTCACTCATGAGGGGATGACTCCCTCACCGGCCCCCGCGCCACACCGGTCCGGCCCGGTCGTGACCGGGCCGGAGGAGGGGTGCGGGAGGGACGGCGCGGGAGGCCGGGCCTCCCGCGTGGAAGGCCGGGGTTCCCGCGCGAAAAGCCGGGACCCCGCGCGGAAGGTCAGGCCTCCCGGTGGAAGGTCAGGCCTCCTGCGCGCGGCGCGCCCGCTCCTCGTCGCGCTCCTTGATGCGGGCGGTCTCCTTGCGGACCTCCGCCTGGGTGGCCCGCTCCTTCCGGAGCCACTCGGGGAACTCCTGCTTGAGCGCCTCGATCTGCTCGGTGGTGAGGGGCTCGGTGATGCCGCCGCGCGCGAGACCGGCGATGGAGACGCCCAGCTTCGACGCGACCACCGGGCGGGGGTGCGGGCCGTTCTTCCGGAGCTCCTGGAGCCAGGCGGGCGGGTTCGCCTGGAGCTCGTTCAGCTCGGTGCGCGAGACGACACCCTCCTGGAACTTCGCGGGGGTGGACTCGAGGTACACACCCAGCTTCTTCGCCGCGGTCGCGGGCTTCATCGTCTGGGTGTTCTGGTGCGACGTCATGTGACCAGGGTATCGAGCATGTGGACGGACTCCGACCACGGCGGCTACCGGTAACCTGGCGGAGTGACAGGCACGGACGCTTCCTCCTCGGACCCCCTCCCGGACTCCCCCTCCGGCTCCTCCCCGGGGACCCCCTCGTTCCGGCTCGCGTACGTGCCGGGCGTGACCCCCTCGAAGTGGGTGCGGATCTGGCACGAGCGCCTGCCCGACGTGCCGCTGACCCTCCACGCCGTGACCCCGGCCGAGGCGTTCGGCGCGCTCCGGGAGGGCGCGGCGGACGCGGGCCTCGTCCGGCTGCCCGTCGACGGGGACGACCTCAGCGCGATCCCGCTCTACACGGAGACGACGGTCGTCGTCGTCCCCAAGGACCACCTGTTCGCGGAGGTCGAGCAGGTGTCGGCGGAGGACCTCGCCGACGAACTCGTCCTGCACCCCCTCGACGACACCCTCGGCTGGGAGCGCCCGCCGGGCCGTCCGGCGTTCGAGCGCCCGGCGACCACCGCCGACGCGGTCGAACTGGTCGCGGCCGGGGTCGGCCTGCTCGCCGTCCCCCAGTCGCTCGCCCGGCTGCACCACCGCAAGGACCTCACCTACCGGACGCTCGACGGCGTCCCGCAGTCGCGCGTCGCCCTGTCGTGGCCGGCCGCCGACGAGGCCCCCGACCTGGTGGAGGAGTTCATCGGCATCGTGCGCGGCCGGACGGTGAACAGCACCCGGGGCCGCCGCGCCGAGGAGCGCAAGGGCCAGAAGGAGCAGAAGCCCGCCAAGTCCGGGAAGCCCGCCAAGACCGGGTCGGGCTCCCGTACGGCGGGACGGCCCGCGGCCCGCAAGGGCGGCGGCACCTCCGGCCGGGGCGCCGGGGGCTCCGGCTCCGCGCGCGGCGGCCGGAGCGGAAAGCCCCGCCGCAGGTCCTGAGCCTCCGCCGGGCCGGGGTGTCCGGACGGCGGACACCCCCCGTCCGCCGCGCGCGCCCTCGCCATACTGACCCCTCCTGATCACACGGATCACACGGATCGACCGGATCACGTGGATCGCACCGATCACACAGGAGGAGCTTTGGCCGCCAGTTTCAGGACCGTCGTCGAGGTGGGCCCGGACCACCTCGACCAGGCCCGGTCCATCGACCGGGTGTTCCAGGAGGCGATCGCCCCGGCGACCGTCAACTTCGACTTCGAGGCGATACGGGAGGCGGCCGCCGCCGTCCCCGACAGCACCGTGGTGCGGATGGTCAGGGGCTGGGGGCTCCAGGAGCACGCCCCCGTCCTGGTCATGGTCCTCTCCCTCAAGGAGGCCGTCCGGCAGGCGCTCCCGCCCGAGTGCGCGGACGCCGGCTTCTGGGCCACCGTCGAGCGGGAGCTCGTCGCGGCCTTCACGGGGCTCGCCGCCCAGGAGGGCCGGCCCGGACTCTCCTTCTACGAGGAGTCCGGGGAGCGCACCCGCTTCTACCGGGACCTGTTCTTCGCCCTCCAGGACGAGGAGACCGGGGAGCACATGTACGCCCTGGCCTTCTGCGTGGACGTGACCGTCGAACTGCCGAAGGCGGAGGCCGTCGCGCTCGGCCTGACGGACGTCGTCCCCTTCGCGGTGCGGCTGAACGCCATCGTGATCCGCCAGACCCTGGACCTCGCGGCCTGACGGACCGCCCCGGCACACCCCCGTGCCACCGGGGCACCCACCGGCCCGCCGTCCCGGGCCGGACCCCGTACCCGCGTGGCACCGGATCCGCGTGGCACCGGATCCGCGGTACCGGCCGTGAAGGCGGCCCGCCGCTCAGACCGGCCGGCGCCAGCGGCCGCTCCGCGCCGCCGCGACCAGCTCCGGCACCGTGGCGAGCTTGACCCGGGGGCGGCCCGCGTCCCGGCCCCGCGCCCGCTCGGTCCGGTCGATGGCCGCGAGACCGCGCGCGTCGACGAGCCCCCTGCTGCGGCTCCTGGCCAGCCTGCGGAACTCCGCCGACGTGCCCGTCGGCTTCGGCAGCGCCCCCGCGACCGCGTCCGCGAGCAGCGTCCCGACCGTCTCCTCCGCGCACGCCCGGTTGGCCCCGATGCCGCCGGAGGGCCCGCGCTTGATCCAGCCCACGACGTAGCCGCCCGCCAGACCGGCGATCCGCCCGCCCTCGTGCGGCACGGTGCCCGTCGCCTCGTCGAACGGCAGGCCCGGGAGCGGCACGCCCCGGTAGCCGACGGCCCGGACGAGCAGCCCCGCCCCGATCTCCGTACCGGACTCCGCTCCGTCCCCGGTCACCCGGACCGCCCGCACCGCGTCGGTGCCGAGCGCCTCGACCGGCGCGGAGTGGAAGCGGAGCACGATCCGGCGCCGGTCCGGCGCGGGCGGCCGCGTCCAGTCCACCGCCTCCCGGGCCACGTCCCGCAGGAGCGCCGCCTTCTCCCCGGCCGCCGCCGCGTCGATCGCGGCGCCGGTGCGCGGGTCCCGGTCGTCGACGACCAGCTCCACGTCCGGGAGGTGCTTCAGGGCGAGCAGCTCGGAGGAGGTGTACGCGGCGTGCTCGGGGCCCCGGCGGCCGAGCAGCACCACCTCGCGGACCCGGGTGCCGTTCAGGGCGGCGAGGGCGTGGTCGGCGATGTCCGTGCCCGCGAGGGCGGCCGGGTCCGTGACGAGGACGCGGGCCACGTCGAGCGCCACATTGCCGTTGCCGACCACCACGACCCGCTCGGCGGAGAGCGGGACGGCGTCCGCGCCGGTCTCCGGGTGCGCGTTGTACCAGGAGACGACGGAGGTCGCGGAGACGCTGCCCGGCAGGTCCTCGCCGGGGATGCCGAGCCGCCGGTCGGAGGGCGCGCCCACCGCGTAGATCACCGCGTCGTGGTGGGCGGCCAGCTCCTCGGCGGTGACGTCCCGGCCGATCTCCACGCCGAGCCGCATCCGGACGCGGGGGTGGGAGTGGAAGCGGGCGAAGGTCTCCCCGGCGCCCTTGGTCGCCGGGTGGTCGGGCGCCACGCCGTACCGGACGAGTCCGCCGGCCACCGGCAGCCGGTCGATCAGCGTCACCTCGGCGTCGGTGTGCAGGAGCAGGTCCTCCGCGGCGTACATGCCGGCCGGGCCCGTGCCGACGACCGCGACCCGCAGCGGGGCGAAGTCGGACGGGAGCGAGCGGGGGAAGGAGGGCTCGTCCCAGGGGTGGAAGTTGGGCGAGGCCACGGCGGGGCCGGGCGTGCGGGCCGTGTCGCCCGTGTAGTACTCCGCGTTGATCGCCTCGTACTCCCGCAGCCGTCCGGTGAGGCGGTCCGCCGGGAAGATCGCGTCGACCGGGCAGGCGTCGGCGCAGGCACCGCAGTCGATGCAGCTCCTGGGGTCGATGTACAGCATCTCCGTGGTGCCGAAGTCCGGTTCCCCGGGCGCCGGATGGATGCAGTTGACCGGGCAGACGGCGACGCAGGTCGCGTCGTTGCAGCAGGTCTGGGTGATCGCGTAGGTCATGTCGTCGACTCGGTTCGGGTGCGGGGCCCGGGGACGGGCGCGAGGTGCGGACGCGGGGTCAGATCAGGCTGGCGCGCTTGTAGATGAGGAGCGCGGGCCGGGTGAGCAGACGGGCCGAGGCGAGGAACTCCATGAGTCCGGCGCAGCTGGAGCGCAGCTGGGACTTGTAGTGCTCGTTGGCCGCGGCCTCGCGGCGCGCCCGCTCCGGGTCGAGTCCGGCCTGCGCGTACACGTCGGGGCTGACCATGCTGGTGACGATGTAGTACGAGGCGATGGCGACGACCAGGGCGTGGAAGTGGCGGCGGGCCGTGCTCGCCCGCGCGAGGCGGCGGCGCGTCTCGTCCCGGGCGAACTTCATGTGCCGGGACTCCTCGACGACGTGGATGTTGCTGATGGTGCGCACGAAGGGGGCGACCCGCTCGTCGCGCATCCAGTCGCGCTGCATGACGTCGAGGACCTCCTCGGCGACGAGGATCGCGGCGTACGCGGCCTCGCCGAAGCCCACCGTCTTGAAGGCGCGGCCCAGTTCGAGCACCGCGCGGCGCGGCCGGTAGGCGGGGGCGCCGAGCTTCGCGGAGCCGCGGCCGAACATGATCGAGTGGCGGCACTCGTCCGCGATCTCGGTCAGGGCCCACTGGAACCGGGGGTCGGTGGGGTCCTTCGCGTACATGTCCCGCAGCACCATCTGCTGGAGGATCATCTCGAACCAGATGCCGGTGCTGGCGACCGACGCGGCCTCCTGCCGGGTCAGCTCCTTGCGCTGCTCCTCGGTCATCTCGTTCCAGTAGGCCGTGCCGTAGAGGCTGTTCCACTCGGGGCTCTGGCCGTGGAAGTCCTTGTCGAGGGGGGTGTCCCAGTCCACCTCGGCGGCGGGGTCGTACGAGAGCTTGGCGGCGGACCGGAGCAGCCGTTCGGCGACGTCCGAGGCCGAGACGTTCTCGTCCTCGGCCCCGTCGTGGCTGCCCGGGCGAACGGTGCTGCTTGCCATGGTGCGGCTCCTTGGGTCGCGATCGACTCGGAGGCTTGTTAGACGTCCCGTCTAGCAAGCTTGTTAGACGGAACGTATAGCAAGGTGCCCGGGTAGGCCTACCCCCCGGTAAGGACTTGTTTCCGAAAGCTTTCCGGCGCACGCGCGAACGGGGCCGGAGCCGTGGCGGCTCCGGCCCCGTCAGGGGGTCGCGCGGTGTCAGAAGGTCAGGTTCCAGGCGTCGATCTTGCCCGAGTCCTGGCTCGCGTTGTCGTTCACGCGCAGCTTCCAGACCCCGTTCGCCACCTCGGACGAGGCGTTGACGGTGTAGGTCTGGACGATGTTGTCCGCGCTGCCGCCGGTCCGGTTGTGCAGCGTGTAGACGCTGCCGTCCGGGGCCACCAGGTCGACCTTCAGGTCACCGATGTAGGTGTGCTTGACGTCCACGCCCACCTTGAGCGCGGCCGGCGCGTTGCCCGTCACGCCGCTGACCGTGATCGGGCTCTCCACCGTGGTGTTGTCGGGGACCGTGACGTCCGTCAGGTTCTCGAAGTACTTCCCGGGCGGCGGGGTCGAGCCGCCGACGGCCTTCAGGGCGTCGACCGAACCCTCGCCGAAGAAGCCGTTCCTGGTCGTGGTGCCCTTGCAGCGGGTGTCCGACGGGCAGGCCTTGTCGGCCGCCTGGACGCCCAGCTGGTCCCGGATCTGCGCCGGGGTGAAGGACGGGTTCACGCTCGCGATCAGCGCCGCGACGCCGGCCACGTGCGGGGACGCCATCGAAGTGCCGTTCAGGTTGCCGTACTTGCCGCCCGGGAGCGTCGAGTAGACGCCCGAGGAGCCGTCGCCGCCGGGGGCCGCGATGTCGATGACGCCGTTGCCGAAGTTCGAGTACGAGGCCTTGGCGCCGCCGTTGCCCTGCGCGGCGACGGTCACGACGCCGGGCAGCTCGGTCGGGATGTCGATGCAGGCGTTCGTGATGGTGCGGGTGACCGGGGTCGAGTCGTTGGGGCTCGCCGTGTCGGTCGTCTTGTTCGCCAGGTCGTAGTTGGAGTTGCCGGCGGCGGCGACCTGGAGCGAGCCCTTGCCCTCGGCGTACTCCTGCGCCCGGCGGACGCCCTCGATGATGGCGGCCTGGTCCAGGTTGTCCGGGCAGTTGAACTGCCACGGGTCCGTGTAGTAGCTGTTGTTGGTGACCTTGAAGCCGTGGTCACCGGCCCACACGAAGCCGCAGATCGTGTTCTCCGCGAAGAACAGCGTGCTGCCCGGCTCCGCGATGCGGACCGAGGAGATCTTCACGCCCGGCGCGACGCCGATGACGCCCTTGCCGTTCTTGGCGGCCGCGATCGTGCCCGCGACGTGCGTGCCGTGGGTGTCGACGTCCCGCCAGGCACCCGCCCGGGCGTCCGCCTTGCCGTAGGCGCAGGAGGCCGAGTCGGCGGCGTTGAAGTTGGGCGCGATGTCCTGGTGCTGGTCGTCCACGCCGGTGTCCAGGACGCCGACCTTCACCGACGCCGAACCGGTGGTGACGGCCCAGGCCTGGTCGGCCTTGATCTGCGTCATGTCCCAGCGGTTGGACTCGGTGAGCGTCGTCGCCGACTGCGACGGGTTGGCCGGGAGCGCCGGGTCGTAGGCGTCGGCCGGGACGTCGGACGTCCGGGTCGCGCCGACCTGCTGGACGCCGGAGACCGTGCGCATCGAGGAGGCGAACGACGCGGACGTCGAGTGCGCCACGATCACGCCGATCGCGTCGTAGGTCGCGAAGACCGAGCCGCCCTTGGTGGCCACGGAGCCGCTCACGGCGGCGGTGCCGCCGGGGGCCGTGATCACCAGGTACGCGCGCGTGCCCGCGGCCCAGGCGGCCGGGGCGGCGGCGGGAGCCGCCTTCGCGGTGGTGGCCGGGCTCGCCCCCGCCGGACGGACCGCGACGGGCGCGGTGTCCGACGTTGCTGCGTGGGCGAGTCCGGCGGGGGTGGCGAGCGCCACGATCGTGCCGAGGGCCGCGACGGACAGGGCCGAGGTTCTCGACCGACCGGCCGTCCGGCCGGATATGAGGGAAAACATTGCGTCCTCCGATGGCCCGGTGGCGTCTGGGACGCCCGCCGGGCCCTGTGATGTGTGGGGTGGACGCAAGATCCCAGAATCGCCCCCCGGAAGGAAGTGTTCTGTCCGAGAAGCCCGTTCGCGTTACGCACTTTTGATCGAAGGGCATCAGGACGGCGAAATTTCCCGGACACCTGTCCATGTATGCTGGACATCTGTCCAGCAAGTATGAGTGGTGGGAGACGACGGTGGAGACGACGGCGAACGTGCTGGTGGGCCTGGTGGCCGCCCTGCACGTGTACGTCCTGGTTCTGGAGATGTTCCTGTGGGAGAAGGCGCCGGGGCGCGGACTGTCCGGCTTCGACGCCGAGTTGGCCCGCGCGACCGCTCCGCTCGCCGCGAACCAGGGCCTCTACAACGGCTTCCTGGCCGCCGGCCTCGTCTGGGGCCTGATCGCCGGAGACCCCACGGGCCACCGGGTCCAGGTCTTCTTCCTCTCCTGCGTCCTCGTCGCCGGCCTGTACGGCGGCCTCACCGCGAACCGCCGCATCCTGGTCGCCCAGGCGCTGCCGGGCGCGCTGGCCCTCGGCGCCGTCCTCCTCGCCCGGTGACCCCGGCCGTGGAGGACCCCCGCGCCGCCCGGACCCGTGCCCGGCTCCGCCGGTCCCTCCTCGACGCCTGCGCGGAGACCCCGCTGGGCGAGGTCACCGTCGCCGCGCTGGTGCGCCGGGCCGGGGTCGGCCGCGCCACCTTCTACCTCCACTACGGAGACCTGGAGGCGCTGGCCGTCGACGCCTGCGCCGACGTGGTCCGCGACGCGGTCGACGCCCTGCACGCCTGGCGCGGCGTGCCCGACCCGGCGTCCCCGCCGCCCGCGCTGCTCGACTTCTTCGCCGGACTCGCCCCGCACGCCGGGCTCTACCGGGAGCTGCTGCGCCCGGGCGGCGGCGGGCCGCTCGGCCTCGTGCTCCACGAGGACCTGCGCGCCCGCAGCCTCGCCGAACGGGCCCTGGTCGGCGCCCCGGAGCCCGGCCTCGTCGCGTCCGCCGTGGCCGCGGCCTTCGCCGGGGTGCTCGCCGACTGGCTGCACGGCCTGGTGGAGGGCGCCCCCGAGGAGATCGCCCACCGGGTCTGGCGCCTCCTGATCGCCCTGCACCGCGCGCCGTTGTCGTAACCGCCGGCCGGGACCCGCGCGGGTCCCGGCCGGCGGCTGCGCGGCGGCTACTTGAGGTACGGCCCGGCGGTGCCGATCCGGCCGGGGCCGTTCAGGACGTACACCCGCAGGTTGCCCTTTCCGGGCGCCGCGACCGTGAGGGTCCCGTTCGTGACGGTCCGGACGTCACCGGTGACGGCGTCGGTGTACGTGCCGTTCGGGACGCCGGTGTAGGCGGCGCCGCCCGAGACCGTGACGAGCGCGAAGCTGTCCGTGCCCGCGTCGGTGTAGCGGCGCTTGAACGCCATGCCGCCCGAGACGCCCTCCGTGGAGTACTGGCCGGTCTGGAGCGCGGGGACCGCCCGGCGGATCTGGTTGAGCCGCTGCACGTGCCGGACCAGCGGCTGCTGGAGGGTGGTGGCGACGGCGCCGGACGCCGAGGAGACCGTGGAGAAGCCGGAGGCGGTGACGGAGCCGGCGAGGTGCGCGCCGAAGTAGGCGCGGCCGGTGTCGGCGAGCGGGCAGGACGGCCCGCAGTCGATCCTCCTCCCCTTCTGGAACTCGATCTCGGAGCCGTAGTACAGCGTCGGGATGCCGCGGAAGGTCCACATCAGGGACATGTTCTCGGCCCAGGCGTCGGTGCCGCCCGCGTACCGCTCGCTCGACTTGTTGGGCCCGTAGTCGTGGCTGTCGACGTAGACGACGTTGTAGGTGGCGTCGTTGTAGCTGTCGTCGGAGTCCTTGCCGTTGGAGAAGGCGTTCTGCGCGTCGCCGAAGTTCATGTGCATGCGCATGTCGATGACGTTCATGCCGGAGAAGCGGCTGTGGTCGGGCGCGTGGTAGCCGTTGCCGTTCAGGAAGGCGTTGGTGGAGGTGGGCTGGTTCCCCGTCCCCCGCTGCTGCTCGTGGTCGTACATCTCCAGGGCGGCCCTGCCGTCGTCGAGGTCGTACTCCTTGCGCTCCTTCCAGGTGTAGAACTGCGCGGAGTGGTTCACCGAGCCGCGGTTCCACTTGTCGTTGACGAAGGCGGCGACCTCGCCGAAGACGAAGAAGTTCTTCGCGGCCTCCGCGCCGTGGCGCCGGGTCACCCGCTCCTGGACGGCGGGCAGGAAGCGGCGGTTCCAGGTGGTGCGCGGGATGTGCACGGCGGTGTCGACGCGGAAGCCGTCGACGCCCATGTCGATGTACTTGTCGTACGCGCCGATCAAGTAGTTCTGGACGGCCGGGTTCTCGGTGTCGAAGTCCGCCAGGTCCTCGTGGAGCCAGCAGGAACGGGAGTCCTCGCCCTCCCAGTTGCCGATCCAGCACTGGTGGTAGAGCGCCTTCGGGAACATGCCGGAAGTGGGGCTCGGCCACTGGCAGTTGTAGACGGTGTAGCCCTCGGCACTCTTCCCGCCGGTCGGCTTCCCCCAGTTCACGCAGGTGTTGCCGGTCGGCTCGGCCGTCGACCACAGGTCGCCGTTGTAGTACGACTTGCCGCTCTTCGGGTCGACCGTCAGGCCGTCGTACTCGAAGCCGGGCTGCTTCTCGTCGTAGTACCAGCTCCACTGGGCGTCCCGCACGCCGTACACGGTGGGCGTGAACAGGCCCTTGGCGCCCCAGCGGGAGGAGTGGTTGTAGACGACGTCCTGGTAGATCTTCATGCCCTTGGCGTGGGCGGCGTCGATCAGGTCCTGGTAGGAGGCGCCGGCCGACTCCAGGCGCGGGTCCACCTCGTAGAAGTCCCAGCCGTGGTAGCCGTGGTAGTCGTAGTCCGAGCGGTTGAGGACGACCGGGGTGACCCATATCGCCGAGAAGCCGAGGCCCTTGACGTAGTCGAGCTTCTGGATCAGGCCCTTGAAGTCGCCCCGGAACATGGGGTCGTCGTGGGCCGCGTTGCCCGACTTGGCGTGCTGGCTCCCGCCCCGGTTGTTCGACGGGTCGCCGTCGTTGAAGCGGGCGGTGAGGACGAAGTAGATCGGGTCCTTGCGCGGGTCGGTGCCCAGCGGCTTGCCGGTCGCCGGGGTCGCGGGCCTGTCGCCCGTGGTCGCGCCGGCGGGGGAGGAGGCGGCGGAGACGTTCCCGGCGGCGTCCACGGCCCTCACCGTGTAGGTGTACGCGGTCCGTTCGGCCAGACCGGTGTCGGAGAAGACCGTGGAGCCGACGTCGGTGACGACCGTGCCGCCGCCGCCTCCGGTGCGGGTGACCTGGTACCCGGTGACGCCCCGGTCGTCGGTGGAGGGGTTCCAGGCGAGCAGGACGGAGGTGCCGTCGGCCGTCGCGGTGAGGCCGGCGGGGGCCCGGGTGTCGGGCGGGGTGGCGGCGCAGGGGTCGGCGGCGTTCGCCGTCACCGTCCGGTTCCGGACGGTCGAGACGCCCGCGCCGAGGGCGTAGTCGGAGCCGCCGTTGTTGTCCCAGGTGCCGTTGCCGTTGTTGAAGGCGGCCTTGAGGCCGGTGGCCGTCCCGAGGTCGAGCTCCCGCTTCCACCAGCCGGAGCAGGCGGCCCGCATGCCGACCCCGGGTGCGGTGGTCCAGGCGCCGCCCGTCGGCTGGTAGTGGACGTTGGCGGTGGACCAGCCGAGGGAGGCGGTGGAGTAGTAGACGGTGGCCTTGCGGGACTCGGCGGGCGGGGTGTCGGCGCAGGGGTCGGAGTGGGCGACGACCCCGTCCCTGACGGTGACGGCGCCCGTCCCCAGGGCGTAGTCGGAGCCGCCGTTGTTGTCCCAGGTGCCGTTGCCGTCGTTGAAGGCGGCCTTGAGGCCGGCGGCCGCGCCGAGCGGCACGGTCTTCTTCACCCAGTCGGTGCAGGCGGCCTCCATGGCGGTGCCGGGGACGGTGGTCCAGGAACCGCCGTCGGGCGCGTAGTGGAGGTTGTACCGGGCCCAGTTCTTCGTCTTCGTCCAGTAGTGGACCGTCGTCGCGTTCTCGACGGCCGCGGCGACGGGGGCGGTGCGCGGGGAGGGGGTGTCGGGGGGTGCGGCGACGAGGCCGACGACGCCGGCGGCGACGGCCAGGACGGCGACGGGTCGCGCCGGTGACCGTGGGCGGGTGCGTGTCATCTGAATCTCCAGGCGGGAGCCGCGCGTCCGGGCAGACCTCTGCCCGGGAAGGAGGACGAAGCCTGTTGGAAACGCAGTCGGAAATTTGCAGAAACATCTTGCGCTGGCCGGAAGTTACCGCCGGTCGCCCCCTGCGTAAAGGGTTTCGACGGGGCGGGTTGTGCTCCGGCGGGCATGCCTGTGGGGCCCTCGACGGCCACGGGCCTCGCGGACGTCGAGGGCCCCGACGAGAATTTCCGCCCTCCTGCGCCTGCTCGCCGGAAGGGTGCGGCCGGCGGTGGCGGGACCCCGTTCAGGGGCGCGGCCAGGGGCGGCCCTCCAGGCGTTCGATGTCGCGGTTGAAGCGTTCCAGGAAGGCGGCGAAGCGGGAGACGTCCTCGGGGGACCAGTGCTCCATCACGCGTTCCAGGCCCGCGACGTTCGCGTTCCGGTCGGCCTCCAGGCGGCGTTCGCCCTCCTCCGTGATGCGGAACTTGCGGGCGATGCCGCCGTCCGGGTCGGGGATGCGCTCCACGACCCCGGCGCGCAGCATCGCGGCGGTCTGCCGGTTGAGGGTGGACGCGTCGAGGCCGAAGGCCTCGCTGAGCTGCCCGATGGACATCGGCCCGTGCATGCGGATGCGGCTCAGCAGGACGTACGCGCTGCGGTCGAGCTGTCCGCCGCCCGCGCGGGAGCGGGGCGCGTACAGGTGCGCGTGCCGGCCGAGCAGCATGGTCTCGAACTCGACCAGATCGGTGGGCTTGTCCACGGGCGTGTCCACGGGCTTGTCCATGGGGGCATTCTCTCCTGCGGCGATGCGATGTGCATCGTACATAGTTTGTGTCATGAGCAATTGATGTGCATGATGCATATGCATCGTCGTGAAGACACAGGGAGAAACACGTGGACGGCACCAAGCCCGACGCCCGACCCGGAGGCGTCGTCGGCGTCCTCGCGCTCGCCGGCATCGTGGCCGCACTCATGCAGACCCTGGTGGTGCCGCTCATCGGCGACCTCCCCCGGCTGCTCGGCACCACCGCGTCCAACGCCTCCTGGGTGATCACCGCCACCCTCCTCGCGGGCGCCGTCGCCACCCCCGTCGCCGGACGGCTCGGCGACACCCTCGGCAAGCGGCGGGTCCTGCTCGTCTCCGTGGTCCCGCTCGTCGCCGGCTCGGTCGTCTGCGCGCTCGCCTCCTCCGTCGTCCCGATGATCGTCGGACGCGGCCTCCAGGGCCTCGGCATGGGCGTCGTCCCCCTCGGCATCAGCCTGCTCCGCGACCTCCTCCCGCCGGAGAAACTGGGCGGCTCCATCGCCCTCATGAGCGCCTCCATGGGCGTCGGCGGCGCCCTCGGCCTGCCCTTCTCCGCCGCCGTCGCCGAGAACGCCAGCTGGCGCGTCCTCTTCTGGGTCGCCGCCGCCCTCAGCGTCCTCGTCGGCGCCCTGATCTGGCGCCTCGTCCCCGCCGGCCGCCGCGCCGCCGCCCCCGGCCGCTTCGACCTGCCCGGCGCGCTCGGCCTCGGCACCGGCCTCGTCGCCCTGCTGCTGGCCGTCTCCAAGGGCGCGAGCTGGGGTTGGGGCAGCGCCACCACCCTCGGCCTCTTCGCCGCCGCGGTCGTCGTGCTGCTCGCCTGGGGCGCGTGGGAGCTCCGCATCCCCGACCCCCTCGTGGACCTGCGGGTCACCGCCCGCCCGGTCGTCCTCATGACCAACGCCGCCTCGGTCCTCGTCGGCTTCGCCATGTACGCGCAGTCCCTGGTCGTCCCCCAGCTCTTCCAGCTCCCCGAGGCCACCGGCTACGGCCTCGGCCAGTCGATGATGGCCATGGGCCTGTGGATGGCCCCGGCCGGCCTGATGATGATGGTCCTGGCCCCGCTCGGCGCCAAGCTCTCGGCGGCCCGCGGTCCCAAGGTGACGCTCTCCGCCGGCGCCCTCGTCATCACCGTCGGCTACGGCTCCTCCCTCGCCCTGATGGGCTCCACCTGGGGCCTGCTCGCCGTCACCCTCGTCTGCAACACGGGCGTCGGCCTCGCCTACGGGGCCATGCCGGCGCTCATCATGGGCGCGGTGCCGCAGGAGGAGACCGCCTCGGCCAACAGCTTCAACACCCTCATGCGCTCGATCGGCACCTCCGTCTCCGCCGCCGTCATCGGCGTCGTCCTCGCCCAGACGGCCACCACCCTCGGCGGCCACGTGCTGCCCTCCGAGGACGGCTTCCGCGTCGCCATGCTCATCGGCTGCGGGGTCGGTCTCGTGGCCGCGGTGGTCGCCGCCCTCGTCCCGGCCCGGCCCGCCGCCGGATCCGCCGACGCGGTGGACGCGGGCACGGAGGGGAGCGGGACCGCCACCGCGCGCGCCGCCTCCTCCGAAGCCCCCGCCTGACCCGCCCCCGACCGGGCGGCGCCGCGCGGGACACGTGGGGACGGATCCCGCGCCGGCACCGCCCGTCCGTCCGGCGGGCCGACCGCGGAGGCGGCCCGCCGGACGCCGAAGGGCCCCGGTGACCGTGGAACACACGGTCACCGGGGCCCTCACGGACATCCGAGGGGTACGTCCCCGGCCCTCAGTCCTCCCCCTCCAGCGTGAACAGCGCCCCCTCCGGGTCCCGCACCACCGCGCGCCGCGCGCCGCCGTCCGGCTCGCGCACCCCGCCCCACTCGCCGCCCGGCACCACCGACCCGCCGTGCTCCAGGACCGACGCCTCCGCCGCCTCCAGATCGGGCACCCGGAAGCGGACGAGCCAGCGCGGCCGCAGCTGCGGCCGGGGGGAGGCGGACTCGACGGGACCGCTGTTCAGCCGGGCGACCGCCTCGCCGCCGCGCCGCAGGACCACCCGGTCGTCCTCGTACGAGACCTCGCAGGAGCCCGGGACGGCGTCCGCCCAGCGGAGCACCCCGCCGTAGAACACGGCCGCGTCGAACGCGTTGCGGGTGTGCAGCTCCAGCCAGGCCGGTGCCTGCCGCTCGCCCACGTGCCAGCGCGACACCAGCCGCCCCTCCCACACCCCGAACGCCGCGCCCTCCGGGTCGGTGGCGAGCGCCGCGCGGCCCCGGGGCGGAAACGCGACCGGGCCCACGCCGACGGTGCCGCCGCGCTCCCGGATCCGCGCGACCGCCGCGTCGGCGTCGTCGACGGCGAAGAAGACCGTCCAGGCCACCGGCACCTGCATCTCCGCCGCCACGGCCGCGATCCCGGCCACCGGCACCCCGTCCCGCTCGCCCACCACGTACGCGTCGCCGAGGGCCCCCCGCCGGAACGTCCAGCCCAGCACGGCCCCGTAGAACCGCTCCGCGGTGCCGAGATCCCGTGCGGACAGGTTCAGCCAGCACGGTGCTCCCATGGCTTCCACGGTCGTCGGCCCCGCCACCGGCGCCACCTCCTCGTCGTCCTGCGTCCAGAGCGCGTCCGTGTACCAGAGTGCCCCCTGCGTCCAGAGTGCGCCGTGCGCCCCTTCCCCGTTCGGCCGGTCGGCATGCGCGGATTCACCCACGTGCCGCCGATCACCACCCGGCCGAGGGGGAGGCGGGGCGGTGACCGAACGGATCCGACGGGCTCAGCGGACCGCGTGCGCCGCCCGGGCCGCGTAGGCGCGGACGTCCGCGTCGGGGTCGTCGGCCGCCCCGGCCAGGGCGGTCCGGGCCGCCGGGTCGTCCCGGTGGGCGAGGAGCGAGAGGACGGCCGCCTTCCGCACGTCCGCGTTCGCGTCCGCGAGCACCGGGGCCAGGGCCGGCACGGCGAGGCCGGCCGGGGCCGCCCGGAGCGCGGTCGCCGCCCCGGCCCGCACCTGCCAGGCGGGCGCGCCGAGCGCGGCGGCGGCCCGCGCCGCGTACTCCGGCCGGGGCCTGGAGCACGGCGGCGGAGTGCGCGTCGGCGTTGACGGCCTCCAGGGTGATCTCCGCGTGCCCGAGCGGAGAGCCGGTCAGCTGCTCCAGGAGCCGGAAGACGTCCGTGTTCTCCAGGTCGCAGTCGAGGAGCGCGGCCCCGATGTCCATCGGCAGGTAGGACGGGTCCAGGGAGAGCGGCAGTCCGTTCAGGCGCCGCAGCCGCTCGATGCACAGCACGTCGGAGTGCTCGGGCAGCCCGAGCCGGTGGGCCACCGGGCCGGGCGCCCCGACCGGCCCCACGGTCCGCACCTCGTTGGTGACCCGCCCGTGCTCGTGCGGGGTCTCGGCGAGCCCTTGGAGCCGGTCCGGGCCGTGCGGGTACTTCTCGCAGACCACCACCGTGCCGACCCCCGGCTGCCGGTCGACCAGCTGCTCGCCGCGCAGCAGGTCCAGTGCCTGCCGCACGGTGTTCCGGCTGGCCCGGTAGTCGGCCGCGATGACGTCCTCCAGGGGGAGGACCCCGCCGGGGAAACCGCCCGCCAGGATCTGGTGGCGCAGCAGGTCGGCGAGCTGCCGCGCCCGGTCCGCCCGGAGGCGCCGACGGCGGGCGGCGGCGACGGGGCGGGCGGCGGAGGCGGGTTCGGCGGGCATGACACGGAACGTAGCGGCGGACCGGCCACCGTGGTGTTGCCGCGGTATTGCGCCACCTGACGCACCCTCCATACCGCTCTGACCAGCGGATACGCCGGAGGGGCGGGGAGTTCCGCCACCCGGCCGTCCACGTGGTGGGCGGCCGGACGCCCACGACGCGGATCCGGATCGGCGTCCGGGCCGGGCCGGGTGCGCGAGCCCGCCGTCAACCACCGGGCGGGGGCGGCGGCACAGGTCGGACCGGCGCGAGGACCTCGGCGAGGCCCACCGCCGGGCAGCCGAAGCGTTCCGCGAGGGCGTACCGCTGCCGTTCCGTCAGCGGGTTCAGGAAGACCACCGCGCTGGCCCCCGTCCGCTCGCGGACCTCCGCCACCTCACGGACCTTTCCGCCGCTCAGGAGCGTCCGGGGGGAGAGGGGCAGGGCCGTCTTCGCCGCCCCGCCCCGGGAGACGCCACGACGCTGCACGGCCCGCGCCACGACCCGGGCGCCCCGGGCCGTCAGATCGGCGGCGGCCGCGTCCATCAGGGCGGCGAAGTCCCGCTGCCCGGAGGGGAAGTACCCGACGAGCACGACGTCGGCCCCCGCGACGGCGAGGGGCCGGCCGAGCGGGGTGCCGCTCGCCGTCCGCCGCCGGGGAGCGGGACGTCCGTCACGTCCGCGATGCCGGTGCACGGGTCCACGGTAGGACGACCGGCATCCGCGCCGACACGTGTTCTCCCGGGGCCCCGTCGCCCGGGTCCGCCGTCGCCGTGCAGGATGGGGCCGTGACCGGATACTGGAACCCGCTGCCCACGGCCCGCCGAGTGATCGAGGACGCCGGGGAGAGCACGGAGGAGCTCTTCACGGGCGTGTGGGAACAACGGAACTGGCGCAACGTTCCGGGGCCGTTCTACGCCGGTGAGACCGACAGCATGGCCCTCGGACGCATGGACGCCCCCGACCACATCGCCTACGACGACGATCTGGGCGGCGGCTTCGGCTCCGAGTTCGTCTACCGCCAGCCGGTCGACGCGCACCAGACCGAGAACCTGGTCAGCGGTTGCCGACTGGAGCTGTACCGGGGCTACCACTGGGACGGCGACGACCACTGGACCGTGGAAGCCGTCCGCGACTGGTGGCGGGACCGGGCCCGCGTCCGGGAATGGGCCGTCGCCATCGCCGCCGACTGGGGAGCGGACGCCCACCCCCACTGGGGGTACAACGCCGACCCGGTCTACCTCCCGCACTACCACGACGCGGCGCGGGGACACCGGGACTTCGTCGCCTACATCGACGACGGACTGGAGGGCTACCTGCGCGGCTACCTCTTCTGGCTCGAACAACGCCGCGAACCCCGCGACGGCGAGGCCCTTCCCCGCCTCCGGGGACGAACGGAGAGGAGCGTCTCCGTGCCGTTCAGGGGGCGACCGTCTCCGTGGTGATCAGCTTGACGAGGCCCGGGAGGCCGCCCTCGGCGAGGGCGCGGCGCTGGCGGTCGGCCGAGGTGCCCTCCTGGAGCAGCCGGTGCAGCAGGGACGACACCTCGCGGGTGTCGCCGGACTCGTCGAGGGCGGGCCTGATGTGGTCGAGCAGCGAGCACAGCACGTCGCCCGCCCGGCGCGAGCGCCCCTCCGGGTCGACGAGGAGGCCGCTCAGACCGTGCCGGGCGGCGTGCCAGTTGGACGCCTGGAGGAGTTCGGGCGAGCAGTCGGGGAGCGGGGCCCCGGCCTTCTCCTCGTCGATCGCGGTGGCGACCAGCGCGCGGACGATCCCGGCGAACATGACCGCCTCGTCGGCGCGCAGCTGGACGTCGGCGCAGCGCACCTCGACCGTGGGGTACCGGTCGGACAGGCGGGCCTGCCAGTACAGCTGACCGGTGTCGGTGATGATGCCGGTGTCGAGCAGCGTCCGGACGCGCTCCTCGTGGTCCGCGAGCGAGGTGAAGCGGGGCGGGGGGCCGCTGACCGGCCACCGGCCGAAGATCACCGTGCGCCAGCTCGCGAACCCGGTGTCGCCGCCGTCCCACAGGGGCGAGTTCGCGGACATGGCCACCAGGACCGGCAGCCAGACCCGGATGCGGCTCAGGACGGCGACGCCCATCTCGCGGTCCGGCACGGCCGCGTGCACGTGCATCCCGTTGACCAGCTGCTCGGCCACGAGCTGCGGGGCCTGGGAGGACATCGCGAGGTAGCGGGCCTTCCGGGTGACCGGCACGGGCGCCGCCTCCCGGTAGGGGGCCGTCGCGCAGGCGGCGAGCAGGCAGCCGTTCTTCTCCGCCGCCAGACCGAGCGCGTGCCGCAGGCGCAGCAGGTGGCCGCCGACCTCCTCCAGATCCGTGCAGACGGGTGTGGCGACCTCCACCTGGGCCTGGAGCAGCTCCGACTGGACCTCCGAGCCCTCGACGATCGGCTGCAGTCCGGCGGACGCGCGCACCTGGTCCCCGAGCGGCACCGGAAGGCATGTGTCCGGATCGAGCAGCAAGTACTCTTCCTCGACCCCAATAGTGATCATGTCCTCCGACTACCCCCGATCGGCGGGGGGAAATCGGCCCGGCAGGCACGGCTTTCCGCAGGTCACGCGGACGGGACCGCCCGGTTCCGGACGGTGAGGGGCCCGCCGCCTCAGGGGCCCAGGTGGCGCTGCATCCAGTCGGCGGCGGTCCGGCGGAACAGCCGCCGGTTGTCCGCCCGCCGGAACTCGTGCCCCTCGTCGCGCAGCGTGAGCATCTCGGCCGGCAGGCCCCGCTCCCGCGCGGCACGCACCATCTGCTCCGACTCGCCCGGCGGGACGTTCGTGTCGTGCTCGCCGTGCACCGCCAGCAGGGGGACGCGCAGCTCGTCGACCCGGCTCATCGGGGACAGGGAGCGCAGCAGCTCCCGGTCGCGCACCGGATGGCCGTACTTGTGCGCCGCCGACTCGGCGATCCAGGGCTCCGTCTCCGC
Organism: Streptomyces sp. NRRL F-6492; assembly: GCF_001280125.1. Taxonomy (GTDB): domain Bacteria; phylum Actinomycetota; class Actinomycetes; order Streptomycetales; family Streptomycetaceae; genus Streptomyces. Next base: position 49,229 of record NZ_LGEG01000216.1, read on the forward strand.
GAAGAACGTCGCGAGGTCCGACATCCCGCACACCGCGACCCCGGTGCGGAACAGCTCCGGGTGCCACACGAGGGACGCCATCGTCAGATAGCCGCCGTACGAGCGCCCCATCACCGCGAGGCGCGTCGGATCGGCCAGGCCGTCCAGGATCACGTGGGCCGCGCAGTCGGCCACGTCGTCGATCGCCGCGAACCGCCTCGTACCGAGGTCGGCGTCCACGAACGACCTGCCCCAGCCGGACGAGCCGCGCACGTCGGGCGCGAAGACGTCGAGGCCCCGGCCGAGCAGCTCGTGGTACAGCGGGTCGAACACGGGCCGCTCCTGCTCCTCCGGCCCGCCGTGCAGATGGATCACGCACGGGGCCGGACGCCCGGCGTCGCGCCCGGGGGCCCGGTAGTACCAGCCGCCCAGGTGCAGCCCGTCACGGGCCACCGGCCGCAGCGGTACGGGCCGCACCGGTGGCCGGCCCGGAGGCACGGCGTCCTCGTCCCGCGACGACCAGGGCGTGCGCGCCGACAGCGCCCCCGGGGACGCCCACCACACGCCGGGGCGGCGCTGCGAGCCCGACAGGGCGAGGACCATGCCGCCGCCCGGACCGGCCCGGGTGATCCGGGTGACCACCTCGTGCGGCAGCGGCACCTTCCGGGGCCGGGCCGCCGTGGACAGGCTCAGGGTCTCCAGTTCGGTGGCGCCCCGCACGTTCCACGCGAGCGCGGCCGTGCGCCCGTCCTCGGCGAACGCGAGGAGCTCCAAATCGCTGCCGTCGCGCTCGGCCACTACGGACAGGCCGAGGCGCCCGCCGTCCTCGTCCAGGGCCGCCGCGAGGAGCGCCGCGAACTGCCGCTCGTGGTCGCTCCGCAGCCACAGGGCGCGGCCGTCCGGCGAGAAGCGCCCGATCCAGGGGTCCCCGTCGCCGACCCGCAGGACGGACCCGGCCGCGAGGTCGGCCGTGCGGATCACCACCGCCTCCCGCCGGCCGCGCGGGCCCCGGCGCACCAGGGCGAACCGGCCGTCCTGGCTGACGTCGCACACCCGCAGCGTGGCGGCGCCCGACTCGGCGGCGACGAGCACGGGCGACCCGAGTCCGGCGGGATCGACCAGATACGCGGTGAGCCGGTCCGGCGCCCCGCCGTCGAGCCCGCTTCCCCCGCCGTCCGGGCCGCCCTCCCCGTGGCCCGGTCCGCCCGTCCCGTGCCCCGGTCCGCCGCCGTCCGGGCCCGCCTTCCCGTGCCCGGCGCCGCCCAGCAGCGTGGCCGGGCCGTCCCGTTCCGCCCAGCCCGCCGACAGGTCCGCGAACGCCGTCCCGTGGTCCGGGACGAACGGCTCCCGGCGCAGGACGAGGCCCGCCGGGGGCGGCGGCTCGGCCACCGTGACCGCCACGGCCGAGCCGTCACGCGTCCAGCAGCCCAGGTACGCGGAGCTGCCCGCGTCCGCGCCCGCCACGATCCGGCGGCCGGTGCCGTCCGGACGCACGCACAGGACGCGGGTGTGCTCGCCGCCCCCGGGAGCGACCGTGTAGGCGATCCACCGCCCGTCGGGGGACCAGGCGACCTCCGTGACCGGATCGGGGTCCGCGTCGAGGAGGTGGATCTCCGCGCCGTTCACCGCCCCGGTCCACAGCTGGGGGACGCCCGTCCGGTCGCAGATGAACGCCACCCACTCGCCCGTGGGGTCCACGGACGGGTACCAGCAGCCGTGCGCGACCAGCGGCCGGGGAGTGTCGCGGGTCCCGGCCGCGTCGGCCAGCGGCACCGGCACGGGCGCCGCCGACATCGCTCCGATCACTCGATCCCGTGCGTCTGCAGCCATATCTCCAGCAACGCTACGTGCCACAGGGCGTTCGCTCCTCGCTTCGTCCGGTGGTGGTCGGGGGCGGAGAGCAGCTCGGCGACGTACTCGTCCCGGAAGACGCCCCGCGCGCGTGCCTCCGGCGCCGACAGCGCCTGACGCACCCGTTCGAGGACGGGCCCCGCCATGTGGCGGATCGCCGGCACCGGGAAGTAGCCCTTGGGCCGGTCCACGACCTCGCGCGGCAGCAGCTTGCGGCCCGCGTCCTTCAGCACGCCCTTGCCGCCCCCGGCCAGCTTCAGCTCCGGCGGGCAGGCCGCCGCCAGCTCGACCAGCTCGTGGTCCAGGAACGGCACCCGGGCCTCCAGGCCCCAGTCCATGGTCATGTTGTCCACGCGCTTGACCGGGTCGTCGACGAGCATGACGTGGGTGTCGAGCCGCAGCGCCGCGTCGAGCGCGGTCTCGGCCCCCGGTGCCGCCATGTGCTCGTGGACGAACCGGCCGGACTCGTCGTGGCCGGTCAGCAGGTGCGGCTGGAGGATCCGGGCGAAGTCGGAGTGCGGACGGTCGAAGTACACCTCCGCGTACCGCTCCGGCTCCCGCTCGCGCGGCACGGAGGCCAGGTCCGGGTACCAGCCGTAGCCGGCGAACACCTCGTCGGCGCCCTGGCCGCTCTGGACGACGCTCACCTCCTTGGAGACCAGCTCCGACAGCAGGTGGAACGCGACGACGTCATGGCTGATCATCGGCTCGCTCATGGCCAGGACCGCGCTGTCCAGGGCGGTCGAGACGCGGTCCGAGGGCACCATCAGCTGGTGGTGCGCGGTCTCGTAGTGGCGGGAGACCAGGTCCGAGTAGTAGAACTCGTCGCCCTCCTCGCCGCCCTCCGCCTCGAACCCCACGCTGAACGTGGCCAGGTCCTTCTGGCCCTCCTCGGCGAGGAGGCCGACGATCAGGGACGAGTCGAGCCCGCCGGAGAGCAGCACGCCGACCGGCACGTCGGCGACCATCCGCCGCCGCACCGCCGTCCGCAGCGCCTCCAGGACCGCGTCGCGCCAGTCGGCCGCGTCCATGCCCGCGTACGCGGCGCGACGGGTGTACGACGGCTGCCAGTAGACCTTGTCGCGGTGCGTGCCGTCCGGCTCCACCACGCGCACCGTGGCGGGCGGCAGCTTCCGCACCCCGTTGAGGACGGTCCGCGGGGCCGCGACCGTGGCGTGCCAGCTCAGGTACTGGTGCAGGGCGACCGGGTCCAGGGACGTGTCCACGCCGCCGCCCGCGAGCAGCGCGGGCAGGGTGGAGGCGAACCGCAGCCGGCCGGGGGCGTGGGACAGGTACAGCGGCTTGACGCCCAGCCGGTCGCGGCCGAGCACGACCCGGCCGGTGTCGTTCTCCACGATGGCGAACGCGAACATGCCGATGAAGCGCTCGACGCAGTCGACGCCCCACTGGCGGTACGCCTTGAGGACCACCTCGGTGTCGGAGGTGGAGAAGAACCGGTGTCCCAGGGTCTCCAGCTCCCGCCGGAGCTCCTGGTAGTTGTACACGCACCCGTTGAACACGCCCGTCAGCCGGGCATCGGTGTCCGCCATCGGCTGGGCGCCGCGCTCGGACAGGTCGATGATCTTGAGGCGACGGTGTCCCAGGGCCACCGGGCCCTGCGACCAGACGCCCCGGCCGTCGGGGCCCCGGGCCGCCAGACGGTCGGTCATGCGCTCCACCGCGGCCACGTCGGGCCTGCGGTCGTCGAAACGTATCTCACCGCTCAGACCGCACATGTCACACCCGTCCGTCGTGCCCCCGCCGCCCCCGGCGCGTCCGGGGCCTCGCAGCCCTCCTCGACCTCATGTGCATCACTCACTGCAGACTCCTCGAAGACAGGGAGCAGGTGCCCGTGTACTCCTCGGTCCGGAGCGCACGGCGACCCGCTCCGTATCGCGAGTGCCCGCCCGGCCGGGGATCATGCCTTCCGGAGCGTCACGGTGCGCGTACCCTCCGCCGCCGCCACCTGGGGTTTTTGTCCTTTTCCGTGGGGCAGTCGAAGCGGCATGGACCACTCACAAGCACCCGTGCTCGACGCCCTGGCCGCCTACCACGCGGAGAACCAGACCCCCTTCACCCCGCCCGGACACAAGCAGGGCCGCGGCGCGGACGCCCGTGTGCGCGCGGTCCTCGGGGACGCCGTCTTCCGGTCCGACGTGCTGGCCACCAGCGGCCTCGACGACCGCAGGTCGTCCAAGGGCGTCCTGGCCAGGGCGCAGGAGCTGATGGCCGACGCCGTCGGCGCGGAGCACACCTTCCTCTCCACCTGCGGCAGCTCGCTCTCCGTCAAGGCCGCCATGCTGTCCGTCGCCGGCCCCCACGAGAAGCTCCTCGTGGGGCGGGACGCCCACAAGTCCGTGGTCTCCGGCCTCGTGCTCGCCGGGATCGTGCCGGTCTGGGTGGACCCCCAGTGGGACCCCGGGCTCCACCTCGCGCACCCGCCGTCCGCCGACGCCTTCCGCGCCGCCTTCGCCGAGCACCCGGACGCCCGGGGCGCCCTGGTCACGACGCCGACGCCGTACGGCACCTGCTCCGACCTGGCCGCCATCGCCGACGTCTGCCACGAGCACGGCGTGCCGCTCGTCGTCGACGAGGCGTGGGGCGCCCACCTGCCGTTCCACCCGGACCTGCCGACCTGGGCCATGGACGCCGGCGCGGACGTGTGCGTGACCTCCGTGCACAAGATGGGCTCCGGCCTCGAACAGGGCTCGGTCTTCCACCTCCAGGGCGATCTGATCGACCCCGGGGTCCTCAAGAACCGCGAGGACCTCCTGGGCACCACCAGCCCCTCCGTCCTCGTGTACGCGGCCCTCGACGGCTGGCGCCGCCAGATGGCCCAGCACGGCCGCGCCCTCTACGACGACGCGCTCTCCCTCGCCAGGACGGTACGGACGCGGATCGACGGCATCGCCGGCCTGCGCGTCCACGGACACGAGGACTTCTGCGGGCCCGGCCGCGCGGCCGACCTCGACCCCCTCCAGGTCATCGTCGACATCACCGGCCTCGACACCACCGGCTACCGCGTCGCCGACTGGATCCGCGAGCGCCACCACGTCAACCTGCACCTGTCCGACCACCGCCGCACCAGCGCCCAGTTCACCCACGCGGACGACATCCACAGCGCCCAGCTCCTACTGGACGCCCTGCGCGACGCCGCCGCGCACGCCGACGAGCTGCGCCCCGCGCCCCGGGTGGAGGTCCCCGACCCGGCCGACCTGCGCCTGGAGCAGGCGATGCTCCCGCGCGACGCCTTCTTCGGGCGGGCCGAACAGGTGCCCCTGGAGAAGGCCGTCGGCCGGGTGGCCGCCGAGATGCTCACGCCCTACCCGCCCGGCATCCCCGCCGCCCTGCCCGGCGAGCGCCTCGGCGCCGGGGTCCTGCGGTACCTGCGCAGCGGCGTCGAGGCCGGGATGGTCGTGCCGGACGCGGCCGACCCGGAGGTCAGGACCGTACGCGTGACCGTCGAGGACTGACGGCCGGCCCCCGCCCCGGGGTCCCGCGAAAGGTCACAGCCCCGCGGCGGCCTTCTCCCGGAAGCGGTCCCAGGCCCGCTCCGGCACGTCCGCCCGCAGCAGGACGTCCACCGCCGTGCAGGCGAGCGCCTCGGCCGCCGCGAGCACCACCCGCCGCGCCCGGGGCCCGGCGGCCGCCTCCGCGAACTCCGGCGTGTGGTCCGAGCCGTCCGCGCCCGTGATCGCGACGAACGGATGGATCGCGGGCACGCGCGTACTGACGTTCCCGATGTCCGACGACCCCAGGTACACGCCCGCCACGGGCTCCGACAGCCGCACGCCCGCCCGTTCCAGGTGCCCGGCGAAGAGACCGGACAGCACGTCGTTGTCGCGGAAGTGCTCGTACCGGCCGCCCACGTCCGTCACCTCCACCGTCGTGCCGGTGGCCAGCGCCACGCCCCGGGCACACGTCCGCAACTCCTCCACCAGCTCCTCCAGGGCGGTCGTGGTCCCGCCGCGCAGCCCGAAGAGGCCCTCCGCGTACTCGGGGACGATGTTCGTGGCCCGGCCCCCGTCCGTCACGATCCCCTGGACGTGCGACCCGGACGGCAGCCGCTTGTGCAGCACGCCCAGCGCGTTGAACAGCTGGATCAGGGCCCCCAGCGCGTCGATCCCCTCCGTGGGGCTGCCCGTCGGATGCGCGGCCCGCCCGTGGAACCCCACCCGGAGCTGCGCGCTGGCGGTCAGCGGGGCCCACGCCCAGTCGTACACGCCGGGATGGAACATCAGCGCCGCGTCCACCCCCTCGAACACACCCGCCTCCACCTCCGTGACCTTCCCGCCGCCGCGCTCCTCCGCCGGAGCCCCGACGGCGAGCAGCGTCCCCCCGGCCCCGCCGAGCGCCGCCCGCGCGGCGAGCGCCGCGCCGAGGCCGGCCGCCGCGATCAGGTTGTGCCCGCAGGCGTGCCAGAGCAGCGGCAGCGCGTCGTACTCCATCAGCAGCGCGACCCGGGGACCCCCGTCCGCCGCGCCCGACCGTCCGACGAAGGCGGTCGGCAGCCCCGCCACGCCGCGCTCCACCCGGAAACCCTCCCGTTCGAGCTCGCCCGCGAGGAGCCGGGACGCCCCGTGCTCCTCGTAGGCCGTCTCCGGTTCGCGGTGCAACGCGAGGCTCACGTCCCACAGGCGGTCCGCCCGGGCGGCCACCTCCTCCCTGACGCGGGCGTACACGGATTCCGGGGTGCGGGGTTCCCGGTTACGGGATTCCGGGCTGCGGGACACGGGGGCCTCCTCCGGTGCGAACGGTCGCCGACACCCCCGCGTCTTCCACGTCCGGAGCGCGCGATGCCCGCGACGGCCGCTCCTTCTCCCGACACCGCTCTTCTCCCGGCACCACAGGGCGCGCGCACGTACATCCCCGAGCGGCGGGTAGGCGCGGCGGACACCAGCGGTGACGGAGGACGGGAGAGGCGTGTCCGAGAAGAAGAACCGGGCGGGAGACTGGTGCCGGAGCAGGTGGCACACCGCCCGCACCTCCCTCGCGGACGCGGTACGGGGGCCCGGCGAGGCGCGCGACGGCATCCTGCTCCAGGCCAAGGGAACGGCCGCCGCGACCGTCGCCTGGTGCCTCTCCTCCTGGCTGCTGCCCGCGAACGTCACGGCGTTCGCCCCGTTCACGGCGCTCCTCGCCCTCCAGTCCACGGTCTACCGCTCGATGTGGGACTCCGCCCAGTACCTGGCGGCCATGGCGATCGGCACGGCGGTGGCGGCGGGGTTCGGCAGTACCGTCGGCGTCCACGCCTGGACCCTCTGCGTCCTGGTCTTCGTCGCCCTCGCGGTGGTCCGCCTCGACCTGCTCGGCGGACAGGGCGCCCAGGTCCCGGTGGTGGCCCTCTTCGCGTTCGCGGGCGGCGGCGGGCGGATCGACTACATCGGCCCCCTGGTCGCGTCCGCCGCCATCGGGGTGTGCTGCGGCCTCGCCGCCCACTTCGCCTTCGCCCCCTCGCCGCACCCGGCCAGGGCACGGCGCCGGGTCGAGGAGCTGACCGCCGACGCGCAGACCCTCCTGCGCGACCTGGCCCGGACCGCCGAGGGGAAGACCGAGGGCGAGGACGTACGGGAGGAGGACTGGCCGCGCCGCTGCGAGGAACTGGCCGCCCGGGCGGCGCGGGCGCGCGCGGCGCTCGGAAGGGAACAGGAGAACGCCAGGCTCAACCCCCGCCGCTCCTGGGACGGCGAGCAGGGGCCGCTCCGGCGCTGCCACGAGACCGTCGACATGATCGAGCGCATCGGCACGCACGTCCGCTCCATCGCCCGCGCCCTGACGTACGAGCCCCGGTGCCCCTCCGAGCCGCGGCGTCCCTTCGAGGCGTCCGTCTCGGCGGAGTTCGCCGCCTCCTACGCCGAACTGCTGCACGCCACCGCCGAAGGACTCGAACACCTCGCCCCGCCCGGAGGGCCGGAGGACCCCGCCGGGCTCCGCCGCCGCGTGGAGGGCGCCGAGCGCCGCTACGCGGAGGTGGTGGCCGCGACCCGGTCCGACCGTCCGGGCCGGGAGGCGGAGTGGCCCGTGCACGGCACGGTCCTCGTGGAGGCGGCGCGGATCCTGGAGGAGATCAAGCACACGGCGGACCTCGAACCCCTGTGACAGGCCTGTGACCGGAAGGGCGGCTTCCGTCACGGCCGGAGCGGCCCGGCACTGATCCGCTCTCCCCGTGCGCCGCACCCTCCTCCCCGCTCTGGCCCTCCCCGCCGCCTGCCTCCTGCCGCTCACGGCCTGCGGAACCGAACAGCGGGGGGCCGCCGGGCCGGCGACCCCCTCCGTCGCCCTGACCTACACCGTCACGCTCCGGTTCCGGTCCTCGGAGACGGGGCACGGACCGACGAAGTGGAGGAGACGGTCGAGGACGTCGCCCCGGGCCGGACCGTGCGCCGCACCGTCACCGCCGCCATGGGGCTGCGCGTCGTCGGCCTCCACCTGGAGAACTGCGGCACCCGGCCGTACCGGCTCGAGGGCCGTCCCCGCGTCGAACTCCTCTACGAGGCCCACGACCGGGTCGACGGCATGGCCGTCCTGAAGGGCGGCGACGCGATCGCGGGCGGCACCGGAGCCGATGGCCCCGTGAACGCCCCCTACGCGCGCGTGTGGGCGAAGCCCGGCGCCGCCCCGGTGACGGTGATCCCCGAGTTCGACCTGGGCACGACGGGGAAGCTCGGCGTCGGCCCCTGGAAGAGGGAGCAGAAGCGGTAGGACCCGCGCGGGCGTTAGGGGAACGACAGCGGGACGTGAGCGGCGGACGGCAGGGTGGTCCGGGTCAGCAGGCCGGGGCGGTGCGACCGACCGTCCCGGCGTGGCTGCCGATGCGTACCGGAGGGCCGGTGCCGCCCGTCACGACGGGCGGCACCGGCGGAAGCGGACACCGGAGCGTGAGCGGAAGCGGTTCCCGACACGCGGCCCCCGGACGCGCGGGGACGGGGATCCGACCGGGCCGGACCCGGGGCGAGCCGTGGGGGCTCGCCCCGGGCCCCGTCCGGTCGGGACCGCGGGGAAGGCCTCAGGCCGTGATCGTGACCACCGTGGTCGCCAGGATCGCGGTCATCGCCGCCTGCATGTCGCGGATCGCGCGGCGCACGTCCTCCGACGCCCACTGCCCGGCCGCGATCTCCTCCAGGCGCGGCGCGATCTCCTTGGGCGGCGCGTCGGGGAAGGCGACGCGGTGCAGCTTCGCGCCGTGCACGAGGGCGAGGAGGCCCGCCGTGCGCGGGTCGGGCACGGCGCCGCCGAGGACCACGGCCGCCAGCCTGTCCCGCAGCTCCCGCTCCACGGAGCCGTCCGCCTCCGGATAGCGGGTGACGGGGAAGAGCCCCAGGACCCTGCGCCGTTCGGCGCGGACGAGCCCCCGCCCGCGCAGGCTGTCGACCGTCGCCCCCACGGCCTTGGAGCAGTCCTTCGTCAGCCACTCGGTGACCTTCGGGGCCCGGCTCCTCCGCCCCGCCCACTCGGCGATCCGCCGCAGCCGCTCGTCGAGCAGCGGGACGTCCGCGGGCGTCGTGTCCGCCACCCGGAGGCGTCCCCCCTCGACCGCGACGCGCCCGGCCAGAACGAGGTCGAGCAGGATGCCGCCGGCGACGGCCCACGAGGCGGACTGCTTCTCCTTCGCGGCCCCGGACTCGTCGTCCAGCGACAGCAGCATGATCTCCTCCGCGAGCGTGACCGTCACCCGGTACCTCCTGCTTCCGTGCCCTCGCGGCGACCGGTCTTCCGGTCGGCCGCCCTCTCGCCCCTCAGGACGATCACCTGTTCCCTCCGGTTCCCCTGGCGCACCCCCGTCGTTGGTCTGGACCTCCCGGGCGCGGGACGCCAAGCTCTCCGTATGGACTTGGAGCTGAGGCACCTCAAGACGATCCGGGCCATCGCGGACGCGGGGAGTCTCACCCGCGCCGCCACCGCGCTCGGCCTCGCGCAGCCCGCCCTCAGCGCCCAGCTCAAGCGGATCGAACGCGCCCTGGGCGGGGAGCTGTTCGAGCGGGGCCGCGAGGGCGTGCGGACCACGGCGCTCGGCGACCTCGTCCTGGAACGCGCCCGCGTGGTGCTGCCCGCCGTCTGCGAACTCCAGGAGGAGGCGGTGCGGTTCGCCCGGGACGGGGCGGAGGGCTACCGGCTCGGCGGCACGCACGGCCCGCTGCTCGGCGGCCTCGTCGACCGGATCGCCCGCACCGACCCCGGAGCGCCCGTCACCACGTACACCTCCTGGTCGGAGCGCGAGATCGCGGGCGGAGTGGTCGCGGGCCGGCTCGACTTCGCGCTCGTCGGGGTCTGCGGCGAGAGCGGCCCGCCCGAGGCCGGCAGGCTCGCCTGGACGGAGGTCGCCCGCGACCCGGTGTACGTGATGCTGGCCGCCGACCACCCGCTGGCGCCCTGCACCGAGATCGACCTGGCCGAACTGGCGGCGGAGGCCTGGACCGACGTGCCGGGCGACGGCTGTTTCGGCGACTGCTTCGCCGCCGCGTGCGTACGCGCGGGCTTCACCCCGGCCTGCGTGTACGAGACGGACACCGCCTCCTGTGTGCACCTGGTCCAGGTCGGCCGGGCCGTCGGCCTGTGCCGGGCCACCTTCCCGGTCACCCCCGGCCTCGTGACCCGACCCCTCGCCGGCGCCCCGCTGGTGTGGCGCCACCTGCTCGGCTGGCACCCCGAGGGCCGCGCCGCGGGCCGGGCCGCCGCCGTCCTGAACCACACCAGGGCCGCCCACGAGGAGGCGCTGGCCCGCAGCGCCGGCCGCACGACGGCCCCGGCGCCCCGCGAGGGCACCCCGCACTGACGCGGGCCCGAGCTTCCCCGTACGCACAACCCCGTGTCCGTACGCACCCCGTACCCGAAGCCCCTCCGGCCACCGGTCATAACGCCGTGACAGGGGCCGACTGGCAACTGCCGTCTCCCCGGCGGGATCCCTACGGTTTCAGCAGATCCCCCACCGCCAACCGAGGAGATTCCCCATGCTCCGACGACACGCCCGCACGGCGTGTACCGTGCTGGCCGCCGCCGGCCTGGCACTGGCCGGCCTCCAGGCCGGTTCCGCCACCGCGGCGCCGCACGACAAGGACCGCGCCCCCACCGCCAGAACGGCCGCCGACGCCCTCGGCGCGGCCTCCGCGCAGCCCGGACTCCTCCGCGCCATGCAGCGCGACCTCGGCCTCACCCGCGCCCAGGCCGAGAACCGCCTCGCCAACGAGGCCGAGGCCGGGGCGAAGGCGGCCGGGCTCCGCCTGGACCTGGGCGGCGCCTTCGCCGGCGCCTGGGTGGACGGCGCCGAGTCCGGCACCCTGACCGTGGCCACCACCCGCGCCGCCGACGCGACCGCGATCCGGGCCGCGGGCGCGCGGGCCGAGGTCGTGGCGCACGGCCTGACCGCCCTGGAGCGGGCCAAGGAGGCCCTGGACCGGGCCGCCACCGCCGAGGCGCCCGTCCGGTACGTCGACGTCCGCGCCAACGTCCTCGTCGTCGAGGAGGCACGGGCCGGGGCCGGCGCGCGGCTCGTCGCGGCCGCCGGCGTCCCCCGCGCCCTGGTGAAGGTGGTCCGCACCGCCGAGGCGCCCCGCCCGCTGTACGACCTCCGGGGCGGCGACGCGTACTACATGAACGGCAGCGGACGCTGCTCCGTCGGCTTCCCTGTCACCAAGGGCACCACCCAGGGCTTCGCCACCGCCGGCCACTGCGGCCGGGCCGGCACCTCCACCAGCGGCTTCAACCAGGTCGCCCAGGGCAGCTTCCAGGCCTCGGTCTTCCCCGGCAACGACATGGCCTGGGTCGCCACCAACGCCAACTGGACCGCCACTCCGTACGTGAAGGGCTCCGGCGGCGCCAACGTCCAGGTGACCGGCTCCGTCCTCCAGCCCGTCGGCTCCTCCGTGTGCCGCTCCGGCTCGACCACCGGCTGGCACTGCGGCACCGTGCAGCAGCACAACACCAGCGTCACCTACCCCGAGGGCACCATCTCGGGCGTCACCCGCACGACGGTCTGCGCCGAGCCCGGCGACTCCGGCGGCTCGTACATCTCCGGCAGCCAGGCCCAGGGCGTGACCTCGGGCGGCTCCGGCAACTGCTCCGGCGGCGGCACGACCTTCTTCCAGCCGCTGAACCCGATCCTCCAGAACTACGGCCTGACCCTGAGGACCACCACCGGCCCGGGCCCGGGCCCCGGTCCGGGCGAGCCCGAGCCGGGCGGCACCTGGGCGGCCGGCAAGGTCTACAAGGCCGGTGACACCGTCACCCACGGCGGCGCCGCCTACCGCTGCCTCCAGGGCCACCAGGCCCAGACCGGCTGGGAGCCGTCCAACGTCCCGGCCCTGTGGCAGCGCGTGTGACGCGGGCTCCGTCCGCGCGGTGACCGGGGGTGCCGCGGCTCCGAGGGGGTGCCGCGGCACCCCCTCCTCGCCGTGTCCGGGCCCGTCACCCCTCCGCGAGGCCGCCCCGGGCGATCACCTCCGCGTACCAGCGGGCGCTGTCCTTCAGCGTCCGCCGCTGCGTCGCGAAGTCCACGTGGACGATGCCGAACCGCTTGCTGTAGCCGTACGCCCACTCGAAGTTGTCCAGGAGCGACCACAGGAAGTAGCCCCGTACGTCCGCCCCGTCCTCCAGGGCCCGGTGCACCGCCGCCAGGTGCGCGTGCAGATAGGCCACCCGCTCCGGGTCCTTCACGTTCCCCGACGGGTCGGCGTAGTCGTCGTACGCCGCCCCGTTCTCCGTGATCACCAGCGGTACGCCCGGCAGTTCGTCCCGCAGCCGGGTCAGCAGCTCGTGCAGTCCGTCCGCGTCCACCGGCCAGTCCATGGCCGTGCGCGGCCCCGGCGCCGGCACGAACCGCACGTGCCGCTCCGCGCCCGCCCACGGCGACGGCGACTCCGAGGAGCCCGCCGCGACGACGGACGGGGAGTAGTAGTTGATGCCGAGCGAGTCGATCGGCGCGGCCGCCGCCGCCAGGTCCCCGTCCTGGACGAACGACCAGTCCGTGACCGAGGACGTGTCGCGGACCAGGTCCTCCGGGAGCCGCCCGTGGAAGACCGGGTCCAGGAAGATCCGGTTGCCGACGGCGTCGATCCGGCGGGCCGCGTCCAGGTCCTCGGGAGACTGCGTGAGGGCCCGTACGGCGTGCAGGTTGAGGGTCAGGGAGACCTCGGCGGAGCCGGGCAGCGCGCCGCGCAGCGCCCGCGCCCCCAGGCCGTGCGCCAGGTTGAGGTGGTGGGCGGCGCGCAGCGCGGCCAGGTCGTCGGTGCGGCCCGGCGCGTGCACGCCGCTGCCGTAGCCGAGGAAGGCGGCGCACCACGGCTCGTTGAGCGTGGTCCAGGTCGCCACCCGGTCGCCGAGCGCCTCCGCCATGATCCCGGCGTACTCGGCGAAGCGGTGCGCGGTCTCCCGGTGCGGCCAGCCGCCCGCGTCCTCCAGCTCCTGCGGCAGGTCCCAGTGGTAGAGCGTCGCCACGGGCCGGATGCCCGCCTCCAGGAGGGAGTCGGCGAGCCGCCGGTAGAAGTCCAGGCCCTTGCGCACGGCCGGGCCGCGCCCGGTGGGCTGGACCCGGGGCCAGGCGATCGAGAAGCGGTAGTCGGTCACGCCGAGCCGCCGCATCAGGGCGACGTCCTCGTCGAGCCGGTGGTAGTGGTCGGCGGCGATGTCGCCGGTGTCGCCGTTGCGGACCTTGCCCGGCGTACGGCTGAAGGTGTCCCAGATGGACGGCGTGCGGCCGTCCTCGGCCGCCGCCCCCTCGATCTGGTAGGCGGCCGTGGCGGTGCCCCAGCGGAAGCCCTCGGGGAAGCGGAGCGTGGTCGTCTGGTCGGTGCGGGCGTCGAGCGCGGTCATGGGGTGGGAACTCCCTGGGGTGAGACGTTCTGCGGGGAGGAGTGGGGAGGAGGGCGGGGGACGGGGACGGTCAGCCCTTGACCGCGCCCTGCATGATGCCGCCGACGATCTGCCGGCCGAGCAGGCCGAAGACGAGCAGCACCGGCAGGGTGCCGAGCAGCGTGCCCGCCATGATCACGGACTGGTCGTGGACGTAGCCGCCGCCGAGCTGGCGCAGGGCGACCTGGACGGTGGGCTCGGAGGAGGACAGGGCGACGACGGGCCAGAAGAAGTCGTTCCACGAGGCCATGAAGGTCAGCAGACCGAGCACGGCCGTGCCGGGCCGGGCGATCGGCACGACGATCGACCAGAAGATCCTGGCGGTGGACGCGCCGTCGACCCGGGCCGCCTCGATCAGCTCGTCCGGCAGCGACTGCACCAGGTACTGGCGCATGAAGAACACGCCGAACGCGGAGACCAGGCCCGGCAGGATCACCGACTGGAGCTGGTTCACCCAGCCCAGCTCGGCGATCAGCATGAACAGCGGGATCACGCCCAGCTGCGGCGGGATCATCATGGTGCCGACGGTGACCGCGAGCAGCGCGCCCCGGCCCCTGAAGCGCAGCTTGGCGAAGGCGAAGCCGGCCAGGGTGCAGCACAGGACGGTGCCGAGGGTGACCGACCCGGAGACGACGAACGAGTTGAGCAGCGCCTTGCCGATGTCGGCCTCTTCGAGGACCGCCTCGAAGTTCTTGATCAGGTTCGGTCCCGGGAGCAGCGTCGGCGGGACCTTCGCCAGATCGGCGTTGGAGCGGCTCGCGGCGACGACCGTCCAGTAGAACGGGAACGCCGAGAACAGCACGGCGACGATCAGGATGCCGTACGCGAGCGGTCCGGCGTGCAGGGTGCGGCCCGCCCGCGCGGCCCCCCGGCGCGGCGTCCGGCCGGGCTCCGGGGCGGGGGGCGCGGCCGGGGGAGCGGCGGGCGCGGCCGGGGCGATCGGCGCGGTCATCGGCCGGCCTCCTTGCGGGAACGGCGGCGCGCGACCAGGGCGTTGAGCCCGACCAGCACCACGATGAGCAGGAACATCACCCAGGCGATGGCCGCGGCCCGGCCCAGGTGGAAGAAGCCCCAGCCCTGCTCGTACATGTAGAGCCCGAGCGTCTGGTACTGGTGCGAGATGCCGCCCGAGATCGACCCTTCGAGCAGCAGCGGCTCGCCGAACAGCTGGGTCGCGCCGATCGTGGAGACGATGACGGTGAAGAGGATGGTGGGCCGCAGGCCGGGCAGCGTGACGTGGAAGAACTGGCGCCACCGCGAGGCCCCGTCCATCGCGGCCGCCTCGTACAGCTCGTCCGGGATCGACTGCATGCCGGCCAGGTAGATCAGCGCGTTGTAGCCGGTCCAGCGCCAGACCACCACCGTCGACACGGCGATCTGCGAGGCCACCGTGCCGTTCTGCCAGTCGACCGGGTCGATGCCGACGAGCCCGAGCGCGTAGTTGATCAGGCCGAAGTCCCGCCCGAAGAGCTGGGCGAAGACGAGGGTGGCGGCGGCGACCGAGGTGGCGTACGGCAGCAGCACCGCCGTGCGCAAGAAGGTGCGGCCGCGCATCCGGTAGTTCAGCAGGTGGGCGAGGCCGAGGGCGATGACCAGCTGCGGCACGGTGGAGAGCACGCCGATGGTGAAGGTGTTGCGCAGCGCGACCCAGAAGTACTCGTCACCGAAGAGCGCGGTGTAGTTGCCGAGCCCGCGCCACTCCATGTCGCCGGGCGTCTGGAGCTCCACCCGGTAGAGCGAGACGAAGGCCGTGTAGATCAGCGGGAAGAGGCCGAAGGCGGCGAACAGGGTGAAGAACGGGGTGATGTAGGCGTACGGGGAGACCTTCTGCCAGGTCCGCCGGGCGGGTCCGGGGCGCCGGGGCGGCGCGGCCGGCTTCGGCCGGGCCGGTGTCTCGGGTGCGGTGAGGGTCACGGTGCGGCCCTTCGGTGGGGGTCGGAGCGGGGGAGGCGGGGCGGACGGACCCCCCGTTCCCGGGGGTGTCCGTCCGGCGGCACGGGTCAGCCGATGGTGTTCTCGACGCCCTTCTTGGCGTTCGACCAGGCCTTCTCGGGAGAGACGCCCTTGCGCTCGACCTCGCTCAGCGCGTTGGTGATCTGCTGGGCGATGTTCTGGTCGTGGACGCCGAGGACCTGGACCGGGGCCTCCTTCGCCGCGTCACCGAAGATCTTGCCGATGGGGGCGTTCGAGAAGAACGCGTCCTTCGCGTCGGCGACCTTCTCGATCGCGCCGGTGGCGGAGGGGAAGTTGCCCTGCTTCTGGAAGAGCTTGGTCTGCTGCTCGGGGGCGGTGAGCCACTTGATCAGCTCGTACGCCTCCTTCTTGTGCTTCGCGGCCTTCGGCACGGCCAGGTAGGAGCCGCCCCAGTTGCCGGCGCCGCCGGGCAGCTTGGCGACGTCCCACTTGCCCTTGCCGGCCTCACCGGCCTGGCCCTTGATGTAGCCGAGCATCCAGGCGGGGCACGGCATGGTGGCGAAGGAGCCGGCGGAGAAGGCCTGGTTCCACTGCGGGGACCACTGGTCGAGCTTGGCGCTCAGACCGGCGTCGGCGGCCTGGACGGCGTGGTCCCAGGCGGAGCGCAGGGCGGGGTTCTGCTCCCAGATCAGCTTCCCGGAGGCGTCGTAGTAGCGCTCCTTCTCCTGGCCGATCATGATCGAGTAGAGGCTGCCGACGCTGTCGAGCCAGGTGCTCTTGGCGGGGGCCTTCGCCTTGTACTGCTTGCCGAGGGCCAGGTAGCCGTCCCAGGTGGACCACTTCTCGGCGAGCTCCTCGCGGTCGGTGGGCAGCCCGGCCTGCTTGAAGAGGTCGGTGCGGTAGCACATGGCCTCCGGGCCGACGTCCGTGCCGAGGCCGAGGACCTCGCCGCCCTTGCCGGTGGCGGCGGCCCACTTGGCCGGGGCGAACTGGTCCTTCAGGGAGTCCGCGCCGTACTTCTTCAGGTCCTCGAACCGTTCGGCCTGCTGCTGGGTGACGGAGGCGATGCGGCCCACCTCGATGCCCTGCACGTCGGCGAGGCCGGCGTTGCCGGCGAGCCGGGTCTGGAGGGACTTCCAGTAGTCGGCCTCGTCCTCGGTGTCGGTCTGCTTGACGGTGACCCCGGGGTGGAGCTTCTCGTACTCGGCGTAGAGCCCGGCCTCCTTGTATCCGAAGGAGCCGAAGAGGTCGACGGTGATCGTGACCTTCCCTCCCGCGCTGTCCGCGGACGAGTCGTCCGTCGATCCGCCGCAGGCGGCGAGCAGGGCCCCGGCGAGCGTGACCGCACCCAGGCGGACGACGGCTCTCTTGGCGGCTCGGGCGATGGGCATGGGAAGCCTCCCTTGGCTCCGGAACGAGCGAGAGCGGTTGAGAGCGCTCTCAAGCGTGCGTGGGGAGCGTGCCCGTGCCGCGGTGCATCCGTCAAGACTCGAAGGCGTAACGGACGAGGGGAAACCTCAACTCCCGTCCGTGTTCAACCTCTTGACACGCTCGTTTCCAGGGTTTTACGTTTCCGTCACTCTGAGAGCGCTCTCAGCCATTCTGGGGGCCGGTCTTCCGGACTCCCGAACACCGCCCGCCCCGGTCCTTCCGTCCCCCACCAGTCACCGTCCGGGCGGGCCCGCCCGCCCCTCCCCGAGCTC
>NZ_LGEG01000217.1 GCF_001280125.1 Streptomyces sp. NRRL F-6492
TGTCCGGGGGCGGTTTTTCTGATCAGTAGGTCGTGGTTTGGCCTGGGCTGATCAGTTTGTTTTCTGGTGGTGGTAGCGCTTCAAGCCCTGGTGTGACGACTGGGTGCCAGGGGAGATGAGCGCGTGGCTGCGTGCTGAGCTGCCATTTGGTCAGGTCGAGTGAGCGTTGGTCAGCTGTGGTCAGTTTGCCCGAGTGGTGATCAGTATCGTTGAGTGTTCTTATGCGCTGGTTGTGGTGTTGATGTTGGCCCAGTACGGGGTGGTGTCCGTGCCTCGTGGAGTCCGGTCGCAGAGCGGACCGGGGCTGTGGCCACCGTCGTGAGGTACCTCAAGGCTGTAGGAATCACGGCCAGATCCGCTCGCAAGGTCGCCATGGCTCTCAAGTACCTGCTCCTGGACCCGGCCACCGCGGGGAAGATTGCCGTTCTGTTGCATAGCGGGGTGGGCTACCGCCGAAACGATGTGGTGGCCCGCTCCGCATACTGATGCGTTCTCGCTGTGGCAGGACACCAACCGTCAAAGGATGGAGTGCAGATGGATGTGGGATCGGTGCTCGGGAGCATAGGCCGAGCGGCGGCAGGGGCGGGCCGACTGGTGTGGGCAGTGGTGACCGCGCCGACCACGGGAACCGAGTATGACGTCCGGTCCAAGATCGACAGTCTTGTGGAGAAGATCGAGAACGAGGTGCCGGAGGAGCTGCGGGACCGGGCATGGGGTCTGGTTCTGGATGGGCTGTACGGGGTACCTCAGGAGATCGATCAGTTGGTGGAGGGACGACAGACGCCCGATGACGAGGAGGCCGGGGGTACGTCGGCCAAGAACTGACGTCGGGAACCGGCGAGCCGGAAGGGCAGGCGTGCCGATCCGATGCTGGTGCGTGCGGAGAGTTGCGTGCGGCAGATGGCTCAGGTGATCACGGCGGAGGATCCAGACAGCGGTCGTGCGTGCGCAGGGCCATGAAAGAGGCGGGCGGGACTGGGGCTGGCGGAGCCGAACGGCATGGCCGGACGGCACTCGGTCTGGAACCTGTTCTCTGCCAGGCAGAAGCTCTTGCCCGTCGCCAACAAACGAGCTACCTCCCCGCCCGAAGGCTGCACTGGAGCGAAGGCAGCAATGGCCGGGTTCGGTCCGCACGGCGTCGCGGTGACGGACCGGACCGCCGCCAGTTCTACCCTGAACCGCCCGGCCCCTGAGGTAGACCTGTCGGAGACGACCCCCACGTAACAGCAGTGGTGGAGCGCCCTCGGTAGCCACGTCGCGTCGGTCAGGCCGGGCGGTCTGCTTCGCCAGCGCAGCGAGCGCCGGTCTTGGCACGCTGTTCGGCTGGCCAGAAGGGGGCGGGTCACAGGCTGTCGGCCCATGTCGGGACGGGGAGGCTGTGGACGTCGCCGAGTGCGATACGGAGCGGACTGAGGAGGCGGTGGGCGAGGCTGGGGGAGAGGTCTTCGAGGGCGAGGGCCGTGGCGGCGAAGCACACGGTTTTCTGTTCGTCTGAAAAGTTCCGTACGCGCTTGCCGTGGATGCGGGCTGCTCGGCCCAGTGCTGCTTCTGTGTGCTTGATCAGTGTGTTCTTCAGCGTGGCTCGGTCGGTGGTCCTGGCGAGGTCCTGGGCCTCGTACCACGCTGGATCTTCGCGATCGGTCGGCCACGCCTTGTTGTAGGAGCGGCGCAGGGTGAGGACTTCGTCCCACGTCAGCTTCTCCAGTCGGGTGAGCAGTGCTGCCGTTGTTCGTCCTTGAGGACCCAGCGCCCACCAGGCCGGTACTCGGAACCAAATTCTTTGGCCCCACGTTCGTCCGGAGCGTTCCTCGTCGTCGTTCGGGACGAGACTGACAATCCACAGCCCGAATGGAATCTCGGTCGCGAAGGGCAAGTAGTTGGCACCTGATGCATGTGGTGCCGCGCGGTGCCATGGCTGCTTGCGGCGCCGCAAAGGCACGCCGGGTGTTTCCTCGATGAGGATGCTGCGGCGGTCCCGCAGGGCGGCGGCGTAGTCGGCAGGGTCGTCGTCGAAGCCACGGCCTGAGGGGCGTGTGACCTTCCATCCCCAGTCGGCCGGCAGACGGTTCGGATCCACTCTCGCGACTGTCCAGTCCTCCCATCCAAGACCAGGCATCTTCTCCTCCTCCGTGACGATGGTGAGGCCCCACAAGGAGCACCTCCGGGGCGTGCGCGGGCGCAAGGGAGTTGCTTATGCACCGAAGGTGACGCTGGGCGTAAGTGCGTGGAAGAGCTCAGTAGCGGAAGCCGAAGAGTCCGCCGGTGGGGGAGTCGGTCAGGACGGTTTCGAGGGTGTACGGCTCGGCGTCGAAGCCCAGGCGGGTGGCTTTGGCGAGGTCGTCGGTGTTGAGGGTGGCGATGTACTGCATGTTCTCTTCGCGGGTGACGTCTGCGGCGAGTTGCAGTGCGGCTCTGAGTTGCCGGTCGTCGACGCCGTCGTACAAGTGGCTGTCGTGGATGAGGAAGTCTGGGCCGCGTCCGTGTCGGTGGGCGAGGACAGCAAGGGTGAGGTCGAAGCAGAAGATGACCATGTTGCCGATGCCGCGGCTGTTGTCGCTGTCGATGCGAGGAGTGATCGTCAGGCTCTCGCGTCCGGCCTGGATGGCCAAGAAGGCCTCGCAGGGCCCGTTGTTGCGGCTCGGTTGAGGGTGAGCAAGGCAAGGGGCTACGAGCTGGGCATTGCTCACTTTGGTGGGCGCATCCTTTAGGTGGAGGTTTGCCGTAGGTGGCCTTAACTTTCCTTAGAAAGGACTCGCTTGAAGATCCGTTGGTCTGTGATTCGTGCCCCGCTAGTCGATGCGGCCTGTGTTACTCACATTGAGCGAACGCTGCGCACCTTTACCGAGCCGCCGGTGTACGTGGTCGAATCCGTGGCTGGAGAGACTGCTTCGGGGGGCTTTCGTGACCGAAGTCCACAGAGTTGGCGGCCAGCGTCTACTGCTCGCCGGAGGCGCCATCCGGCGGCTTCCAGCAGCCGGACATCTCCAGGAGTGACGTTGTCACCTGAGCAGGTTTGGCGCTCCGTCCGATACCGGTCCTGACGAACCATGCCACCGCATGCAGAGGCTGGCATCGCCGCTGACAGTACTGACCGCCGTTGCCGGGACGCAGGCACCGGTGAATGGGCAGGAATCACCTGCGCCCGGCAGGGTCTGTCCGCCAAGGTGGCCAGAGACGCCGCCGGCCCCCGACGGTCGCATAGCGCGGGAACGGAGAGAGCCAGCCACGTGGGAACTGGACAGCGCGGAGGGCCACCGGGGACGGGTGGGAGTGCTGCTGGCAGATGGAACGGTGCCCGGCCCGGTGTACTACGACACCGGGAGCGGCGCCACCATCCAAAAGTCCACGCAGTGATATTCGTACGACGGGACACTCGGCGCGTCTCTTGCGGACCGCATGAGGGCGGCCTGTGCCTGCGGCTGGTACGGCGAGGCTACCTATCTGATCGACTGGGACCTGGCCGGCCGCTATGAGGCGCATGAGTACGACACCAGCGGCCCGCTGGAGGACTGGGCAGAGCACGCCCGCGAGACTGGAGCGGATCGTTGCCTGCAAAGCCCCTACTTTGCGCGGGCCGCCACTGGAACCTTCACTTGGGAAGAGATCGCTCGCTCCCTGGTCAGCACTGGCAAAGCCCTCGATGACCGTCTGCGCCGCTACGACCGGCGGCGCTACTGACCAGCCCGCAGGCAGGGGACCCGGCAGCTCTTCCGATGTGCGTCGGTTGCGCCGCTACCCCAAGGGGGCGCTCGTGGTCCTTGAACGGCGCGTTGCTCCGGTCTGACCGATCTGGTGGAGGACGGGCGGTGGGCAGGAAGGGCGAGCAGCGCGTGGGCCGGCCGGAGGCGCGGCCCCGCGGTGTTCGGGCGCGGTCGTCGGCGCCGGGCGTTGAAGCCGTCCCTGTCGCTGCCCGAGTACGCCACGACCGCCGACGAAGGACGATCTATCCGCCAGGCACCCCGCACGCTCTAACCGAATCGGAGCATGTCGGTGTGGCGGCGGCGTGCTGTTTCACGCAGCAGAGGTATGAGCTCGTGCCGGGTCCGACCCAGGGTCTTGATCCGGTGGCAGTTGGGGCACAGGGCAATCATGTCTACAGCCTCGTCGTCCCCCGTAGCGGCAAGGCCCCCGATGTGGTCGACGTCGAGGAGCGGATCGCCGGCGTCACTGACATCGCCGGGCTCGCCAGGGTTGGCACACTGCGGGTTCTCACACCGGCCGTTGCTGCGGAGAATGACGGCACGGCGTGCCTCCGTGATGCGGACCGGCGCGTCGCTTGCCTTGCGGCGACGGCCTCGTGCCTTGGCGAGCTTGTTCTGCGCCGTTTCCACGAGCTGTCGGTACACCCTGGAGCGGTCCGTGTCCGACATGGGCTTCTTCTGCAGCGGGAGGGCGGTGGCATCCGGGGCGGGCGCGGCGGATTCGGGCTTGTGAGTCCGTGGGTCGGGGCCGAAGTCGATGGGGTAGCCAAAGTGCACGCCCGCGACATCTGTGGGTATCGGCGGTTTCGGAGTCTGATGCCGGGGAGCTGCCGACTGTGTCGGAGCCGCTGTGGAGCGGACGGCTGTGCGCTGAGAGGAGCGCGGCTTGAGCAGGGCTCGCCGCGAACGCAGGTACGCATCGACGGCGTCGGCGTTGTGCTGGGCTCCCTGGCGGGAGCGGTATTGCAGGGAACGGACGTGTTCGCGGACAGTGCGGTCTCGCCAGAAGCCGGAGTCGTCGGCGCCGATCGCGTGGCGCAGTCGCGGTGACTCTCGTACGGCATCGGCCTGTCGGCGGTGGTGCAGCAGCTCCCAGTCGGCGCCGTCACGTCCGCCAGGAAAGTACACGTTCTCCGGCACGAGGGCATCGACCGCGTGCTGTGACCAGCCGGCAGCCACCAGCATCTCGGCCGTGAGCCACTGCTGACCGAGCTCGCTCGGCCTGGCCGGGAGAAGAAAGGTCTGACGGCTGCGACCACTGGCTGTCTTCACAGGTTGCGGTTGCTGCCGGCGGCGGCGATGGGCGGCGCCGGGAGTGTCCCGCCGCGCCTGGGGAAGATTGCGTTCCTGAAGCGAGCGGATACGTCTACGAGCTTCAGCACTCTTGAAGTACTTGGCGAACTCGCCTTTGCCAACCCGTGGCCCAAGGACGGGGTCGGCCAGGACAGCGCAGACCTGCCCCCGGTGATACCGGACCAAGCCGGTGTCCAGCACATCGGGGACGAGGGCGTCGATAGGTGCTTGGCGCCAGCCCATCAACCGCAAGTCCTCACCACTGAGCCACTTGATTTCAGCTGGAGGTGGCGAGACGTACGCCCTGTCGAAACGGGCACCGCTCAGCTTGCGACGTTCAGCCACAGCAGCCGTCCTCGGCTCTGCCGGCAGTACGGAGTATCGGGTGCAGGCTACTCAAGGACGAACTCCTTGGGGGAGAGGGAGACTGAAGGGGCGTGACCCGGACTGGTCCACACTCCTTCACAAGGATGCAGGGTCAGTTGCAGTGGAGACAGTGCTGCCCAAGATGCAGCTCGTCTCGTTCAGTTGATCACCACTTGGCAGTGCTCTAACTGATCGTTTCAGGATGAGGTTCGGAGCCGTCGCAAGCAGATGATGCTGCGAGCGAGTTGAAGCAGGCCGAGGTGGGGATCTGCGCGTATCTCGTAGCGGGTCCGCAGGCGCTTGACCTGGTGGAGCCAGGCGAAGGTCCGCTCCACGACCCAGCGCATCTTGCCCAGCCCCGAGCCGTGCGGGACACCTCGACGGGTGATCTTCGGGGTGATGCCCCGGGCCCGCAGGATGCGCCGGTACTTGTCGTAGCCGCGGTCGGCGAACAGCCGTCGGGGCCGGTGACGAGGCCGGCCGACCAGGCCGCGGATGCGGGTAATCACGTCCAGCAGTGGCGTCAGCTGGGTGACGTCGTGCCTGTTTCCGCCGGTCAAAGTGACGGCGAGAGGGGTTCCGTGTCGGTCGACGATCAGGTGGTGCTTGCTCCCCGGCCGGGCGCGGTCGACCGGCGAAGGTCCGGTGTGAGCCCCCCTTTCAAGGCCCTGATGTGCGAGCCGTCGATCGCGCAGTCGTCCATGTCCAGCAGACCGGCCTTGCGTAGTTCGGCCAGGAGGACTTCGTGCAGGCGGGGCCAGACGCCGGCCTCGGTCCAGTCCCGCAGCCACCGCCAGGCCGTCACCCCGCTGCAGCGGGTCCGCTCGAAAGGTCCGGGCCCGCGTCGAGCACGCCTTCGCCCGCATGAAGCACCACAAGACCCTCCGAGACTGCCGGCAGCGCGGCACGGGCCTCCATCACGCGGTCCAGGCCGTCGCAAACCTGCACAACCTCGCCCTCGCCACATGATCAGACAAGCCGCACCCCCGCTCTGACCTGCCTGATCACAGCCCTCTGCAACACGCTTTAGGCCAGGATGTCGACGCGTTCCGAGCACGCCCGCTGGATGGCCAGCAGGTCAGCGCGCGCAGGGCCGGCGCTTGCGCCGCCGACGGCGGCCCGCACCTTCTCCTCGATCCCAGCGACCACCTCGTCGGTGAGGAACGGCAGGCCGACGCGGCGGTAGCCGGTGTCCACGGGAGTGGACAGCCCGAGCTTGACCGCGTCCCAGGTCCGCAGGACCGCCATCTGCTCGTCGCCGTGACCACCACCCGCCTCCCGCTCGCCGCGCAGCCGGAGGATCCAGGGCTTCGACCTGCTCGCCGTGGTGCGGCTACGCGCCCGGTCAAGCTCGTCGAGATCTCTCAACAGGGTCTGCGTGCCGGTGTGGATCTGCGTACACAGCTTCCGCGCCCGGGCGAACGTCTTGTGGGTGACCACCGCCGCGCCCACCACGAGCGTCAGGCCGGTGGAGATCAGCGGCACCGGGTGCGTGGCGACAAACCGTGCCCCCAGGAAGGCCACCACGGCGAAGATGCCGGTCACGTTCGCCAGCACCCGGAAGATAGCCGCCCGCTGGATACGGCTTGTCAGCCGCTCCAGGACGTGGTCCTTCGGCTCGGCGATCCGCGACAGGATCGTCAGCGCGATGTAGATCAGCGACAGCGACAGCGCGGCCTGCCGGTAGTTGACCGGCTGCGCCGTGCCGTCGATAACCTTGACCAGACCGACGATCGGGCCGGGCACCGCGAGGCTCCCGACCATGGACAAGATCACGAAGATCTTGAGGACACCCTCACGTAGATGGTTCGCCTTCAGGTAGCGGGTCAAGGCCGGCATCCCTGAGATCGCCACCACCCATCCGCCGAGGAAAACGAATTGCCCCACCCCTCGCCGGCCGTCTCGGAAGAGCACGTCGCCGTAGACGATGATCGCGAATCCGAGAGGGAGCAGAGCGAGTCTCCAGTGGGTGCGCACCGTGCGGACCATTGTCATGAGCCCACTGTGTGATGCTGCACCGGCCGACCGTGCTGATTTGAGGTATCCCAGAGGGTTCCGGCCACGTACGACCGTCGCTTCACATACCTGCCCGCCCCAGTCTCAGCCCGCCGCCGGTCCCTGTTGGGATGTATGCCTTGCCGCAGCGTCCCCTTTCCGCTCCGTTTGTAGTACAGCCGGTACCCGCAGGTGCTTCTGCTGAGCGGGTACAGCGTCAGCGTCCCGGCTTAACCGGTGCGTTGCCGGATTCTTCCTCCCCGGCCGGGACGGCGCGGGTGGCTGCGGTCTGGGCGCTGAGCGGACCGCTGCGGTAAAGGATCACGGTGATCAGCAGGCCGGCGGCGAAGAACGCGGCCGACCGCCAGGAGGCGGTGTCGTGCGCGGCGTAGGTGCTGGTCAGGTCGAGGGCGGTCAGCCAGGCAATCGCGGCCGCCACGAGTGCCATGCCGAGCGGCACGATCGGGCGGGGGCCGAAGCGCGGGACGAGCACGTTCTGGGCGGTCATCGAGGTGGCCACCATCATCGCAACCATGGTGCTGGTCTGCAGGGGAGTGTCAGTTGGACGTCGTCATTTAAGTGTCAGTGGCACAAGCCCGGTGACCTGGCGGTTGGCGCTGACGCGTGGTGCTCATCTGCTTCTGACATGACTGACGATGGGGCATGTCGCTCTCGTGCAGACTGCTATAGCGGTTGCTGGGTTTGCGCTGGTCAGTGGCGTTATCTGCCTGGAGTGTCGGAGTCCGGCCAGAGGGCCGCGACGCGTTCCTCCATGGAGGAGATGAGGATCCGTTCCGGACGGCCTGCGAAGAGGTAGAAGAGTGATTCCGGAACGTAGCCCGGGCGGCGGAACCAGTTGCGGACCCGTTCGCCGCGTCCCTGATCATCTGCGATCTCGCCGAGGACTTGTTCTGTGTCCTGGTAGATGTGGGCACCGCGCAGCCGCCCGGCCGATCTGCTGATCATGAATTCCTGTAGTGGGGCCAGCCCGCCGCCCGGGCCGGGGGTCCGTCCCCAACTGCTGAGCGACGGTGTGGACATGAGGATGTCGTTGACGGTGTTAGTGGTCTGGGTGTGATGCCACACCTCCAACAGTGTGGCGTGACGTCCTTGGTTGATGAGGTGGTCGGCGAGATTAGTCAGCAGGCGGCCGGTCAGCATCATGTTGCGGCGCACGTCCACGGGCACTTGCGTGCCCAGTACGGCCAGTGCGCCCTCGCGCAGCAGGAGATCGGCGATGGAGACGGCGCTGGATCCCCGGGGAGCGACGTGACATGCGCTGAGCACGATGACGGGTGGAGTGTGCTGCAGGCCGAGTTCGACGTGCGGCTCGTCGCCGATGACGATGGCCGCCGTGTTGGCAACGAGGGTGCCGTGCGCGCTGATGATCAGCAGGTCTGGTGTGTGCTCGCTGACAGCCTCGCGCAGGGCATCCAGGGAGAGCGTCTGCACCGCGTGGATACTCAGCCCCTTGACGTCTTTCAGGGTGTCCTGAGTGATCCGCCAACCGTCTCGTGAGATTCGGCCCACCGGGTCGCTGGCGGGGATGCACTCCGCCACCAGGACACGGATGCGGTTCTTCCACTCGACACCGACGGCGACGGCACCGGCCTTCTGTACGGTGCGGGTCAGCGGCAGCAGCGGCTCGTACGTCAGGGGCAGGCGCGCCGCCAGCGGGGCGGTGTCGCCCGGCAGGGTGGCAAGGCCCAGCGGGAAGTTGGAGAACACCGTGAGCATCGATGCCCGGCTGATGGCCTCCATCACCGGTTCGGTGAACAAGGGCCTGACGACAGCGTTGAGGCGGCTGAGCAGTTTCTCCACCGAGCGGGGGCGGTCCGCGGCAGAGTCTCGGAAGTGCTTTTCCAGATCGGCCAGCAGCGTGAACGCGCTGGGGGGAACGGAGGGCATCATCAGTCCCAGGCTGTCGTTGGCGACGGCCCGGTGGGTCAGCGTGTACTCGATGGCCGCCCGTTCGACTTGGGCATCATCGCGTTCACCGATCTCGGTCGACCAGGTGTCGCCGGCGTCCAGGGCCGCGAGCGGGCGGACGCGGGCTTTGCGCAGCTGAGGGGGGTAGGCGCCGCGTATGTATGCGGGCGCGACTCCGGGCAGCGCCACTGCAACCGGCAGCCGCAGTCGTGCCTTCTCCTCAATGACCGTCTGTCCAAAGACCGGTTCGGCTTCTTCGATAGTCAGTCCCTGACGCTCCAGTCGGGCGGTGGCCGCGACGAGCGTGTGCCCCTGCAGGGTGCGATGAAGCAGCGTACGTGGTTCCTCATCGGCGGGCGCATCGATGTCCCAGCCCATCCGGCGAGCCATGAGACGCCAGGGCAGGTCCAACGCGGCCAGGTCCAGCCGACGGCTGAGAGCGACCTTCCCCGCCAGCGGAGGGACGTCGGGGTATATTCGCTCCTGGATGGCCTGCCAGTGTTCTTCGAGACTCGCGTCTCCCAGAGACGAGAAGGAGGCGACGGGGAGCTCGACCCCCAGCGCGACCGCTCCCCGTGCGGTCCGCTCGACGAGCTCGTCCGGGCACAACGCCAGCATCGGCCGCCACCACGGTGCCAGAGCCAGGCTGTCGAGCGCGGTGACGGGAACGGGCATCACGTGATGTCCCATCGCCAGCTGCTGCAGCCCCTTCAGCTTCCATGCTTCAAGGTCGACCAGGTCTCCTCGTGACTGCGGCAGATGCAGGCAGTACCACAACCCGGGCAACGCCCGGGCTACGTCGCGTGCCAGTGCGTGAGGGATGGCGAATTGATCGGGGTCCTCAAGCGGTGCGTCGATGACCGGCGAGGTTTCTGAGGGAGCCGTGCCGTCCTCCGGGTCGAACACCACGAGGTAGAGCAGATGTCTGTCGGCATCCGGGGGTTAAGGGGCTGGTGTCGTCACTCCTAGAGCCTAGTGCTGTGCAAGGGCTCCCGGGGTTCACCTATCCGCCTGCGGCATCCTCCAAGGAGGGCACCTCCGGTCGGAGGTCCTCCGTCGATAGCGAGGTAGGTGCCTCCGTCGTCCGCGAGCAGGGTGAAACTGCGGCCCTCAGGTCGTCCAGCGCCCATGCGGACCCGGCGGCGCGAACATAAGAGGCCGTCGTCTTCGCTGCCACCCGCTCTCTGACCGAGGCCGCCCGAGCCGTACAGCGGCACGACGAGCGGATCATCTGGGGAGTCGGCATCCATCCCGGACTCGTCCGCAGCCACACCGGCTTCGACCCCGACACCTTCGCCCAGCTGATCGCCCGCACCCTCTGGTCAGCGAGATCGGGCTCGACGGCAAGAGCCGCGTCCCGATGGACCGCCAAAGGCCACCCTCCGCCGCGTCCTCGACGTCCTCACCCGCACCCCGCGCATCGCCAACATCCGCAGCTACGCCGCCTGCGGGCAGGTGCTGGAGGAACTGGAACGGGCCCGGCGCCCGGCATGGTCCTCCACTGGTGGCTCGGCGACCTGGCTCTGACTACCCGTGCCGTCAGCCTCGGCTGCTACTTCTCTCTTAACGCCTCCGCCGTACGCAAGACCGCGCTGCTGGAGGCCATCCCCCTCGACCGTGTCCTGACCGAGACCGACCACCCTTTCGGTGACTGCAGCTCCGGCCGACCGCTGCCCGGCAACGTCGCCCTCGCGGAGCAGGCACTCGCACGCCACCACCGGACGACACCCGAGAGCATCCGCCCGATCGTGTGGCGCAACCTGGCCAAGCTTGTACGCGACACCCGTTGCGCAGCTCAGCTGACGCGTCCGGTCTTACCTCGCTTCACTCCCGCCGCAATGACCCAACCCGTGCCGCCTCGCGTGACGGGTTTTTTCCCGGAAGCCTTACACCGGGGGTGGCGTCACCAGCTTAGAGGCGCGGGGGTCGATGTCCGCTGCATAGCTCAGGGTTGGTAGATCGTGGTTGTCCAGGCCGTTCATTTCAACGGCGACACGGCTGAGGAGGTGAGCGGCATGGACGGACTGGCCGTCGGCGATGGCGGCGTAGAACCGAGCGGCGTAGGTGATGGCGTCGACGTCACCGATGGAGGCGGGCATTGCGATGACGAAGGGGATGGCGGCGACGAGTTGGGTGATTTGGATTTCAGAGAGGGAGGAGTTGAGCAGCACGATCAGCGGCTTGTCGTCGACGGCCGCGATGGCCCGTGCGAGGGCATCGGCGCTGGCGATGGCGTGCCCGTGAAAAAGGTCCGCGCCCTGCTCGTTGGCGCTATGGCTAGAGAGGTGCACGACGTGCGGGCGGAACCGGCTGAGCGCGTCCAGCAACATGTCGGTGGTCGGAGCCGGGTGGGCTTCGAGCTCGATGAGGTCGCGGTGCGTGGCACTTTGCACGGCCGCACGGATCCTCTGCTGTTCCCGCGCGATACGCAGGTCGCCGTCCGAGGTGGCCCCCAGCAGCAGCACTCGCAGTTTCTCCGGGTTTGGAGCCCGAAGCTTCTTCGGCGCGCTGCGTACCTCTGCCTCGGCTGTCGACAGACGACTCTCCTTCCTGGCCTGACTGGCAGGAGCACGACGCTCGGCCTGCTCCGCCTTGGCGAGCTTTGCGGCCAGGTCCGCCGCTTCCCTGCCGTACCTGGCGGCCTTTGTACTCCAGATACTTGCATCGCGAGCGGCTTTGTTCGCTTCGGCGTCGTGCCGCTGCGCGCTGTGCAGTCTGGCCGACTGGATGCCGACGCTGGTCGTCCTGGCCGCGGCCGACCGATCTCTTGTGGCTTTTGCTCGCCGGTCGGCTTCCTTTGTTCGGAATTCGCTGACCTTCTTCTCCGCGTCGGCGAGGGCCTGGTGTTTCGTGGCCAGTCGATTCCGGTAGGAGCTGGCCGTTGTGGGGGTGTTCTTGCGTGCAGAACCGGCCGCGAGCGCTCTTCCCAGTTCCTCGGTGGATCCCTCGTATAGCCAGCCGGCTTCGGGATCCGGTCGAGCACTCGGCTTGAGCGGTACAAACCGGTCCTTCAGGGCCGGATCCAGCATCTCCGCCATCAGGACGCGCAGGGTGTTGGACACGGCGAAGTGCACGGGTGAGTCGGCGAAAAGCTCCGCCTGGTGCACCTGCTCCCTGAAGAACGTGTTGCTGGCAAGCCGGACGGCCTGCGACACGGCTTCACCGACAAGACCCCGGCGCGTGTCCGCCACCTCTCCAAAGGAGGCCCCGACCTCGATCGTCACATCGTGCTGCGCGGCGACGGCGGTCTGCAGTTCGGCCAACACGCGGCCCATGTCCTGCACGGGCGTCGGGCCGTCGAGCTTCGCCAGCAGATCTACTCTCCGATCAGCCACCACTGGTTCCTCGGCGACTACACCGTCGATACCTGCGCGGCGCATGATCGCGGTCAGGGAATCCCTGATGCTATGCGTCAACTCCAGTTCCAGGTGGGGAGCGTCTGTGTCGCTCCGACCGCTGACAGCGTGCACTTCGACGGCGAGGCATACGGCATTTGGTGCGGTCGAGGAATCGTCGGGCGGCCCGCTTCCTATGTCCTCCAGCTCGTACGGCGTCGTCATGTGTGTCGCCAGTGTCCGGCGGAAGCCCTGGTCCTGGAGGAGGAGCGCAGCAGGCAAGGCCATGAGCTGGGGACGCTGGGGATGCCGTCGGGTGACCATTCCCGCGAAGACGCCGTCGCAGGACACCAGTGCGCCCGGCGACGTCGCCAATGCGCCTGCTGTGAAGGGCTCTGTGCCTTCGATGATGAGGGTCACGTCAGTAGGCCGTGCCTGCCCGCTCAGCTCAGTTGGTTCGCCCGACCGCCCGAAGCCAGCGACGCGTACGGATGACATGAGTCCTTTGGGCAGGCGCCCCCACCTCAATCGGAGCGGCAGGAGCCGCTCCCAGTCATCGCTGTCGAGGATGTTCTCGTCCGTAAGCATCAGGGCGGCGTCCACCCCCTGCCCCTTCCACATGGTTCGAAAGGTGATCTCCGTGCCGCTCGGGCCTACGACTCGCGGCCGCGACCCCGCGGCATCCGCCATGTGGGCGCACGTCAGCACGAGACGGGGGGTCAGCATGATGCCGGCTTCGATGTCTGGGGCTGTGCTGTTCGTCGCTCTCACCATGACGACACGCGGGGACTGATCGAACGCCCGTGACTGGTTCATGGTTGGGGGGTCGGACGCCGGGTCGGTGTCCGTAGCCAGATCCGCAACCGGCGCCGCCAGCTGCTCCGCGGACGGCTGTTCCTCGCCTACCTGGTTGCCGTCTGCCGGGTCAGTGGCGCTGCCGTGGACCTGCTCTCTGAGGCTGTTGGTGACGAGAATCTTGGCCTTCTCGTCAAGGGTGATCATGAAACCGTCGTTGAGCCGAGTGGAGCCGTGCTCAAGATGGTCGAGCAGCTGGCTGGCCGTCAGATCCGTCATGGCCCGGAACTGGGAGTCGAGGCGGACCTCCTTGCGGTGGTGCCCGATGAAGTCGAGCACGGTGAGTGCGGGCTTGCCCGGGAAGGGTGGAAGGCCGACACTCAGCTGCCGCAGGAGCCGAGTGGCACTGGACGGTGGCCGCAGCAGGAGCAGGGTGTCCACCTCAGGAATGTGGACGCCTTCGCTGAGCGCATTGACGCAGAAGACGATCTGCAAGCCGCCGCTCCTGAGAGAGGAAAGCGTCTCCTGGCGCGTTGCCAGACGGTCCCTCGCCGTGAGAGCAGCGGCACGAAGGCCGGCGTCATGGAAGCGCCGAGTCATGAATTCGGCGTGTGCCACGGACTCACAAAAGCCCACGGCCCGCATGACCCTCACGTCGGGAACCGTGTCCCGGACAGCGTGGATGACCAGTCTCGCCCGCGCGTCGTCACCAGTCAGCAGGTCGTTCAGCGAAGCCCGGTCGTACCGTCCCCCCTTCCAGTCCAGCCCTTGAAGGTCGGTGCCGTCCGCAAAGCCAAAGTAGTGGACGGGAGACAGCACACCAGTCGCCAAGGCGTCCGGAAGACGCATCTCCGCAGCGATACGACCTTCGAAGAACACCTCGTGGATGCCGGGGCCGTTCGTTCGTTCGGGAGCCGCTGAGAGGACGAGCAACTCCCTCGGCGCGAAGCGCTCCAGGATGTTGGCGAACGGCCGGGTTCCTATGGCGTGGGAGTCGATGACGATCACATCGAAGTGATCAGGTCTCAGCTGGTCCATGACTCGGTCGAGGGACTGCCACGTGGCGAACACGTGATGGCCCCGCTCGAGATTCCCCGCGCCGTACAGGAACTCTCCGAACTGCGGGTTTGAGAGGACGCCTTGGTAGGTCGGGCGTGCCTGGTCCACTGCTTCTACCGAACCCGCGACGAAGAGCAGACTCAGGTCTTGCTGGTGCTGCTCGCACAGGTGCTGGTAGTCGAAGGCGGCCATAGTGGTCTTGCCGGTGCCGGGAGGAGCGACGAGGAGATTACGGTGCCGGTCGTGGAGTTCGCGCTCGGCGTTCAGACGGTCAAGCATGTGGCGCTGGTGGGCACGCAACATGAGCGCCCCGTCGAACTGAGGTTCGTGCGGCGCGACTTCCACGTCTGGTGCAGGCTCGGGGGGATCGTCCGGCATTGCTGGGGCGGGGGTCTGCTGGGCGTCGTCCTTCTGGCCATCGCCGGACCGGGCCGCGAAGCCGGACAGGGCGTCGGGACCGGAGTAGGGCTCGGTGGACTCGACGCCCAGGAGACGCGCTGTTGCCGCAGCCGCTCGGGCGACGGGCCGCAGCCCGGTGGGCAGCATCTCCTGGCTTGTGGGTGAGTGAAGTGCGGCGACGATTCCGTGCGGGGCCTGAGGGTGAGCCTTGAGGTGGTCGGTGAGGGCGAAGTGGGCGTCCCAAGCCTGGTCGCGGCTCAGCAGTCCGCGCAGGTGTTCCGCCGCAGCCGGGTGCAACCGGTACACGATGTCTGCCCTCTCGTGCCGTGTTGCCGTGAGCAGTCCGGCGGTGAGGAACTCTGCGGTGTCGGCCAGGGCGGCGTCGGGGACGATGCGCTCACGGATCACGTCGAGAACGGGGAGGGTGAACACGTCGAGTGATGAGGCGGCGATCGCCAGCCGGACGGCGGGGGAGTGCAGGTTGTCCGTGAAGGCCTGGGCCGCGGCCGTGACGCGTGCATCGGTCGTCGGCGCATCGGGCGAGGCGGCGCTTGGCCGTGGACTGCGGTTTCTGGGGGGCACTCGCCCTGATGCCGGGACGAGGACGACTTCGCAGCCACTGGGGTCGGTACGCATCACGGCGTGCGCCCAGGCGAGGATCTGGTGGGCATCTATCTGCAGTACGGGCAGCGCCTGCCAGGGCTGCGTCCCTGGGGCGTCATTGCGGAAGAGGCGGGGACGGCGGTAGGCGAGGAGCCGTCCGGGGGATGCCGGGACCGAGGCGGTTGCGGTGGTCCGGGGCAGGTCGAGGCCGGAGCGTTGCCAGAGGCGTTTGGGAAGTGGGTTGATCAGGGCCACGGGTGCCGTCCGCCCCCACGTGTGGAGCGTCTGCCACAGCTTGCTTCGACGCCAGGCGGGAGCCGCGCAGTCGGAGACGACGAGCAGGAGCCGATGGGCGGGCTGGCTGTGGTGGGGATCGGACGGGTCTATGGGCAGAAGCCGGCCGTGCTGGTCGCGCAGTACGGGTTCGGCCTGCGGTGGATGCTCGAGGTGCCACACGCGGATGCTGCGGAAGGCGGACAGAGTGCGCAGCATCTGGGTGAGGGCGAGTGAGGTCTCGTCCCAGACAGCCATGGAGGTGCCGCGATCCACGACCACGACAACCTCCAGCCAGGGCTCTGAGGCAGGCGCGAGCTGGGGGACGAGCACACCGGTACGTGTGTAGTGGTCGACGGTGGCGTCCAGGTCGAGGCGCTGGTGAACCCGGGATGGCCGAAAGCGGCGCAGCGGGCGCAGGGCACGGCCGATGCCGAGAGCGTTCGGCAGGGCCGGGGCGCGGCCGATGCTCAAAAGGCTGCCGGGGATCGAGTGGCTGCTGCTGTCGTCCTTCAACCAGATCGAGGCAACCCCTGAAGCGCCTGCGTCCGAACCGGGTCCAGGAGCCGGCGGGTCATCGCCGGAGTCATCGGTGTCCGCGTCGGGCTGCAGGGGCGCATCGGCGGGTGGCCCTTCGGCGGCCGAGGGCGGACCGGCGGGAATGTCTCCCATCCGGCTGGCGCCGGATCTGGCGGCGGCGAGAACAAGAGCGTCGAGGGCCTCCCGGATGTCCCCCTCCGCACTGGCGTTGATGTCGTCCAGGCCGACACGGGCCAGGGCGGCCAGCAGCTGTGCGGCCCGGTTCTCAGCCACGCCCGAGCCCTTGGAAGAGCAACTCCTGCAGCCGTGTTCGCTGCCCGTCGTCCTGGATGCGGTCGCCGCGCAGGAGGTGGACGGCGCTCAGCAACTGATCGACGGCGAGGTTCTCACCGCGGTTCAGCCGGTCCACGAAAGCGGTCACCAGAGTGTGGGTGGTGTCTTCTTCGACCTTTTCCAGGTGGGCCTCGACGACATTGGTGAGAGTCGAGACCGTGAGCGCGGGCATGTCGAAGCGCACACAGCGCCGCAGGAAGGGGGCGGGGAAGCCGCGCTCGCCGTTGCTGGTGAGGACGATGACCGGGAACTCCTCGCACTCCACCAGGCCGTTTTTGACGTCATGCCGGATACCGGGGTCGGCGGTGCGGACGGTGACCTGCCTTCTCGAATGCCGGGCCAGTTCGGGAATCTCAAAACGCCCGCGTTCCAGAACGTCGAGGAGGTCGCTCGGCAGGTCCAGATCGCTCTTGTCGATCTCGTCGATCAGCAGGGCGCGGGGGAGAGGGCCGGGCAGCAGGGCTGTGCCGAGAGGGCCGAGTTGGACGAAGTCCCCGATGTCGTCGCGTGCGGCACGGCTGGCGAGGCGCGCGGCCCGTCCGCGCTTGGACACGGCGGGACGATCGACGGCGCGGAGGTTGTAGGCGTGGATGCGGCCCAGGGCGTCGTAGCGGTAGAGCGCGTCGGCGAGGGTGCTGCGGGAGGTGATGTGCCAGCGCAGCACACTCCCGAGCCCGAGTTCGGCGGCGATCTGCTCGATGACGGAGGACTTCCCGGAGCCGGCCGGCCCGGTCAGCAGCAGAGGCCGGCGCAGATGGAGCGCGGCGTTGACCGCGTCGACCAGTTCGGGATCCGCGCGGTAGGTGCTCGCCGGGGACGGTGACTGCACTGCGTCGGCCACGCCTGCCGTGCCCGTCGGCGCGCGCCACGGAGGCGGGGGAGGAAGCCTCTGAGGCAGCTCAGGAATGCTTCCCGTACCCGTGTAGTACGGCGTCCAGTTCATGCCTGCTCCTTCGGCGTTACATCTTGCGGGGCGACGACCGCCCGGCCGGCGCGCCGTTGGCAGAAGTCCTGCCAGTGCGCGTCGTGCCATGTCGTACGGATATCAGCCAGATGACCAGGAACGCCCTCCAGCTGCTCCTGGAAAGCGCGCAGGAGTTTCTCCGGCAGCGAGTCCCAATGTTCCGCGACCTCATCCTGCAAGGCCCGTGCGTCGCAGACGCTCCCACGCCGGGGCCAGATCAAGGCCGGGGTATGGATGAGGAGTTCCTCCAGCATGAGGTCGAAATCCTTCTCCGGCAGGGCGCCCACTCCCCATACGCAATCGCCCGCACGACGACGGCCGAGCAGCTCCTGCAGCTTCTCGATGCTGCTGAGGTCGTCCAAGCCGAGCCACGAGGGGCCGCAGCGGGCCTTGCTCTGCAAGGAGGACAGCAAGCGGCTGCCGGCGTCCAGCATCTCGTCGAGGAGGACATCGGACGGGGGCGTCAACAGACCCGACCAGCGGGTCGTGACGTCGTAGTCGACGCCCAGCATGCGTCTGCCGCGGACCACTTTCCACTCCTCCGGAGGGGAATCCAGAAGCAGGGACGTCGGGACCGACACATCGACCGCCACCAGCCGCTCGCCCGCGGCCGTCAGCCAGGACAACGCCCACAGGCGGCCCTCATCCAGCGCGGACACCAGGGCACCCGGCACCGGCCCGGGCTCGCACGGGAACTCTGCGGTGTGCACCACGGCCGAGCCGAACAGAAGCGAGGCCTCCACCCGGACGACGTCCTCACCACCGTCGTCGGCGGCCACCAGAACCAGGCGGGGTGTGGCCGCGCGCAGTTCGATCAGTCGGCTGTTCAGAGCAGAGCTCGCACCCGATCTGGTCGCCCAGACGGCCAGCTGCTGTGGAAGGACCTCACCGGGACTGATCAGGTGGGCAAGGGCGGCGACGAAATGCACCAGCGTCCGGCTCTGTCCCGCAGGGGCGACGGCCGACTGGCACAGGACCGCGTACTCCACCATGTCACGCAGGGAAGGGCAGGGCAGTCGTACCACCACCTCCAGCGGGAACCCGGCACGCACCGCCGCCTTGCGGAGCAAGTCATCGGTCAGGGCGTCCCCGAAGGTCTCCTCGAGGACGGTGACGGCTACAGCGCAGACAGCCAGGTCACGCTTGAACTCCATCACCCGTTGGACCGCGGGGTGGCCAAGGCGTTCCGGTTCCAGGCCGCCGAGCCAGTCCTTCAGCTGGTCCTGGCTGTTGATGCCTTGCGTGCCGTGCAGTCGGCTGAGCAGCTTGTGTAGCCTCTCGCACGCCAGAAGACCGAGAGAGCCGGTGGAGCGTCGGCCTGCGGCCCGGACGTTGTGGGCCAGCCACAGCGAGTCACCGGACATGGCGGCGCCGTCGAACATGAAGCCGCCAGGCTCCTGGGTGTGGATACGGCTGCGCAGTTCCTTGATCAGCTGGTCGTCGACGGTCAGGAAGTCGCCAGCAATGGGCAACCCGTTCTCCAGCAGCTCGGCGAGCTGGACACTCAGGTTCATGTCCCAGGCCGGCAGGTGGGCGGAGGCGGCGAACAAAAGCGACAGACGCAGACCGCCCTGCTGAAGCCCCGCCGTCGCGGACTGCGCATCCGGAAGGGCGGCGGCCGCGTGGCAGGTGTCGATGACGGCTATCAGACCACTGGGTCCGGTCTCATTCGTCACCGTGCCGATCATGGAGGGCACGTGCAGCTGGTGGATCGCTCCGTCCTGGGCGCTGCCCGAGGTGACGAAGTACAACGGGCCACCGTAGCCCCCCATTCCGTGGCCCAACAGCGCCAGGATCAGGGGGCCGCCGTCGTCCTTGGCCCGGCCGACGGCGGTAGCGAGGGCCTTTTCGACAGCCGTTTTGCCCAGGGCGGTGCCCACTAGCAGGGACCCTGCATCACCCTCACCGCGGTCGCGGCAGGCACCGAGATCCGGGTCCACCAGCGCCCGGTGCAGGCGGCGCGCCGCGTCTTCCAGGCCCGGCAGTTCCTCCGCGCCCTGGCACTGAGCTCCGACCACCAGCACATGGCGGGACACCAACGATGTGACAGCGCCTGTCATGGCACAAGAGCCTTGATGATCGGCCCGGCCACCTCCCCGTGCTCCAGATACTTGGTTGCCGTATGGGTCCACGCCCCAGTGGACTTCACGGCCGCGGTCTGCGCCCTCACCCCTCGGCCGCTTGGCGCGATCCAGTCCGCCAACCGGGGACGCCCGACCACAATGTCGTTCCGGTCCCAGAAGTTGAGCCACGCCCCCACCTCTTCCGGGCAGGACGGCGGCCGCGGCACCAGACGCTGCAGGACCACGCCGCCGAGCGCGAGAGGGGAGCCGAGCGTCACCCACAGTGCGACCGGGCCCCGGTATTCATGCAGGGCTTCGTAGGCCACGACCGTGCCCAGGGAATGCGAGACCACGACGAGCGGACGGGCGGGATCCAGTCCCTCCAGCACCCGGGAGCGGACGGCCGCGCCCAGAGCAGCTCTGTCACCGCGCCGACTCAAGTACCGCGCAACCTGAGAGAGATGCAACGCGAACGCCTGACCGTTCGCCCATTGCGCGCTCTGGCGAAGACCAGGCAGCTGCACCAGCGTCGTGGTCACCCAGACCAGCCGCCGTGCGAACGCGCCCGCCCCCTGCGCCTGGCTGCCGGATGAGAGCCCCTCGAGCTGGTGCCGGGCCTGCTCGATGAGCCGGGCGTCGCGCGTACCGGTATCCGGTGGGAACTGCTCGGCAAGCTCATCCACCATCGCCTCCAGCAAGCCGGCAAGCACCTGCTCCTCGAACAGGTCCAACTCCTCGCCCAGCGCGCCTCCTTGGGCTCCCTTGGTGGTGAACAGATCGCTGTAGTCGGCGAAACGCACATCCGCCAGCCAGCCTTTGGTAAGCGCCGAGATCAGTTCCGGCTGTCCGGCCGCCCGCACGCCGGTGGCCAACGCCTTCAGCCATTGCCGTTGTTCCGTCTCCGCGTTCCGGAGTCCGCCGATTCCGTGAACGAGCACGAGTTGCGGATGCGCCGTCGCCACCATGAGCCTCCCCCGGGCCTTACTGTGCGAAGGCCATCCTGCCCTGTGGAGAGCCAAGGACGGTACTTGAAGCGCCGAACACGGCCGCGGCGCTCGCGAACATCGCACCGCTCTCCCGCACCCAGACACCTAGTCAACTACAACCCAGTCAGCGGGCGTTGACGACCGAAAGCAAGGACGGCCCCGGTCCCTGGTCCACGGTTGTCCGGCCAACGGTCGGGCACACGCAGGAAGACGGATTCGCCAGCCGGCGAGCAACCTCCGAGACGGTGCACGCTCTGGACGGTTTCGGGTCAACCCGATCTTCATGGGCCCTGAGCAGGGACAGACGTTCTGTCCGCCGATCCCGAGCCGTCGGCGTCCTGCTCCACCCCCTTCCCGGCCCGTGCCCCCGGCACGGCCGGCTGGGCATCCCCGAGGTGTGGTCGTCGTCGTGGTCGTCCTGGTTCTGGCCGGTCTGGTGGTCGGCAACCGGCCCGTCCCGGCCGCGCTGGTGGTCGCCGCCGCCGTCGCTGACCTGATTGCCGGCCGCCGCCCGACCCAGACCGCGACGCCCTGCGTGTGACGCTGGCGCGGCCGAGGAACGCGCGAGGGTGGACCTTCGACGGACTCGCCGACCGCAGCGGCCTGGCCCGGCGCACGCTCATCGACCTCGAACACGGCCGCGACGTCGGCACCGTCACCACCTGGCACGCCCTTGCACACGCCTTCGACGTCCCCATCGAGCACCTGCTCGACCCGCTCTGCGACGACCACACCCCACCCGGATCCAAGGGCGCCTGACCCGGCCGCGCCGGGCTTGGCGCGCGGCGCGATTAATCCGAACCGGCGAACGCATTCAGAACGCACGTGCGTTACATGGTGCCGGTATTCGATACTGCTGGGCCGCCCGGGGGACTGGCCTACCACCGCGCCGCCCCCGAGGCGTGCCACCTGGCACGGCCCTCGCCATGCGCCCCAACTCCACCCACACCGGCTGCCACTGGGACGGCAGCGCCCGCACCGTGCCGGCACGCCGCCCGCTGCGGGTGGCCGCCACCAGCCCCGGTCGTCTGCTGCGCGCCGGCCAGACCGGCCGCTGCCGCCGCTGCGGCAACCGCATCGACCTCTACCCGCGGGGCCGACGGGCGGCCCATCGCCCTGCATCCCGCCGAAGTGTCCACCGCCCACGTCGCCGCCTCCTGCCGCTGGCACCTGAGTTCCGGCATCGCCCACCCACACGGCGACGGCAGCGCCTGGTGCCGCATTCCGCACGCCGTGTTCTGCCCGCAGCGCACGCCCGTCTGTCGGATCAGCCTGCCGGCCCTCACGTCGGTGCGCCGCCAACTTGTCGTACGAACCCGCCGCCTGATCGACACCGGTGCCTTCACTCCCGTGTTCCTCCCCGCCCGTGAAGCGCCCGCCGGAACCGGCCGCCTCGTCGTGCGGATGCTGCTGGGCCACTACCTCGCCGAAGGCCCCGTAGAGACCATCCGCTGTGTGGCCCAGACCAGCCACCGACACCGCTGCCCCCGTCCCGTCCTGGCCCCGGACGCCCCGCCCGGATCATGGAGGCTGCTGCCGATTGGTCAGCTTCTGCAGATCAACGGTGGTTTCGGGTAGCCAAGCCCATGAGGCAAGGCTCACGGGCACTTCCGGCTGGCGACGGCGCCTGCGTAGGCGGCCCAGTCCTCGGCGGATGCCTGCTGTCGCATCCAGCGGGGTCAGCCGAGGGGGGTGTCAGTGCTGTACGCCATCATCGGCGCATGACCGCTGCCGCCTCGCCGAAAGCCAGGGCTACTTCAACTGTTGAGCCGCCACGCACAGGTGTGCTTGCTCTTCCGAAACCGCTTGTCGGTCTGTGCCGGGCAGATCAGTACGAGCGTCAGAAGAAGTTCTGGCAGGAGCTCACGCAGCAGTGGCGTGCTGAGGTTGCCGCTTCGCTGGAACAGGTACGCGCGAAGATCGAGAAGCAGAACGCTGTCAACCGGGAGCTCCGGGACAACATCCTCAGTGCCATGCAGGCTGCCCCTGATCCGCGCGAGCTGTCGGTGGCCGACGTCATGGTGCTGAATAACCAGTGGGCGGACAGGACGGATGCCGCGCGCGTGGGCGTGCGGGATGCAACCGACAGAAGATGGCGCTGCACTGTGGAACCGGGACACGGATCGTGGATGGCTTCGCCGAAGGACCGCAGCCGCACCGACCGGCCCAGCATGTGCCCGAAGTGCTCCGGCGCGGCGCCGCGGCCAGGAGAGCGACCCGCCCTCGAGCGATCCGTGGCCGCCATTTCCGCGCTGGCCGCTGAACTCCACCCCGACTCTGGTGCGCCAGAGGAGATCAGCTACGGCAGCAACAAGCCGGTGACCTGGTGGCATCAGGTTCCTGCCGTTCGGCCTGGAACCGGAGAATGGTACTGGGCGACCCATGTTTGGGAGCAGCCCCCCAAGAGCCGCACCAGCCTGCGGAGCAGGAACGGGAAAGCGGCTGGGATCAACGGCTGCCCGGTCTGCAATGCCGACCAAGCCGACGCCTCCAACAGCCTGGCTGCGTGGTATCCGGAGCTTGCGGAGCAATGGGTGCGTGGCCCGGCGAGCAGGAACACGCACAACACCACCGTCGGGTCCAAGATCGAGGTGACGTGGCGCTGTACGTCCTCACAAGGGGAGCATGAGGACTGGCCGGCACCGCCCAACCGCCGCACCGCGAAGGCGCTGCGGTCCGGCTGTCTGAAGTGCAGCAAGAACGTCTCCGCCAAGGCGCTGGCGCTCTACCACGAGCTGCGTACCCACCTGCCCGCCTTGGAGCTCGAGGCGCCGATTCCACTCGACCCAGTGCCCGGCAAACGGTACCGCGGCGTGCGGGTCGACATGTGGGAAGAGGCATTGCAACTCGTTGTGGAGTTCGACGGCTGGAAGACCCACGGCCCTGAGTCCTGGCGCGACCGCGCAGCCGACGACCGCCTGAAGACCGAGCGTCTGGCCGCCGCCTGCCAGACGGTGATCCGGGTCCGCGAAGACCTTGACCCGGTTGGACCTCACGATGTCGTTGTCGGCTCAGGCTGGAGCGCGTGGAAGGTAGCCGCCGCAGTCCTGCAGCGTGTTCAGCAGCTTGGCCTGCACCCCCTGCCCGGCCTCGCCAGCTACCTGGAGCATGGCACGGAGACAGCGGCGGCCGATGTGGAGAAGGCTCTGCTAGGGATGCCATACCGCCCCCGCCAGTTTCCCAAGGCATCGAAAGCGCCCGCTGAACCACGGCAACTGAAGGCCACCGAGCCACCTGCGGACAGCTGGCTGACACCGATGGGCCCCCCATACGCCAATCCGAAGAAGCGAGCCGGATCATTGCGGGACTACCAGTGCAGGTGCAAGACGGTCGTCACCGGGCTTCCGCAGGCCGAGGTTACTCGCGGGAACACC
Organism: Streptomyces sp. NRRL F-6492; assembly: GCF_001280125.1. GTDB lineage: Bacteria > Actinomycetota > Actinomycetes > Streptomycetales > Streptomycetaceae > Streptomyces. The sequence goes on from NZ_LGEG01000217.1 coordinate 24,009, forward strand.
AAGAGTTGCGGATGCCGGCAAGATGCGTCCCGTGCGGTCCCGCGAGGCCGGGTAGATCGGGAGCTGACCCAGGCGGCTCGCCAATGGGCGCGGAAGGCGGGAACCGAGGTCAGGGAAAATGGCCCGTTGGACGCTCGAGTCCTGGCTTCCTACCAGCTCCACGCTGTCGGCATGGCGAGTTTCCTCGGCGACGACAATCTCATTCCCGAGGGCGCCGTACGTGGATGGGTCGATGATGAGGAGATCACACTCGGTGCACGCGGACGTCTGCCCCGGCACACCTGGCTCGGCTACGCGGCTTCTGTACTGGCCCAGCTTGCGAAGGCTCCGGACGAGGACGCGTAGGACATGGTGGACGACCCGAACCAACCGTTGCTTCAGTTGCGGTAGCCACGCTTGAAGTCTGCCTCGTGCCGACAATCTCCTTCTTCGAAGATGTCGATGCGGCATAGGGTCCGTCACCAACAGCACATGGGATCGGGTACCCGCCCGCCTCCTCAGGGTGCCGGACGCGTAAGCCAGTCGGTGAGGCGCGTGCGGACATTCGGAACGGGCAATGGCGTGTGCAGTCGCCCCGCTCGGGCTGCTCTTCGATGTCAGGCGTGTCCGGGAGGCAAGGGCGAGCTCGGGGCGGTGGGGTGAGTGTTGATCCAGGAGAGGCCGCCGAGGTCGAGGTGGTGGCGGGCGCGGGTGACGGCGACGTAGGCGAGGCGGGCGTCGGTGTCGCTGACGGGCTCGGGGATGGGGCGTCCTTGGCTGTCGTGCTGGTTGGTGTCCCTGGGCGGGGGAAAGTCGTCGGCAATTCGGATGGTGGGCCATTCGCGGCCTTTGGCGGTGTGGGCGGTGGAGACGGTGACGTCGGCGTGGGTCTCGTCAGTGAGTTGATCGACTGCGGTGAGGATGGCGTCGGGGCCGTGAGTGTCGACGAGGTCGACGAAGGGTTGGAGGTCGCGTCCGGCGGGGTCGTGCGCGGCGTAGTCCTGCAACTCTCCCCAGGAGGCGAAGAGTACGAGTTCGGGGTGGGAGGTGCGGCGGCCGCCCTTCAGGTCGCGGGCCGCGAGGGCGAGTGCGGCGAGTTGCCGGCCGCCGCGGGTGAGGGCGACGCGGTGGCCAGCAGTGAGCAGGCGCATGACTTCGGCCATGGCGCCGATGTTGGTGCGGCACAGCACTGCGTCCGGCCGTTTGAGGCTGCCGGTGTCGGTGGGGATGGTGTCGGTGCCGGTCAGGCGGATGGGGGCGTCGGCCAGCGTGAGCCACCGGTTGGCCTCCTCGGCGATCGCAGGGCCGAAGCGGAAGGAGCGGGTCAGGGTCAGGGGAGTGGCGTCGAAGCCGGTCATCACGTCCCGGGCGCCGCGCCAGCCGTAGATGGCCTGGGCGGAGTCGCCGACCATGACGAGCTGGGCATGGCGGCGCTGGGCGGTGAAGACCTCCTCGAGGACGGGATTGGTGTCCTGGGCTTCGTCGAGGAGGAGGAAGTCGGCGTCGATGGTCGGCTCAGTCAGAGCCCACATCTTCAGGTAGTGGTCGTGTTCGAAGCGGACCACACCTGTCTCGGGGTTGTGCAGGTCGGCCCAGGCCTTGAGGGCGAACGGCAGGACCTCGTGGGCGAGCTGGGCGTGTTCGCCGGAGGTGTTCAGGCCGCGCAGGTGCGGTACGTGATGGCGGGCCAGGGTGCGGTCGGCGGAGTGGCAGTAGCGGGTGACCGTGCGCAGCACAGTGTGGGAGAGCGTCCGGGGGCTGATCTCGTGATCGCCGATGCGCAGGGGGCGGGTGATGCCGAGTGCCTGGCCGGTCTTCCATGCCTGTTGGCGGGGGCTGTTGAGCCGGCTTGTGTAGCGGTGGCCGAGGGCGGCGTAGGCCGTGGCGTGGGCGGTCTTGCACACCACCGTGCGCGGGAAGCGGGCGGCGGCATCGCGCGCGATGTCCTTGTTGAAGGCGAGATAGCGGCCGCGGCTGAGGGTGCTGGCGGCGAGCAGGGTGAGCGTGCTGGTCTTTCCCGTCCCGGCGCCGGCCTGCAGGACGAGATGGTGACCGGCCCGGAAGGTGTCGACGGCGTGGGCCTGTTCGTCGGTGGGCGTGTGCAACAAGGGCTCCGCGGAAGATGAAGAGGATCAGGAGCGCCTGCAGCCGCTGCGTCGGGAGCGGCACGGCAGACGGGGTTACGGCGCTGTGCGGGCGGGATGGTGCCGGCGGCTGTGCAGGAGGCCGGCCACGCAGGCCAGGACTTCTTCGGGCTGGTGGTCGGCGAGCAGACTCTCGAGTCGGACCTCCAGGCGCCGGGGCGCGTTCCTGCTCGTCCCGGGCCAGGGCCGCGGTCACCCGCCGCCGCAGCAGCTCCTGGGGACGCTGCCCCAGGACGGCCGCAGTCTGGCGCAGGGCCCCCACGGCGGCGTGGTCCAGGGCGACGTTGAGAGGACCTGGCCGTGTCGGTCGGGGTAGTGCGTGGTCAGGACGTGGATCGGCAGGCGTGCGCCCAGCTGGCGCCGCAGCGCGTACAAGGCGCCACTGGGACTGCGGGCGCTGCAGACCGCCATCAGCCGGGTGCGGTCCGCACTCGCGGCCAGGCGCACACCGCAGCGCGCCTGGCGGAGTTCACCGGGAGCGGCGGGCTGGGTCAACAGGATCTCGACGGCGTGGTGCGACGTCACGGCCGGGCCGCCTGCCGTGCGCGGTCCGCAGGCCGGGGGCGTCGGGTAGTGGTGGGCAGGCGGGTGTGGATGTGCTCGTGGTGGCGCAGCGGGTCGAAGGGCTCCCAATCGGCCACCGCCACGTCGGCGGCCGTAGGTGCGGCGGCGTGCTGCGGGCAGCGCTGCGCGCGCCAGCGCAGCTGCTCGGCGTAGGGGACACGGTTGAGGTCGTAGACCGCCATGGCCTGAGCGGGCAGGGCCAGTTGACCGCTTGATGCGGTGGCCGGGACCAGCGCCCAGGCGCCGGCCGGAGCGCCGGGGGTGAGCAGCGGGCTGGTGCAGCGATCGCGGCGCCGGGTCTGCGCGACGCACTGGATCTCCTCCACCGGCCGGGAGGCGAGGTAGCGGAGATACAGCAGCTGCACGATGGGCCGGGCCGGTCGGCAGACGGCCTGCTGGGACGCAGGGCCGTCCGGCGAAGCCGGGGGAGGGGTGAAGACGCCGGCGTCGATCAGACGGCGGGTATTCACGGCCAGAGACCGGCGCAGTCCGGCGAGTTCAGGGGGAGTGGGGGGAATGTCCCGGGCGGGGCAGACGACGGCGTGCGGCAGACGACACCAGCTGCTGCCGTCTCCGGCCGGGTGGGCCACGCCGGAGCTTACGTGCCAGCGGCACACGGCGGGCACTCGGGCGGCTGGCAGTTCCTGGGGATGGAGACGGACGGCCCGCTCAGTACTGCGGTGATACCACTCGATCCGGTTGCCGCAGTCGCGGCACTGGCCGCTTTGGCCGCAGCGCAGCAGTCGGCTGACGCCGTCGGGGCAGATTTGCAGGGAGCGGCGCACGCGGTGGGCGAGGACCGGGCTGCCGTCCCAGCGGCGGGGGGCGGGAGGTGTGGAGCGCATGCGCGCGAACCTGCCAGCCAACACGCCGCATTTACGGCAGCGCTGCCGCCGGGTCACCTACCTGGCCGCACGCAGTGCAACGGGGGTGCGAAAAGCCGATTGTGTGTTCGAGGTCGCCTCGCTGGTTTGAGTGATCCGCGGCGGCCGCTCGGACCGGGTATCAGCCTTCGCTCGGCCCAGGCAGGTCGTGCCCGCGGCACAGCGTGCTGAAGAGGTCGTCGAGCGGGGTGTCCAGGGCGTGAGCAAGGGCGTGCCAGGTCTTCAAGGTGCCGATGGTGCGCCCCTGCTCGATTTCGATGAGAGTGCGCCTGGCCAGGCCGCTGCGGGCGGCAAGTTCGTCATAGGTCCATCCGCGCACGGCCCGCAGGCGCGCTAGTTCCAAGCGCAGCGCGTTGAGGTCCGGATCGGGCGGCAAGATCGTCACCCGTCCATCCGACGGGGCAGACCCCTGCCCTGTCAGTGCAGACCTCTGCCCTAATTCTGCAGGTCGCGGCGCCAGCGATAGGGCAGAGATCTGCCCTATGGTGAGTGGCCGCCCACAGCCCCTGATGGGCCCGGCGCGCAAGCACAGGGAGGAACACGCGCCCATGAGGCAGCGCACAACATGCCCGGCGACGCCACGCGCCTGGACCGTGGAACTGCGCTCGCACCCCGGCGGGCTCGTCCTGGTCTGCCCGCAATGCCCGCACGCCAGCGGACAGGTCGCCGCGGCCTCCGCCCGCTCGGCCGCCCTCACCCACCTCGCACGCCACGCACGCAGCGACATCCTCCCGCCCCACCTGAGGATCTGCCAGTGCCATGAGCGCGGCTGCCGCTGGCACCCCCGTCACCGCGGTTGCGACGGCCCCATCCGCCTTCTCCTCGCCTGTGAACGCGGCGGACGAGTATGGCGACTCGCCGACGCCTGCAGTACCTGCGCCGCCGCGACCGCCCAGGCCGCCGTCGTGCCCGACACCACCCCCGCCCGCACGTCGCCGCAACCGTCCACCGCTCGGAGGCGAAAGCGGCGCGCCAGAGGCCCGGGTGAGCGGGCCCGCGTACGCGAAATGCTCAACTACCTGGCGGCCGCACTTCCGCCAGGTGTCTCGCCCGCCGCACGCCTGCTCGCTCTGCAGTGCGCCCTGCGCATGAACGCCACCATGCACGTCCGGCTGCCCCAGGGCATCCCGCGCAGCCTCCGTCTCAACGGCCCCGGCCCGTGGCACGAGTTGGAGCGCGCGCGATGGCTGCGTATCGCCCACGCATGCTCCGCCGGCGAGGTCGTCGCAGAACTGCTCGACATCACAGTGCTCGGCCAGGCCCCAGCCCGCCCCGACCGTGTGCAGGCCGCGGACTGGGCGCTGCGCGCTGGCTCCCCGGCCGGGGCAGAGGCTACTGGGCCACTGCTTCAACTAGCCGTTGTCTACCTCGCGGCACATACCGATCCCGAAACTGGCTCCGGCCTGACCGAACTCGACCAGATGACGCGCGCCTGCGGAACGCACCCCACGGAGCTGCCCGACATGCTCGACCGGCTGGCCCGGACCGGACTGGTCAGGTCATGGCAGGCCTGCCCGGACTCCGGGGACCTGCACTGGACCTGCCGGTGGGCCGATCCTCAGGCCGCGCGCCTGGCCGTCGCGAGGTAGGCGAACAGTTGCTCCTTGGTCACCGGGATAGCGGGCTACGCGGGACGGGGGCAAGCGGCCATTCGCTGCGCGGACTCGCGTCGACCGCGTCGAAGCCGGGCTCTTCGTAGAGACCGGCGACGAACTCGGCAGCTTCGAGAGGGGCGCTGGCGCAGGTGAGCGCGCGGCGGTTCGGCGAGCCGGCGGGCGCTCCGTCCGCGCTTCCGACCAGGTAGAGCTCGACGGAGGTGCCGCCGCGGCGTGCGCGCCCGGCCAGCTGCATGAGCCCGACGAGGATGGCCGCCAGGACCTCAGCCTTGAGGACCCGCAGGTCGGTGCGCAGCGGCAACTCCCGCTGGCGGACCGAGGCGGTTGCGCTGAGGGGCGAGCATGCCGGCGGGATTGGCGCTGACGGTGCCAGCGGCGATGCCGCAGGCGTTGATACTCGCGTACATGGCGGCCGGCTCGACGCGAGGCCCCGCTCCAGCGAGACGGACGATAGAGACCTCGGCGAGCCCGATGCGCCTGACACACGCTCACTGCTGCGGCTGCGGCTGCGGCTGCGGCTGGGGCTGGGGCTGGGGATGGATAAAGACAAGTTTTGTGGTTTCCAGGCCCTTTGAGCCCGGTAGCGGTCATGCTGGTCCAGGGACGCGCGTGATGCGGGGGTGGAGGGGGACTTGCCGGATCAGCCTGACTTGTTCTCCGTGCAGCAGGAGGACGACGCGGAGGGTCTAGAACACATACCGCCATTCGTGGCACCGGTCGCTGCTGCACCGAGCGCAGTGACACGCGATCCGGTGGCACTGCGCATCGCCGAGGCCGTCCGGGACGTGTTCGGCGACTTCGGCTCCGAACACGGCCTGAGCCGCGGGGAGATAGCCCAGGCCTGCGCCGCGGTGGCCTCCGCCGACGAGTTCGATTCAAGATTCCGGATCTTCATCAAACTTCGTCTGCTGGAGTCGCTGCACGGCAAGTCATACGACCAGCGGTATGTGTTCAACCCGACCAGCGGTGCCGCACTGCTGGTGTACGAGCGCCTGGGGGAGGCCGGCGGTGTCCAGGAGATCACCATGCTGCTGGACCGGGCCCGCGAAGGCCTTCTGAACGGCTCCCTGACCGAGGAACAACTGGCCGCCAAGATCGCCCAGGCCCGGCGGAGCCTTGCGAACTACACCAACCACCTGCTGCGGCTGGTGCGCACCAGGCCCATCGAAGAACTGCTCGGCCAACGTCACCACCACGCCCACACCACATCGCTCGAGGAAGCGAAACACCTCGTCCATGCCGTCGCCGAGCAGTACCCCGCACTGCGTTCCGGCGGCACCCGCCTGATCCGGGAAGCCCTGCGCTACACAGGAGCCGTCCACGAGTTCCACGACCGGCTCATGCAACAAGCCACCACCCGGCGCGACTTCAGCATGCTCCTACCCGAGCAGTACCTGACTGCGGCCCTTCGCTCCTCCACGGAAACGCTCGCGCAGGTGTTCGCCACGACCGTCTTCGATCCGCCCCACGTCCAGATCACCACGGGCCAGATCCTCACCGCTGCAGCCGACCACCAGCCCCCGCCGCCGCGGCAGCGCCTGCCGCGCCCCCCGACGCAGCCGCCCGGCCCGGATCCGGTCGAGACTGCACGCGCCAAAGCCGCGCTCGCACGGCAGCGGCGAGAGGCCACCGTGACCCTACTCATGGCCGGAAAGGACGAAGCCGACGTCACCGCCCGCCTGCGTGCCCTGCCCTGGCAGGCAGCGGTCAAGCACCTGGTCGACATGCTGCGCGCCGCAGCCGACCCCGCTATCCCGCTCATGCTCGACATCTCCCGCGAGGTCATCGTGGACGCCGCAGGGCCGGTCACCTACGCCTCGCCGGTGACCGTGTACCGCATTCCCGACAGCCCACAAGACATAAACGACGACACCGAAGCCGCACCGCAGAGCCCCCATGAGTGACCCCTACCTGCTGGCACGGGCCCGAGCCCTGCGCACGGTCCCTGTCCCGGCGGACCGCGCAGAACTCACCCAGCTGCGCTGCGCCGCCGACGATGTGGAGCGCCGGCTGGTCGATGTCGTCACCCCCGACGGGACCCAGGAGCTGATGACCGGCTGGGCTCCCGATGTGGAACCGGCAAGTGGCGCGCTGGGCGACAACGACGTCCACCGAACCGCCTCGACCGTCCGCCTGCTCACGCTGGCCTGCTGCATCCGCCACTGCTGGCCTGACCCCAGCCAGCCGCTATACCCGGGACAACCCGCCGCACAGCAGGACGTCCTCGCCGCCCTGACTCCTCTCCAGGACACCCTCGCGCCCCGCGACGGGGCGGCCGTGCTGGGGCAGACCGGGCACTTCCTGACGGCCCTGCGGTTCCTGCGCGCATGCGGACACCTCGCGGCAGACGGCGGCGACGGCATGATCCGCCTCGGACCCATGGTCGCGCTGTGGTCCGAGCGCGATGTGGCCGAACTGCGCAACGGTTACGACATCCTGCCCGCTCCGAGGAAGAAGTGAGCCCGTGGACGTACCGGCACTGCAAGCCCTGTCCCACAACCGGCGGGCCGACGTCCGAGCGGCGGTCTGCGCCGTGGAGACCGCCGTGATCCCCGTACCGTCCCTCCACTTCCGTGCCCTCGCCGAGATTTCGCTGCGCATCGTGGTGGAACAGGTTCTGGCCGCATCCGGACGCACCCTGCTCGCGGTCGGCGGCGGCTACCTCTCCGGTTACACCGACGAGATCAGACAACGTCTGGCGCACGAAGGAATCGGAGTCCTGCCGCGAGACGACCGCGCCGTCCTCACCTTGATCCTTCTGTTCAGCGTCGCCATTCCCCGAGCGTCCGGCACCGCCCTGCCCGAGCAGCTGTGGACCCAGGGCACCCCCGTGCCCAGGGACCAGCTCAAGGGCTGCCAGGTGTCCGACGTCGTTCTCACCAGCGCGCTGCAGCGCCTCACCGACGCCGACCTGGTCCGGCGGACCAGAACGGGCTACGTCCTGGGCCACCAGTTTCTGCGGCTGACGGCGGCTGTGGGCGCCGAACTGTTCGAACAGCTGATCCTGCTCGCCGATCCCGACAGCGCTCTCTCCGAATCGATCCGCCGGCGCCGCGCCCACCCCACCGCGCCGACGGCCACTGCTCTTGATCACGAGGAGCACGACAGATCATGACCACCCCGCCCACCTCCGACCCGTCCCGGGGCATCGTCGGCGACCGCCAGCTCATCGCTGTCCAGGCCTTCGACATCGCCCGGCTCACGGCACACGCCGTCCCGATCATCCCGGAGACCTTCATCGCCGTCTCCGGTCTCGGCCCCAAAGACGACTCGAACGGCTCCGGCAAGACCAGCTTCCTCATCGCGGTCTCCCTGCTGCTGGCCGATCCGCAGTGGCGCCTGGAGACCAACGGGGGTCGGCACGCCAGCGGCATCCTGTTCCGCCCCGACGCAGCAGGCGTCGACCAGGCTCACCAGGCTTCCCCTGTCACCCACGGCTACATCGTCGGCGTCTTCGCCCACCCCGACGAACCGGCCGCGAACCCCCTGACCGTATGGGTCCGCATCGCGACCACCACCCCCTACCTGCAGGCCAACTGGACCGAAGGCCTGCACGTCGCCGACGCCCCCACCGATCACGAGCGCAGCATCCAGGCCGACGCCCTGTGGCGCGAACTGGGCACCCGCCAGCTCCTGTCCGCCCGCGCCATGGCCGAGAAGCTCTACGGCACCGCCCCGCGCTGCCTCACCTACCTCGACACCGCCCTGCGCCCGCCCGTGCCCTCACTGCTCAGCCAGCAGCTGACCGAGATGGAGCCCCAAGACATCGGCCGGTCCCTGATCGCCCTGTCAGGCATGACCCCCCTGCTGGAGGAGGAAGACGACCTGCGCGGCCAGGCCCTGCAGCATCGGATCAGCCTCGAGAAGGCCCAGGCCGAGCACACCCAGGCACTGCTCGCCGAAGAACAGGTGATGAGCGGTGTGCGCGCCCGCGAGACCGCCCGCCTCGCCCTCCAGCGCGGCCACGAGGCATGGCACCGCTACCTCGCGGCCTCCTACCGCGACGCCCACCACAGTGACCAGCGCGTTGCCGCGCTCATGGAGGAAGAGCAGCAGGCCGCCGAGAAAGCCGCGGTCCTCGTGCAGGACGCCGAGGACCGTCTGAACTTGCTCGGGTCCGCCGAAGAACTCGCCACCCAAAAAGGCGCAGCCCACCAGGCATGGTCCGACGCACAACAACTTGTCGGCGAACTGTCCAGGAAAATGACGGAGTTGACTACGCAACAGGCGATGCTGCGGAACCGGCGGGCCACCCTGCTGCCTGCGGTGCAGGGCTGGGACGGCAGCGACTGCACCGCCACTGCCGCCCGCCTGGACCAACGCCAACGCGAGCACGCCAAGGCAGAGCTGCAATGCGACGAGGCCGAGAGCGCCCTCACCCATGCCCGCACCCACCTGCACGACGTCGAGCAGGGCCGCAGCGGTCAAGCCGGCCGCGCCATCGATCTGCTGGGCGAACACCGCATCCGTGCGCACGGCCTGCTCGACCAGCTCAACGTAGACGAGGGCGTACGCCCGGAGTGGGAACCGCGCCTTGCCCCCTGGCAGGACGCGATCGTCGTCGAACCCGAGCACGAAGACACAGCCCGGCGCCTGCTGCATGCCGCTCTGCCCGGCGCCCAGATCATCTCCTCCGACACCGGGCAGAAAGCCCTGCCCGAGGGCATTCACAGCACCCTGAACGTGACCCGCTTCCTCGCCACCCTCCAACAGCGCCTGATTCCCTTGTCCGACGGCTTGGCCGTCCGCGACCAGGCACTGGCGCTGACCGTGACGGGCGGCTTCCCCACCGCCCTGGCCGGACGCAAAGCCCAACTCCGACAGGCCCGCGCCAACCTCGCAGCCGCAGAACAAGCCTGCACCGAGGCCACCGAAGCCATGACCGCGGCCACCGCTGCCCTCACCCTGGCCCAGACCCTGCACGCAGCCGCCCAGGCGGCTGAAGAACTCGCACACCTTGGCACCCAGGAGAACGACCTCCAGGCCAAGATCGACGACCTTGCCAGCCGCTCCGCCAACGCCGCTCGCGACGAGCAGGAGTTCCAGCAGGTCTGGCAGGAGGCCGTGGCCCGGCACGCCTCCCACAAGCAGCTCCTCACCAGCGCAAAGCTCACCCTGGAAGCGGCCAGCAAGGCGCTCAAGGAACGCCAGCGCAACCTGGCCGCCCTCGAACGCCAGCGCGAGCAGGTCGCCGCCGCCCAGTGGCAGCAACAGTGGGGCGCAACCCTCGAAGACGCCACCCGCCTCCTGGACCAGACATCGGACCAGACCCGTTCCTCCCGGTCGGCAGCCCTGCGCCGACAATCGGAAGACCAACTGCGCCGGGCCTACGAGCACTACGGCGTTGACGGCACCTCAGGCGCGGACGTCAGCCAAGACCTCCGCACGGGCCAGGAAATGATGCAGTCCTTCGCCGACACCGATCCCGCCGGCCTCCCCTCCCTCACCTTCGCCGACGTAGCAGCCCCGCTGGACAACCGCCTCGCCGGCCATCGGGACCAAGACGAGGTCGCCGCAGCGCGCATCACCCACGACCAGCACGCCCGGCAGCAGGCCATCGCAGAACTCACCGATGGCGTCACCACCAGCGCCCGCAACCTGGAAACCCTCCAGGACATGATCGAAAAGCACCTCGACGGCCTCTTCGCTCAGATCAGCGCCGCATTCCACGACCTCGACCTGCGCAGCGACGGCCACGGAGCCAAACTCGAGCACATCAGCATCCGTCCCCAGGGCGCCGGGGACTGGCAGTGGCAGGTCATCCCACGATGGAAACGCTCCCGCAGCGGCGGATACGTCTCCTACCGAGAAAACGCCAACAGCGCCCAGGTCAAGGTGCACGCCATCCTGCTCGTCCTCGCGGCGCTCCTGGCCGACTCTCACACCCAGGGCAGAGTCCTGATCCTGGACGAACTCGGCAACAGCCTCGGAGAAGTCAACCGCAAGGACATGCTCGCTGCCCTACGCGACGTCGCACGCGACCAGCACCTGACCATCCTCGGCACCTGCCAGGACAGCGTCCTCGCCGACGCCGCCGACGTCTGTGGGGAACTGCTGTGGTTCGTCCACGCATCAGCAGCCGACATCATCAACCAGCCCACCAGCGCATGGGCCTTCGACAGCAACGGCGCCCGCACCCAACTCACCGAAGACTGGATCACCGCAGGACGCGCCCATGCCTGACCTCACTCCCCGACCTCCTCTCCTCATCGGCGAGGCACACGGCCGCGAGACCGTTCCCCTGCGCAACCTGCCGCCAGGCATCACAGCCGTCACACTGCCGCGGATCACCAAGGACAGCGACGACACCATCCACGTGCGCGTCCCCCGAGACCGCCGACGACGCGTCAGCCCCCGGCAGGTCGACCTTGTCGCCGACCACCCCGTCAGCCCCTACGACCCGCCACCCACCCTGACTACCCGACAACTGATCAAAGTCCTGCAGACCAAGACCGCCAAACGCTGGCCCACCATCCAGGCCGACCTCGGCGACAACGCCTGGCAGATCGTGGCCGACCTCATCCGCTGTGGCGCCGTCATCCTGCGCTGCGACGTCGTCAACGCCACCGGCTACAGTCCGCGCTCATGGACCCTGACCCGGTCATGGGCCGAACTCGCCGAGGACAAACTCGCCGAACTCCAGGGCCGCCAGCATCCTGAGGACCTGCACCGCGAGCTCCTCGACATCATGTCCGGCATCCCTGAGCTCGCCCATGAGCACGCTCTGCTGGCCACGACGCCGCCCGGCCGGGTCCTGAAGATCCCCGAAGGCACCGCCACCAGGGCCGAGGACTGGCGCGTATACGAGATCGCCATCCGGGCCGCCGGCGTCTGGTGGCCCGCTCAAGGCGCACCACGCAAGATCACCGCGAAGGAGCTCGCCGGACGCAGCCTGCGCGACACCAAGAGCGCCTGGACCCCCGCCCGGCAGCAGGCCTTCTCCAACCTGATCGGCATCCCCTTCGATCAGGCCGTCGACAAGGCCGACACCGAACTACGCATCCGCGGCCCCCTGCAGTGGCGCGTCGGTACCGTTATCGCCGACGCGGCAGCCTGCCGCCCCTGGCTCGCGCTTCCCGCCCGCGGTGTCCGCGCCCTCGGCATGATCTCCTGCGACGCCCGAGGCGTCTTCCTGGTCGAGAACGAGGACACCTTCGAACAGGTCTGCAAGATCCCGGAGATCGCCGACACCTGGCTGTGCATCTGGGGCAAGGGCTATGCGACCGACGGCCTGGCCGAATTCCTCCGCGGCCTCGACGGCCTGCCCCTCGCGGCATGGGGCGACCTCGACGCCCACGGCATCCGCATCATCGGCAACCTCGCCGACCGCATCGGGCGGCCCGTCACACCCGTCGCGATGACCGTCGACCTCTACCGGGGCGGCACCAAGTACCGCCAGGAGCCCACGAAACTGAAGGAGAACCGCAAGCTCGCCGCCCAGCTGGCGTGCGACGGCATCGAGGCCCTGCGCGACCTGGCCGAAGAGATCGCCCGGACCGACGGGCACGGCTGCGAACAGGAGACGCTCTACGACGAAGTCCTCCCCGCACTCCCCGGTCTGCTAAAAGCCGTGCACGTGTCCGGCAGCTCCTGACCTCCCAGAAGCGGGCAGCGGCCAGCAGGTCGGTTCGGGCCGGGCGTGCCCGGCTCCAGCCTTCCTGCTCCAGCCGGTGGCCTGCTGCGAACACGGCATCAACACCCTGCCGCGTCTTTGGCGCAGGGCGAGTGCCTCGCTGCGCACGGCTCAAGGGACGAGGATGCCAGCGAGCAGGGACAAGTCGAGCTGAGGCAGACGTCCGGCGTGCGCGCGCAGATGCCGGGCTTCGGCCAGCATGACAGGGGAGAACACGCTCTCCCTGGGCGAGCAGGCCATCAGACGGTGGTGGGCGCGGGCCCCGGCCAGCAGCGGGCGTGCCCAGGCAGGCACGGCATGCAAAGGGCAGTGCCGATGGCCGACCCCGTGGAGCTTGATGACGCAGACGTCACCGGAGATGTCGAGGTCGCGGGTGAAGCGCAGGCTGCCCAGACCGGCCCGTGTGAAGGCCAGTACGCTTAGAGCTCCGGCGATGAGCGGGTGCGCGAGAGCGGCCAGAGCGGCGGCCTCCTCGGACGCGATCTCGATGGCAGGGGCGGCCTGGTCCAGCTGCGCCGTGGCCAACGCACCGGCGCAAGGGTGAGCCCGCCGCCCGGGCCTCGTCGACGCGGCCCTGGTCCCGCGCGGCTGCGGGGTGGGTGACTGCCCCGTAGCCGTCGCCGCCGCTCCCGTGATCGCCGGGGGAGCGGGAGGGAAGGAGGGGCGCGCGGGTATCGGTCCCGGCTCGGCGAGGAGCGCCTTGAACTGGGTCCGGCCGCTGATGCGGCGCTCCACGCGGGCCAGCGTCGGCGGCAGTCCGCGCGGGGCCTTCTGCCACAGCAGGGTCAGCTGAGCCCCCGTCGACTCGCGCCAGGCGAGCAGTTGGTCGATGCGCCGAATGGTCAGCAGATGGGCCCGGGGGACCACAACGTGCCGCACCCCCATTGCGACGCCCCAGGCAGCCGCGGCGAGCCAGGCAGCGTTCACCGAGTCCAGCCACACATCGGGGGAGTCGGGCCCGGGGGCCAGCCGCTTGCCCAGCGCATACAGCATGTCGTGCGCCAGCGCGGCCGGGCTGGAGCTGGCCGGCGTCGGCTGCACGGTGATGCGGCCTTCCCCGGGACGGTGGGCCTGCAGCGCCGCCCGCGTGTAGAACAGGTCGTCCCGCTCGTCCACCACGATCGTCACGTCGCTGTACGCCACTGCCACAACCCTCTCCCGGCCGCGCGCCGCCACACCGTCCCGGACCGCCAGGCGCCAGGCCGGTCCGTACGGCGCACGGTTGCTGGCGGCGGCCCGGGCTTGCCGGGCCGCCGCGCCTGCGTGGGCGTTGCTACATGCCGCCGAGCTTGCTGTACACCCAGTTGACGAGGTCCTGCTTGACCTCGGTCAGCCCCTTCTTTTTCATGCCGTTGAGCATGTGCTTGGTGATGGTGGCCCAGTTGCGGAAGTTGCCGTGGGCCGCGGCCCGGTCGATGTTGCGGATCATCTGCGGGTCCACCCCGGTCCACAGGGGGTGGAACGCCGGCAGTGTGCCGACGACTTCGGCCTCGGGCATGCGCGTGAACTTCTGCCAGATGAAGATCCGTGACGCCAGCATCGGTTCACGCTTGAGGACCTTGTAGCAGCCATCGCCGCCGGCGAAGATCACCGCGATGTCGGTGTTGCGGTCGTCCCACAGGTGGCGCCAGTACTCGAACGAACTGCGGCCCATCCACTGGGCCTCGTCGCACACCAGCACCCGGAACGTCTGCGACAGCGTCTCCTTCAGGAGCGTGTCGAATTCGATCGGCCGGGTCGGCGGTTCCCCGGGCAGCCCCAGGGCGTGAAACAGTCCGTGGCGGATGTCGCGGGGGGTCGGCCCCGAGCGCAGCTCCAGGCGGTAGGTGTTGTCGGGGGCGATCTTGCGCAGCGCCGAGTTCACCGACATCGTCTTGCCGTATCCGGCCGCTCCGTAGGCGACCATCATGGCCTTGGCATCGATCGTCGCCTGGACGTCGTCCAGGGTCGTCATGAGCGCGTCGGTGGCCACCAGGTGCGCATCGAGGCGGTGGAAGTGGTCCTCGTCCTCTGCGGGCAGCCTGCCGTAGTCCATGTCACCGCTCACGCGTTCTCCTCAGGGGTGTCGTCCTCCGGCTCGTCCGCGGCCGGTGGGATCGGGCGGGCCCAGCCGTCCGGGACGGGCTGGTGCGGGATGTAGCCGGGATCGGCCCGCCGCAAGTCCGTGGCAGCCGAGTCGGCAAGTTCTGCCTCGGCCTCCGCCTCGGTCAGCGCACCCAGACGCTCGGGCGGGGCGGCGGTGGTGACGGCCTCGAAGCGCTCGCGGCGCAGCCGTGCCGCGGCCTTCATGTCCGCGCGAAGCCGCCGCGCCTTCGCGGTGCGGGCGCTGCGGACCTTACGGACCTGCTCCTCGCTGGCCGCCTCGGCCAGAACGGCGCTGCCCAGGTGTACGCCGTCCAGGCCGAAGACCTCGATGGTCAGGTCGTGGTGGGGCAGGTGGCGCACCGCGACACGGACACCGGCCTGGCCGACCATCCAGGGGGCGATGTAGTGGCGGTTGCGCCACCGCACGCCCTGCGTGGTGATGGTGCGGGTGCGGCCGTCGTCCTCGAGTCCGAAATGGGCCAGCTGTTCGGCGGGAACGTCATGCAGGGGAGTGGGATCGCACGACCACGCCTGCATCGGGGTACGGCCGCCCAGCGCCCTGGGCTGGTGCTCGGTGTTCCACCAGTGCACCCACTTCAGCAGCAGTTCCACGAACGCCTCGAAGGAGAGCGCGGGCTCGTCCGGATCCGCGGTACGCCCGCCGGTGAGCGTCTGCCGGTGCACGTAGCGCGGCATGGAGACGAACAGCATGTCCTCGACCGCGCCGTTGAGCGCTTCGATGGTGCCCTTCAGATGCGGGCTGTAGGCGGGAAGATCGACGACGGGCACGGCGAAGGCGCCCAGGGCCGAGGCCACGGTGGCACACAGGAACTCCTTGCCGCGGTCCACCCGGATCAGGCCCGGCAGGCCGCCGGCCGGCCCGAAGGGCTCGGTACGGTCCAGGGCCATCCGCAGGGCCGCCAGCACCGCATCCGCGCTGGGTGCATGGGGCGTCACAGCCACCCCCGTGATGACTTTGGTGTGGCAGTCGATGAACCAGGTCACCCAGGGCTGCACGAGCTGGTCCTCGAGCAGCACCCGCACGGGCACGGACTTGTGGTCGCCCTCCCAGGCGGCGTTGCGGTGCGCGGGAGGACGCTGTGCGAACACGTCGAAGGCCCGCCGGGCGGCCTCCCCCTTGGCGAGCCCGGCCCGCTCCCCGGGCGTCAGGTCCCGGCGCAGCGCCCGGTGGATCGTCGACAGTGACGGGGCCGCAGGCATGCGGGGATCGTCCAGGGCCCGCTGCTTGAGCTCGCGGTGGACGGCGGAGGCGTTGCCTCCCCACAGCACCAGCAGCCGCCGGATCTCGGGGGTGACGCTGAACCGTGTCCGGGATGCCGCGTCGACGTGGCCGGTGGCGCGCGCGGTGGCGACCCACCGCCACACCGCCCGCTCCGAGCGGCCCACGGCCGTGGCGACCAGCTTCACGTGTGCGCTGGTCAGCTCGCCGCTCTGGTCCAGCGACAGCAACCGCGGCAGCGCGGCCAGCCGCCCCGAGCGGGCGGTGAACACCGCTTTGCCGGCACCCTGCGTGCCGGCAGAAGAGTCATTCATGCGGTCTGCTCCTTAAATGGATACGAAGCGCGGAAGGCTACAAGTGCCGCGCTTCCGCAGGGCGTTGGCGGTGTCCGGTCAGGACGGTGCGGGCGGCCCCTGGGCCGTCGCCAGGGCTGTGAGGCGGCGTCATGCCAGGGGAGGCGGGCACTGCCCAGCCGTCAGCCAGCGCCGGGTGCGAGCATCAGCACCTTCGCCAGGAAGGGGGCGTGTTCCTCACAGCCCGGCTGCCCGAGGAGCACTCGTGCGCCGGGATACCGGGGAGGACCCGGCCCGGCCGCCCTGCTGCGGCGCCGTCGGGTGGACGGCTGCGGTCGGCGCTGAGCCAGTTCTTGTCAGCGCCGGCCGCAGGCATGCAGGGGCGCCCTGTGATGCGCCGGGAAGGAAGTACCGGGCCTGCCGGTCACCGCAACGCGGAGCCACCGGCGCCCGAAGAGGCTGTTCGGGGACTGGGAGATGGGCTCCTCGGCGACTGTGGTGGCCGGTTTGGTACTGCTCAGGTGTTTTCCAGCAGGCGCTGGATCCCGTCGTGGATGGCTGCGGTGCGTTGTTGCGGTGTGAGCCAGGCGGCCGTGGAGCCCTGGCCGGTTTTGTTGATAAGTAGGACGTTGTCGACGACCTCGGCCACCGGGAACAGGTGGCTGATGAGGATGACCCTCTTGTCCTGGGCCACGCTGTCGCTCAGGACGGCGAGGGTGTCGCCCAGGCGGATGTTGTCCAGAGAGCCGAAACCTTCGTCCAGGAACAGGCTTTCCAGCTTGTTGTGGCTGGTGTTGTGGAGTTCGACGAGCGCCAGCGCCAGCGCGAGGGAGCTCTGGAAGGTCTCTCCGCCGGAGAGGGTCTCCGGGTCGCGCGCGTGATTGGTGGCGCGTTCAAGGATCTGGAAGTCATCGGTGAATGCGTAGTCACCCATGGAGATCTGCCGGAGGATCCTGCTGCCGTGCCTGAGCAGCGCATGGGTGCGCTGATCGGTGAGATAGGTGAGGAACTTCCCGTCGGTGAGCTGGTCGCTCACGCTCTTCCACACCGCGGCCTGCCGGCTGGCGGCTTCGAGGGCGGAGCCCAGCGCGTCGGCGTAGGGGATTTGGGACTGTGCGGTGCGCAGATCGGCCTTGGCCGTCTCGTGCGCGCCTTCGGCTTGGATGGTCTTGCGGCTGAGCGGGTCGAGGACGGCGGGGGCGAGCAGGTCGCTCTTCTCGGGCACCGGGAAGCCGGGGTCCGGGTCCGTCTCGTCGGCGGTGGCGCCGGCTTGGCGGATCAGCTCCTTCTCGAATGCGCGGACCTCGTCATCGGCGTGCTGAGCGGCCTGCCCGAGAGTGCCGGTCAGACGCTGATGCAGCGAGGTGAGGGCCATGCAGTAGGTGTCGACGGCGGCCAGGTCGCCTGCGTCCGGAACGGGAGGCAGGTCGGGGGACGCCTCGGCCTCGAGAAGACCTGTGGCATCGGTGGCCGTGTCCGCCCAGCGCTCCAGCTGTTTGATGAGCTTGCGTGTGGGGGTCTCGACGGTGCGCCGGCGGCGTGCGTCCAGGGCCTGCAGGTTTTCGCTGTGCAGCGTGAGGGCCTTCTGGGCGTCGTCACGCTCCAGTGTCCTTTGCTCGAGCCGTTCGAGGCGCTGGCCGGCCGCCTCCTTAGCGGAGGCGATGTCCTGCAGGGAGGGCAGTTGTGATGGGGAGGGCTGGGCGGGGCGGATGGAGGGCGGCAGTTCGCTGACCTCCGTCAGCACACTCGCCAGCTCGGTCTCGTACTGCAGCCGGGTCTTGTCCAGCCGTTTGCGTTCACGCTGCAGGCGGCCGCGCTGACGCTTGAGCTCGGCCCGGGCCGCCTCGTTCTCGGCCTGCGCCGCCCCCAACTGCGCCTGGGCGCTTGTGTGGGCCGCGAGGGCCTCACCCTCTGCGTCGCGCAGCGGCTGGGTAAGTGCTTTGACCGCACGGGTGATCTGCGCCCGGCTTACTGGTTCGCCCTCGGCGAGGGCATGCACCTGAGCCGTCGTCTGCCGGCCCAGCGCGTCCAGGGCGGTGGCCGTGGCGGGAGCACCGGCCGGGTGTACCGCATCCACCAGCTCCTGCACCTGGAGCAGCGCCGCGTCCATGCGCTCGCGGGCGGCCAGGTGTCCGCGGCGGTGCTTTTCGACCTTCCGCTCGGTTCCCTTCAGCTGGGCGGCCGCTTCAGCCTTGGCCTCCACCGCCGCTTCGACGGCGTTCGAGCGTGTGGTGACCTTGCGTTTGGCCTGAGTAAGTGCCTTGCCGTCCAACAGCGGCGGGGGAGCGAAGTCGCTGGGGACGGGCTGGGTGCACACCGTGCAGGCGTCCCCGGGTGCCAGACCGGCACCCGCCGCGTGGGCCGCCTCCCTGCGCTGCAGCGCTGCGAGGTCGTCCTGGGCCGCTTCCAGAGCGCCGCGCAGCTTCTTCAGCTCGCTCTCCAGGCCGGCGCTGTGGCCGCGCTGTTCCTCCACCGTCTCGAGCGTCGTGCGCTGTGTCTGCAGATGCCCGGCCGCGGCGTTGGCCTCCTGCAGCGCTGCCCGGACGGCCTCCTGGACCTGGTCGGTGTGCGTGCGCGCCTCGCTCACCATGCGCTCGGCCCGGCCGGCGGCCTCGACGAGGGCCGCGTTGCGCTGCTCGTGCTCTTCCAGTTCCTGTCGTGCCTGCGTGTGCTCCTGTTCGTGCTCGTCGTGCTGAAGCTGCTCCTGCTTCAGCCGCTGTTCGACGGCGTCCAGGCCGGCTGCACGCTCCGGCAGGCGGGACAGGACAGCGAACGCGCTGGACAGGGAGCGGAGCGTGTCACCGGCCTGTGCGGCCGTATCCAGCGCGCCCTGCGCCGCCTCCAGCTTCGCGGCCAAGTCGCGTCCGGTGGTCTCCTGCTCTGCTGCCTCGGTATCGAGTTCCCTCTTCTTCCGCGCCAGCGCGGCCATCGTGATGCTCGAATCCGCAACAGCGCGCTCACGCAGCAGCCGCGCCGCTTTGTCCAAGCCCGTCTTGCGGTGCTTGTGCTCGACGGCCCGGCTCTGGGCCGCGCGCAGCGCATCCAGTCGCTCGCGCCGGCGGGCCGCGATACCCCGGGTGCGTTCCAGATCCAGCAGCGCCTGGGAAGCGGCAGCATGAGGATCCGGCAGGAGAAGCGCACGGGCCCTGGTTCCCTCGGTGATCTGCGTATTCAGGCGCTCCAGTCGCACGCCGGCCCGTTTGCGTACACGCTCGAGCTCGTTGATGCCGAAGATGTGCCGCAGGATGTCGGCACGCATGGCCCTGGGGGCCTTGAGGAGGGCGTCGAACTTCCCCTGGCGCAGCAGGACCGTGCTGACAAAGCCGTCCCAGTCCAGCCCGATGATCCGGGTCACCGCCTGCGTCACCGCGGACTTGCCGTCGACCCGCAAGTCGGCGCTGTCATCGGCCAGGGGCTCGAGCACGGCCTGCGGCCCCTTCTTGCCTTCCGCATGCAGGGTGCGGCGCACACTCCACTCGCGGCCGTTCGCCGAGAACTCGAACGCCACGTCCATGCTGGGGCATCCCTTGCCGATCAGCTCGTAGGCGGCCTTGGGGTCCTTGGACCACGAACACGTCCCGTACAGGGCGAAGATGATCGCCTCGAGGATGGTGGACTTGCCCACGCCGGTGTTGCCCAGGATGGCGAGCAGGCGCTTGCCGGTGAAGTCGATGCTGCAGGTGCCGGCGTAGCTGCGCACGCCCGTGAGGGTGAGCTGCAAGGGCTTCACGACGCCTCCTTCCAGGGATTTTCCAGCGCGGCGCGCAGCTGTTCCTCGGCCGGGACCGGGGTCAGCGTCTCGTCGTCGAGTTCGTTGAGCAGGTGGAGGAAGGCTGTGACGGTCGACTCCGCGGCATCTGCGTCCACTCCCTCACGGGCCAGGTAGGCCCGGAACGCGTCGGGGAGTTCCGGCTCATCGCCCAGGTCACCGTCCAGGACGGCGCCGGCGGCATCTTCCCGGGCCGGGGCCGGGTTGATGAGGATCGCGTTCGGGACGATCTCGGCGATCTTCTGGCTGAGGAGCCCGTCGGGCTCCTCGCCGGTGATCACCGGTTTGAGGAAGGTCCCGTCGTACTGGTCGGCCGCGGCCTTCAGTTCCTCGAGGGGTCCGGTGAAGTGGGTCAGCCGCCGGCCGCTGGAGAGCCGGCGCGGCAGCACCCGCACCGGCCGCCCCGGGTCGGCGTCGACGATCACGACGCTCTTGGTCTCGTCGGCTTCACCGAAGTCCATGGCCAGCGGGCTGCCCGCGTAGCGGGCGGCGAACTTCAGGCCCTCGATGGCCTGCGGGCGGTGGATGTGTCCGAGAGCGGCGTATGACACCACCGGAAGATCTTCGGGAGGGGTCTCGAAGGCCTCGTCCACGGCCCGTTCGCTCGGGGAGGTCCTGGCGCCTTTGACGAACACGTGGGCCGTGAACAGCAGAATGTCCCGGTCGGGGTCGTACCCCTCGTGCAAGGCCTCCGTCAGTTCCCCCTGCAGGCCGCGCATCGCCTCGGCGTAGTCGGCATACGTCGTGCCGGAGGTGGAATCGCGCCGCCAGAACCGGTTCGGGTGCACGAAGGGCAGGACAGCCAGCCGGATGCGCTGCTCACCGCCGCAGGCCTCGAAGGTCATCACGCCCCCGTCGTGTGCCGGGCGGAGCCGGTCGACGAAGAACAGGCCCCGGCCGCAGGAGGGACCGCTCACGAAGTGGAGGAACTCCAGGTAGTGGGGGGAGTCGTGGTTGCCGGCCACGACCACGGTGGGGGCGATGGCGGCGAGTTCGCGCAGGGCGCGCATTGCGCGGAACATGTCCCGGACGGTGGGACGGGAGGAGTGGAACAGATCGCCGCTGTGGACGATCAGGTCCGGCTGGCTCTCCCGGGCGATGGCCACAATCTCGGCCAGGACTGCATCGAAGTCCTCATCGCGTGGATGCCCGTGCAGGATGTGGCCCAGATGCCAGTCGGAGGTGTGGAGCAGTCTGCTCATGCCTTCATGCGCCCTTCTGGAAGCGAGGCGTAGGAGGGCACCGGTGGTGCCTTATGAGCCCGGGACTGTACACCAAAATAACTGGAGCAAAACTGGGCGTCCCGAGTGACTGCTAGCATCCCGGCATGGACGAGCATCTGATCGCTCTCGAGGAGCGCATGCAGCAACTGCAGGAGGCGGTCCGGCAGGCGCTCACGCAACACGATACTTGCCAAGTGCGCCTTCTGGGTGCGGAATTGACACGCACTCAACATGCCTGGGATGTTCTGTGCGGGCTCAGTGCCGCCCCGGACGCGGTCCGGCCGGAGTCCGCGCCGACGGTCACCGAACCCCACCGGGACGCACCCCTGCGCGACCGGGCCCCTCACATGCCGCTCTTCGCAAATACCTGGAGTAAAACTGGAAGCCCCGAGTGACTGCTAGCATGCGGGTATGGACGAGCATCTGGTCGCACTCGAGAAGCGCATGCAACAGCTGCAAGAGGCGCTCCGGCAGGCGCTCACACAACAGGACAACGCCCAAGTGAACGTCCTGGGTGAGGAGCTGACACGCACCCGGCACGCCTGGAACGTGCTGTGCGGGCTCAGCGATGTCCCGGAGGTGGCCCAGCCGGAGGTCCAGCCAGAGATCCGGCCCGAGCCCGCGCTGGCAGTCGTCGAGCCGAACCAGGGCGTGCCCGTACGCGACCAGGTCCACCAGGCGCTGGCCCTCCTCACCGTCCCCGCCTCGCCCAAACTGCTCAGCCAGGTCCACCAGGCGTTCTTCTCCAGCCCGCTGAACACGGCACGCATGACCACCCTGCGCCGCGACGAGGAACGCTCCTTCCGCTCCGCCCCCTACGGCCGCGCCTACTACATCTGCCCCGCGCTGACCTCCGACCTTCTCTCACCGGCCCGCGCGCTGCTCGCCCTGAGCACCTGGCCACTGGAGCAGCGCCTGGTGGGACCGCTCACCCAGCGCGTCCACTTCCTCACATCGGCCCTGCGGCTCGCGGACGCCGCCGAACACCTCGCCGGCGAGGCCGGGATGCCGCAGCCCGTCCAACAGCTCCTGCTGCACTACAGCCGCAACATCCACGGCGACACCCCCCGGGGCCCGCTCGACCTGGACGCGCTGCGCCGGGCCGCCGCAGCGGAACTGGCGATCCACGCCGACGACGACGCCGACACCCGCGCCGAAGCGGCCCAGCGGGCACGCCAGCAACTCGGCGACGCGGAGCAGATCTTCGGCAATATCCTGCGCAACACCGCCCGACTGCGCCGTACTTCGTAAACCCACCCCTGCAACCAGCACAGCTGTGCCCTGTCCCGCCAAGGAAAACAGTGAGCTTGCTCGACGCACGACTGGGCGCATTGCGCGGAACCGCCCCGCCCATCCCGCACAACGCACGCACCCTGGCGGCGCTGACCGCCAACCCGAGCTGCGACCGCCGCTCCCTGCTGGACGCGGCCGGCATCGACAAAGACGCCCTCGCCGCCCATCTGGACCTCCCGCGGCCGCTGAGAAAATCCCAGCTCGCCCTCGACTACGGCATCGCCTTCGAGCGCAAGGTCACCGCCCAGGCCGGAGCCCCCCTGGTGCCGCTGCTCCGCAAAGCCCTGGGCCTGACCCTGCCCGAGGTGTCCTACGAGGACGTCAACAGCGTCGGCAGCGATGACGACAAGTCTTCCCCGCAACTACGCCACGCCCGCACCCGCTCCCTCATCCTCAGCGCAGCACACCGCAGGTCGGACCCCCGCACCCTGCTCGACCACCCCGTACTGCGTCTGACCGTCGCCGGCCACCAGGTCTACCTCGAGCCCGACGTCATCGCCTTCCAGCTCGACGGGGTCTTCCACGTCGTTGAGATCAAATCCTTCCCCGTCATCCACGGACAGCCCGACCCCGTCAAGGCCACCGCAGCACTGACCCAGGCCGCCGCCTACGTCCTGGCTCTGCGGGAACTCCTCGCCGGCGACGGCCTCCCGCCAGACCGTGTCTCCGACACCGTGATCCTGGTCAACCCGCGCAACTTCACCCGCCACCCCACCGCCACGCCCTTCAGCGCGCACAAGCAGATCAAGAACCTGAGCCGCCACCTCGGCAGGCTGAGGCGCCTGCCCGGACTGCTGGACAACCTTCCCCCGGGCACCACCTTCGACCTGGCGCCCGGCCCCGACCAGAGACCGACCCGGCCCCGCGGTGAACTCGTTGCCGCACTCGTCACCGTGCGGCCGCACTACACCCCTGGCTGCCGCCACCACTGCGACCTGTCCTTTCACTGCCGCACCGAGGCCCTCAACCAGGGCAGGACCGCTGCCCTGGGCACCTCAGTCCGCGACGACCTCGCGGGAATCGACACCATCGCCAAAGCCCTGGACCTCGCTGACGGACGCATGCACCCCTCACGGGACCAGCAAGACATCACCCAGGCCCTGCGCCACGCACAGCGCATCCACGCAGACCTCCACACGGACACCGCATGATCCAGCTCACCTCCCTCCTTCGGATGCGCGCCGCCCACACCGGCAACGCCCAACGCGCCAGCCAACTGCGCCACCTCCACCTCAGCGACCAGCCGCTGATGCTGCTGGCGCTGAAGCAAACCGGCCCCGCCGCACGACCGCTGGCCGTCATGCTGGGCACCGACCCGCACCGCCCCCAGCTCCTGGTCGCGCCGCCCTCGGGCAGCACCGGCCCCATGCTCGCTGCCCTGGCAGACACGGTCACCGCCTACATCAACGCCTGCCAGCGGCACCGCGAACACCTGCCCGCCACCAACAACAAGCCGGCACGCTGGCGCTACACCGACGCCCCCCAGATCCTCGTCCCCAACCCCCAGACCGTGCAGCACCTGAAAGACCTCGGAGACGACCTGAGGTTCCGCAGCGTCGACGACCAGGCTCCCGGCTCCCGGGCCGTCCAGTGCCTGGGACACTGGCTCACCTATCTCACCGACCGCGCCGACCTCCCCGGCTCAGCCGCCCTCATCCCCATGACCAGTTTCCTCGGCATGCACTGGATCAGCGGCCAAAGCCCCCTCGAGGACGAGGACCTGGCCACCCTGCTGGCCTGGATCGACCCGCCCCGCCACGCAGCCTCGGGACGCGACGCCGCACTGGAGGCAGAAGACCCGGCCACCCACCGTCCGGCGGGACCAGCCACCGACGCCCCCTTCGACAACGACCACCTGGCGCCCCTGTTCGACGCCTATGCCCGCGCCCGCCGCCGGGCCTTGGACCAGGAGCAGCCCCGCACCCTGCAAGAACTCGACCGTCTGCTGGCCACCTACCTGCAGCCCACCTGGGATTTGATGTGGCAGGCCTACACGCTCCTGCAGGCCCTCCCCGAAGCCAAGAGCACTGCACGCCGCTGGGACCACGAACGCACCTTATTCACCGACGAATGCACCTACCTGACCCAGGACGGACGCCCCCGTCCGGCCCGCGACAATGCCGTTGCCGCCGCCGTCCGCCTGGCCCGCATGGAACACGCAGCCGTCGCCTTCGCCGCCGAACGCACCGCCGAAGACCCCTTCGTACGGGCAGAACTGCGCACCACCGGCAAAGCCTTCGGCGGCACCGTCACCACCATCGACGCGGAACACACCCTGCGCGGCCCCAGTGGACGTACCCAATGGCGGCCCCGGCTCACCGTGTCCACCCCGGACCCCGTGCCGATGGAACCCGGTCAGCTCCTGGCCTGCCACACCTACCGCAGCGCCCGCTACAAGATCTGCGAGGTCACCCCGGCCGACGGCGACACTCTCGTCGAACTTGAGATCACCGCCGGCATGGGCACCATGGACCGCCCCAACCACGCCGTCCTGCCCGACGCCGGCGCCTTCCTCGTATTCACCAT
This sequence comes from Streptomyces sp. NRRL F-6492, assembly GCF_001280125.1. Lineage (GTDB taxonomy): Bacteria > Actinomycetota > Actinomycetes > Streptomycetales > Streptomycetaceae > Streptomyces. The sequence goes on from NZ_LGEG01000217.1 coordinate 49,258, forward strand.
CGCACCCGCCCCCTACCGGATGCCTGAATTCCCCGCACGAGAGCAGACACCCTGGACCCACGGCGGGCCTCCCGCCGACCAGCCGGACCACAGCAACGAGGGCGAGGGCGAGGAAGAACAGTGACACCGCCTCACCGGCAGTCGCCGCAGCAGCAGATGGACCAGGCCGCCCGCGCCGTCCTGGAGCAACTGCCCACGCTCACCCACCGCGGACTCGTCGTGGACTCCCCGCCCGGCGCTGGCAAATCCACCCTGGTCGCCCGAGCCGCCGACACCCTCGCGCAATCCAGCACCCCCTGCCCCGTCATCGCCCAGACCAACAGCCAGGTCGACCACCTCGTGCGGCGATTCGCCCGGCACCACCCGCACCTGAGAACCGCCCGGCTCACCGCAACGGATTACACAGTCCCGCACGACCTGCAGGCACATCCCGGCATCCGCATCGGCACCCGCATCGAAGCCCTCGAAAAGACGGCCGACGTCATCGTGGGAACCGCCATGAAATGGGCCACGGTCACCGACCGCCGATGGCCATGGGCGATCATCGACGAGGCCTACCAGATGCGCTCCGACACGCTTTTGTGGACCGCCGGCATCTTCGAACGGGCCCTCTTCGTCGGAGACCCCGGCCAACTCGACCCCTTTTCCGAGGTCGCAACCGACCGCTTCCAAGGCCTGTCCCACGACCCCATGAACAGCGCGGTCGCCGTCCTGCTCGCCAACAACCGCGACCTGCCCGTCCACTCACTGCCCGTGTCCTGGCGCCTGCCGCCCTCAGCCGTCCCCCCGATCAGCAACGCCTTCTACCCCTCCACGACCTTCCACGCCGGAAGCAGTGAAGCCGACCGAACCCTCACGTTCTCCCCTCTCGACATCCGCACCCCCACCGACGAGGTCATCGAGCACGCCGCCCGAACCGGATGGGCACTGTTCGAACTACCGGCCCGCATCACCGGCCAGCGCGACATCGAAGCCTTCCAGACCACCCTCGGCATCGCCGACCGGCTGCTGACCCGACGCGCCATCACCACCTGCGAGGAAACCCCCCAGGGGCACGCCCTGCAGCCCGGTGACATCGCCATCGGCACCGCCCACCGCAGCCAGGCTCACGACATCCGCGCGCTCCTGGCCCGCCACTACCCCCAACTGCACGGCGTCACCGTCGACACCGCCAACCGGCTCCAAGGCTGCGAATTCCGCGTCACCATCGTCCTGCACCCCCTCTCCGGCCGCGGCGACGCCTCCACCTTCCACCTGGAAGCCGGCCGCCTGTGCGTCCTCACCTCACGCCACCGCCACGCCTGCATCGTCGTGGCCCGCGCCGGCATCGCCGAACTCCTCGACGCCCACCCCTCCAACGATCCCGCACACCCCGGAGCCGCCTCCAAGGTCGCCGACGGCTGGGAGGCTAATCACGCAGTCCTCGCCCACCTGACCCAGCACACCATCTACGCTCAGGCACAGCCCCGTCGCTGGCGCGGATGAATAGGTCGCCGCACGCCTGCCACATGAAGGCGGGTTGATGGGAGCGTCGTCGCTGGGGCGCCCTCAGTCCTCGTCGTCGAGGGTGTCGTCGGCTGATTCGTGGTGGACGTTGACGCCGGCTCGGCAGCGCGCGGCGCCGATCGTGTCGTGCAGCCGGGCGAACAGGTCGGGCCGGATGAGTAGATCAGCTCCCGCGACCGCGGGCAGGAGTGGTTCGTAGTTTCCGTCGTGGACGAGGCGGCCGTGCCACTGGCGGCAGATCATTGCCTCACCGGTGGCGTCGCTGAGGCTGAACCCGCAGATTCCCTCTGTGGGTTCAAGGCCGAGTGCGGCCACGACGCTGGCTGCGGGTGCGAGTACGTAGACGGGCAGGCCGAGGCCGCTCAGGGTGCGAGGGCGAGGCGTATCGATCAGGCCAGCGGTTCCAGCGTCAGTGAGGGCCGTCAAGGCCTGGTCTGCGGCACTGATGTGCTCGGCTGCTAACTCGGTTGTAAGGCCGAGTCCCAGGCGCCGCCACGGGCTGGTCCACAGCTGCCAGGGGGCCTGGCAGGCGGGTAGTGTGCCGGGCGGCGGGTCGTCGTCGAGGGCCTCCAGGCCGACGGCGATCTGCAGTTGGCGGGCGGGCTGATCCGGGTATCGGCGTGCAGGAGTGCGCTGCCGCTCGAACAAGCCGATCTGCACCCAGCCCTCGTGCGGACCTTCATCCACGCGAGCAAAGGCCATGGCGTTTCCCGGCAGGGACCGCAGGCCCGCGACCGAAGCGAAGCCGGAAGGCGGCCAGGGCTTGTCCGCTTGATGGCTCTCACTGAACCACGGTGCTGGATCAAGCGACCACGCCAGGGCCTCGGGACGAGTCAGAGGGCGGGGAATGCGGGCGAATTCGGCACGCAGGGCCGCGCGGGGGTCATCGCGCAGTCGCGCGGCCGCGCCGCGTTCGAAATTCTGGGCGTTGCCGAGATGTCCCGCTTGGGCAAGCGCGGCACGCAGGCCGGCGGCAGCGCGTTGCAGGGCGTCTTCGGCGGCGGCCTGGTCGGCGAGATAGGCGTCGGGAAGCTGGCTGCGGCGTCCATTGGTCAGAAGGTCCAGCTGCATGCGCATGAGCGTCTCGACGTCCGGAAGAGCATCGATCACGAGATCGATGACGGTCTCGCGGAGCCCGGCCGGACTGCCGGCGGCGTTTAGGCGGTCGCCCAGGTAGTGGTCGACGAGGTGGGTTGCGAACTCCCGAGGGTTGTTCATGCGCTGTCCTCGCTGGGGGAGAGGGCGGCGGCGATGGCGCGTGCGAGTGTCGGATGAGCTGCCGTTGCCGCAGGGGCGGGCGCCTGGTGGCCAGCGCGGGCCAGGATGGCGGACGCATCGGCACGGACGGACAGCACGTCACTGCCGCACAGCGTGACGAGCTGTTCGAGAAGGGCGGCATCCAGAGGTCCGTCGGGCAGGTGTCCTTGTAGGACGGTCAGGAGCCAGGTCGGGGGGCCAGCTCCGAGGTCGAAGGAGAGGACGCGTGCCAGGGCTGCCTGCGCCTGGCCGGAACGGCTGGCCAGCAGAACCGTCGCTGCGATCAGGGCGCGGCGCTTGTCGCCGCGTTCGGGCAGGGCAATCGTGGCCAACGCAAGTTCGCACAGTGCGGTGTCGATGTCGTGCTGGGTCGCCTGCTCCGGCACCGGGTGGTAGGCACCCTGGCCGAGACGGGCACGGCCCGGCAGACGGTGGGCGATGACGCCATACGCCGCATCCCAGCAGGCGAAAGCGCTGACAGCCGGGGGTGAAGCGAGCGGGGGCTGAACAGCGAACGCCGAGACCAGGGCCAGGCTGACACCGATAGTGCGGCTGTAGGACGCCTCGGCGACGGCCTGGGCCACCTGGTCTGCGAGGTTGCGGGCTGCGGTGGCCGGGTCCGCGTAGTGCGCCTGCTGCCACAGATCCAGCCGGTCATTGCCGCCGAAGGAACGCCATCCGCCGCCGCCTCGCATCTTGGTGTAGGCGAGCATGCCCGCCGTGGCGGCGAGAGGGCCGAAAACACCAGGATCGCTGTCCTGGCGCAAGCGGAGCCCCGAGGCGAGGTCGGCCAGCAGCTCAAGAGGGTTGGAGGCGTTCATCTCGTCGGCGATCCGGTGCAGGAACTGGGCGGCTGCGTCTGCTCCCTGACCGTCGATGACCTCCAAGAGCCGCCACCCGACCGCATTGGCCAGGGCATCCCTCGACCACCGTGGGCCCGAGGGGGCATCGTATGCCTTGCTGGTGCGGTCACGGACCGCAGCAAGCGCGCCAGCAGCACCTACGGGCAGCGTCGGGCGCTGCTGGGCGTGCAGATACGCGGCTGTGGTGGGGTGCTTCTCGGGGCCGAACCAGTCACGTGAGGTGTTGTTGGGCACGGGGCGGGGCGCCCAGGGCAAGCCGCCCTCACCGCCACAACGCTGTGCTGCTGTGCGCAGCGCAGAAGTGGGCTCGTCCCCGGCAGCCTGCGATGCGGCGATCAGTGTCTGGTCGTCGTAGGTGGAGGTGATTGCATTGGCCAGCACCGGCAGGAGACGCGATGCGCGGGCCGCGTCGTCGCCGGGCAGGTCAGCAAGCCTGGTGAGCAGAGCAACGTCCTGCCGGATACTGCGGCCATCGGGTCCAGCGGCGATGCGGAGCGCGGCCAGGACGACGGGGTCGGCCGTGTCAGCCTGCGTGGCCAGCAGCTGCCGGTGGGCCGCGCTTACCCGGCCATCGGGCAGCCCGGACTCGGCCAGCAGCACCTGGGCGCCCAACTGCGCGGCACCCCGCGGATCCAGGCGCGCAAGGGAACGCCACCACTCCTGCGGCGTTCCCGCCGTGCCCCGCCCGTCGGTGCAGTCCGCGACGAGATGGACAAGAGGCTGCGTACGCGCCAGACGCACCTGCGCCTGGACGGGATCGGCCTGCATGAGCTGAGGCAGCGGATCCAGCAGCTCCTCGATGGTGATGTCCTTGTGACCGCCATAGGCCCCCATGTAGCGGGCGGCACGCTCCCAGCACCGCTGCGCCTCGTGCGGGTCGTCGCAGGCGAGACTCACACGGGCCATCTCAAGCTCGAAGTCGGCGTCCTCCGCATACAGAGCACGGCGCTCGGCTTGCGCTCCGCGCAACGTGCGCATGAGCTCGTGCACGACGTCGGCCCCTGCCTGACCGACGCTCCCGGCGAGCAGGGACACCAGCTCCGTGGTGATCAGCGGGCCGGTTCCGGCCATGCCCATGAGAGAGGTGGTGGTGCCCTCGCTGACGGCTTGCAGGAAGGCGATGCCCACAGCGACATCATCGCCGCGCAGCAGGGCGACGGCGTCGTGCAACACCTGCCGCACCTGCCGGTGGATGTCCGCAAGATCGCAAGCCCGGGGGCTGCCCGTGAACGCGTTTGCATGCTGGGCAAGTTGTTCGAGCGCGACACGCACGGTGGCAGTCGCGGTTTCGGCTGTGAGGATGCCCGCCTCGACGTCGCGGTGCAGGCCGACGGTGGCAAGGGTGAAGCGCAGCCAGGCACGGTAGAAGCCATCGCCGTCCAGGAGGGGGAGCAGTCGGGCGGGCGCCTGCGGATCGGCTGCATGGGCCACGGCCAGCAGTGTCAGCCACCTGTTCACCGGGCCGGACAGGCCACTGGCACGATCGGTCAGTACATCCTGTGTTGCTTTCGCGAGAACCGCGGCGATGTCCCCGGAAAAGAGCTCCTCGGCAAGGTCCGACACTGCCACACCATGGCGGAGCAGGCGCCGCGGGTCGCACGGCCCGCTGGCCCAGGCCGCGGTGGCCAGCGTGCGGGCAGACGGCAGCGCGCCGCCCGCCGTGCCATGGGCGTCCGCAAGGTGCAGCAAAAGGGCCGCGCGCCGGTCGGGCTGCTCGATGAGCTCCGCGCTCTCGAGCAACGGGTCTGGACCCAGACAGTCCAACAGCACACCCAGCGCATCCTCAGGCGAGGTCAGAGCCTCCTGGTCGAGGAACCGGGCGACCCGCTGCGCGAGCGTACGCGGGGCCTGCCCGAGCTCGACATCGTCAGCAGCCCGGGCTGGCAACCGGATCCGTCCGCGCAACTCCGCCAGGAACACCGACTCATCGCTCTCGGATCCGTAGTGGACACGCTCATCCTTGCGTGCCTTGTCCCAGGCCGTGAGGTACGCCTCCCACGGGGCGGCACAGCCGGCCCGGTCGACCGCCGCACACAGCTGCAGGCCCCACCGCGCCGCCAACGTGGTCGCACCCTCGTACATCAGGCTTGCCGCCACGCGGTCGGCTCCCACCAGCGCCACCAGCACATCCGCATACGGCACCAGGGAACCTGGCAGGCCTTCGTCCTCATACGTCGCCCGCGCCCGGCTCAGTTCGACGCAGCGCACCAGTGTGGGCCAGTCGTTGCGGACCGCCGCACGCCGCGCGGCAACGGTCAGAGTGTGGACGATGGCCTGAGGCGGCTGCAGCCCGGCAATCGCGCGGGTGAGGAAATCGGGTTCGATTAGCAGAGCGAGTTCGTCATCGCGCCCCAGTGCGGCCAGCAGTTCGGGCAGGTGCCGGAACGCGCGGGGATCGGTGAAGAAGCCCCGTTGGGACAACCAGTCGGCGGCCTGGGACCGGACCTGATCGACCCACGTGTCGTCGCCATCGACCCGGCGGATGAAGCGGCTGAAGCTCTCATGATGGATCTTCAGTCCGCCGATGCCCGGCTGTTGCGCGACGATTGGTGCCACGCTGTTCAGCGCGGCACCGAGTTGCATTCCGGGCAGCGGGAAAATTTCCTCGAGCTCCGATGCACTCACAGCGAAGTCGCAGACTGCGAGCATGCTGACAGCAGAGCGCTGTCCGGGGGTCAGACCGGCCAGCAGATAGGCGTAGTAGTCGTCGAGGTCGTGCGCCGACGACGGCACCGTCCGCAACCTTTCCAGAGGATCGCCGGCACCATCCGGCGCCGGCGCCGCTCCCAGGCCCGGGGCAGGACCAATGGCCTGCCGGCACAAATACGTGGCGTACAGGGCGTTGCCTCGAGAGCGCTCCTCGATCAGTGCGACCGCGGTCCTCGCCCGCGCAGCGGGATCGAGCCCCTCACCGGCAGGGGAGGACGCCAGGGCCGTCAGCACGCCCAGGCGGTCCGCCAGAGCATGCAGTTCGGCGCGGTTGAGCGGGGCAACGGTGAGACGGGAGGCACCGGCGTCGACGGCCTCGAGGTGAGGGCCGGGCTGACTGGCCAGGACGAGCACGACACCGGGCGGCAGTTCCAGGGCGGAGAGGTCCGTGACCAGAGAGGCCGCCGGGTCCACCCGCGGACGAAAGGCGCTGCCGGTGGTGGATCCAAGAACCCGGCTGACATGGTCGATACCGTCCACGATCAGCGCGATCGGCCGGTCCGGTGCCAGGCCGCGCGCGGCAGTGACCGCGGCCGTGAGGGTCTCCGGCGTGGCCGCGTAGCGTGGCCTGACCTGCGCCAGCGCCTCTGGAACGGCCGTCCCCAGCTGCTTCAGCAGGCTGCCGATCACGACCTCGGTCAGCACACGCTGCTCACGGTCGATGTCCGCGGCACCGAGCCAGCAGTGATGCCTCACCGCCAGCCATGTCTCCCGCAGCGCATCCCCGAGCTGCTCACACAACCACGACTTGCCGATGCCGGGAGCGCCGGTGACCACCACGACACCCCCCTGCTGCGCAGCGTCCTTCACGGCCGCGACCACGCCCGTGAGCACCGTAGGACGTCTCACCTCTGTGGCACGGTCCACGGGGTGCCCCTCACGGACCGCTCCGAAGTCGACTTCCAGACTCAGACGAGGAAGCAGGTCCTCGACCATCACGGTCCCCGCCCGGCTGCGCGCCGCTTTGGCCGCCTCGATCAGGGCCAGCGCCACCTCCTCGGGTGTGCGATGCCGGTTCGGCGGCCGTCCGGCACCGAGTTCTTCGGTGATGCGGTGCAGCAAGGCCGCCTCGGCTGGCCCGGGCTCGCGGATGTTGAGCGAACACGCCGGAAGATCCGTGTCGACGACCAGGGATGCGCAAGCGCGGTTGAGCAGGTCATCACTGACCTGGGCGAGCATCTCCTTCCACGGAGCGTGTGCACGCAGCGCAGCGGCGTCGAAACGGAACCGTTTGCTGCTCAGGCCGTGCAGTGCAGGCCCGGGATCGGTGCTGGCGTGGACCGGGCGCAGCACCCGGGTCAGCTCGGGATCCTCCGGCTGCATGTCGCGCACCACGAGGCGGTGCGAGGAACCCGGATCCGAGGTGAAGTCGTGGTCCATGGAGGAGAAGAGCAGATCCAGGCGTAGGCCTCGCTTGTCCTTTGTAAAACTCTCCAGCGACAACGCGCGGTCATAATCCGTGTGCTTAATCTGCAGCCGCTCGCGGCTGCCGGTGCTCCACTCGCACGTGATGTCATCGAATCGGTCGCCGGTGAACATCTTTGTGTCGACCAGCAGGGAATTCGCACGTCCCACCGCCAGGTCCACCAGTCGCAGCGCGGTGAGCAGGTCCTGGTAAGCGTAGCCAAGGTGTGTCGGGCGCAGCCCCATGCTCACCTCCAGCGTGCCTTGCTCACTTGGCACCCCCCATGGTGCGCGTCGCGGTCACTCTAACCTCCCTGACGTACCGGGACGGAACGGACACCCAAGGAGAGATCGTGTGCGCAAGATCCAGCTGGCGCAGGAACACCTGGAAGGTTGGGCACCAGCAGCGGCTCTCGCACGCGAGATCGACGGCGGCGGCGGCCGCACTTACCTGGTCGTCGACGGCTTCGCGTACCAGACAGGGGGCGTCAGGCTTCGACGTCGATGCCGTAGTCGGTGGCCAGGCCCGCCAGCCCGGTGTCGTAGCCCTGCCCGACGGCACGGGCCTTCCATCCGGTCGTGTGGCGATAGAGCTCCACCGCGATGGTGACGGTCTCACCCGAGGAGAAGGGGTCAGGTGTGAAGGCCAGTTGGGTGCGGGAGGGCTGGGTGATGTCTGCTTGCCACTGGGTGTGATGGTCGAAGACTGCGGCGGGTTGGGCCTCGAGGTCGATGCTGACGATGACGGCGATGGTTGCGATGTCGTCAGGGATGAGGCCCAGGTCGGCGGTGACGGTGTCCCCGCCGACGCTGACCCCGTCGTGACTGGGGTGGTTGTAGAAGACGAGGTCGTGGTCGCTGCGTACCTTGCCGTTGCGGGTGAGGAGTACAGCGGACACGTCAACGGGTGCGCCGGTGCAGGTGACGCGGACCGTCGTCGGCTCGGTGCGGATGGCTGCGTTGGCTCCCCTCGTCCGCAGTTGCAGGGTGCCGCTCTCCTCGCCGGGTAGCGGGCTGGTGGGGGAGCGGGTAGTGGCCGGGGCCAGGCTGGCACGGGTCAGCGTTGCAAGGACGCGCTCGAGGATGGGCCAGCCTTCGGTTTCCTCGCCTGGCCAGGGCCAGGTCAGACGCTGGGCGCCGAACTCCTTGGCGGTCGGCGGCTGCCCGAGTGCTTCCTGCAGCTGGAGGTGGCGCAGGCTCTCGGTGGCCAGGCGGCTGAGCTGCCACTGCCGTTGGGTTTCTTCCGGGTTGTTCACCCAGGTGTCGTGGTCGACGGGCTTGCCGCCCAGCTCCTGGTACACCCGGCGGGCGAAGTCGTAGCCGTCCTCAGTCAGTAGGCGGGTAGGCCGCTCCTGTTGGGATGGCGTCGGCTCGCCGATGGCCGTGTACAGCGCCCCCAGGTCGCCGCCCGTCCAGTGGTTGGCTGCCGTGGTCGCGAACCGCGCGAACTGGGGCAGGGTGGGGGGACGCCCCTTGGCGGCGACGAAGCGGTGATGCTGGTGGGCGACCTCCTCCAACTGGGAGCGCCAGCGGCCCTCCACGTAGGCACCGAGATACTGCTCGGCCCAGGCCCGCCGGTGCCGTGTGATGAGATCCCGTACCCGCTCGAAGCCGTCCCGGCGGGCGCCGTGACTCATGCTGGAGGTGAACGTCACCTGCCCGTACGGGGTCTCGACCGTACTGTCCTCGCTGTCCGTGATCTCCTCCTCCGGCCCCAGGAGTTGTTCGGCGGCTTGCAGTTCGCGGAAGAAGGCGCTGTCGACCGGGCATCCGGCCGCGCGCAGGGCGGCCAGCGGCCTGCTGTAGTAGCGGTCGACACGGTCCAAGGTGGTGCGGGAGTAGGGACCTTCGCACACGAACCAGGCGGTCAGGCCCACGCCGTGCCAGAACTCGGCCGCGGGACCGAGGGCTTCGGCCATGGTCTGGTGCGGGCGCGGGTTGCTGACGATGCTGCCGGGATACCGAGCAAGCGTCACCGTCTCCCACAGCCGCCCCACCCGTTCCAAGACATCGGCGGGCAGACGCTGCCGGTACAACTGAGGGGTGTACCCCTGCTCGGTCCGGTTCAGACTCATTAGATCCTGATCGACCAGCCCCCACAACGACGGCATTCCCCGTGACTGGCCGGCATGCGCCTGGTCGAAGCCCGCCCACCAGCCGCGCAGGGCCGCAGCCCGCTCCTCCACCGGAGACAGAGAACTGCCGCCGCCGAGGAAGGCCGCGAGCATCGCATGGACCTCGTCCTCCGCGATGCCCGCCTCGGCAGCCATGCCGGCCGTCTGCGTGGCCATGCCGACGTACAGACGAGGCTCGGGCAGAGCGGTGATGATCTCCTCATCCGGGTGAGGGGGAGCCTGAAGGTAATCCAGCACAGCCAGCCAGTCGCCCCCGAAGTACGCGGAGACGACCGGCTGCAGCTCTTTGGTGAGCACCCGGCGCGCCAGGGCTGTTCCCGTCCTGGCCTTCTTGGCGAAACCAGCCATCAGCCCTTGCAACCGCTGGATCCGGTGACGTGCCGCAAGCTGCACGAGGTCGGCGGCGGCAAGGGTGTCCAGCAAACGAAGGCGGGCCTGCTGCTGTCCCACACGGTCCAGCTGGTGCCAGCCGCCGCCGAAGCGGAAGGCTTCCAGCGCGCTCTCGTCGATGCCCAGCAGCCGGTAACGCTCCTCGATGAGTGTCCAGAACCGCTGCTGTTCTGTGCGAGGGAAGATCTCTCCTGCCGCCCGCAGCCGGATGGGCTGAAGCAGTGTCTCGAACAGCGGCACCAGCAGCGCCCACAGCAGCACCGTGTCCCAGTCCTCCACAGCGGTGAGGCGGGCGGTCTCATCGGCGGCCAGCGTCAGAGCGTGGCCAGGGCGTTCCCGCAGCAGATACGGCAGATTGACTGCCCCTGCCTTGACCGAGAGTTTCTGGGGCAGGTACCACGCCCCGAGCCGCTGCTGCTCCTGGACCCCGAAGGCGTTGACGCAGAAGACTTCCTCTTCCCGGGTGAGGGCCGTCACCTTGGCGGTGTCCGGCGTGTGGCGTCCTCGGCCGGGGACGACGGTGGCCACCGGCCGTCCGGCGAACCCTGCGGCCAGCAGCCTGGCCGCCAGGGCGTCGATGTCGGCGAACCGTTGCTGCTGCCCGGCCGCCCGCTCCAGGGTGAGCGCCTGCTCGGGACTGCATTCCACGGCCGGCTGCCACCAGCGTGTCGGGTCACTGGCCACCGGTCAGCCTCCGCATGGTTTCGACGAACTGCTCAAACGGCACCGGCGCAGCGGTGTTCTGCGCATAGACGGCGTAGCGCTGGGCCATCAGCTGCATCTCCCGCTCCGTTCTTCGGGCCTCCACACGGTCCAGCTCGTGCACCACGCGCTGCTCGACGCGTCCGCGCTCGTACAGCACGAACGCGTCCACACCGCCCAGACCCCCGCCGGCCCCCTCCGCGGCGCCGCCGGGGCCGGGGAGATCCCCTTCCATGGTGGTGGCGTCGATCAGCGGGACATCCAGGAGCACAGCGGGATCCATGTCGTTGTCCGCGCACATGGCCTCCAGATGCTCCTCCAGGCCGAGTTCGGCATGGCAGACCACGTCCAGGTACTGCTGGTCGGCAGCCACCGCGGTCTGGCGCAGGACGCGGACACCGCGGCCGACGAACTGGTAGAACTCGCCGAAGCTGCCATAGGGGCGCAGCGGTACGACCACGGTGATGGGCGGGAAGTCGTAGCCCTGGCCGAGCATCCGCAGCTGCACGATGCCCTGCAGATCCCCGGCGTCGGACTCGAAGCGCCGCCGGGTGGAGGCGATCGCGGAGGCGGGCATGCTGTGGTGCAGCGTGGCACTGGGGATCCCGTACTCCTCGGCGATCCGCGCGATCTGTTCAGCATGCGCCTGGCCCATCGCCGCGAACAGCACCCTCGGCTTCACGGGCGCCAGCAGCTTGGCCTGTGCATCCAGACACGCCCGCGTCACGGCCATCACCTGGCGGATCGGCGCCTCGGACTGTGCGGTGATGCGTGCCATCTTCCGCTCGTCGCCCAGCGTGGCCAGCAAAGCATCACGGCCCACGATCTGCTCGCGCCGCCCGTCCGGCCACACCGCCTCATACACCGTCGACGCCACCTCGGGAGCGAACCGGTGCACCCGCAGGTTCTTCGCCGACCCGTCCGCGACGGAGTCGACCAGCCGGTAGCGGTAGACGACATCGGCGTCGATCGGCTTGCCGTCCAAACGCTGGAAGCACGCCGACATCAGCAGTGTGCGCGCACCCTGGAAGTGGGCGAACAGCCGCTGGTAGGAGGCGCTGGCCGCGATGTGCGCCTCGTCGACGACGATGAAGTCGATGTCCTCCGCCTCCAGCTTGGCCAGCAGGTCCCCGTCACTGTCGCCCGTGCCCAGCGCATGGAAGTTGGTGACCAGGATGTCCGCAGCCAGGAGCCGCTCACGGCTGACCTGGCTGATCTGCCCGTCGTCCGCGTCCAGGACGAGCGTGGCCGGCGGACGGGCACCGGGCAGCAGCGGCCCGCCCGCCAGCCCATACAGGACGTTGCCCGGTATCCCCGGATCGAGGGCCTTGGCGAAGGTGCCGCGGATGACCGAGCCCGGGGTCACCACCAGCGCCCGCCGTCGACTGAACGACAACGCGGCCGCCACCCCCAGGGCCGTCTTGCCCGACCCCACCGCCATCACCGCAGCCGCATGCCGGCCGCCGGAGGCGTAGTAGTTCGCCAACGAGGCCAACGCCTCGTCCTGGCACTCCCGCAGCGGCGCCCGGTCCACCCTGGCCCGCTCACCGGCGAAGTACGCCCCGCCTGAAGGCAGTTCGGCACCGCCAGGCGGATCGGCGGCCCGCATCGGATCGCCAGCCATGTCCGGGATCCCGATGCGAGGCACGGCAGTCACCAGCGGCGCCAGGAGCGGATCCTGCCTCAGCATCGCCTGCAACTGGGCCACACAGCGCGCCGTGTCCGTACGCACCGCATCGTAGGAGAACCGCAGAATGGTCAGGCCGGTCGCGGCCAGATCGTTCTGTCGCAGCCGGTCGTAGGTGAACGCGGCCCGGTCACTGTGGAAGGCGAACCCGTCGAGCTCGACGGCCAACTGCAGCGCCTCACCCGCGATCAGGTAGTCCAGCCGGTAAGCGCGCTCGTTGACGGTGACCGGGTGCTGACTGCGGATCCGCGCAACGATCGACGCGTCCACGGCCGGCGTGAGCACCCACCGCAAGAACGCTTCCTCCAAGTAGGAGGCAGCCGGGATCAGTCGCTCCAGGCCCGCACTCATGACGATCCACCCTGTGCCGCAGCCTCGGCAACCAGCGCCTGAGCTTTCTCCGACAGCCGGGCCGCCACATCCTCGCCCTGCCCGAAACGGGCCAACCGCCGCGCCAGCTCAAGTGCTTCCGCGAAGGCGCCCTCGCGCTCCAGCAGGCCGATCAACCGTGGCACCGAGGACACCCGCACAAACGCCGCCGGAGCATCAGTGGTGTCGAAGGACACGGCGTGCGGGGTTGCTTCCATCAACTCCAGGTCCAGCAGGGCGAACACCTCAAGCGCGGCGAGGGCCCCAGGCTCCGCACGACGTGTACTCCACAGTCGATCGACCGCGCTCTGCAGAACAAAGTGGTAGTCCCTGGCCGAGCCCGGAAGCTCCAGCGCCTCCCAGACACGGGCGATCAGCTCAGCGCCGCGCGCGTCGAACGGCACATGCCGGCTGGCCGGTGTCGCAGACGTACTCCCCTCGGCGGTCGACCACATCGGCGAGCCGTACGACTCGTCCGGACGAACCCCTGCGCCCGGCAGCGCCTCCCGCATGACACCCGGGCTCCCGGCAAAGGCAAGGCCAGGGACAGCCGCCATGCGCTCAAACCACGCCCCCACGTTCCCCCTTCACACAAAAAAGAGGCCGGCACCCTCACCTACAGCGAAGTCGCCCCACCCGCCCCCTGCGGTACTTCATTGTCGCAGCCACACTCTCTCTGCACCCCGAAAGCGGATATGTACTCCGCTCTCCGTCACCCACCCGGGCCGACTGCCGCCGGCCGAAGAACGGGAACCAGACGCCCTTGTCGCCCACTCGACCTCGTGTCCGGAGTCGGGAATTTCGCTTCACACACCTCTCGGCCAGCTGTACCAGGGACGGTGCAAGCCCTGGACGATTTCGGGTCAACCCGATTTTCCAGGTGGCCTGACCAGGGACGAACGACGTACCTGCGTTTCACGACGGTGAACACGTCAGCCTGAACGGGCGCCGATCAGGCTGGCCTTGAGAGCGTCGGCGAGGGAACCTTGAGGCATCGACGGCGGGATACGCCTCGCACCAATCCCTTCCCGAATCAACCGGGTTGGGGACCTCACCCCTACCTTCCTGGAGCTGCTCATGTCCGCCCTTCCCCTGCCCGCCGCCAGCCCCGAGCCGCCGGCGTTCTGCGCCAGCCACCTCCCTGCCCGCACCCAGCCGAGTCGGCTGGGCATCCCCGAGGTCGTGGTCATCGTCGTGGTCGTCCTGGCATCGGCCGGACTGGCCGCCGGCAACCGGCCCGTCCCGGCCGCGCTGGTCGTGGTGGCCGCCGCAGTGGCCGACCTGATCACCGGCCGCCGCTCCAGCGATGTCGCCAAGCCCTCCCGCCGCCGCAGCCGGTGACATGGGCCGCCCCACCAAACCTGTCGCCGCCGGCACCAGCCCCCGGCTGCGGGCCCTGGCCGTCTACCTGCGCCAGCTCAAGGACGACACCCGTACCACCTACGCCACCCTGTCCGAGCGCACCGGCCCACCGGGCGCGCCCGGGTACCGCGGAGCCTCCACCCTCAGCCAGGCCGCCCGCGGCACCCACCTGCCCCCGCTCGAGACCGTCCTCGCCTACGCCCGCGCTGCCGGCGACCTCGGCAGCCACTCCACGCAGAGGCGAGAAGCGTCAGCCCTGAGCCTGTGGAAGGCAGCTGCAACCGAGAAGGCCCGCCCACACCTGGCCGGTCGCGGCCGACGGACCCGGCAGGTCCGCACCCCCGCCTCCCTGGGCCAGGAACTGACGCGGCTGCGCCTGAGGGCCGGCCGGCCCTCTTACCGCGCCATCGAGAAGGCGACCAAGGCCGACGGGCACCGTGTACCGCGTTCGACAGCCCACCTGATCCTCATCGGGAAGGTCCTGCCCGGCCGCGAGCAGTTGGCCGCGCTCCTGAAAGCCTTCGACGTGAGCGTGGCGGACGCCGCACAGTGGCACGCGGTCCTCGACCGCATCGAGGACCGCCGGCGACCGCCCGAGCCGCCCCAGCGAGGCAGAGGGTACGCGTGCGCCGACGCCGACCCGGCCGTGCAGGAGTACCTCGAACGCCGTGAGCGCGACGAGGAGATCAAGCGCCGTACCGGGCAGATCCATCCGGACGAGACGTACGAGGACTACGAGGAACGGATGCGCGAGAGGGCGTTCCAGCAGCAGTCCTCGGACATCTGGCTGTATGAGGACTACGACGAGCCGGAGGGCGAGGCCCAGAGGCAAGCATGGGCCGGTGAGCAGGCCGCCTTCCGTGCCCAGCTGAAGGCATTGGTAGAGCCCGCCACCCCCACGGGGCACGGTGCTGATCACGCCTGACACCTCCCGAACCACCTGCCTGCCATCCTCCCGGGCAGGACCGGCCTGATCACCCACGACACCAACCCCAGCGTTACGTAATTCCGGGGCGAATATTATGTAACGTCGGCTAGACTGGTGGGTGACGTTACATTTTTAGCGGCGCGGTCGTTTCGCAGAGGCGGCCGCTGCCGAGCCAACTGCCCGACCTTCCCCTTGCGATCCGCTTGCCACTTGCTCTTGGAGTCCCCGGGTGTCCTCCTCACGTTCATCCCGCACGGCCGGTGAGGCGTCTTCCGGCGCTGCCGTGCCGAGCAACCCCGCCCACACCGCTCCGCCTGCAGCCTCACAGGAGCCGTCCGACCAGGCTCCGC
Source organism: Streptomyces sp. NRRL F-6492 (assembly GCF_001280125.1). Lineage (GTDB taxonomy): Bacteria > Actinomycetota > Actinomycetes > Streptomycetales > Streptomycetaceae > Streptomyces. The sequence goes on from NZ_LGEG01000217.1 coordinate 64,920, forward strand.
GCTGGGCGGGCAACTGGCCATTGAGTTTTCCCACGCCTCCCACACCATCCTCAGCGGCCAAGACAGCCTCCGAAGACGCTAGCCGCCGACACGGCGATGACAGTCAACCCGAGTCAGCTGAGGGCCCGTTGTCCGAGCGGGGAACAACCTCCGCCGCCCCTGACGCGGAAACACCACACGCCCTGACGCGCACTGGCCCGGCGACGCTGCACGAGGCCCGCAGCACACTCAAGCAGCTGATCAACGCCGCCATCCAAGGGCACCCCACACCCCTGACGCGTGGTCCGCACCATGCACTGCTCACCACGCCCGCCCATGCAACCGAACTGGGCTGGGACCTCACCCAAGCCCCCACCCACAGCTTCGTGGACGCCCGCAAAAAGCTGGGGGATCTGATCCAGTACGGCGCCGAGGGCCACCCTCAGGTGCTGTGCCGCCACAAGACCCCCGTCGCCGTCCTGCTTGCCGCAGCCGCGGACGGCACCCCCACCCCGCCCGCACTTCAAGCCGAGCCAGCACCCGACACAGCGGCTCCGGCTGCAGCAGCAGCCCCGGACTCCGCCACAACACCCCCGCAAGCAGTCCAGACCCCCCTCCCGACCACAACAGCCGAAGCCGAAGTCGAGGCCGCGAAAGACCTCGCGCCCGCACCGACCACTCCTCCTGCCGAAGCGGCCGCTGCACCCACCACGCCCTCGGAACCACAGCCGGAACCGACACCAGCAGCCCAGGACACGCCTGCACC